>JADGRQ010000012.1 GCA_017880775.1 Burkholderiales bacterium | reverse complement strand
ACGCCATTGTGAAATTGGCGCCGCCGGAGTTCTCGTTCAAGCAGGTGCAAATCGGCGACTTGCCGCTCTACAACCAGGACGACGACGCGAACCAGGCCGAGTCCGTCAAACGGCTGAAGGCCGAAATCGCGGCTGCCCAAGGCCTTCTGTTCGTCACGGCCGAATACAACCGTTCGATCCCCGGCGTGCTCAAGAACGCGATCGACCATGCCTCGCGTCCCTATGGCCAGAGCGCTTGGGCGGGCAAGCCCGCCGGTGTGTTGGGCGTGTCGGTCGGCGCCATCGGCACGGCAGTTGCGCAACAGCATTTGCGCAATGTTCTTGCGTACCTGGACGTGCCGACGCTTGGCCAACCCGAAGCATTCATCCAGGCAAAGGAAGGGTTGTTCGACCAGGCCGGCAACATCGGTGCAGACGGCAGGAAATTCCTGCAGGACTGGATGGACCACTATGTCGCGTGGGTGAAAAAGCACGCGGCCTGATGCGGTAGAGTAAAACGCGCTGCATCGAGCCGGGAAGCCCGTGAGAGAATGGCTACTGCGAGAGCTTCAACGGCACGCTACGCGACGAGCTGCTCAACGGCGAGAATCGCGATCGAAAGCTGGATTCACAGCAGGCTATCGCGCGGCTGCTGATCCGCTTCCTCGACCTTCTGCGGCAGAATCGTGCGCCGATGGCGGGGGAGGTAACGGTCGGCGCCGCATCACGCCGCAGGCGGACCATCGGATTTGCGCGAGTGCTCGACACTGTCGCGGGCGAACAGGACATAAGTTCACGTCAAGCGCACAAGGCACGCAGAGAGGCAGAGAGCATCGAGAATGAAATGCCCTTGGCGGCCTTTGCGTGATCTCGGGAGCAAGAAAGTGGGTACCGAATGGAATCAGTGAACACCGGAATGGTCAGGGGCGCGAGTTGGAATGTACTCCTGAGAGTCGCCGACCGCGGAATCGGTCTGCTGAGCACCGTCATTCTTGCCCGACTGCTTGTTCCGGCAGATTTTGGAGTGGTCGCGTTAGCCACTTCGTTGATCGCGCTACTGGCGCTTCTGGGCGATTTCGGCTTCGATCTGGCGCTCATTCAGAACCCGAATGCCGATCGGCGTCATTTCGATACGGTCTGGACATTCAATGTGCTGTTCGGGCTTGTTCTTGCGATCGCGCGCACCGAATGGTCCCGTCCCCTGGGAACGAGGAGCGCCTTCGGGCGCAAGCGTCTCAGCAGTTCGGTGTAGGCGTCTGGCGCCAGCGCTGGGCTGAGCGGCGCGAAGGTCGCCGCGGCTGGAATCGTGGCACACGCAAGAGCCATCTCTGGTCGTAGCGGAATGACGCCTGCGATCACATCGCCCCGCACGATGCCCCAACTGCCCAGCCGCTCCCGAACGTGGCCTATCTGCGTGGTAGTTCAGGGTTGTGCAGCGCCGGAGCCGTGGGCGGACTGGCCGCAAGACGCTCGAGGACTTGAGCGATACCCGGGTTCATTTCATTCATGACGGACTATGGCGTTGGCCGAACGCACTGTCTCGATGGCGCAGGCCATGCCCGCCACCCTCGCGGCCTCCCAGAAGAGCGCCCGTTTCGTAAGCTCGAGACCGAACACGGCCTTGACGCTGGTGAGCAGCCGGGTACCGCGCAGCGAATCGCCGCCGAGCGGGAAAAAGTCGTCGTCGGAACCTTCATTCGTCACTTCCAGCACTGACATCCACACCTCAGCCAGCGCCGCTTCCGGAGGCGAAGCTGGTGACTGCGCTTCCGCGACGCGCGATTCGTGGGCGCGCGTAACGCGTGGCTGGTCCAGCCCCAACAACCGTGAAAGATCGGATCGGCGGACCTTGCCGCTTTCGGTTCGTTGTAACTGGTCCACGAAATAGATCCGGCGCGGTGCCCGCGTCGAGCCCATCCGTTGTCGGACCCAAGCGGCAATATCCGACTCCCCGATTGCGGCGTCACTCTCCTTGATTGCGGCGGCAACAACCTCTTCGCCGAGGGTTGGATGGGGAATGCCGAAGGTCGCAACCGCCCGGACATCGGGATGGGACTCGATTGCAGCAGCGATCCCGCGCGGCGAGATCTTTTCTCCGCCGCGATCGATCATTTCCTGGATCCCGAGTCGACGCGTCACCGCTTGGGCGGGTGAGTCACGGCCGGCCGGTACGATCAGCGCACGCGCCTGCAGATGGTCGAGGAAAAACTCGAATTCCTCAGCTGTATATTCTGGGTTGAGCGGGGCACACGTAGCGCTGGACGCCACCGCGAGAAACGCGGTCGCCATCTCCGGTCCGGAGGGCAGTACCAAGGCGACGCGGCTGTTGCGCCTGACCCCCTCGACATTCAACGCAATCGCTAGCGTGGTGATATGACGTTTGAGGTCGCCAAAGCACAACGGACTGCGACCTAGTGCGGCGATCGTCACTGCATCCGGCGCCTGGAATGCCCGTTCGAAAATAAGCTCCCACGCGGTGCGGCCACCGGGTAGGGAGGTGGACGGCAAATTTTTTTTCGTGGTTGTCTCGTAAACGTCCATTGCGTCAATTATCCTCTGGGCCTGTCGTTTTGACTTTGCCGCCAGATTCAATTCGGCACTGAGGAATTGTTAGCAATTGTTCGGGGAAGCGTCGCCCCGGCGACATTTGTAACGCCGTAATTCAGTGCGACGCGGCGCAGCTCGCCGCCGCACGGGATCGGCGGGCGTTATGCACGCAAGCCGCTCCCGACACTGCCCAAGGGACAGGCCGTCCTTCAACCGCCGCCGGCGGCATACCGCAATGCGAATGCTTCACTTGCCGATCGGTGAATCTCACAGGCGCGAGCACGACCATATTTTATTCAACAGGTGCGGAACCGCCAGCTCGAAGTCCAGCTGGTCGCTGGCGCCTCTGACGACCTGTCCAGTCAGCTCCACATTCGCGATCGTCAAGCTGCTTGCCTGCTTGTCGCTGGCGCCTCTGACGACCCGTCCCCTCAGATCCACACTCGCGATGTTTGCGGCATTTTCACGCATCGTCGCGCCGCCTTGCAGTGTCACCAATATCTGATTCTTGCTCCGCCGATAGACACCACTGAACTGAATTTCGTACGACATTGCGCTGGTCATCGAAAACTTTCCATCGCTGCCGAAGACCACGACGTAGTTGCGGGACCCCTTGCTGTCCTTGCTGCGATCCGTGGGCAGGCAGTTCCACTCGCCGACGATATCGACGCCAGGGCCGATCGATCGCCAGTTCGAGTACAGCCCCATGCCTAGCGCGATGGCTGCTGCAGCTGCCGCGAATGCAGCGACGGTTTTGAGCTTTCGGCGGGGCCGGGCTTGCGTTTGCGCAGGGGCCGGCGGCAAAGCCGTTGTTGCGGCGGCAGCGGCGCTTGGCGAGGCATTGTGTTCTGACGCGGAGTCAGCAGGCATCTGTACGCCGGTTGCGCTCGCCTCAGCAGCCACCTCCAGCTCGACGGCGCAGAGCCACCCGGATTGCCGGATCGCAGTCTGATATCGAGCCGCCGTCTCTCGATCGACGCTGCGCTTGATGACCAAATTTCCGGAACCGAGGTGCCGACGCAGCGCGTCGACGCCCGTCCTCGATAGCGTGGCCAAGCTTTGCAAGGCAAGCTCCGGGTCCTTGCCTGGTTCGATGCCTCGCAGCACGACTCGGTAGCTGGCCATGTGGCATTCTCGACGTGATCCTCAATTCTAGTAGCGTTATGCTGTGGAGTCCCATTTCAACGAGAGGGGATCAGGCCAATGAACAAGCGATTTTCGGAAGACGGCAATGCATACGACCGCACGCGGCATGCGCTGAAGCGACGCTGCGGGACCTGACGCGTGAGTGCACTCTCGGTTCTCGACCTCGCGCCGATCGTTGAAGGCGATACCGCCTCGGACGCGTTTCGCAAGAGCCTCGATCTGGCGCGGCACGCCGAGCGCCTGAGCTACAAGCGCTATTGGGTCGCGGAGCACCACAACATGCGCGGTATCGCCAGCGCGGCGACGGTCGTCCTAATCGGTTACCTGGCCGGCGGCACATCGACGATACGCGTCGGTGCGGGCGGGATCATGCTGCCGAATCATGCGCCCCTGATCGTGGCCGAACAGTTCGGAACGCTGGACGCGCTTTATCCCGGCCGCATCGACCTCGGGTTGGGCCGGGCGCCGGGCACCGACCAGCGCACGTTGCGCGCGCTGCGCGTAGACCCTGCCAACGCCGAAAATTTCCCGCACGATGTGATGGAACTGCAGGCCTATCTTGCCCCGGTCGAGCCCGGCCAGGCGGTGCAGGCCGTCCCTGGCGGCGGCTCGCGGGTGCCGCTGTGGATACTGGGATCGAGCCTGTACGGCGCGCAACTGGCCGCCATGCTGGGCCTGCCATACGCCTTCGCGTCGCACTTCGCACCCGACCAGCTGATGTCGGCGCTCGATGCGTATCGCAGCAAATTCAAGCCCTCCACGCAACTGGCGAAGCCCTATGCCATGGCGGGCGTCAACGTCGTCGCCGCCGGCACGGACGAAGAAGCCAGGCGTCTGTTCACCAGCGTGCAGCAGCAGTTCACGAACATGCAGCGCGGCCGCCGGGGCAAGCTGCAGCCGCCGATCGCCGACATCGAGACCTACTGGTCGGCGGCGGAGAAGGTGCAGGCCTCGCGCATGCTGGCCTGTTCCTTTGTCGGCGCGCCGGCTGCGATCCGGCGCGGCCTCGAACAGTTCGTTGCGGCGACCGGCGTGGAGGAGTTGATGGTGGTTTCGGCGATCTACGATCACGCCGCCCGAGTGCGTTCTTACGAGATCCTGGCGGAGGTGGAACGTGAATTTCGCACATCCGCGCGGTGAACGACGGCGCGGCCAACATGCTCCCCGCGGGTTTAGCTTGCGTCCAGAGCCTGGAGTTCTCCGGGCGATGGGCGACGCGCACGCCGCTGATCGCGATGAACCGGGAAATGGGTTCGCTCGGAAAGGACGTCGCACGGGGGCTCGAGGAGGCGCTGGGCCTGAAGGTCAGGCACCACGAAATCATCGACCATCTGGCGAGCGCGCTGCTCAAGGACGTGCCGCCGCGCACGCGCGGCGACGGCTGAAGCGCGCAGACGTCAGCCCTTCATCATCGCGCCCAGGTCAAGGTCGTTGAAACTGAAATTGTCGCGTTTGCGTGCGGCCTCGAGCAGGACGGAATTGATATCCCGGTGGGCCTGCAGAAATGCCTCGGCGAGCTTGAAACTGAGCATCGCGAGCGCCTTCGGGTCGGGTTGCCCTTCAACCGCCGTGCCGGTGTAGCTATGACCGGCTAGCTGCACATAAATCCGCAGCGCCAGATCCTTGACGGTGTCCTGGTACGTCGGCTGGCCTGACGCCGTCGCCGTCGCCGGCGCTGGTGTTGGTGCTGCTGCTGCGTTTCCGCTCATGGGTTCCGCCTTGTGCGTGGAGACGGCAATGCTACGCCGGATCGGCGGATTCAGGAAACCCGGTCCCCGTTCCTCAGCGCGCCTCCAGCACGCGCAACTCGGCATCCGCGGCGCGCAAGCGCTTCGACACCGCGTCGGCCAGCTGTTCGAACACCCTCCCGCCGAGGGCGGGATCGCCGCGGGCGAGGGTGTCGAAGCGTTCCCGCGACAATACGAAAAGATCCGACGGCGTCGCCGCCTCGACGTCGGCCGAGCGCCGCTCGCGGTCGAGAAACGCCATTTCCCCGAAATAGTCCCCCTGACAGAGGGTGCTGAGGTGGTGCCGTTTGCCGCCTTCGAGTTCGAGCAGCACGTGCATCCGCCCGCGCCGCACCAGAAACAGTTCGTCGCCGGCATCGCCCTGCGAGAAGATGCGCCCGCCCGCCGCAACTGAGATTTCCCGAATCGCGGTGGACAGCTCGGCGAGCGTCGCCGCGTCGATCTTGCTGAACAATTCGATTTCGCCAAGATCGAGCAGACGCTCTTCACTCGCGGGCTGCCAGCCTGCCGCCTCGAGGATCCGGTCCTCCATCCACTCGATCGCGCCGTCCCGGGTGTCGAAGATGCGGATGCCCGTGCCGCTCACCAGTCCGAGTTCGCCCATGTAGCTCTCGATGTCCTGGTGCGTCGGCAGTTGCGAGGGCATGCCGCTGAACAGCAGCTCGCCGCCGCGCTCGTGCAGCCGCTCCTTCATCTGTTCGAGCAGGTGCCCGCCGGTGAAATCCATCGAACGCACCCGGCGCAGGTCGATGAGCAGGTAACGCAGCGTCGCGAGGTCGCGCTCCAGCTCCGAAAACAGTTGATCGGTGGTGCCGAAGAACAGGTTGCCATGCAGCTGCACGACCGCCGCGAGGCGCCCGTGCTGCGCGAGAAGCTCGCGCTCGGCGACGAGTCGTTTGCGTTTGGAATGCGCCGCGTCGAGGTAGACGATGCTCACGATCACCGATTCGCGGATCTGATCGCGCATGAACAGCAGGATCGCGAGGCAGACCCCGACCGCCGACGCCGCGATCAGCTCAAATTGCGCGACTGCAACGACGGTCGCGATGACCGCGAAATCCACCCGCGTCGAGCGCCGCAATGCCAGCCGGAACATGTTGCGGTCGAACATTTTCCAGGCGACCATCAGCAGCAGTCCGGCGAGCGCGCCGATCGGCACCCACGCGATCAGGTTGCCGAGCAGCACGAAGGCGAGGAGAACGAATACGCCTTCGGCCACGCCGGACCAGGGCGTGCGGCCGCCACTGCTGACGTTGACGAGTGACGCACCCATGGTCCCGGCTCCCGGCATTCCTCCGGCCATGAAACCGGCGAGGTTGGCCGCGCCCTGCGCGATCAATTCGCGATTCGAATTGTGGCGGTGGCGCGTAATCGCATCCAGCACCACGCCGGTCTTGAGCGTATCGATCGAGAGCAGCACCGAGAGCGTGAGCGCGGAGCTCAAAACAGCAACGACGTCAGCCGGCCGCACCTGCAAAATGCCGCTCGCGCGGGCGCCGACGGCGTCCAGCACCGACCCGGCGCCCGGGATCGGCCCGATCACCAGGGCGTTGCCATGCAAACGGAGCAACTCGGGGTTGACCAGCGCGAGGAGGAAATACGCGGCGATTCCTGCCACCAGGCCGATGATTGCGGCGGGAATCCGTTGCGTGAGCCGCGGCGCGGCCGCCATCGCGAGGATCGTCGCGATGCCGACTGCGATTCCGGTCCAGCTCCACAGTTCCGGCGAAGCCAGCCCCCGCGCCAGCCCCACGTCCTTGGGCAGACCCAGCAGCTTGGGCAACTGGCCAAGCGCAATCACCAGCGCCACACCCGACAGGTAGCCGCTGACCACCTGATACGGTATGTACTTTATCAGACGGCCGGCGCGCACCGCTCCGTATAGAACCTGGAACAGCCCGGACAGAAGCGCCGTCAGCGCGAGCAGCGCCACGATGCGCTCCGGCGAAGCTTGGCCATTCGCGACCAGCGCGGCCGCCATTGCCGAAAGGACTGCGGCGGCCGGAGCACAGGGGGCCGTGATGAAGCCGCCGTTGCGCCCTACAAGCGGCGCGATGATGCCAAGGACCGCAGCGCCGACCATTCCAGCGAGCGCACCGTCGCCGCCAAGCTCCGGCCCGATCGCGGTATAGATAAGCACGCCGAACGCGATCGACGACGGCAGCGCGACCAGCATCGAGGCGAGCCCGCCCCAGATTTCTCCGGCGAATCCCCCGGCATCCGCCGGTTTCGATTCGGTCATGAGTCGGAATTAATTATGTGCCGCCGGACCGAGACGCATTGTCCGACCCGCCTGCGTCCACGGTCCCGGCCCTCAGGCAAACGGCTCAGCGCGCTTGATCAGCTCGTCGAGTCCGGGCTCGCCCGGTTTGCGCGGCTTGCCGGGGTGGATGATCGACAATTGGCAATTCTCGGCGGCTTCCACGAGTTCCCGATAAGTGCCCGCGTCGGCATCGGCAATGTAGGCCTGCTGGTTCGCGTCGTAGGCGAACATCCGGTCGTTGATCAGGGTGCACTCGTTGCAACTCGAGCAGCGGGCGGTTTCGATGTACGGATCGTCGGACGGCTTTTCGGCCGGTACGGCTTGCGCAGGCGCCGCTTGTGCCGTCGAAACCGGTGCCTGCGGAGTTGCAGTCGCGGCGGGCGCCACCCCGGGGGCGGGGGCCGCTGCAGCGCGGGTCGCGTCCTTCAGGCTCGCGAACTCGCGCTGCTTCTGCTCTTCCCAAGCGGTCCTTTCGCGCGCGAGCAGCCGTTCGGCATGGGAGTTGTGGATTCCGCCGAGTTCCTGCAGGCGGCGCCACATTTCGCGGCAGCGACGCGCCGCCTGCATCAGCTTGCCGTCGACGATGAGCCGGTGCAGGACATCGTCCTCATCGACCGCGAGCACATAGGGAACTTTCCCGGCCTGGTCCTTCGTATCAAGCGCCAGCCACTCGTCCGTCCGGAGCATGTTTGTGTTCCAGTGCGAACGCGGCACTCTTGCGAAGTGGCGGGCGTAACGCCGGTCGGTGGCGACGAAGTCCGCGATCGTGAACGCGAGCTTCTCCGACACGCGCTGGAGTTCCTCGTCCGAATACGTAAGGCTGTCGACCGGCCAATCTGCCTCCGGCTGGGGATTGTCTTCCAGCGAGAACCGCGAGGCCCAGTCGGTCCCGGCGGCCGGATCGCAGGTGAAGGCGGGAAACGCGCGCGCCTGCATCGCCGTGGTCGCGGTCAGGTACGGCGGCAGCGAGCTGACCGGCGAGGGCGGGCCGGAGAAGATGCTGAACAGCGCGGGCCCCGCGCAGGCCACACCACCGTGAACGCGGTCCCGCAGCTGGTAAAGGTTCGAACTGCTCGATTGCAGCACGAACACGTTGTCCAGACCGATGGCCGTGCTGGCAAGCTGGGCGCCGCGTGCGCCGAACGCGAGATGGCCTTCGCTGACCGGGGAATCCTCCAGCACCTCCTCGGTCTGCACCAGGATCTTGATGGGCAGCCCGGAGGCGAGGACCTCCATCAGCATGACGTTCTCGGGCGCATCGATCCGGCCCGGTGCGATGCAGACGAGGTAGTTCGGAAACGTCGCCATGTCCGTGGGTCCGAGCGCGCTTGCATCGAACTCCGCGAACAATGGATCATGATTCGCCTCGATGTAGCATCCGTCGGCCTCAAGCTGGGCGATCGACATCGTCCTGGCCAGTTCGAGCACTTGCGGCAGGCGGTCGCGGAACGCCTGCACGGCGCTCGCGCAGTCGTCGAACAGGAATTCGTAGGGCCCGGCGTCGTGCGTCGGCTGCTTTCCTTCCGGCGTAGCGAAGAACCGCTGTGACCGGAGCACCGAGAGCGCGTGCTCGATACGCTTGCGGCGGCCCTCGTGCAGCTGGTCTCCGGCGCCGGGCCGGCGCAGCAGGTTCGACATCGCCGTAAAGTCGAATATTTCCTGGTGCGGACCGCCGACGGAGGCCTTGAGGCTTTCCGCGCGCCGGCCTTCTACCGAGTGGACGAACGCAGCACGGAGAATGTCGGAGAGTTTCACCGCCAGCGCGCCCGCGTCCGCATGAAACGTGCGCGCTTTCTCGACCTGCACTTGTTTCCAGAGGTGCCTGAGCACGCGCGCCGGCAGCTGGTGGCCGCAGTCGAGCACCTCGCCGTCCGACTCGAGTGCCGCGCCGGTGTGCTCCAGGACTTTCCCGGGTGTCTCGTCCGGGCCGGATGTGAATCTGGCTGCGGCGAGCGTCCATAGTTCGGAGAGCCACCCGGTCGCACCCTGCGCGACGAGTGCGCGAATTTCGCGCTCGAGCCGCAGCACGTGTTTTCTCAGCCGTTCTCCTTCGATGCCCCTCGGCGCGACCTGCTGCAGGACCTCGTCGATCACGCTGGAGAGCGACTGTACCGATCCGCCGCGGATGGCGTTTTCGACCAGCACGACCGGGAAGTCGTAGCGCAGCCGGGTGAGATCGCGAAAACCTGCGAGCAGCGCAGGGCGCAGGTTCAGCCCGTCGATGGCGTCGAGCTCCCCGCCGTGCCGCTTGCCCGTCAGATGAAACACGAACTGCTCCTGGAATCTTGCGGCCATGTCCATGTCGATCAGCCGGTTGCTCAGGCCGCGCGCTGAGTTTGCGCGTCCTGGTCGGGCCAGACGGTCACCTTGTCCAGCTCCGCCTCGAAGCCTGCGCGGATGAACTCAGGCGTGCGCATCTGCGCGGGGTGTCGCAGGTCCTCGTAGCACGGCACCTGCGGATTGCGATACAGGATGCCGACCGGGAGCGGATCTTCCAGCGAGGCGATCTCGCGCGCGCGGTCGATGTTCGACGGGTCGTGCTCCTGCTGGTTCCGGTAGGTCTTCGACAGGCCGGCGCTGATCTGCAGGCCGTCCTTATGGGACAGCAGCAGGGTCTTTTGCGGATCATGCAGCCAGGGCTCGAACATTTTCGGCAGGAATTCAGGGCAGCGCTGGATGATGCGGACAAAGGAGAACCCGCGGTGCCGGAACGCCGCCGACATGATGTCGTACATGACCTCGGGGACCCAGTCCACCGCCTGCGCGACGAACGAAACGTTCTGCACTCCCAGCGTGACGCTAAGAGGATTCAGTGCTGCCAGCTGCGAGCCGCGCGGCGTGGTGTTGCTTTTCAGGCCCAGCGGCGAAGTCGGGGATGCCTGCTTCTTGGTCAAGCCGTAGACATGGTTGTCGTGCAGCATCACCGTCATGTTCATGTTGTAGCGGATGGCGTGGATCCAGTGCGCCGCGCCGATGCTGCAGCAGTCGCCGTCGCCCGTGTTGACGAACACGTGCAGGTCGGGACGCGCCATCTTGATGCCCTCGGCGACGGGAAACGCCCGCCCGTGGATGCCGTGAAAGCCGTAGGTCTTCATGTAGTGGGGCAGGCGGCTCGAGCAGCCGATGCCCGACACGAACATGGTTTTCTCCGGGCGCAGATCCTCGTCGCGGCACACCCGCTGGATGGCGGCGAGGATGGCATTGTCGCCGCAGCCGCTGCACCAGCGCGGCACGCCGCCCTGGTAGTCCTCGAGCGAATGGTGTTCCTGGTGCAGGCGGATCAGGCACTGCGTGGCCGGCATCGTCATTGCTGCGTTCCTCCATGTTTCATTCTTTCGCGCACCACGGCGCAGATCGCGCCCGGCTTGATCGGCTGGCCGCGCGCCTCGCTCCAGCAATCGATGTCCACCAGCGTGCGCGCGCGCAGGATCATCGCCAGCGCCGAGTAGCGCCGGTTGCTTTCATCGATGATCTGGTCTTCGAGACTGTCGGACCAGTTGGCTTCGACCACAATCACCTGCCTGAAGCGCTGCATGATTTCCCTGATGCCCGAGGGCATCGGCTGGATGAACTGCAGGTGCAGCGACGACACCTTGCGGCCCTCGGCGCGCAGGCGCTCGACGGCCTCCTCGATCGCGCCCTTGGTGCTGCCCCAGCCGACCACCAGCATGTCGCCTTCCGGATCGCCGAACACCGGCGGGGTCTTCAGCGTCTTCTGCAGCGCGGCCAGCTTCAGGCTGCGGTGGCGCAGGCCTTCCTCGTTGTTCGCCGGATCGTATGCGACGTGGCTCAGGCGGTCATGGGCGAGCCCGGTCAACGTGTGCATGCCACCGGGCTGGCCCGGAACGAACCTGCGGATCAGACCGGTGACCGGGTCCCAGTCGTAGGGCTTCGCGCCCTCCGGCACCGGGCTCTGGTCCACCGGCGGCGCGAGCCAGTCCTCGCTGAAGCGGGGCCGCGGGAAAGGCTGTTGCGCGGTGGCGAGGCTCGCATCCGAGAGCACCACCACCACCATGTTGAAAGTCTCGGCGATCTTGCGCGCGGTGATGATCGAGTAGAAGCAATCCTCGATGCTGCTCGGTGCGATTACCACCTTGGGCGCGTCGCCGTGGCTGCCGAAGCACGCCTGCAGCAGGTCGCCCTGTTCCACCTTCGTCGGCTGGCCGGTGCTCGGGCCGCCGCGCTGGACGTTTACCACGACCAGCGGGATCTCGGCCATCACCGCGAGCCCGATCGCTTCCTGCTTGAGCGAAATCCCCGGACCGGAGGAGATGGTGACGGCGCACTTGCCCGCGTACGAAGCGCCGATCGCGAAGGCACAGGCCGCAATCTCGTCCTCAGCCTGGTGCACGATGCCGCCGACCCGCTCGAACACGTCGCTCAGGAAGTGCGAGGCCGATGTCGCGGGCGTGATCGGATACATGGCGCAGATCTCCATGCCCGAAGCGAGCACCCCGAGCGCGATCGCCGTGTTGCCGTTCACCACGATCTGCGGCTCTGCCGAACGCGTCGCCGGAATGCGGTACTTGAAGTCGAGATTGCGTTCGGCCCACTGCCAGCCGGCATCGAGCAGCTGCTGGTTCGACTTGATGACTTTTTCGTCCTTCTTGCCGAAGATGCGCCCGATCTGCTCGTGCCCCAGCTTCAGATCGAGGCTGTAGATGTTGCACAGCATTCCGAGCACGAACATGTTCTTGCCGCGGCGCGGGTCGGAAACGAGCGTGAGGCACTCCCGCTCCAGCGGTACTTCGCACACCCGGTAGCCGTCGTTCGCCAGCGCATCGACGACCTTGGCATACGACGCGACGATCTTCGGGTCGCGATGCTCGCGCCACATGCTCTCCAGCAAAATGGTGCAGCCTTGCTTCAGCTCGCCCGCCTGCACGCGGCCGAGCAGCACCTGTTCGTTGAACGCCACCACGACGTCCGTCTCGTCGCCGCCGTTGGTGACGCGGCGCGAACCCATGCGGATGCGGATGCCGCTTGCGCCGGCGACGCTGCGCGCCGGGGGCTGGATCTCCGCGGGGATGATTTCCGTGGTCCAGATCCCGTTGCCCATCCGCGCCGCGATTGCCGCGAGCGACTGGCCGCAGCGCTGCGCCCCCTCGCCGGAGTCGCTGATGACTTCGACGATATGCTCCGCCAGCGCGACGGCCTTCTTGGTCTCTCGGGTCGGGGAGGTTTTCCGGCCGACGCCGGAGTCTGCGGTTAGCGTATCGTTCATGGTCCTGTCACGGTTTTCTTCAGGCGATGCGCACGCGGGCATAGCCGCGTTCGCTCAGATCGATGCCGAACAGCTTGCCTGCGCCGCCGGCGCGTTCGGGCAGATACACGACGTCGCTGTCGCGCAGCCCCAGATACGCCTTCATGCTGCGCGCGGCCTTGCGCCCGGCGCCCATCGCCTCGATCACGGTCGCGGCGCCGGTGACTATGTCGCCGCCCGCAAACACGCCGGTGATCGAAGTCGCGAGGTCGTCATCGGCATCGATGTAGCCGCGCCGGTTGAGCTTGAACTTGCAGGTCTGCCCGAGGATCGGGTTTGCATTGGTGCCGATCGCGAACACCACTGCGTCCGCCTCGAACTCGAACTCGCTGCCGGCCACCGGCACCGGCCGGCGGCGGCCGGATTCGTCCGGCTCGCCGAGTTCCATGCGGATGCAGCGCATGCCGCGCACGTTGTTCTTGCCGTCGTCGAGGATCTCGACCGGGCTCGTCAGCCAGTGGAACTCGATGCCCTCTTCCTCGGCATGATGGATTTCCTCTGCCCGCGCCGGGGCTTCCGTCTTCGTGCGGCGATAGATGCAGTACACCTTCTCGGCGCCGAGCCGCAGGCTGACCCGCATCGCATCCATCGCGGTGTTGCCGGCCCCGATCACGGCCACCCGCCGGCCGGGCTGCAGCGGCGTGTCGAAGTTCGGGAATTCCTTTGCGCGCATCAGGTTGCACCGCGTGAGCAGTTCGTTGGCCGAGAGCACGCCGTTGAAGGATTCGCCCGGGATGCCCATGAAGCTCGGATAGCCCGCGCCGGTGCCGACGAACAGCGCGTGAAAGCCCATCTCGCTGATCATCTGCTCGATCGTGAACAGGCGCCCGACCAGCGTGTTGCACTCGAACTTGATGCCGAGCCGGACGAGCCTCTCGATCTCGGCGTCGACGACTTCGTTCGGCAGCCGGAAGTCGGGAATGCCGTACTTCAGCACGCCACCCGCCTGATGGAACG
The DNA here is from genome assembly GCA_017880775.1 of Burkholderiales bacterium. Taxonomy (GTDB): domain Bacteria; phylum Pseudomonadota; class Gammaproteobacteria; order Burkholderiales; family SG8-39; genus JADGRQ01. Next base: position 100,921 of record JADGRQ010000012.1, on the reverse strand, counting down.
CTTCGTAGACGGTGACGTCGCACCCGGCCTTGGCCATGTCGGCCGCGCAGGCCATGCCGGCCGGGCCGGAGCCGACAATCCCGACCTTGAAGCCATTCGGTTCGATATAGGGAATGTTCGCCCAGCCCTCCTTGATCGCGAGGTCGCCGACCCAGCGCTCGAGCCGCCCGATCGCCACCGGCGCAAGCACGTCGCCCACGGTGCAGACCCCTTCGCACTGCGTTTCCTGGGGGCAGACACGCCCGCAGACGGCGGGCAGAAGGTTGGTGTCCGTGAGGGTATCGTATGCGCCGTGGAAATTCTTCTCGCTGATCTTCCGGATGAAGCCCGGGATGTCGATGCCGACCGGGCAGCCGCGGACGCAGGGCTGGTCGGGACACATCAGGCAGCGCTCGGCCTCGCGCAGCGCATCATCGAGCTGGTATCCCAGCGACACTTCGGAGAAATTCTTCGCCCGTGCCTGCGGGTCCTGTTCCCGGACCGGCGTGCGTTCCTGCGGAATGGTCCTGATCGTTTTCTTCTTGGTGGCCATTTAGCCGCCTTTCACTTCTTCAAATGGATCGGGCAACTCGAGCCGCTCGATGGGCGGGATTTTCATGCGGCAGCTGTCCTGCCAGCGTTCGAGAGCAGCTTTCTCGGTGGGCACGAAACGGCGCAGGCGGAACATCAGGTCGTCGAAATCGACCTGGTGGCCATCGAAGTCAGGCCCGTCGACACAGGCGAACATCATCTTGCCGCCGACCTTGACCCGGCAACCGCCGCACATGCCGGTTCCATCCACCATCACGGGGTTGAGGCTCACCATGGTCTTGATCCGGGCGGACCGCGTTGCTTCGGCGCAGCCCTTCATCATTACCGGCGGGCCGATCGCGACCACTTCGTCGATATCGGAATGCTTTGCGATGGCCTGCTTGATACCCGCCGTGACCAAGCCCCTGATTCCCGCGGAGCCGTCATCCGTGCAGACGATGAGCTCGTCGCAGCAGGCGCGGAACCTGTCTTCCCAGAACATCAGCTCTCTGGACCGGAACCCGACCACGCCGATCACGTAGGCGCCGCTTTCCTTGTAGGCGCGGGCCTGCGGGAAAATCGGCGCCACGCCCAGTCCGCCACCCACGCAGACCACTTTCTTCGCTTTGCCGATGTGGCTGGGGATGCCCATCGGGCCGACGATCGCATAGAGGTGCGTCCCCTGGCGGCAGTTCTGCTGCATCTCCTTCGTGGTCTTGCCGACGGCCTGGATCACCAGGGTGATCGTTCCCTTGTTCCGATCGAAGTCCGCAATGGTGAGCGGGATGCGCTCGCCGTGCTCGTGCAACATCACGATCACGAACTGGCCCGGCCGAGCGGCCTTGGCCATCAGCGGGTGCCGGATCTCCAGGAGGTAGGTAACGTCCGAGAAGTCCTCTCGCGTCACGATCTCGAAGCCGGTGTCTTTTTTCGTTTCCTGCATTAATCCTCCAAAGCTTGTTCCAAGATTAATGCGGCGGAGGGGCGCGGATTTGATTTCGCGCAAAGGCAGGCGGGATCGGGGTGAGCAATGCGGTGCCGGATTTGCTCTTGGGCAAGAATTAGCGATTATCATTCCCCGACCATGACCAACGCGCATACGGCAATCGACATCCACGCCCACTTCTACCCGCGCGAGTGGCTCGCGCTGGTGGAGAAGGAAGGCGCGGCCTTCGGCGCCGAAACCCGCGTAGTGGACGGCAAGCGCTTCCTGAAGGTCGGCGATGTCCAAGCCGGGCCGTTCTCGCCCCGTTTCACCGAGCACGACGCGCGCCTCGAGGCGATGGACGAGCAGGGCGTCGCAATGCACGCGTTGTCGCTGTCGCTGCCGATGGTGTACTGGGCAGGGCCCGGGCTCTCGCTCAGGTTGTCGGCGGTCTACAACGACGCCGCGGCGGACGCCCACGTGAAACACCCGCAGCGCCTGTTCGGCTTGGCGATGCTGCCGATGCAGGCCCCGGAGCTTGCGTTGCGGGAAATCGAGCGCGCGGCAAAGCTGCCCGGCATGCGCGGCGCGTACATGGCCACCCAGATTGCCGGCAAGGAGTTGTCCGATCCGGAATTCTTTCCGGTGTACGAGGCGATCGAGGCGCTCGGCTGGCCGGTCTTCCTCCATCCGGTCGAGGTTATCGGCCACGCGCGCCTGACGCCGTACTACCTGACCAACCTGCTAGGCAACCCCTTTGAATCTGCCATTGCTGCAGCGCACCTAATCTTCGGCAAAGTGTTGGACCGGTTTCCGAAACTGGTGGTGGTGCTGCCGCACGCGGGGGGCGCTTTCCCATGGCTGGTCGGACGCCTGCACCGCGGGTGGGAGAAACGCAAGGACCTGCAGCACGTCGAGCGCGGGCCGACAGAGTACCTGCGGCGCTTCTATTACGACACCGTGGGTTATTCCGAGCGCGTCCTCGATTACCTGGTGGAGGTGGTCGGCCCGGACCGCATCCTGATGGGCAGCGACTACTGCTTCCCGATTGCCTACGAGCGGCCGGTCGAGATCGTCTGTGACCACCCCCGTCTGGACGAAGGGACAAAAAAAGCCATCACCGAGGTCAACGCTCGCCGCTTGCTGCGCATTTAGCTGTCGCAGAGGTGCAACTGTATCTTGCAAAGTTTGTCTTAGTATCTGAAATCCCTCTATTTTTCGGTTTCTGCTGGTGCTAGACTCCGCCAACCTTAAGGAGGGGGCGTTGCGATCGACCGATATTCGAATACCCGACTACTTTCACAAGGTCGTTGATTGCCAGTGGGCGTGCCCCGCCCATACCCCGGTTCCAGAGTACATCCGGTTGATCGCAGCAGGGCGTTATGACGACGCCTACATGGTCAACTGGACGTCGAACGTCTTCCCCGGCATCCTTGGCCGCACCTGCGATCGTCCCTGCGAGCCCGCGTGCCGCCGCGGCCGCGTCGAAGACCACCAGGCAGAGAAACCCGAGCCGGTCGCAATCTGCCGCCTGAAGCGCGTCGCCGCCGACAACAAGAGCGACATCCGCGCGCATCTGCCGAAGCCGGCGGCGAGGAAAAACGGCCTGAAAATCGCCTGCGTCGGCGGCGGGCCCGCATCGCTCACGGTGGCGCGCGACCTCGCTCCGCTCGGGTATCACGTCAAAGTTTTCGACCAGGACCCGCTTGCGGGCGGAATGATCCGCACGCAGATCCCGCGCTTTCGCCTGCCGGTCGAGGTGATCGACGAGGAATGCGGCTATGTCCTCGACCTCGGCATCGAGTTCCGCGGCGGCAAGCGCATCGATTCGATGAAGGCGCTGCTCTCGGAGGGCTACGACGCGGTGTTCGTCGGCTCGGGTGCGCCGCGCGGACGCGACCTCGACATTCCGGGCCGCAAGGAAGCCGCGAAAAACATCCACATCGGCATCGACTGGCTCTCGTCGGTGTCGTTCGGCCATATCGAGAAGATCGGCAAGCGAGTGGTGGTGCTTGGCGGCGGCAATACCGCGATGGACTGTTGCCGCTCGTCCAAGCGCCTTGGCGGCGAGGACGTGAAAGTCATCGTGCGCTCGGGCTACGACGAAATGAAGGCCTCGCCCTGGGAGAAGGAGGACGCGACGCATGAAGGCATCCCGATCCTCAACTACATGGTGCCGATGGAGTTCACGCACAGGAACGGCAGTCTGACCGGCGTGCTGTTCGAGAAAGTGAAGGTCGAATTCGACGTGCAAGGCCGCCGCAAGCTGGTGCCCACCGGCGAGCCGAACCAGCACTACGAGTGCGACGACGTGCTGGTGGCGGTCGGGCAGGAGAACGCATTTCCGTGGATCGAGCGCGAGGCCGGCATCGAGTTCGACGACAGCGGCATGCCGGTGGTCGACAAGGCGACCTTCCAATCGACGCATCCGAAGGTATTCTTCGGCGGCGACGCGGCGTTCGGGCCGAAAAACATCATCTGGGCGGTGGCGCACGGCCACGACGCAGCGGTGTCGATCGATAAGCTGCTGCACGGCGAAGACCTGAGGGAGCGCCCTGCGCCCGGGGTGACGCTGATATCGCAGAAGATGGGCATCCACGAGTGGAGCTACGACAACGACGTCTCGCTCGACGAGCGCTACGTCGTGCCGTGGGCCGAGCCTGGGAAGCTGAAGAGCATCAAGATCGAAGTCGAGCTGGGATTCGACCCGCTGACCGGCTTCAAGGAAGCGCGGCGCTGCCTCAATTGCGACGTGCAGACCGCGTTCACGGCCAGCCAGTGCATCGAGTGCGACGCCTGCGTGGATATCTGCCCGATGGACTGCATCACCTTCACGCGCAACGGCGACGAAGCAGATCTCCGGCAGCGCCTCAACGCGCCGGCGAAGAATCTCGCGCAGGACCTGTATGTCCAGGACGGCCTGAAAACCGGCCGCGTGATGGTCAAGGACGAGGACGTTTGCCTGCACTGCGGCTTGTGCGCAGAGCGCTGCCCGACCGGGGCCTGGGACATGCAGAAGTTCCTGTTCCAGATGACCGATGCGGGCCCGGGTTGCCGGACGCGCCAGCGCAAGGCGGCCTGAGCGTGAAAAAACTTAGAGCCAAGACGTGAAGCCCATCGAAGCGGTCAACGATTTCGTCGTCAAGTTCGCCAACGTCAACGGCTCCGGCTCGGCTTCGGCCAACGAGCTGTTCGCCAAGAGCATCCTGCGCATGGGCGTGCCGATCAGTCCGCGCAACATCTTCCCGTCGAACATCCAGGGCCTGCCTACCTGGTACGAGGTGCGGGTCAGCGAGCACGGCTGGCTCGGCCGGCGCGGCGGCGTGGACCTGATGGTGGCGATGAACCCGCAGACCTGGGACAGGGACCTGAAGGAGATCGATCCGGGCGGATACCTGTTCTACGACAACTCCAAACCGCTGCCCAAATCGAAGCTGCGCGACGACATCACTGTGATCGGCATGCCGCTCACCGAGATGTGCAACGCCAACTACACCGACTCGCGCGAGAAGCAGCTGTTCAAGAACATCATCTACCTCGGCGCGCTGTCGGCGCTGCTCGGGATCGACGCGGGCGAGATCGCGCAGCTGATCGGCGAGCAGTACAAGGGCAAGGAGAAGCTGCTCAAGCCCAACCTCAACGCGCTGCAGATGGGCCGCGACTACGCGCGCGCCAACCTGCAATGCCCGATCGGCCTGCGTATCGAGAAGCGCGACGCGGTGGGCAACCGAATCTTCATCGAAGGCAACTCGGCCCTGGCGCTGGGATGCGTTTACGGCGGCGCGACGGTGTGCGCCTGGTACCCGATCACGCCATCGTCCTCCGTGGCCGAGGCATTCACCAAGTGGTGCCAGAAGTACCGCGTCGACCCTGCGACCGGCAGGAACAACTTCGCGATCGTGCAGGGCGAAGACGAACTGGCCTCGGTCGGCATCGTGGTGGGCGCGGGCTGGAACGGCGCGCGCGCGTTCACCGCGACCTCGGGCCCGGGCATTTCGCTGATGATGGAATTCATCGGCCTGGCCTATTTCGCCGAGATCCCGATCACCATCGTCGACGTGCAGCGCGGCGGGCCCTCCACCGGCATGCCGACCCGCACCCAGCAGGCCGACGTGCTCGCCTGCGCGTACGCCTCGCACGGCGACACCAAGCACGTGCTGCTGTTCCCGGAAGACCCGAAGGAATGCTTCGAGCATGCGGCCATCGCGCTCGACCTCGCCGACCGGCTGCAGACCCCGGTGTTCGTGATGACCGACCTCGACATCGGCATGAACCAGCGGCTGTGCGCGCCGCTCGAATGGGACGACCAGCGCGCCTACGACCGCGGCAAGGTGATGACGCACGACGAACTCGAGGCCGGCAAGGATTTCGGCCGCTACCTCGACGTAGACGGCGACGGCATCCCGTACCGCACGCTGCCCGGCACGCACCCGACCAAGGGCGGTTATTTCACCCGCGGCACCACCAAGGACCGCTACGCGCGCTACAGCGAGGAAGGCGCGGTGTACGTGGACAACGTGCAGCGGCTGCTCAAGAAATTCGAGACCGCGAAATCGCTGGTGCCGAAACCCGTGCTCACGCCGTCGAAGGTTCCGGCGCGGTTCGGCGCGATCTACTTCGGTTCGACCAGCCCGGCGATGCAGGAAGCCCTCGAGGCGCTTGCTGCACAAGGCATCCACGTGAACGCGCTGCGCGTGCTGGCGTTCCCGTTCCAGGACGAGATCTTCGATTTCGTCGCCTCGCACTCGAAGGTGTTCGTGGTGGAGCAGAACCGCGACGCGCAGCTGAAGACGCTGCTGGTGAACGACGCCGGCATCAACCCGGCGAGCCTGATCCCGGTCCTGCATTACGACGGCACGCCGATCACCGCGCGCTTCATCACCGATGAGATCGCCGAGATCGTGGCGGCGCTGAACGTCCGTCCGATCAAGAAGGACATCAAGAAAGACAAAGCGGCTTAGATACGCAGAGGCGCCGAGGACTACGACATGACCTACATCACCAAACCGAGGTTGCACCACCCGACGCTGCCGATCAACAAGATCGGCTTCACGCGGCGCGATTACGAGGGCAAGATAAGCACGCTGTGCGCCGGCTGCGGCCACGACTCGATTTCGGCAGCGCTGATCCAGGCCTGCTGGGAGCTCGACATCGAGCCGCACCGCGTCGCCAAGCTCTCGGGCATAGGCTGCAGCTCGAAGACGCCGGACTATTTCCTCGGCAGCTCGCACGGCTTCAATACCGTTCATGGGCGCATGCCGTCGGTGCTGACCGGCGCGAACCTCGCCAACCGTGACCTGATCTATCTCGGCATCTCGGGCGACGGCGATTCGGCCTCGATCGGTCTCGGGCAGTTCGCGCACGTGATGCGCCGCGGCGTGAACATGACCTACATTCTCGAGAACAACGGCGTGTATGGCCTCACCAAGGGCCAGTTCTCGGCCACCGCGGATGCCGGCTCGAAATCCAAGCGCGGCATCGCCAACACCGAAGCGCCGGTGGACACGGTGTCGCTCGCGCTGCTGCTGGGCGCGACCTTCGTCGCACGCAGCTTTTCCGGCGACAAGAAGCAGCTGGTGCCGCTCATCAAGGCGGCGCTAGCGCACCAGGGCGCGGCGTTCATCGACGTGGTGAGCCCCTGCGTGGCGTTCAACAACCACTCGGGCAGCACCAAGAGCTACGACTACGTGCGCGAGCACAACGACGCGGTCAACCGGCTCGATTTCATCGCCAGCCGCGAGCCGATCACGGTCGACTACGAGGCAGGCGAGGTGGCGAGCGTGCAGCAGCACGACGGCAGTGTGCTGCGCCTGCGCAAGATCGATCCCGGGTATGACGCGACCGACCGGATCGCGGCGATGCACTACATCCAGCAGCACCAGGCGAAGGGCGAGGTGGTGACGGGCCTGTTGTTCGTGGATCCCGAAACCGAAGACCTGCACGCGCACCTCAACACCGCGCAGACCCCGTTCAACCGCCTCGGGCCGAAGGAGCTCTGCCCGGGACGCGCGGCGCTCGACAAGTTGAACGCCAGCCTGCGCTAGAGCAGCGCGGCGTTTCGTTTCTTGATCGATTTTCGCAGCGACACCGTCACGCGCCCCACGGCGCCGATGCGCGCCGCGATCGCCGCCGCGGAGCTGGGCGACGACGTGTTTGGCGACGATCCGTCGGTGAACCGGCTGCAGCAGCGCGCGGCGGAACGGTTCGGATTCGAAGCGGCGCTGTTGTTTCCTTCCGGCACCCAGTCGAATCTCGCGGCGCTGATGAGCCACTGCCAGCGCGGCGAGGAGGTCATCGTCGGGCAGGAGGCCCATACCTACCGGTACGAGGCGGGCGGGGGCGCGGTGCTCGGCTCGATTCAGCCGCAACCGCTCGCCAACCGGCCCGACGGGTCGCTCGATCTCGCCGAGGTGGATGCCGCGATCAAGCCCGACGACCCGCATTTCGCGCGCACGCGCCTGCTCGCGCTGGAGAACACGATCGGCGGCCGGGTATTGGGGCGCGTCTACCTGCAGGCTGCCTTGGAACTTGCCGCGCGGCGGGGCCTCGCCACGCATCTCGACGGCGCGCGCGTCTTCAACGCCGCAATGAAGCTCGGCATGGACGTGAAGGACCTGTGCCGCGGCTTCGATTCGGTGTCGGTGTGCCTGCCCAAGGGGCTTGGGGCGCCGGCGGGTACGGTGCTCGTCGGTGGAGGTGAATTCATCGCCCGCGCACGTCGCGCGCGAAAAATTCTCGGCGGCGCGATGCGCCAGGCCGGCGTGATCGCCGCGGCGGGGCTGTATGCGATCGAGAACCATGTCGAGCGGTTGCCCGAGGACCACGCGAATGCGGAACGCCTCGCAAAGGGCCTCGCGGCGCTCGGGCTGGAAGTCGAACCTCCGCAAACCAACATGGTGTACGTGAAGATTCCGAAAGACGCGTGCCCTCCGCTCGCGGAACATCTGAAAATCAACGGCGTGCTCGCGCTGCTCGGGACACGCACGCGCCTGTGCACGCACCTGGATGTCGACGCCGCGGGCATCGACCGCGCGCTCGGCGCGTTTGCCGCTTTCCTCTCGCAAAGGCCGCGCGCGGCGGCTTAGCCAGCGTCAGCCTGGGTCGTATTGCGCGCGGCCGGGCTGCTCGCAAATTGCGCCCAGGCGACACCCGCCATCACCACGACCGCGCCCGCGAGCTTCAGCCAGGTGAAGGTTTCCCCCAGCGTGATCCAGGAAAACACCGCGGCGAGCGGCGGCATCATGTATTGCAGCGGCGCGCTGCGCGCGATGCCGCGCACCGCGTTGACCCACGCCCACCCGAGCCAGCCGAGGAAGGATGACACGGTGATCGCCCAGAACACCCACCACCAGGTGAGCCAGCCGACCGAAGCGTAGTCGAGCGCGAGCGCCGCGGGCAGCGTGATCAGCAGCATCGGCGGGGCGCCCACCACCAGCGTCCAGACCAGCACCACCAGCGGCCCGTAGCGCGACACCAGCGGCCGCACCAGTATCGTATAGAGCGAAAACAGCGACGCCGCGAACAGCAGCACCACGTCGCCCAGGCCCGCGCGCGCGAGGCCCGCGGTGAACTTGTCAGACAGGAACAGCAGGATGCCGCCGAACGCGAGCAGCGTGCCGGTGACCTGCGGGCCGCGCAGCTTCTCGGCGCCGAGGGCCGCCAGGATCAGGAGGGTCCACAGCGGGCCGCTGGTGAGCACCAGCGCGCTCGAAAACGGGGTGGACAGGTTCATGCCCCACATCACGATGCCGACGTGCATCGCGTGGCCGATCATGCCGCAGGCGGCGAAGCGCGCCCAATCGTCGCGTTTCGGCACCGCATAGCGCCAGCGCTTGCGGTAGATCAGCGCCAGCAGCGCGAAGCCGATCAGCGGCATCGCCAGGAAACGGAAGAACAGAAACGGGCCGACGCCGATGCGCTCGAGGATGTACTTCGTGATCGGGAAGTTTGCGCCCCAGATCACCATCACCAGGATCGCCACGATCATCGACCAGCGGTAGGCGGAGGCGGGGGACATTTGAAGCGGGCAGCTTACAATATGCCACCATGAAACTCACCGACTTCTCCACCCCGTTGAACGAACTCACCGCGCGCGAAGCCGTATTGCGCCTGCGCGGCTCCAAGATCCGGGAGGTGGCGAATGCCAGCCTCGGGCGCACCGACGTGCTCGCGTTCTGGTTCGGCGAACCCGATGAACTGACCCCCGAGTTCATCCGCCGCGCCGGCATCGCGTCGCTCGAGGCAGGGGAAACGTTCTACACCCACAACTTCGGCATCGCCGAGCTGCGCGTGGCGCTTGCGGCCTATGTTTCAAACCTGCACCGGCCGGTGGCGAGCGAGAACATCGTCGTCACCAGTTCGGGAATGTCGGCCCTGATGCTGGCGACCCAGGCGCTGATCGGGCCGGGCGACCGGGTGGTCGAGGTGACGCCTCTGTGGCCCAACCTGGTCGAGATTCCGAAGGTGCTGGGAGCGCGGGTCGAGTGCCTGCCGCTCGATTTTTCGCCGCAGGGGTGGACTCTGAACTTCGACCGGCTGATTGCAGCTTTGACGCCGGAAACGCGCGCGCTGTACATCAACTCGCCGAACAATCCGACCGGGTGGACCGTCACTCGGGAGGTGCAGGTGAAAATCCTCGAGCATTGCCGCAGGCTGGGCATCTGGATCATTGCCGACGACGCCTACGACCGGATGTGGTTCGGCGAGGGCGCTGCCGCGCCTTCGTTTCTGGATATTGCGGAGGCGGGCGACCGGCTGGTCAGCACCAATACGTTCTCCAAATCCTGGTTGATGACCGGATGGAGGATCGGCTGGCTCGTCGCGCCGCCTGCGCTTGCGATCCAGATCGGCAAGCTGGTCGAGTACAACACTTCCTGCGTGCCGGTGTTCATCCAGCGTGCGGGATTGGTGGCGGTGCAGTCGGGCGAGAAGGTGATCTCGCGCACCGTCGAGCGCTACCGTAAGGCGCGGGATTTTCTGGTTCCACAATTGAATGCGATTCCCGGTGTGCAGGCGGCGACGCCGCCGGGGGCGATGTATGCGTTTTTTCGGGTCGAGGGGATGCAGGACAGCCTGGCGTTCTGTAAGCGGCTGGTGGTCGAGCTGAATCTCGGGCTTGCGCCGGGAATTGCATTCGGGCCGGAGGGGGAGGGGTTTGTGCGATGGTGTTTTGCTTCGAGCGAGGAGAGGTTGGTCGAGGGGGTGGATCGGTTGAGGAAAGCCATCATCAGATGATCCCCGAGGCCTTCAGTGACTTCAGTTCTGCGTCACTCTTGCCCAGCAACCCCTTCAGCACCTCCTCATTATGCTGCCCAAGCAACGGCGGCGCGAGCCGGTACTCCACCGGCGTCTCCGACAGCCGCATCGGACTCGCCACCACCGGCGCCACGCCCCCGAGCGGATGCGGCATGTCCACGCGCAAACCACTGTGTTTCACCTGCGCGTCCTCGAACACTTCCTTCATGTTGTTGATCGGCCCGCAGGGCACGGTTGCTTTTTCCAGGGACTCCAGCCAGTCCTGCTTGGTGCGCTGGCGCATGATGTCGGCGAGGATCGGGATCAATTCGTGCCGGTGGATGATGCGCTGCGAGTTGTTGGCGAAACGCGGCTCGTCCGCAAGCTCGGCGCAGCCGGCCTCCCTGCAGAAGCGCTGGAACTGCCCGTCGTTGCCCACCGCAAGGATGATGTGGCCGTCCGAGGTTGCAAATACCTCGTAGGGCACGACCTGCGGGTGCGCGTTGCCCCAGCGGATCGGGATGCGTCCCGAGGTGAAATATGAAACGATCTGGTTGGCGTTGAAGGCGACGATGGTGTCGAGCAGCGCGGTATCGATGTACTGCCCCTGGCCGGTACGCTCGCGGTGCGTCAGCGCCGCGGTGATGGCGAGGCTCGCATACATCCCGGTCAGCACGTCGGTGATCGCGATGCCGACCTTCTGCGGGCCGCCGCCGGGATAGTCGTCGCGCTCGCCGGTGATCGACATCAATCCGCCCATGCCCTGGAAGATGAAGTCGTACCCGGGACGCTGCGCGTAAGGGCCGTGCTGGCCGAATCCGGTGACCGAGCAGTACACCAGCCCGGGATTCGCTGCCTTGAGGTCGTCATACGCGAGGCCGTAGCGCTTCAGCGTGCCGACCTTGTAGTTCTCGATCAGCACGTCGGACTTGAGCGCGATCTCGCGCACCAGCGCCTGGCCCGCGGGCTTGCCGATGTCGATGGTGATCGATTTCTTGTTGCGGTTGACCGACAGGAAGTACGCGGATTCCATGGTGTCCTTGCCCGCGCCGTCCTTCAGCCACGGAGGACCCCAGCCGCGCGTGTCGTCGCCAGTGCCGGGCCGCTCGACCTTGATCACTTCCGCGCCGAGGTCGGCGAGGTTCTGCGCGGCCCACGGCCCCGCGAGCACGCGCGACAGGTCGAGGACGCGGATATGCGAAAGCGGGCCGGGCATGTGTTAGTCCACCTCTGCGGTGCCGTGCGACAGCACGATCAAATCGCGCTCGAGCACGCGGGCGCGGAACTGCAGCGCGTTGCCGCGCCGCCACATTTCCGTGCGTATCGTTTCTCCGGGAAACACGGGGGCGGAAAAGCGCACACCGAGAGACTTCAGGCGCGAAGGATCGTAGTCGCAATACGTCTTCAGGATCGCGTGGCCGGCGACACCGTACGTGACGAGCCCGTGCAGGATCGGGCGCGGAAAGCCGGCAGCCTTGGCAACTGCCGGCTCGGCGTGCAGCGGATTCGGATCGGCGCACAGGCGGTAGATCAGCGCGGCCTGCGGCAGCGTCGGCAGGTCGCAGGTCGCGTCCGGCGCGCTTTCCGGCGTTGCCGGTTTCGCGGGCGGCGCCGGATCGCCTCCCTTCGGACCATTGTTCGGTACTTCCGAAAAACCGCCGTTGCCGCGGCAGAACGTCACGTGCTCGAGCGTCGCGAGCAGTTCCCCCGACGTCTTGTCATGCAGGCTGCGCTCCTGCACCACCAGCGCGCCCTTGTCCCTGCCCTTGTCGACCAGAGCGCGGATGCGTGAGCGGCCGACCACGGTGCCGGCAGCGGGCAGCGGGCGATGTAATCTGAGGAACTGCTCGCCGTGCACGATGCGCACCCAATCGATGCCGGAGGCGGGGTCCTTCATCCAGAATCCGGGATAGCCGAGCACCACCGCCATGGTCGGCAGCACCTTGAGGTTCTTCTCGTAGACGAAGCTCAACTGCTGCTCGTCCATCGGGTCGTAGCCGACGCCGAGGCCGAGCGCGTAGAGCATCGAGTCCTTCTCGCTGTAGCTCTGCTCGACGTCCCTGAAGGACCAGGCCTTCAGCTTCGCGTATTCAATGGCCACTCAGATCGGGTCCCACGAGAACACATCCTGCGAACGGTCGAGCGGGTAGAAATGCGCGCGCATCGCGGGAATCGCCTGGTCGGCGATCGCCTGCGGCGTCCAGCCCCCGGCCCGGTGCACCGAACGCAGAGGCCGGTTCTGGCTGAACAGGAACAACTCGTTCGCCCGCACGCCGAATATCTGCCCGGTCACGTCCTTCGCCGCATCCGAGAGCAGGTAGACCGCCATCGGCGCGATCTTTGCCGTTTCCATCACTTTCAGTTTCTCCAGCCGCGCTTTCTGCTCATCCGAATCCGCCGGGATGGTACCGATCATGCGGCTCCAGGCGAACGGCGCGATGCAGTTCGAGCGCACGTGATACTTGGCGAGGTCGAGCGCGATCGACTTCGACAGGCCGATGATGCCGAGCTTGGCGGCCGCGTAGTTCGCCTGGCCGAAATTGCCGATCAGCCCGGAGGTCGAGGTCATGTGCACATAGGCGCCGCTGCCTTGGTCGCGGAAGTAATTGACCGCCGCGCGCGACACGAAGAACGAGCCGTTGAGATGCACGTCGATGACCGCTTTCCACTCCTCGACGCTCATCTTGAAGAAAAACCGGTCGCGCAGGATACCTGCGTTATTCACCACGCCGTCGATGCGCCCGTAGACGTCCAGCGCGCAGCTGATAATTCGGTTGGCCGATTCCCAGTCGGAGACGCTGTCCGTGCTGGCCACCGCCGTGCCGCCCTTGGCCTTGATCTCATCGACCACCCTCTGCGCGGGACCGACGTCCTTGCCTTCGCCGGCCACCGACGTGCCGAGGTCGTTCACGACGACCTTCGCGCCGTGCTCGGCCATCGCATGGGCGAAATCGCGCCCGATGCCGCCGCCGGCGCCGGTGACGACGACCACTTTGCCTTCGAGCATTTTCGCTTGCGCCACGGTCACTCCTTGTAGGATGGGTTTTTGCGGTCGAGCATGCGCAGCAGGCCCGCCCATTCAAGCTCGCCGATCTTGCGCCGCTGGCCGGGCTTGTAGCGCTCGTTGGTCAGGCGCACGACTTTTTCGCCGGGGATGATCAGTTCGGTATTGCATGCCAGTGCCGCAACCTGCGCCTGGCAGGCGCGCTCGAGCCAGAACATGGTGATGAAGGCCTCGGGAATCGTACGGCCGACTGCGAGCAGGCCGTGGTTGCGCAGGATCATCGCATCGTTGGATCCCAGGTCACGCACCAGGCGCTTCTGCTCATCGCGGTCCACCGCCGGTCCTTCGTAGTCGTGCGTGCCGACTGCGGAAAAATACATCGCGTTCTGCGTGAGCGGCAGCAGGCCGCACTTCATCGCTGAAACCGCCATTCCGGCCGGCGTGTGCGTGTGCAACACGCAGGCCACGTCCTTTCGACCGCGATGGATCGCGCTGTGGATCACGAAGCCCGCGTGATTGATGCCGTAGCCGGTGCCGGAATCGAGCACCACGTTGCCGTCGAAATCGATCTTTACCAGGCTGGAGGCGGTGATTTCGTCGTAGGTCATCCCATAGGCGTTGATCAGGAAGTGCCCTTCCGCGCCGGGGACGCGCGCGGAGATGTGGTTGTAGACGAGGTCGTTCATCGCGTAGTGATGCACCAGGCGGTAGGCCGCCGCCAGGTCCACGCGTGCCTGCCATTCATCCGCGCTCACCTTGCTGCGCATCGATGCTATTTTCAGTTGCGAGAGGTCGCTCACAGGGTCTCCCTGGTTCCGAACAGTGCGGTGATCTGGCTGGATAGCACGCCGCCGTTGCCGTGCGCGAGCGCGATGCGGACATCCTTGATCTGGCGATCGCCGCACTCGCCGCGCAATTGCCTGACGGATTCGATGATGGTGAAGATGCCGTACATGCCCGGGTGCACGCAGGACAATCCGCCCCCGTTGGTATTGACGGGCAGTTCGCCGCCGGGAGCGATTCTTCCGCCGGAAACGAAAGCGCCGCCTTCGCCCTTCCTGCAGAAGCCGAGATCTTCGAGAAAAAGGATGGTGTTGATGGTGAACGCGTCGTAGAGTTCGATCACGTCCACGTCGGAAGGCTTGAGCCCGGCCATCGCGTAGGCGCGCATTCCCGATTCGGTCGCGGCCGTCACCGTGAGATCGGGCATCGACGAGATCTGCCGGTGCCAGTGCGCGGAACCGGCTCCGAGCAGGTAAGCTGGCTGTTTCGCAACATCCTTTGCCCGGTCGGCCCTGACGAGCACAAAGGCGCCGCCTCCGTCGGTTACCAGGCAGCAATCCCTGACGGTCAACGGATCGGAGATCATTCTCGAGCCCAGGACCTCGTCCACTGTCAACGGGTCGCGGCTGAATGCCTCGGGATTAAGTTGCGCCCATTTGCGCGCGGCGACGGCTACCTCCGCGAGCTGCGCCCGCGTGGTGCCGTACTGATGCATGTGGCGCGCCGCGGCGAGCGCGTAGGAGGAGGGTGGATTGAAGGGCTTGTAGGGGTGCTCGAACGGTTGCGGGTCGAGTGCGGCCTTGTACTTCCCGGCTTCCGCGCGGCCAACGCCGGTGCGCTGGTTCGATCCGTAGGCAACGAGAACGACATCGCACAGGCCCGCCTGGAGCGCAAGCGCCGCGGGAATCAGGTGCCCTACGAACGACGAGCCGCCGACCATCGTCGAATCGGTGAATCGCGGGTGAATGCCCAAGTGCTCCGCCAGCGAGAGCCCCGGCATGAAGATGTTGGTGCTCGCCACGACCAGCCCGTCCACGTCACGGCTCGTAAGCTGCGCGTCGGCAAGCGCGTTCTTCGCCGCGGCAGCAGCGATCTCGGTTTCCGACCAGCCGGGCGCCTCGCCGCAACCGGCAAGGCCCACACCGACGATCGCGACGGAGCCCCTCATGCGGGAACGAACTCCACCAGCCCTTCGGCAACGCGGGATTTCACGCGCTGTCCGATCTTCACCTGTTCCGGCGCGAGCTCGGCCACCCGGCTCATCATGCGCACGCCTTCCTCGAGGTCGATGAGCGCGACGTTGTAGTCGCCGCCGTCGGCCGGCTTCCTCCGCACGATGGTGGTCGAGTAGACGGTGCCGTTTCCGCTCGGCGTCACCCAGTCGAGCCGGGACGCGCCGCAATGCGGGCACAGCACCCGCGGGTAGAAGACGTGCCTGCCGCAGGCGGCGCATTTCTGGATTTCGAAGCGCCCTTGCGCGAGCTTGTCACTGTAGATTTTCTCGGGACCGGGTTCGGGTGCGGGCATGAAGCGGGAGTTTATCGAAACGCGGGGGCTCTCGCGCCGCTGCGATTGTCTATAACCACGTGGTGGCCGGCGATGCGGGCGATCTCGCCCTGCGAGCCGCCAGGAGTGAACGGCACGACAAAGGGTA
Organism: Burkholderiales bacterium; assembly: GCA_017880775.1. Lineage (GTDB taxonomy): Bacteria > Pseudomonadota > Gammaproteobacteria > Burkholderiales > SG8-39 > JADGRQ01. The sequence continues at coordinate 84,811 of JADGRQ010000012.1, read as the reverse complement.
TCGGTTTGCTGGGGTAGGTCTTCTCGGCCGCGTCGGCCGCCGCGGCCACCAACGCCGTCACTCCAAACAGCGTGGATAGACCCAGTTTCGTCGATCGGTCGGGCATGATCGTTACGGCCCCGCAATGGCAAGAGCCGTCAGGAATCATGATCTTATCTTCCAGGACCTTCCAGACGATTGTTGACCTAGTATGATAATCTTGCTTGCCAAGTCCATGATTACGGGACTAATCTTACGGTCCAGGAGGGTCTGGTGGCCAAGATTGCTATATTCAATCAAAAGGGTGGCGTGGGGAAAACGACCACGACGCTGAACCTCGCTGCGCTGCTCGCGAAGCGCGGCAAAGACCCGTTAGTGATAGACCTTGATCCCCAGGCACACCTCACCGCCGTTTGCGGCGCCGTGGTTGCGGCCTCGGAGCGCAGTCTCTATGAATTTTATTGCAATGGGGCCTCGCTTAGCGGATTGATCAAGTTCGCAAATATCGGCTGGAAGGTCATACCCGCGCATCTCGATCTGTCCAAGGTGGACACGCGGTTCGGCAAGGGACCGAACGTGTTGAACCGCCTGAACGCGGGCATCGTCAGGGAAAATCTCAACACCGACCGGCCGATCCTGATGGACGCATGCCCCATGCTGGGCGTGCTCTCGCTGAACAGCATATTCGCCGCGGATCGCGTGCTGGTGCCGATATCGGCCGATTACCTCGCGATGAAAGGCGCCGCGCAGCTGGAGCGCACGTTGCGCGCGCTCGAGCACGTGCTGAAAAAACGCATGGAGCGCCGCTACGTCATTACGCGCTTCGATGCGCGGCGCAAGATGTCCTGGGATATCGACCGGAAGTTGCGCGAGAGCTACGGCGCGGACGTCTGCCAGACCCGGGTCGCGGAAAACGTGAGCCTCGCCGAAAGCCCGTCCCGCGAGTGCGACATCTTCAAGCACGCGCCGGCGAGTCGCGGCGCCCAAGACTACCAGACGCTGCTGGACGAACTGGAAACCAGCGGCTTCCTTCGGTAAGCAACGACCCGTAAGCGGAAAGCAGTGAGCGGGCAAGACCGCTGGCGGGGAGGAATCGCCGCTCACCGCTTACCGTTCACGGCTCACCGCGTCCCTGTTTGTTGATGAGCGAGATCACGTCTTCGAGGTCGAGTCCTTCCTTCTTCAGGGTCGGCGTGACCTCCTCGCAATCGATGATCTCGCACTGGTAATAGACCTGATTGATCTTGCGCTCGGCCTCGGGCCGGTCGCGCGCCTGGACCAGGAGGTTTTCCACCATCATCCCGCCCTTCGTGCGGATCCGGAATCCGTACTTATTCATCGGGCCGTCCGGGATTTCCTTGCCTTCGATGGATTTGGCTTGGCACGGGGTGTCCTCTGCGAGGTCTGGGTACGCGCAATCCGCGTGTTGACCAATGCTGCCTGCGTTTGCCCTGTTCAGGCAAGCAAAGCCGCGCTGGAACGTTCACGGTCCGGACGCGCGCGTCAGGGCGATCAGCGGCGGGACGCAGAACCAGAGAATGAAAGTGAGTGCCAGCGCGATCGCACCGTCGATGCGCTCGGGCATCTCACCTGCCGTGAACCGGCGCAGGTGTCGCAACAGCCAAACGCAATGGATGGCGCCGCCGGCGGCGCTCCAGCCGAGCAGCGCTGCCATATCGACTCGCGCCAGCGAAAGCAGTGCCGCGAGGGTCGGCGCGGCGAGGCTCGCCGCCATCGCCAGGCGCACGGCGACGCGTTTCCCGAGGATGACCACAAGGGTGCGTTTGCCGGCCGCCTCGTCGGCCTCGCGGTCGGGGCAGCCTGCGAGCAGGATCGAGGGCAACACCGATACTCCCAGCGGCAGCGCCAACAGCCACGGGACGCTGTCCGTCCAGCCACCGCCCTGCGCCATGTAGCCGGCCATGATCGCGCCGGCGCTGTGGGTGAGCGCCACGTCGAATTCGCCGAATCCGCGGTGCGAGAGCTTCAGCGGCGGCACGGTGTAGACCAGCGCGAGAGTGGCGAATGAGGCGTACAGCGCGGCGATTGCGCTCATCGATGCGACCGGGGCGGCAGCGAGCACGGCGACCAGCGCCGCCGCCGCGCCCAGGATTGACAGACCGATTCCCTTGCGCATCGCCGCGCGGCCGAGCCGGCCATCCACCAGCACGCGCGAGCCGCCGGTGAACGGCCCTGAGTTGCGGTTGCGACGGTCACTGTCGAAATCGAACCATTCATTGAGGAACACCGTGGCCGCTTCGATCAGAAACACGGTGAGGTAGCCAAGCAGGTACGGTGTCATGGACATGGGTTCGCCCGCGCTGGCGGCGAGTGCGCCGACGGTGTAGGCGATCCCCGTCATCGGGTAGAACTGCAGGCGCAGCGCGGCAAGCCATGCGACGAGCCGTTGCACGCGGCGCTGCGCCGAGGAGAGCGCGCCGTGAATCAGGCGCGAACCGCTTGCCCGCGCAAGGTCCAGCCAGCGGCTTCGTTGATCGGCACTGGAGGCGACGACAGGCCCGAAGGCCTCGATGCGCGCGGTGCGCAGGCCGCAATAGCCGAGCGTGGCGCGCGCCAGCGCCTGGCGTCCCGGCGCCCGATAGATAAACCGGTAGATGAGGGGCGGCGTATCCATCGTCGTGATCAGGTCCGCGGTGCGGCCGGCCAGAAGCTTGTCCCATTTGTCGTGTGCGACATGGCGGAAGGCGAACCCCGGCGTCATGACCCGGTCGAGGAAACCTTTGAGCAGGGCCGGGAAGGTGCCCCACCACGTCGGGTAGACGAAAACCAGGTGCTCAGCCCAGTCGATGTCGCACTGGGCGCGGACGAGGTCCGGTTCCAGCGGCTGCTGTTCGGGCGAGACCGTGTGCACATCGCGATCGAACCTCATCTCGCTCAGAATCAATTCTCGGCACTCCACGCCTGCCTGGCGCGCACCGCCGGCGCAGGCGTCGAAGAGCGCGCCGCACAGGCTGTCGCGGCGAGGATGAGCGAGGATCAGGAGACAGCGCATGACGGGGCGTCGACGCGGGTGCCGCTGGCGAGGTACGCGTGCATCATGCCATTCGTTCGCGCCAACGTGGCGGCTTGCACGGAGCCGCGCGTTATAATTCGTTCCCTTCTCCGCCCCCCGTCCTGCCCATGAAAGCCCTCGTCAGCGTCAAGCGTGTGATCGACTACAACGTCAAGGTGCGCGTCAAATCCGACGGCACCGGCGTCGAGACCGCCAACGTCAAGATGTCGATGAATCCCTTCGACGAAATCGCGGTTGAGGAAGCGTTGCGCCTGAAGGAAGCCGGCGTGGTGACCGAGGTCGTGGTGGTTTCCTGCGGCGTCGCCGCCTGCCAGGAAACGCTGCGAACCGCACTGGCGATTGGCGCCGACCGGGCGATCCTGGTCGAAACGGACGTGGAGCTGCAACCCCTCGCGGTCGCCAAGCTGCTGAAGGCGGTGTGCCAGAAGGAAGGCCCGCAGATCGTGATCCTCGGCAAGCAGGCGATCGACGACGATTCCAACCAGACCGGCCAGATGCTCGCAGCGCTGCTGGGCTGGCCGCAGGCGACCTTCGCGTCGAAGGTGGTGATTGCGGATGGCAAGGCGCAGGTGACGCGCGAAGTGGACGGCGGGCTGGAGACGGTCTCGATCAAGCTGCCCGCGATCGTCACCACCGACTTGCGGCTGAACGAGCCGCGCTACGTGACGCTGCCGAACATCATGAAGGCGAAGAAAAAGCCGCTCGAAAACCTCAAACCAGACGCGCTCGGCGTGGACGTCGCGCCGCGCCTGGCGACGCTGAAAGTGCTCGAGCCGCCCAAGCGCAAGGCGGGCGTGAAGGTGCCGGACGCGAAAGCGCTGGTCGAGAAACTGCGCAATGAAGCCAAGGTGATCTGAAATGGCCCTCCTCGTCATCGCGGAACACGACCACGGCACGCTCAAGGGCGCGACCCTCAACACGGTGACCGCCGCGCAGAAGATCGGCGGCGAGATCCACGTGCTGGTTGCGGGGCACAATGCGGACGGTGCGGCCAAGGCCGCGGCGCAGATCGCGGGCGTGGCCAAGGTGCTGAACGCCGAGGCACCGCATCTGGGCGAGTTTCTCGCGGAGAATATTTCCGCGCTGGTGGTTTCGATCGCCAAGAACTATTCGCACATCCTTGCCCCCGCGACTTCGAACGGCAAGGACGTGACCCCGCGCATCGCCGCATTGCTCGACGTGCAGCAGATCTCCGAGATCATCGCAGTCGAGTCCGCCGATACATTCGTGCGGCCGATCTACGCAGGCAACGCGCTCGCCACCGTCCGGTCGAGGGACTCGATCAAGGTCATCACCGTGCGCACCACCGGCTTCGACGCCGCTGCGGCGAGCGGCGGCAGCGCGGCAGTGGAGGCTCTCGCCGCACCTGCAGACAGCGGCCTGTCGGCGTTCGTCAGCCGCGAGGTCTCCAGGTCCGAGCGCCCGGAACTCACCGCCGCGAAGATCGTCGTCTCTGGCGGACGCGGCATGGGCTCGGGCGAGAACTTCAAGATCCTCGAACCGCTGGCCGACAAGCTCAACGCCGCGATGGGCGCATCGCGCGCCGCGGTCGATGCCGGGTTCGTGCCGAATGACTGGCAGGTGGGCCAGACCGGCAAGATCGTCGCGCCGAACCTGTATGTGGCGGTCGGCATCTCCGGCGCGATCCAGCACCTTGCCGGCATGAAGGACAGCCGCGTGATCGTCGCCATCAACAAGGACGAGGAGGCGCCGATCTTTTCGGTGGCCGACTACGGCATCGTGGGCGACCTGTTCCAGGTCGTGCCGCAGCTGGTCGAGGAACTGAAGAAATGAGCGCCTACACCGCACCCCTGAAGGATATGCGTTTCGTGCTGAACGAACTCGCGGGATTGAGCGAAGTCGCCAAGCTGCCGGGCTACGGCGAAGCGACGCCGGACACTGTGGACGCGATTCTCGAGGAAGCCGCCAAATTCGCCACTGGCGTGCTCGATCCGCTGAACCACAGCGGCGACGAGGAGGGCTCGGTGTGGAAGGACGGCAAGGTGCGCACGCCGAAAGGTTTCAAGGAGGCCTACCGCCTGTACTGCGAAGGCGGCTGGAGTGCGCTGTCGCTCGATCCGGAATGGGGCGGGCAGGGATTGCCGAAACTCGTTTCTACGCCGGTGACCGAAATGATCACCTCGGCCAACATGTCGTTTTCGCTCTGCCCGATGCTCACGCAGGGCGCGATCGAGGCCATGCTCCTGTCGGGCACGGAGCAACTGAAGAAGACCTTTCTGCCGAAGATGTTCGACGGCAGCTGGACCGGCACGATGAATCTCACCGAGCCACAGGCCGGCTCGGACCTCGCGCTGGTGCGCACCAAGGCCGTGCGCGAGGGGGATCACTACCGGATCAGCGGCCAGAAAATCTTCATCACCTTCGGCGAACACGACCTGACCGAGAACATCGTGCACCTGGTGTTGGCGCGCACGCCGGACGCGCCGGAAGGCGTGAAAGGGATTTCACTGTTCATCGTGCCGAAGTTCCTGGTCCAGCCGGACGGTTCGCTCGGCGAGCGCAACGCGGCGAAGTGCGCCTCGATCGAGCACAAGCTCGGGATCCATGCCAGCCCGACCGCAGTCATGGTGTTCGAGAATGCGACCGGCTACCTGGTGGGCGAGGAGAACAAGGGGCTCGCCTACATGTTCATCATGATGAACGCCGCGCGCTACGCCGTCGGACTGGAAGGCGTGGCGATCGCGGAGCGCGCGTTTCAGCGGGCGCTCGCGTACGCGAAGGATCGCGTGCAGGGCCGCGACCTGGTCGAGGGAGCGAAGGCCGTGCCGATCATCCGCCACCCGGATGTGCGGCGGATGCTGATGCTGATGAAATCGCAGACCGAGGCGATGCGCGCGTTGGCCTACGTGGTCGGGGCCGCAACCGACATGGCCCTGCGCCATCCCGACAAGGCAATGCGCCAGCGCAACCAGGCCTTCGTCGACCTGATGATCCCGGTGGTGAAGGGCTGGAGCACCGAGACCGGCATCGAGGTGGCTTCGCTCGGCGTGCAGGTGCACGGCGGCATGGGCTTCATCGAGGAGACCGGCGCTGCGCAGCACCTGCGCGACGCGCGCATCACCACGATTTACGAAGGCACTACCGGCATCCAGGCGAACGACCTGATCGGGCGCAAGATCGCGCGCGAGGGCGGCGCGACGGTGAAGGCCTGGCTGCAGCACCTGCAGCAGTTCGATGCTGAACTGGCGAAATCGAAACACGCCGATGTTGCGCAGATGCGCAAGGCGCTCACCGAAGGCACTGCGGCGGTCGCTGATTCAGTGGAGTACCTGCTGGCGACGTTCGGCAAGGACATCAAGGCGGCCTCGACGGGCGCCGTGCCGTTTCTCAAGCTGATGGGCATCGTCGCGGGCGGATGGCAGATGGCGCGCGCCGCGCTGATCGCGGAGAAGCGACTCGCGGATGGCGCCGCCGACAAGCCGTTTTACGACGCCAAGATCGCCAGCGCGCGCTTCTTCGCCGACCAGGTGCTGTCGCAGGCCTCGGGTCTGCGCACTTCAGTGCTCGCCGGCGGCGCAGGCGCGCTCGCACTGAGCGACGAACAGTTTCTCGCCGCCTGATCCTCCCGATGCTGAGCGGCAAGCAGGGGGCAGACCCGCTGCCGTGGTAGGGTTACAGTCGCGTGTGTCACGTTCCTCTGCGGCCGGGACCATCCGATGACGAGCGCAACCCGATCACCTTCCCCGTCGATCAGTTGTGTCGTGCCGGCCTTCAACGAGGCTGCCAGCCTTCCCACTTTGCTGTACGAGCTGACGCAGCAGTTGCGCGCTCTCTCGCCCCGCTGGGAGGTGATCGTCGTGGACGACGGCAGCCACGACGCGACCCGGGAAGCCGTGGCACCCTGGCTCGTGCAGCCTGGCGTGCGCTACGTGCGCCTGTCGCGCAACTTCGGCAAGGAATGCGCGCTCACCGCCGGCATCGATCGCGCGGAAGGCGAGGTGGTGCTGCTGATCGATGCGGACCTGCAGCACCCTCCCAAGCTCGTGCCGCGGATGCTGCAGGCATGGATCGACGGCGCCGACGTGGTTTGTGCCGCCCGCGAGTCGCGGGCGGACGAAGCCTGGACCAAGCGCCTCGGCACGCGCTTGTTCTACTGGGCGGTCAACGCCAGCACCTTGATCCACATTCCCGAAGACACGGGCGACTTCCGCCTCATGGACCGCGCCGTCGCCGACGCGCTCCGGGCCCTTCCTGAACGCAACCGTTTCATGAAGGGCTTGTACGCCTGGGTCGGCTTCAAGACCGAGATCGTGCGCTACACGCCCGAAGAACGTTTCGCCGGGCGAAGTTCTTTTTCGCTCCGGCGTCTGGCCGGTCTGGCCCTGACAGGCATCACGGCCTTTACCAACTTCCCGCTGCGCGTATGGAGCAGCCTGGGCGCGCTGATCGCCTTGGGCGCGCTTGCATTCGGCCTGTGGACTGTCATCGAGCACCTCTGGCTCGGCCACGACCTGCCCGGCTTTGCCACGCTCGTCACGAGCCTGTTTTTTTTCGGCGGCGTGCAACTGCTGTCCATCGGCATCCTGGGCGAGTACATCGGGCGCATCTTCGACGAGGTCAAACAGCGGCCCATATACGTTGTGGGCGCCGAGGCAGGCTCGGGCGCCATCGTGCCGTCGGGGCCGACCGGGAAATGACGGCGCAACGGCGCGTGCTCGGGGTGTGCGCCGACGACTTCGGTCTCACTCAGGGCATCTCGAAGGGCATCGCGGAGTTGGCTGCTGGCGGCCGCCTCAGCGCCGTTTCCTGCATCACCAACAGCGCCCATTGGCGCGGTTGCGCGCGCTGGCTCGCCGATTGCGGCGAGGGCCTCGCGCTGGGGCTGCATTTCAACCTCACCGAAGGGCAGCCGCTCAGCCATGAGCTTGCGCGCGTGTGGCCGCATTTTCCCGGTCTGCCACGCCTGATCGTCGCAGCGCACCTGGGCCGGCTGCCATGCGCCGCCATTGCCGCGGAGTGGCGTGCGCAGTACCGCGCATTCGAAGATGCGCTGCAGCGGGCACCGGGAGTCATCGACGGCCACCAACACGTGCACCATCTCCCTGGAGTGCGTCAGACGCTGCTGGCATTCATCGAACCACTGCCGGCAGGCGTGGCTGTACGCAACACCGGCTGTGTGCTGGGCCCGGGCTTTCGGTTGAAGCGCTGGCTGATCGAGGCTACGGGGGGACGCCGCCTGCGCCGCGACCTGGCGCTGCGGGGGGTTCCGCACAACCCGGCCTTGCTGGGTATCTACGATTTCGAGCAGCCCGACTACCGTGGGCTGATGCAGGGTTGGTTGCGCGAGGTGCCGAACGAAGGCGCATTGCTGATCTGCCACCCCGGGGCGCCATCACCGGGAGGTGAGCCCGACGCCATCGACAAGACCCGCCAGCGCGAAGCGGCTTACCTCGGCAGTGAAGCGTTCCCGCAAGACCTGCGCGACGCCGGCGTCCGTCTGAGCTCGGCGCCGGGACGGTGAGCCAGCCGGCCGCTACTCAAACGTCCAGGCGCGGTTGATTGCGTAGGTCAGAGCGAGGATCAACGCGGTGGCAATGATCTGCGCGAGCAAGTAGTGCAGTCCCATTGCTACCGCGCCAGCGACCACCGCCATACCCAGTACGGCCCCGAGCGCGGCTGTACCCTGGAAGCGCAGCCACGAGGGCCCGAATTCACCGCGGTACGCGAAGGTGAACCGGCGATTGCCCGCGTACGCCACTTGGGCACCTACGATCGCACCCAGCCCCGAGGCGGCCCAGGCGGGCAACCAGCCTTGCTCGACGCATAAGACCAGCACCAGGTAATGCATGGCCGTGGCGCATGCGCCGACCGCGGTGTAGCGCATGAATGAGGGCAGCAATAGGCGCATCAGCGAGGCAGAAACGGGAGCGCGTTTAAGGGCAACTGCGCCCGCCGGCGAACCCGCTGGCCATCTGCACCTGCACCACCGCGTCGGCATACACTGGCTTCAGGCCCGGGATGCCGGCCAAGTGTGCTTTTCGGCCGGGCCTGGACACAAACCACACGCTGTGGGGCCCGCACACCAATTCGCCCACGCGATCCAACGGCCACAACAGCGCACCGCCTGTTGCGGGGTCGAAATGTGCCGCTTCGTACAGCTCCTTGCGCCAGTTGTCGCGCATGGGCAACGCGGGGTCGGCCCAGTCGCTGGCGATAATCACCGGGTGCTTGAGTTGCGCATAGAAAGGTAGGTCGTAGAAATAGTGGTCTACGAACACAACGCGATCTTCGGGCCCCATCTGCGCGGCAAGCGCCAATGCCGCAGGCTTCGCCGACCTGGGTGCTTGCCAGGCCAGCGCCGCTACGAGGCCCACGCACAGCAGGGACGCGGCCAGCAGCGATCCCCGCCACCACCGCGTGCGTGCGTTCACAACACCAAGGCCAAGCAATGCGCACCACGGCGCCAACGCCGGCAACACATAGCCCACCAGCTTGGACGCGGGGAGTGAGAAAAAGATCACCACCGCGACAACCCACCATGCGTACAGGCCCATCTGCGGACCGCGCCTCAACCAGGCGCGCCGCCACGCCTCCGGAGCCCAGGCGCACCAGGGCAGCGTGAGAGCCGGCAACACGAGCAGGTAAATCCACGGCGGCGCCATGTTGTTGAATCCGGTCTGCATATAGCGTCGGAAATGCTGTTCGATGAAGAAGTAATCGAAGAAGCCGGGGTACCGCGCCTGCGCGGCAACGAACCACGGCGCAGCCACCGCCAGTCCGGCCAGCCACCCCAACGGATGCAGCAACTGCAGGGTCTGACGCCAGCGCCGCTGTGCCAGCAGCCAGGGCCCGACGATGAGCGCGGGCAACACGATGCCGATCAGTCCTTTGGTGAGCAGCGCGAGCGCACAGGCGCACCACGCGGCCACCAACCAGTGCAGCGCAATCCGCGCCGGGTCGTCCACTGCGCGCGCAAACGCCAGCACCGCCACGGTAATAAGTCCCGCCACCAGCATGTCGTGGTTGACGTATTGGGCACCGACGAAAAAACCCGGGCAAGTAGCGAGCAGCGCCAGCGTGACGATGGCTGCGCGCTCGCCGTGCCAGCGGCGCACGCTCAGGTACAGCGCTGCGCCCATGAGCCAGGCGCCCATCGCAGGGGCGATGCGTGCCGCAAACTGGTTCACTCCCAGCAGCGACATCGCGGCCATGTCGAGCCAGTACAGCAGCGGGGGCTTGTGAAAGAACGGCAGGCCGTTGAGCAGGGGCACCCAGCCGTCGCGCAGAAGCATTTCGCGCGCCACGCCGGCGTAGCGGCCTTCGTCAGGCAGCAGCAGTGGGCGCCAGCCGAGGGACGCGAGCAGCCACAGTGCGAGCAGTGTCAGCAGCGCGAGAGGCGAGGTCAATCGCCGGCGCCACTCCTGCATCACACCACCGGCCGGTATTGCATCGAATCGCGGGTCGTTGTTGGAACTGTCAAACCTTGCGGGGGTGCGGGGCACACGCATGGCCCCTGCGTCCATTAAATGAACAATTATAATCGCCGCCCATGAGCGAAGAACGAAAGCATCACATGGCGGCGTCGCCGCTGCTCGCGGACCTGATCGTCGCGCACTGCAGGGCGGCTGCCGGAACCGCGGGTGGTTGAATCGCCCGGCGGGGAAATCGAGCAGGACTTGCGGCTGCGTCGCATCAAGGGACTGGCGACCGCGCTGTTCGCCGCCTGCGGAGTGCTCTATTGCGTTGCCATCATGTTGAAGTCGCGCTGGGCGGCATTCGAGTATCTGGCGGCCTTCGCCGGAGCGGCGATGGTCGGCGCGTTGGCGGATTGGTACGCCGTCGTGGCACTGTTTGGCCGTCCGCTGGGGCTCCCGCTGCCGCACACGGCGATCATCGCGCAGAACCAGGTGCGCATCGGCGAGAACCTGGGCCGCTTTGTCGGGACCCATTTCCTTGCGCCCGAGCGAGTGTCTCCAAGGCTCGCCGAACTGGACGTCGCCGGACAGCTGGCGGCGTGGCTCGAATATCCAGGCCGCGCCGACGAACTCGCCCGCTACCTGGTTCGCCGCGCCCCGGTTGCGGTTGCGCGACTCGATGACAGCGCGATCGTGCGTTTCGCGGCTGACGAGCTGGCCCGGGGAGCCGGCGAACTCGACATCAGCGAAACGCTGGCCGAGGTCGCAAACTACGTGGTGGAAAGCGGGTACCACCATGCGATTCTCGACGAGATCCTCGATCGGCTGGGCCGCTTCCTCAAGGATCCGCAAGCGCAGGTAGCGTTCAAGGAGCGCATCCGCAAGGAACTTCCGACGGCCTTCGCGTGGTTGCGTGCGGAGGAGTACGTTTTCCGCCGACTTTCAGCCGCGGCCGATGGCCTGCTCGGAGAAATCCGCGACGATCACGCGCATCCGTTAAGGAGCGAGTTCGAATCGTTTCTGCGCGGCCTGGCTGGCCGTATCCGGAGCTCGAAACAGTTCCGTCAAGCGGTGGACTCGATCAAGAAAACCGTGCTGGACAAGCTCGATCTCGGCCGGATGATCGGTTCGGTTTACGACTCGGCACGCCGCTGGCTCGAACGCGACAGCGTGTCGGAGAATTCCCGCACCGTCGCGGTCGTCGCCCTGTTGATGCAGGACGCGGCGCTCAAGCTGCGCGAGGATGCGCGTTTCCGGCGGGAAGTGAACGAGCTGTTCGTTCAGAACGCGGTTGCGGTGGTCGGGCGCTACCGCGGCGAGATCGCGGAGTTCATCGCCCACCAGGTGAAACAGTGGGATACCGGCTACCTGGTGCGCGTGGTGGAACTCAACATCGGCCGGGATCTGCAGTTCATACGCATCAACGGCACGCTGATCGGCGGCATGCTCGGGCTCGTCATCCATCTTCTGACCAAGCTCGTGCCGGGCTAGCCGTGCAGCATGGGCTTGAGCTCGATCAGAACTTGATCTTGCCGATTGGAGTGCTCCCCGAGGTAGAACGGGTAGAACTCCTTGAACGACGTGAACTTCGCGGCAGCTTGCGTTGACATACGAGCGCCCGGTCTTCCTCACATGTTCGGATAATTCGGTCCGCCGCCGCCCTCGGGGACGACCCAGACGATGTTCTGCGTCGGGTCCTTGATGTCGCAGGTCTTGCAATGCACGCAATTCTGCGCGTTGATCTGCAGGCGCGGATTCGCTCCACTTGCGTCGCGCACGATCTCATACACCCCGGCGGGGCAGTAGCGCTGCTCGGGCGCGTCGTAGAGCTCGAGATTGACGCCGACGGGCACCGACGCGTCTTTCAGCGTCAGGTGGATCGGCTGGTCTTCGGCGTGATTGGTATTCGAGAACGACACCGATGTCAGCCGATCGAAGGTGAGCACGCCGTCGGGCTTCGGGTACTGGATCGGCTCGGCGCCGGTCTTCTTTTTCAGGGTCTCGTGGTCGGCATGCGCGTGACGCAGCGTCCACGGCGCCTTGCCCCCGAAAACGATCTGGTCGATGCCGAACATGATCGACCCGGTGTACAAGCCTTTGGCCATCCACGGCTTGAAGTTGCGTGCGCGGTAGAGTTCGTCGAACAGCCACGATTGCTGGAATGCGGTGGGGTAGTCCGCGAGTTCGTCATTCGCGCGCTCCTTGCCAAGCGCAACCAACGCGGCTTCGGCGGCGAGCACGCCCGATTTGATCGCGCAGTGGATGCCCTTGATGCGCGATGCGTTGAGAAAGCCCGCGTCGTCGCCGATCAGGCAGCCGCCGGGGAAAACCAGCTTCGGCAGCGACTGCACGCCGCCCGCCGCGATCGCGCGCGCGCCGTAGGCGATGCGCTTGCCGCCTTCGAGGAATCCGCGGATCGCGGGATGCGTCTTGTAACGCTGGAACTCTTCGTAGGGGTTCAGGTACGGATTGGTGTACGCGAGCCCGACCACGAATCCCACCGCCACCTGGTGGTTGTCCATGTGGTACAGGAACGAGCCGCCGTAGGTGTCGCGCTCGAGCGGCCAGCCCGCAGTGTGGACCACCAGCCCGGGCTGGTGCTTCTCCGGCTTGATCTCCCAGAGTTCCTTCAGGCCGATGCCGTAGACCTGCGGATCGGCGTCCTTGCGCAAGCCGAACCTGGCTTCGAGCTGCTTGCCCAGATGACCGCGGCAGCCCTCGGCGAAAAACGTGTATTTTGCGTGCAGCTCGATGCCGGGCTGGAAGGCGTCGGTCTTCTCGCCCTTGCGGTTGACGCCCATGTCGCCGGTGGCGACGCCCCTCACGCCTCCGTTGCTGTCGTAGAGCACCTCGGCGCCGGCAAAACCGGCAAAGATCTCGACCCCCATCGACTCGGCCTGCGCACCGAGCCATCGGCAGACATTGCCGAGGCTGATCACGTAGTTGCCGTGGTTCTGGAAGCAGCCGGGCAGCATCCAGTTGGGCGTCTTATACGCGCCCGTTTCGGTCAACATGAGGAACCGGTCTTCGCTCACCGGACAGGTGAGCGGGGCTTGTTTCGCCTTCCAGTCGGGGATCAGTTCATCGATCGCGCGCGGATCCATCACCGCGCCCGATAGAATGTGCGCACCGATCTCTGAGCCCTTCTCGATCAGGCACACGCCGAGTTCACGATCGTGCTGCTTGGCAAGCTGTTTGAGGCGGATCGCCGCGGCAAGCCCGGCGGGGCCGCCGCCGACGATCACCACATCGTATTGCATCGATTCGCGGGTCATGTGAACAATTATAATCTCCGCCGATGAACGAGGAACGAAAGCTGGTCCATGTCGAGATGATCCCAATCCGCTGGGGCGACATGGATGCGATGGGGCACGTCAACAACACCATCTACTTCCGCTATATGGAACAGGCGCGCATCAGCTGGTTCGGCACCCTCGGCGCCCAGCCGAGGCCGGACGGAATCGGGCCGGTCATCATCAACGCGGCATGCACCTTCAAGAAGGAACTCACCTATCCCGGAATCGTGGAGGTGCGGACCTACGCGGGCAAGCCCGGAGATTCGAGCGTGCCGACTTTCATCGAAATGCGCATGGCGGATGATCCGAACACCGTTTACGCCGAGGGCTCCGCGGTGATCGTCTGGATCGACTATCCGAAGCGCAAGTCGGTACGTGTGCCCGCGCACGTGCGCGCGTCGCTGCCGAAGTGAACTCCTGGAGGTAACTCGCAAATGAACAAAGTCTATCCCGATGCGGCATCCGCGTTGCATGGCCTGCTGGAGAGAGGCATCACGATCGCAGCAGGCGGATTCGGCCTGTGCGGAATCCCGGAAAACCTGATCGCCGCGCTGGTCGAAAGCGGCACCCGGGGACTGACGATCATCGGTAACAATGCGGGTGTCGACGATTTCGGCATGGGCCTGCTCCTCAAAGCGCGGCAGGTGAAGAAGGTCATCGCCTCCTATGTCGGCGAAAACAAAGAGTTCGAGCGCCAGGTGCTGGCGGGCGAACTGGAGCTGCAATTGACTCCGCAAGGCACGCTGGCCGAGAAACTGCGCGCCGGTGGCGCCGGCATCCCCGGCTTCTATACGAGCACTGCCGCCGGCACCAAGCTCGCGGACGGCAAGCAGACCAAGGTCTTCGACGGCAAGGAGTATGTGCTGGAGGAAGCGATCCGCGCGGACCTGTCCATGGTCAAGGCCTGGAAGGGCGACAAGGCCGGAAATCTCATCTATCGCAAGACGGCGCGCAACTTCAACCCGATGATCGCCACCTGCGGCAAGATCTGTATTGCCGAAGTCGAGGAGTTGGTCGAAATCGGCGAGCTCGACCCTGACCAGATTCACACGCCGGGCATTTACGTCGACCGCATTTTCCAGGGCCCGCGCTATGAAAAGCGCATCGAATTTCGCACCGTCACCGGTGCTGCGTCGAAGAAGGATTCGCCGATCCGCGAGTTGATGGCGACGCGTGCGGCCAAGGAACTGCGCGATGGCTTCTACGTCAACCTCGGAATCGGCATTCCGACGCTGGTGGCCAATTTCATCCCGGAGGACATCGACGTCATATTGCAGTCGGAGAACGGCCTGCTCGGCATCGGGGCCTTTCCGGCCGAGGATGAGGTGGATCCCGACCTCATCAATGCGGGCAAGCAGACGGTCACGACGATCCCCGGAAGCAGTTTCTTTTCCAGCGCCGATTCCTTCGCGATGATCCGCGGCGGGCACATCGACCTGTCCATCCTCGGCGGCCTCGAGGTGGCGGAGAACGGCGACCTTGCCAATTTCATGGTGCCGGGGAAGATGGTGAAAGGGCCGGGGGGCGCGATGGACCTGGTTTCCGGGGTCAAGCGCGTCATCGTGCTGATGGAACACTGTTCCAAAGACGGCAGCCCGAAGATCCTGAAGCATTGCAGCCTGCCGATCACCGGGAAGGGGGTGGTGAACATGATCGTCACCGATCTTTGCGTGTTCGAGGTGGAGCCGCGCGAGGGCCTGGTGTTGACCGAGCTGCACCCGGGAGTGACGCTCGAACAAGTGGAATTGAAAACCGGTTGTGCGTTTCGCGTGGCGCTCAAGTCGCGGGTGGACCAGCCCTAGCTACGGAGGACCCGCTTAAGCCTGATTCCCGAGCGCCTGATCCTACGCACGCAAAACGCGCAAGGTTCGCGCATAGGCGCTCGCGGCTTCCTCCTCAGCGTCGTGCCTGCGGTCGCTCACTACCCAGCGTCCGGCCACCGCGACATCGCGCACCAGATCGCTCGTACCTGAAAACACCAGCGCGTTCGTAATCGCGTCACCTGAACGTGCGGAGAGGTCCGGGTGGCTACCATCGAGCACCACGAAATCGGCGCGCGCCCCCGGGGCGAGGCGCCCCGCCGCGCGTCCCAGTGCCTGTGCGCCGCCCGCGGCCGCCTCCAGCCAGAGCGTGGTTCCGACCGACGGAGAAAGTTCGCTGACGTTGAGATTGCGCCGCCTGCGGACCAGGCGTTGCACATACTCGAGCAGGCGCAGCTCCTCGACCGGGTCGCGCGAGACGTGGCTGTCGCCGCCGATTCCGAAATGCCCACCCGCGGCACGGTACTCGAGCAGCGGGAAAATACCGTCGCCGAGGTTGCCTTCGGTGCTGGGGCACAGCCCGACCACCGCGCCGCTTGCGGCGAGCGCGCGCGTCTCCGCCGTCGTGATGTGCGTGGCATGGACCACGCACCAGCCGGCGTCCACGCGGGTGTTTTCCAGCAGCCACTCCACCGGACGCTTGCGGCTCCACGCGAGGCAATCGTCGACTTCCCTGGTCTGCTCCGCGGCATGAATGTGCACCGGCGTGCGAGCGCCGAGCGAGCGCGCGCCGGCGACGAGTTCGGCGAGAGCGGCCGGATCGACCGCGCGCAGCGAGTGAGGAGCGACGCCGACCACGAGTTCCTTGTCGCTCAGGCCCGCGCGTTGCACCGCTTCGGCGATGCGCAGGATCGCTGCCGGATCGGTGCGAAAGCGCTGCTGGCGCGGTTGCAGCGCAGTGCCGCCGAAATTCGCCTGCATGTACAGCGACGGCAGCAGCGTGATGGCGATTCCTGCAGCGCGCGCCGCCTCGAGGTGTTGCAGTGCGAACTCGGCGGGCGGCGCGCAAGGCGTGCCATCAGGCAGGTTGTGCAGGTAATGGAACTCCGCGACCGCGGTGTAGCCGCGTTTCAACATCTCGATGTACAGGTGACGCGCGATGGTGAAGGCCTGCTCGGGCGTGAGACGGCTGACGAACTGGTACATCAGCTCGCGCCAGGACCAGAAGTCGTCGTCGTGGTCCGTACGCGTTTCGGTGAGGCCCGCCATCGCGCGCTGGAACGCGTGCGAATGGAGGTTGCCGATGCCCGGAAGCAATGGGCCCGCGAGCATTTGAGCGTCGTCGCCCGGCGTGCGCTGCTCGATGGCCGCGATGGTTCCGGCCGCGTCCACGGTGAGCCGCAGGTTGCGACGCCAGCCGTCGGGCAGCAACGCTTCGCGCGCAAAGTAGGTCCTCATCGCGCTGCTATGATAACGGCGCCATGTGGGATGCGCTCTGGCTGGAAGCCAACCTCGCCACGCTGCGTGCGGACCGCGAGGGTTGCGGCGAAGTGCGCGACGGCGCCATCGGCATCGAGGACGGGCGCATCGCGTGGGTCGGGCCGCGCTCGGCGCTGCCCGGCGAAGCGCGGTCGCTCGCACGCGAAATCCTCGAAGCCCGGGGTGCGTGGATCACGCCGGGGCTGATCGACTGCCACACCCACCTCGTCTATGGCGGCAATCGCGCGCGCGAGTTCGAGCTGCGCTTGCAGGGCGCGAGCTACGAGGTGATCGCGCGCGCCGGCGGCGGCATCGTTGCGACAGTGCACGCGACGCGCGAGGCCTCCGAGCATGAGCTGACCGCCGTTGCTTCGCGCAGGCTCGCGCAGTGGCTGGCAGAGGGCGTGACGGTGATCGAAATCAAGTCGGGTTACGGCCTCGATGTCACGACCGAGCTGCGCCTGCTGCGCGTCGCACGTCTGATCGGATCGGTGGCGCCGATCTGCGTCAGGACGACCTTCCTCGGTGCGCATGCGCTTCCGCCGGAATTCGCCGGAAGGCCGGATGCCTACATCGATTGCGTGTGCGACGAGATGCTGCCCGCCGTCGCCGGCGAAGGGCTCGCCGATGCAGTGGACGCCTTTTGCGAAGGCATCGCATTTTCGACCGAACAGACCGCACGGGTTTTCGACACCGCGTGCAAGCTCGGATTGCCGGTCAAGTTGCATGCGGACCAGCTCTCAGACCTGGGTGGCGCGCAGCTCGCGGCGCGCTACGCGGCGCTTTCGGCCGATCACCGCGAGTACACGAGCGAAGCCGGCGTTGCGGCGCTTGCCGCCGCCGGAACAGTGGCCGTGCTGTTGCCCGGGGCGTTTTATTTCCTCCGTGAGATGCAGCTGCCGCCGGTCGACGCACTGCGCCGGCATCGGGTACCGATCGCCATCGCGACCGACCACAATCCGGGTTCCTCGCCGCTTAGTTCGATCCTGCTGACGCTGAACCTTGCCTGCACACTGTTCAGGCTCACGCCCGCGGAGGCGATCGCGGGCGTGACGCGCAATGCGGCGCGTGCGCTGGGAATGCAGGACACGCACGGCACGCTGGAAGTCGGCAAGGCGGCGGACTTCGCGCTGTGGAACATCGATGCGCCTTCGGAGCTGGCCTACGCCATGGGCGCCAATCCGAACTCGGGCACCGTGAAGGACGGCGAACTGCGAAACCCTCGGCAATAAAGCGCGCCGCAACAGCCCCTGCCTATTCGGCCTTCGCGCCGCTCGCCTTGACGACCTTCGCCCAGCGCGCCAGTTCGGCGCGGATGTAGGTCGAGAACTGCTCCGGCGTCATCGCCTGCGGCTCGGCGCCGATGACCGCAAGGCGGTCGATGATTTCCTTCGAACGCAATCCCTTGTTGATGGCGTCGGCGAGCTTCGCGGTAATGTCCGCGGACAGGCCGGCGGGGCCGACGAGGCCGAACCAGGCTGAAATATCGAAGCCCGGGTATCCCGATTCGGCCACAGTGGGGACGTCGGGCATCAAGGGCGTGCGCGACTTGCGCGTGATCGCGATGGCTTTCAATTTCCCCGCCTTGATGCTCGGCGCCGTGGTGGCAAACGAACTCTCGAAGCTCACCGGCACCGCGCCGGAAAGCAGATCGGCAAGCGCGAGCTGTGCGCCCTTGTACGGAATGTGGGTCATGCGCACCCCCGCCTCCGAAGAGAGCATTTCGGCGGCCATGTGCGCCACGGTCCCCACCCCCGGCGTGGCATAGCTGAGTTTTTCCGGATTGGCGCGTGCGTAGGCGATCAATTCGGCGAGGCTGCTCGCAGGAAAGGATGGACTTGCGACGATCACGCCGGTGGTCACGGCGACCATTCCGATCGGGGTGAAATCCCTGACCGGGTCAAAGGGCAGCTTGGCGTACAACGCAGGTGCGATGCCAAGCCCGGCAATCGTGCCGATGCCGAGGGTATAGCCGTCGGGTGCGGCTTTGGCGACGGCGTCGTGGCCGAGGTTGCCGCCGGCGCCCGCGCGGTTCTCGATGATCACCGGCTGACCCAGCGAGGCGGTGATGAGATTGCCGGCGGCGCGGCCGATGACGTCCGTCGGCCCGCCCGCGGCGAAGGGCACGATCAGCTTGATCGGCCGTGACGGATAGCCTTGCGCCAATGCGCTGCCGGCCGATGCGATGACTGCCGACGCGACGGCAGCGGTGGCGATTCCGAGGATGTGTTTCAAGCGCATGTTTACCTGAGCATCGGCAGATCGAGCCTGTTTTGCTTCGCACAGGCGATCGCAGCTTCGTAGCCGGCGTCGGCGTGGCGCATGACGCCGGAGGCGGGGTCGTTCCAAAGAACGCGCTTGATGCGCTCCGCCGCGGACTGCGTCCCGTCGCAGACGATGACCATGCCGGCATGTTGCGAGTAGCCCATGCCGACGCCGCCGCCATGGTGAAACGAAACCCACGTGGCGCCGCTCG
This sequence comes from Burkholderiales bacterium, assembly GCA_017880775.1. Taxonomy (GTDB): domain Bacteria; phylum Pseudomonadota; class Gammaproteobacteria; order Burkholderiales; family SG8-39; genus JADGRQ01. Next base: position 65,411 of record JADGRQ010000012.1, on the reverse strand, counting down.
CGCAATTGAGCATCAGGTTGAGCAGCGGCCAGTCCGATACCGCGTCGGACCCGTCCTGCATGCTTTCGGTTTCGCGATTCGGGCTCGCGACCGATCCCGAGTCGAGGTGATCACGGCCGATCACGACCGGCGCCTTGAGCTCGCCCGTGCGCACCATCTCGTTGAACGCGAGGCCCGCAAGGTGACGCTCGCCGAGCCCGATCCAGCAGATGCGCGCAGGCAGCCCCTGGAATTTGATGCGCCTGGCGGCCATGGCCAGCCACTGGTTGAGAAGCTTGTCCGCCGGGAACAGTTCGCGCATCTTCGCGTCGGTCCGGGCGATGTCTTCGGGGTCGCCGGACAGGGCCACCCAGCGGAACGGGCCTCTTCCAGTGCAGAACAGCGGGCGGACGTAGGCCGGAACGAAACCGGGGAAATCGAAAGCGTTCTTCACGCCGGCGTCCTTCGCTTCCTGGCGGATGTTGTTGCCGTAATCCACGCACGGGATGCCCATCGCCTTGAAACCGAGAATCGCGCGCACATGGTTGGCGATCGCTTCGCGGGCCGAGAGCGCAACCTCTTCGGGATCGCGCCGGCGCAGGTCCCTCCAGCGTTCGAGCGACCAGTGCTCCGGCAGGTAGCCGTTTGCCGGATCATGCGCCGAGGTCTGGTCGGTGACGAGGGCTGGGTGGAAGCGCGAGGTCTTCGCGAGCTCAAGCAGCTTCGGCATGAGTTCCGCCGCATTGCCAAGCAGTCCGACGGACACCGGCGCGGTTGATTCGGAGAGGATCTTCATCGCCTCGTCAATCGAGGCCGCTTTCCGGTCGAGGTACCCGGTCTTCAATCGCATGTCGATGCGTGTGGGATCGCACTCGATGGCGACCATCGACGCCCCCGCCATGGTCGCGGCGAGCGGCTGCGCGCCGCCCATGCCGCCGAGACCCGCGGTGAGGATCCATCGCCCGGACCAGTCACCGCCGTAGTGCTGGCGTCCGGCCTCGGCGAAGGTCTCGTAGGTGCCCTGCACGATGCCCTGGCTGCCGATGTAGATCCACGAACCCGCCGTCATCTGGCCGTACATCATCAGGCCCTTGCGGTCTAGTTCGTTGAAGTGGTCCCAGGTCGCCCAGCGGGGCACCAGATTGGAATTCGCGATCAGCACGCGCGGCGCGTCCGCGTGCGTGCGGAATACGCCCACGGGCTTACCCGACTGGATGAGCAGCGATTGGTCGGATTCAAGCCGCACGAGCGACTCGACGATCCGGTCATAGCACTCCCAGTTGCGCGCCGCCTTGCCGATGCCGCCGTAGACCACCAGATCCTCCGGCCGCTCGGCGACCTCCGGGTCGAGGTTGTTCATCAGCATCCTGAGCGGCGCTTCGGTGAGCCAGCTTTTCGCCGAGAGCCGCGTGCCGCGCGCGGCGCGGACGGCGCGGGGAGTGGACATCGCGTTGGTAGTATACCGTCCCATCGCAAAGCTCGATGTCGACCGGCTGGTTCTCCATGCTGCGGAGTTGCTTACCTGCCGCGGCCCGCAGTCGGGCATCCACGGCGCTGCGCTGCGCGCGGTAGAGACAATCACGGATGGCGCGCTTGCGATTCAGGGCGAGCGCATCGTCGCTGTCGGCACATCGTCCGACATCATCGCTGCGTATGCCGCGCCCGACATCGTCGACGCCGCCGGAAAGCTGGTCACGCCTGGCTTGGTCGATCCGCATTCGCATCTGCTCTACGGCGGCACGCGCCACGAGGAGTACGAGTCCAAGGTCACGCAGCGCGCTCCTGAGACACCCATGGAAGGCGGAATACGCTACACCGCGCGCAAGACGCGTGAGGCTTCCGACGGGGCGCTGATCGGGCAGGCACTCGGCGACCTCGACGTGATGCTCGCGCACGGCACCACCACGCTCGAGGCGAAGACCGGATACGGACTCGAACAGGACGAAGAACTGCGCCTGTTGCGCCTCACCGCGGGACTGAAGCATCCGCTGCAGGTGGTGCCGACATATCTCGCGTTGCACGTGCTGCCGCATGAATACGCGCGCCGGCGGCAGGCCTACCTCGAGCAGGCGATGGCTGCGCTGCCCGAAGCTTGCAAGTTGGCGCCGTACTGCGACGTGTCGTGCGATCCAGGCTCCTTCACGTTCGACGAATGCCTGCAGGTCGGCGAGGCCGCGCGCGCGCTCGGCATGAAGATCCGCGTGCACGCCGACCAGCACGGCGATGCGCGCGGGGCGCTGCTTGCGGCGCGCCTGCAGGCGTCTTCGGCGGACCATCTCGATTACGCGAGCGACGAAGGCCTGCGTGCAATGGCGCACGCCGGCAGCGTGGCGACGTTGCTGCCGGGCGTCACGCTGCACCTGTGCGAAATGACGCCGCGGTTCGAAGGCGCGGTGCTCGGCCCCGCTGAGAAGCCTTTCATGCCGCTGGTCGCGCGGCGCGCGATCGAAGCCGGAACCGTAGTTGCGCTGTCCACCGATTACAACCCCGGGAGTTGCCCGACGCCGTCGATGCAGATGGTCATGCAGCTTGCCGCGCGCCTGTACCGTCTCGGCTACGCCGAAACCTGGAACATGTGCACGTTGAATGCGGCGCGCGCGCTCGACCTTGGGCGCGACCGCGGCAGCCTCGAGCCCGGCAAGCGTGCCGACATCGTCATCTGGTCGGTGGCGACGCACGGCATGGTGATCAACCGCTTCGGCGTCAATCTCGCCGACACGGTGATGGCCTCCGGGAAAGTCGTCGCCCGGTCGGGGCGCTTGGTGTAGTGATCGACGTTCTTCGGAGCCTCACTAGCCCCACACCCGGCGCGCGGTCTCCATCATCACGTCGAGCTTGCGCCACTGCTCGTCCGCCGAGAGGAGGTTGCCACCGATGCCCGATGCGAAACCGCACTGCGGGCTCAGCGCGAGCTGGTCCAGCGCAACAAAGCGCGCGGCATCGTCGATGCGACGGCGCAATTCGTCCACAGTTTCGACGCGCCCCGTTTTTGTGGTGATCAGGCCGAGCACGACCATGACGCCGCGCGGAACGAATTGCAACGGCTCGAAGCCGCCGGCGCGCTCGGTGTCGTATTCGAGCAGCAGCCGGTCGTACTTCAGTCCGCCGAAAAGAAATTCCGCGATGACGTCGTATTTGCCTTCGCGGTGCCACATGCTTGCGCGGTTGCCGCGGCATACGTGCAAGCCAAAGCTTGCCCGGCCGTCCAGCCCCGCGATTACCGCGTTGTCCGCGTCCACCGCACGGCGCAGGTTATTCATCGGGTCCTCGCCGCGCGCGCGCATGCGCTCGAGGGTCGCCGGGTCGACATAGCCGGTGTAGCTCGGCTCGTCGATCTGGACGTAGTCGCAGCCGGCATCCACGAGTTCGCGAACCATCCGGCGCTGGATCTCGATCACGTCCGCGAGGAACGCGTCCGCACCGGCGTAGTACGCGCGCGAGCCTTCGATGTCACACATCTGTGCTACCCGGTCCGGCCCCATGAGCGTGATTTTCGTGAATGTTTTGGTGGTCCCTTTCAGGAAGCCAAACTCTTCCAGCGGAAAGTTCCTGACGAGCTTCAGCAGCGATGTCGCCGGGACGCGGAAGGAAAGCACTGCGTCATCGCCCTTATGCAGCGGCGTCTCGTGCGCGGCCTTGTCGCCGGGGTTCAGCAACAGCTTTTTCCAGGAGCCGCTCCACAGGTCCCAGCCCGCCACTTCGGAAAAGCTGACCTGCCAGTTCAGGCGCCTATACTCGCCGTCGGTGACGACCGGCAGGCCGTGAGCTTCCTGCGCGGCGATGACCGCACGGATGGCGTCATCCTGCGCCTGGCGCAGCGCCTCATCCGTTATTCCGCCTGCCGCGTAACTGCGAAACGCCTGCTTGAGCGATTCGGGGCGCAGCAGGCTGCCGACGTGATCGACGCGCGTGGTTTTCATCGGATCCGTAACGAGTATGCAACAATAAGCTGGTTCGGTTCGAAACGACTTCAACGCGAGGAGGGTTTTATGTCTGGGTCGACGATCTTCAGTCGCAGTCTTGCCGCTGCTTTGCTGGCGGCCGCGCTGTGCGCGGCGCCGGAGTTCGCGCTCGCGCAGAAACGCGGCGGCACCCTGGTGCAGATCACGCAGCCGGAACCACCGACGCTTGCCTCGTACCTCAGCACCTCCGGACCGATCGGCCAGGTGACGGCGAAGATCTACGACGGCCTGTTGGAGTATGGATTCGACATGAAGCCGCAGCCGTGCCTGGCGGAGTCCTGGAGCGTCGCGCCGGACGGCAAGACCGTGTCGTTCAAGCTGCGCCGGGGCGTCAAGTTCCACGACGGCAAGCCGTTCACAAGCGCCGACGTGCAGTTCACGATCATGGAAGTGCTGAAGAAGGTCCATCCCCGCGGCATCGGCACCTTCAAGGAGGTGACCGCGGTCGAGACGCCCGACGCGCAGACCGCGATCTTCAGGCTCGCGAACGCCGCGCCCTACATGATGGCGGCGCTGTCAGGCTACGAGTCGCCGATGATTCCGAAGCACATCTACGGTACCGGCGACATCCGCAGTCACGAGAGCGCCAACAAGCCGGTCGGCACGGGACCATTCAAGTTCGTCGAGTGGCGGCGAGGCGAACTTGTGCGGCTCGACCGCAATCCGGATTACTGGCGATCCGGTCAGCCGTATCTCGATCGCATCGTGGTGCGCTTCATCGCGGATTCCGCGACGCGCAGCGCGCTGCTCGAGAAGGGCGAGGCGCACGTCGCGGGGTTCGGCGCCGTTCCCTACAACGACGTCAAGCGGCTTGCCGCGCTGCCGGGCCTCGAGGTGACGACCAAGGGCTACGAGATGATCTCGCCCGTGGTCGAGATCACCATCAACACCAAGCGGCCGCCCTTCGACAACGTGAAAGTGCGCCAGGCCGTGTCGTACGCCGTCAATCGCCAGTTCGCGATCGACAGTATCTGGTTCGGCTACGGCAGGCTCGCAACCGGCGCGATCAGCTCGAACTTCAAGGCCTCCGGGCTCTATTCCGCCGATGTGCGCAACTACAGCGTGCCCAACGCGGTCGAGATGGCGAACAAGCTGCTCGACGAGGCCGGCTTTCCGCGCAAGGCGGACGGCACGCGTTTCGAGATCGTCCACGACATCACGCCCTACGGCGAGGAATGGCAGCGCTTCGGCGAGGCCGTACAGCAGCAGCTGGCGCAGGTCGGCATCAAGGCGACACTGCGCTACGAGGACGTGGCGACCTGGCTCAAGCGCACCTACACCGACTACGACTTTTTTCTGACGTCCAATTTCCTCTACAACCTCGCCGATCCGGTGCTGGGCGTGCACCGCTCGTTCCATTCGGCCCTGATCAAGCAGGGCACGGTGTTCGTGAACGGCTCGCGGTGGAGTTCGCCGCAGACCGACGAGCTGATGAACAAGGCGGCGCTCGAGCCGGACACCGCCAAGCGCGGCGCCTACTACGCCGAGCTGCAGAAACTCACCGCCGAAGCCGCGCCGATCATCTGGGTGCACGAGTTGCTGTTCCCGACCATCCTCAACAAGCGCTACAAGGACGTGATCGTGTCGCCGCTTGGCATCTACGGCGCCTACAATCGCGCGTGGCTGGACCGCTGATCAACGGGAGCGATCCGCGGCCCGTCTCGCGGGCAGCCGCGGGATGAGGCAGCACGCCGACCGGGCCGTCTGATGGCGATCGGGCCGGGGACAATCCTCTACGTCGTTCGCCGGCTGCTCCAGGCGGTGCCGATCGTCGTCGGCATCGTCGTGCTCAACTTCCTGCTGCTGCAGCTTGCGCCCGGCGACGCGGCGACGGTGCTCGCGGGCGAGGCCGGCGGTGCGCCGCCCGAGTACGTGGCGCAGCTGCGCGAGCGCTTCGGACTCGATCGTCCGATGCACGTCCAGCTGCTGCTGTACGTGAAGAACGTGCTGACGCTCGATCTCGGCTACTCGTTCCGCAACAGCATGCCGGTGAGCGAACTGATCTTCGGGCGGCTCGGACCGACGCTGCTGCTGATGGGGACGACGCTGATCGTCTCGGTCCTGAGCGGCGTGCTGCTCGGCCTAGTCGCGGCGACCGCCGTGAACACTTGGCGCGACAGGGTGATCTCGGTGGCGGCGGTGATCGCCTACGCCACGCCGCTGTTCTGGATCGGCCTGATGCTGATTCTGCTGTTCTCGATCAAGCTCGACTGGCTGCCGACGACCGGCATGGAGGACGTCGTCGCCTTCAACGAAGGCTGGGACCGCGTCCTCGACATTGCGCGCCACCTCGTCCTGCCGACGCTCACGCTGTCGCTCTTCTACATGGCGCTCTACACGCGAATGATGCGCGCGGCAATGCTCGATCAGCGCGGCATGGACTACGTGGTGACCGCGCGCTCCAAAGGCCTGGCCGAGCGGCTCATCACCTATCGCCACGTGCTGCGCAACGCCGTGTTGCCTGTGGTGACGATGGCGGGCGTCCAGGTCGGCAGCCTGCTCGGCGGATCGGTGATCGTCGAATCGGTGTTCGCGTGGCCGGGTCTTGGCCAGCTCGCCTTCCAGAGCCTGTTCGCGCGTGACTTCAACCTGCTGCTGGGGATCTTCTTCCTGTCTGCATGCCTGGTGGTACTCGTGAACCTCATCGTCGACCTGGTCTATCTGGTCCTCGACCCGCGCATCAAGCTTGGCTGACCCGCATGCAGCAGCCATTCTGGCGCCGCTTCGTCCGCAATCGCCCGGCCGCTTTCGGATTGGCGTTCCTCGCTTTCGTCGTCGTGCTCGCCCTCGGCGCGCCGCTGCTGTTTCCCGGCGACCCGTTCCGCATCGTCGACATGACGTTCCTGCCGCCGTTTGGCGCCTATTTGTTCGGTACGGACTCCCTCGGCCGCGACATCGCCGCCGGCATCGCGCATGGCGGCCGCACGTCGCTGATGGTCGGTCTGGTTGCATCCATCGTGGCAGTCTCGATCGGTACGCTCCTCGGCGCGGTCGCCGGTTTCTATCGCGGCTGGATCGACGACGCCCTGATGCGCTTCACCGAATTCTTTCAGACCATCCCGACCTTCCTGTTCGCGATCGTCCTGGTGGCGATCATGTCGCCGTCCAGGGGCAGCATCATCGTCGCCATCGCCGTAATCAGCTGGCCGCCGATTGCGCGCCTGGTGCGCGGCGAGTTCATGGCGATGCGCGAACGCGAATTCGTGCAGGCTGCGATCTGCCTGGGCATGACAGACCTGGCGATCATCTTCCGCCAGATCCTGCCCAACGTGCTCTCGCCCATCATTGTCGCAGGCTCGCTGATGGTGGCGACGGCGATCCTGATCGAGGCGGCGCTCGCCTTCCTCGGCCTCGGCGATTCGAACGCCATGAGCTGGGGCTTCATGATCGGAGCCGGCCGCAGCTTCCTGCGTGACGCGTGGTGGCTTTGCGCGATCCCCGGAATCGCGATACTGCTCACGGTACTGAGCATCAACCTCGTCGGCGAGGGAGTCAACGATGCCCTCAACCCGCGGCTGCGAACGCTATGAGCGAGCCCGCGCTGCTGGCGCTTCACGGCTTGAGTGTCGCGCTGCCGGTCTGGGCCGATCGCGAGCGCGCGGTGAGCGAGCTCTCGCTCGAGCTGCGTCGCAACGAGATCGTCTGCGTGGTCGGCGAGTCGGGTTCCGGCAAGTCGGTGCTGGCGCGCGCGATCATGGGCCTGCTGCCCGCGCCGCATGTGCGCGTGACCGGCGGGCGCGTGCTCTTCGAGGGCGAGGATCTGCTGCGCGCCGGGCCCGAGCGCATGCGCGCGATTCGCGGCGCACGGATCGCGATGATCTTCCAGGAGCCGATGACCGCCCTGAACCCGCTCATGACGATCGGCCGGCAGATCGAGGAGATGGTCGAGATTCATCTCGCGCTCACTCGCCGGCAGCGACGCGCCCGGATCCTGGCGCTGCTCGAGGAGGTGCGGCTCGCAGACCCGCAGCGGATCATGCGCGCATATCCGCACGAGCTCTCCGGCGGGCAGCGCCAGCGCGCGATGATCGCGATGGCGCTGATCCTGGAGCCGGCGATCCTCATCGCAGATGAGCCGACCACCGCACTCGACGTCACGACTCAGGCGCAGATCCTGGCGCTGATCAAGGAGCTGCAACGCAAACACCAGACCGGCGTGCTCTTCATCACGCACGATTTCGGCGTCGTCGCGGAGATTGCCGACCACGTCGCCGTCATGCAGCACGGCATCCTCGTCGAACTCGGCGCCGCCGCGCAGGTCCTCAATGCGCCGCGGCACGACTACACCAAATCGCTGATCGCGGCGGTGCCGGCGCTCACCCCGCGCCCGCGGCGCGAGATGGAAGCTGCACCGGTGCTGCTCGAAGTCAGCGGCGTGATGAAGACCTTCGGCACGGGCGCCGCATGGTTCGCTCGCGGCGACCGGCGCGTCCACGCGGTGAAATCCGTCGACCTGGCGGTGCGGCGCGGCCACACTTTGGGCCTGGTCGGGGAATCCGGGTCGGGCAAGTCGACGCTCGCGCGCTGCATCATCCGGCTGATCGAGCCTGATGCGGGCACCGTCCGCCTCGGCGGTGTCGACCTGAGCGCCCTGTCCCGCCGCCAGCTGCGCCCGCACCGCAAGCACATCCAGATGGTGTTCCAGGATCCGTTCGGCTCGCTCAACCCGCGACTGACCGTGGTGCAGCTGATCGCCCAGGGTCCCATCACGCACGGCGTCGCGGCGTCCGAGGCGCTGGCGATCGCGCGCGAACTTCTTCAGCTGGTGCGCCTCGACCCCGCCGCCGCGGATCGTTTTCCGCACGAATTCTCCGGCGGGCAGCGCCAGCGCATAGGCATCGCGCGCGCGCTCGCGCTCAAGCCCGACCTGCTGGTCGCCGACGAGCCGGTGTCGGCGCTCGACGTGTCGGTGCAGGCGCAAGTGCTGCAGTTGCTCGCCGACATCCGCGATCGGCTCGAGCTGACGATGCTGTTCATCACGCATGACCTGCGCGTCGCTGCGCAGGTGTGCGACGAGATCGCGGTGATGCATCACGGCGAGATCGTCGAATTCGGACCGACCATCGACGTATTCGCCGATCCGCAGCACGCCTACACGCGCGAACTCCTCGCGGCCGTCCCCGGCCGCAACTGGATTCCGCCGCAGCTTCAGCGATAGCCCGGCGGCGGCATCGGCGAGCGCATGGATACGGTCGTCCGCTTCAGCGATACAATTGGCCGTCTTCAACATTGGAGCGTTCCATGAGACTCCTGGTCCTGATTCTTGCCGCCGGCCTTGCGTTTGCGGCCCATGCGCAGGAGAAAGTGGTTCTCGGTATGAGCGGGTGGACCGGCTTCCAGCCGCTCAAGCTCGCCGAACTGGCCGGCATCTTCAAGAAGAACGGCGTCGACATGGAGATCCGCTTCATCCCGCCGGTGCAGCGCTCGGCGGCGCTCGCCGCAGGCGCGCTCAACGCGGCGGCCACCACGGTCGACCAGCACATCGTCTGGACCTCGGCGGGCATTCCGACGGTGCAGGTGGCGCTGATCGACAAGTCCAACGGCGGCGACGGGCTCGTGGTGCGCAACAACCTGAACAGCATCAAGGACCTCAAGGGCAAGACGGTGGCGGTGGACGGCCCGGGCACGGTGCAGCACTTCATGCTTTCCTACATCCTCGAGAAGAACGGCTTGACGATCCACGACGTGATCCGCGTGACGATGGGTGCGCAACCTGCGGCGCAGTCGTTCGTCACCGGCTCGCACGACGCCGCGGTGACCTACGAGCCGTATCTCTCGACCGTACGTGCGAAGCCGGACGCGGGCAAGATCCTCGTCACCAGCAAGGATTACCCGGTCGTGATCGACGTGCTGGTGTTCCGCAAGGACTTCATTGCAAAAAACCCGAACATCGTCAAGGCGACGGTGGACAGCTTCTTCGAGGCGCTCGAGATGATCAAGCGCGAGCCGGCCAAATCCTACGAGATGATGGGCAGCACGGTGAAGCAGGCCGGCGACGCGTTCGCCAAGTCGGCGTCGTTCATCACCTGGCAGGATCGCAATGCGAAGAAGGCCTACTACGCGAAAGAGCACCAGGCGTTCACCGAGTTCGCATTGAAGGTGCTCAAGTTCAACCGCGTGATCCAGAAGGAGCCGTCGGCGAAGGAGATGATCGACCTGCGCTTTCAGTAGGCGCCGATTGTTCGAGCCTCTCAAACCGGTACCGCGCGGCACCAGGGTTCTTCTCGGCACGATTTTCTTCGTGCTGTTCTTCGCCGCGTGGGCGCTGGTGACCTTTGGCGGGATCATCGATCCGCTGTTCCTCAAGGACCCGTGGTACACGCTCAGCATCGGCTGGAGCCTGTTCACCGAGTTCAATTTCATCGAAGACGTCGGGATCACCGTCTTCCGGGTATTTGGCGGATTCATCCTGGCGGCAGTCGTCGCGGTCCCGCTGGGTGTCGCGATGGGTGCGTTCAAGTCGATCGAGGCGTTCTTCGAGCCCTTCATCTCGTTCGCCCGCTACCTGCCGGCGTCGGCCTTCATTCCTTTGCTGATCCTGTGGGCGGGTGTGGGGGAAGCGCAGAAGCTGTCCGTGATCTTCATCGGTTCGGTGTTCCAGGTGGTGCTGATGGTGGCGATGATCGTCGGCGGCACGCGGCGCGAGCTGGTCGAGGCCGCGTATACGCTCGGCGCCGACGCTTCGGGAATCGTGAAACGCGTGATGCTGCCGGGCGCGGCGCCGCAGATCGCCGAGACCCTGCGCCTGGTCCTCGGCTGGTCCTGGACTTACGTGATCGTCGCGGAACTGGTCGGCGCTTCGTCGGGCATCGGCTACATGATCATGGACAGCCAGCGGCTGCTCGACACAGGGATGATGATCTTCGGCATTTTCACCATCGGCGTGATCGGCCTCGCGTCCGATTTCATGTTCAAATGGGTGAACCAGAAGCTGTATCCCTGAGCATTCTGAAGTGTCGAAGCTGCAGATCGAAAGCGTATCGCGCGTCTTCGCGGGAGTGCGGGGCGGGCCGCCTACCCAGGCGCTGGAGAAGACCGATCTGATCGTCGAGGATAACGATTTCATCACCATCCTCGGTCCGTCGGGCTGCGGCAAGTCCACGCTGCTGAGGATCGTCGCCGCGCTCGATCAGCCGTCCACCGGCCGGGTGCTGCTCGATGGCCAGCCGGTGCTGCGCCCCGGCCCGGATCGCGGCATGGTGTTCCAGTCCTACACGCTGTTTCCGTGGCTCACGGTACGCGAGAACATCTGTTTCGGGCTGCGCGAGAAGGGCATGCCGGAGGCGGGACAGACGGGGATTGCTGCCTCCTACATCGAAAAGGTCGGCCTGAGGGGATTCGAGAACCACTACCCCAAGATGCTCTCCGGGGGCATGCAGCAACGCACCGCGCTGGCGCGCGCGCTCGCCAACGATCCGAAGATCCTGCTGCTCGACGAGCCGTTCGGCGCGCTCGACAACCAGACCCGGGCGCTGATGCAGGAACTGCTGCTCGGCATCTGGGAAGCCGACCGCAAGACTGTGCTGTTTGTCACACACGACATCGACGAGTCGATCTTCATGGCCAATCGCGTGGCGGTGATGTCGGCGCGCCCGGGGCGGATCAAGTGCGATGCGCGCATCGAGCTGCCGCACCCCCGGCACTACACCATGAAGACCTCGCCCGAGTTCTCGCGGTACAAGGCGCAGCTGACGGAGGAGATTCGCGCCGAGGCGGTGAAGGCGGTGCAGCAGATGCAGGGCTGAGGATTTGTGGCATCCCCCGAGTTCCTGTAGACTTCTCCATCCCTGCACTGCGATCGGTGATGACCAAGTATGTCTTCGTAACCGGTGGTGTGGTTTCCTCCCTGGGGAAAGGCATCGCCGCCGCTTCACTCGCCGCCATCCTCGAATCGCGCGGCATCCGTGTCACCAACATCAAGCTCGACCCGTACATCAACGTCGACCCGGGCACGATGAGCCCGTTCCAGCACGGCGAGGTGTTCGTCACCGAGGACGGCGCCGAGACCGACCTTGACCTGGGGCATTACGAGCGTTTCCAGTCCTCGAAGATGCACCGGCAGAACAACTTCACCACCGGCCAGATCTACGAGAGCGTCATCAAGAAGGAGCGCCGCGGCGACTATCTCGGCGGCACCGTGCAGGTCATCCCGCACATCACCGACGAAATCAAGGCCTGCATCAGGCGGGGCGCAGGCGATGCCGACGTCGCGATCGTCGAGGTGGGCGGTACCGTCGGCGACATCGAGTCGCTGCCGTTTCTCGAGGCGATCCGGCAGATGGGCCTCGAGCTCGGACGCACGAGCGTCTTCTACATCCATCTTACGCTGGTGCCCTACATTGCTTCGGCGGGCGAAATCAAGACCAAGCCCACCCAGCACTCGGTCAAGGAGCTGCGCGAGATCGGCATCCAGGCGGACGTCGTTCTGTGCCGAGCGGACCGGCCCCTGCCAGAGGAGGAACGGCGCAAGATCGCGCTGTTCTGCAACGTGCAGAAGGAAGCGGTGATTTCGGCCTGGGACGTCGACTCGATCTACAAGATCCCGATGATGCTGCACGAGCAGATGCTCGACGAGATCGTCTGCCACAAGCTGGTCATCCTCGCCCGCGCCGCGGACCTTTCGGCGTGGCGCAAGCTGGTCGACGCGCTCGAGCATCCGGAGAACGAAACCGACATCGCGTTCGTCGGCAAGTACGTGGACCTCGCGGACTCGTACAAGTCGCTCAACGAGGCGCTCACGCATGCGGGGATCCATACGCGCTCGAAGGTCAACATCCACTACGTCGACGCGGAGGAGATCGAGCGCGACGGCATGGGCGCACTTGAAAAAATGGATGCGATACTCGTGCCGGGCGGTTTCGGCAAGCGCGGCACCGAGGGAAAGATCCGCGCGATCCGGTTCGCGCGCGAGAACGGGGTGCCGTACCTGGGCATCTGCCTCGGCATGCAGCTGGCGACCATCGAGTTCGCACGCAACGTGTGCGGGCTGGCCGGCGCCAACAGCACGGAATTCGATCCCGACACGCCGCATCCCGTGGTCGCACTGATCACCGAGTGGCAGGACCGCACCGGCCGCATTGAACGCCGGACCGAGACCTCCGATCTCGGAGGCACGATGCGGCTCGGCGCACAGCGCTGTCCGGTCGAGCCCGGCTCGCTGGCCGCGAAGATTTACGGCGCAGAAGTGAACGAGCGGCATCGCCACCGCTACGAAGTGAACAACGTCTACGCGCCGCAGCTCGAAGCGAAGGGCTACCGGATTGCTGCCCGCACGCCGACGGAGAATCTGCCGGAAATGATGGAGCTGCCCGAGCATCCGTGGTTCGTCGGCTGCCAGTTTCATCCGGAATTCACTTCGACGCCGCGCACCGGGCATCCGCTGTTCAGTTCGTTCGTCAATGCAGCGGTCAGGCACCGTGCGCTTCGCATGCGCACATCTTCCGGCGGAGCGCTTTCGGTCGTCGCAGCATGATTCTGTGCGGATCGGAGGTCGGCCTGGATCGGCCGCTGTTTCTCATTGCCGGGCCCGACACGCTCGAGAGCGAGCAGTTGTGCGTCGACGTCGCAGGTCACCTCAAGGAAGTGACGCAGGCGCTCGGGATGCCGTACGTTTTCAAGGGTTCGTTCGACAAGGCGAACCGTACCTCCGGATCGAGCTACCGCGGTCCGGGAATGGAAGCGGGACTGCGCATTCTCGAGACGGTCCGCGACCGGATCGGCGTGCCGGTGCTCACCGACGTGCATGAGGACACGCCGCTCGGCGAGGTGGCTGCGGTCGTCGATGTGCTGCAGACGCCGGCGTTGCTGTGCCGGCAGACCAATTTCATCCGGTGCGCGGCGAGCCAGGGCAGGCCGGTCAACATCAAGAAAGGTCAGTTCCTCTCGCCGTGGGAGATGAAGAACGTGGTCGAGAAGGCGAAGGGCACCGGCAACCAGCAGATCATGGTATGCGAGCGCGGCTTCAGCTTCGGCTACAACAACCTCGTCGCCGACATGCGCGGGCTCGCGATCATGCGCGACACCGGCTGTCCGGTGGTGTTCGACGCGACGCACTCGGTGCAGCTGCCGGGCGGGCAGGGCAGCACGAGCGGCGGCCAGCGGGAGTTCATCCCGGTGCTCGCGCGCGCCGCGGTTGCCGCCGGCGTCGCCGGCGTGTTCATGGAAACTCACCCGAAACCCGACGAAGCGCTGTGCGACGGCCCGAACTCCTGGCCGCTTGCAATGATGCGCGAGTTGATCGAAACGCTGGTCGAGCTCGACCGGCTCGTGAAGCGGCGCGAGTTCGCGGAGAATCGAGTGACGGCAATGGCCGCCTAGGAGCGGACAAGAACAATGAGGAAAGTGACATGAGTTCCATCGTCGATGTAGTGGCGCGCGAGATCCTCGATTCGCGCGGGAATCCGACCGTCGAAGCCGACGTGCTGCTTGAGTCCGGGGTCATGGGACGGGCGGCAGTGCCCTCGGGCGCGTCCACCGGCAGCCGCGAGGCAATCGAGCTGCGCGACGCCGACGCGCAGCGCTACGGCGGCAAGGGCGTGCTGCGCGCAGTCGAGAACGTCAACACGGAGGTTTCAGAGGCCATTGTCGGCCTCGATGCCTCCGAGCAGAGCTTCATCGACAAGACCCTGATCGAGCTCGACGGCACGGAGAACAAGTCCCGGCTCGGCGCGAATGGGCTGCTCGCGGTGTCGATGGCGGTCGCCAAGGCGGCCGCGGAAGAATCCGGGCTGCCGCTGTACCGCTACTTCGGCGGTTCCGGGCAGATGCAGATGCCGGTGCCGATGATCAACGTGATCAACGGCGGCGCGCACGCCAACAATTCGCTCGACTTGCAGGAATTCATGATCGTGCCGGTCGGCGCGGCCACCTTTCGCGATGCACTGCGCTGCGCCGCCGAGGTTTTCCACGCACTGAAGAAGCTGCTCGGCGGGAAGGGCCTGTCGACCTCGGTGGGCGACGAGGGCGGCTTCGCGCCCAGCCTCGAGACGCATGCGGCGGCGATCGAACTGATCCTCCAGGCGGTCGACGAGGCGGGCTATGCCGCCGGGCAGGATGTGATGCTGGCGCTCGATTGCGCGGCGTCGGAGTTCTACAAGGACGGGCGTTATGTGCTCGCGGGTGAGCGCCTGACGCTCAGCGCCGGGGAATTCTGCGACATGCTCGCGGCATGGGCCGATCGCTACCCGATCGTCTCGATCGAGGACGGCATGGCGGAGAACGACTGGGAGGGCTGGAAGCTGCTCACCGGCCGGCTCGGCAAGAAGCTGCAGCTGGTCGGCGACGACGTGTTCGTCACCAACACGCGGCTGTTGCGCGAAGGCGTGCAACAGGGGGTCGCCAACGCCATCCTCATCAAGGTCAATCAGATCGGAACGCTGACGGAGACCTTCGCCGCCGTCGAACTGGCCAAGCGCTCGGGATACGCCACCGTGATCTCGCACCGTTCCGGCGAGACCGAGGACACTACCATTGCGGACATCGCGGTGGGCTGCAACGCCATGCAGATCAAGACCGGGTCCGTTTCACGCTCGGACCGCGTCGCGAAGTACAACCAGCTGCTGCGCATCGAGGAAGACCTCGGCGACACCGCCAGCTATCCGGGGCGCGGCGCGTTCTCCCGGCTGAAGTGAGCCGGTCAGCGGGTCCGCGACCGTGAAGTTCCTCGCTGTCGTGTTCGCGTCGTTGATCGCGCTGATCCAGTATCCGCTGTGGCTCGGCAAGGGCGGCTGGCTGCGCGTCTGGGATACCGACCGCAAGGTGGCGGCGCAGCGCGCGTCCAACGAGCGGCTGGTGCAGCGCAACGAAGCGCTTGCAGCCGACGTGCGCGACCTCAAACAGGGCCTCGATTCATTGGAGGAGCGTGCGCGCTACGAGCTGGGCATGATTCGCGGTGACGAAGTATTCTTCCAGCTGGTGGAGCCGGCAAAGAAGGAGACGCAATGAACCTGACCCCCGAACAGCTCGCGCAATTCGAGCGCGACGGCTACCTGTTCTTCCCGTCGCTGTTCAGCCGTACGGAGATGAAGGTTTTGACCGACGAGGTGCCCGCGCTCTACGCTCAGCGCCGCCCCGAGAACGTGCGCGAGAGGACTGGCGACGTGGTGCGCACGAATTTCGCCGCGCACATGTACAGCGAGCCGTTCGCCAGGCTCGCGCGCCATCCGCGCATGGTCGAGCCGGTGCGGCAGATCTTCGCCGAAGACGTCTACATGCACCAGTTCAAGATCAACGGCAAGATGGCGTTCGACGGCGACGTCTGGCAGTGGCACCAGGACTACGGCACCTGGCGCAACGACGACCAGATGCCTGAGGCGCGCGCGATGAACATCGCGATCTTCCTCGACGAGGTGAACGAGTTCAACGGGCCGCTGATGTTCATTCCGGGCAGCCACAAGCTGGGCGTGCTGCAGGCCGAGCACGACACCTCGACCACCAGCTATCCGCTGTGGACCATCAGCCACGAGACCATCCGCAAGCTGGTGGAGCGCGGCGGCATCGTAGCGCCGAAGGGACCGGCGGGCTCGATGATCCTGTTCCACGGCTGCCTGGTGCACGCCTCGACCTCGAACCTATCGCCCTGGAACCGCGTCAGCGTCTACCTGTCGCTGTGCGCGGTGTCGAACCATATCCGGCGCTTCAAGCGCCCCGGCTACATCGCGCACCGCGATTTCGCGCCGATTCAATGCCTGCCCGACGACTGCCTGCTGAAGCGCTACGACGTGCCACTGCCGTGGAAGGACGGCACGCCGGCCGAAGAGCTGCAGGGCATCCTCAGGGCGGCCTGACGTGAATCTTCACAGGCTGCTGCAGCAGCGTGAGGCACAGGGCAGGCCGCTGCGCATCGGACTGATCGGCGCGGGCAAGTTCGCCGCAATGTACCTCGCGCAGGTGCCGCGCGCTCCCGGGATCCATCTGGTCGGCATCGTCGATCTGTCGCCGGCCAACGCGAAGGCAAATCTTGAGCGAGTGGGCTGGCAGCAGCCAACTTACGGGGCGGCATCGCTCGATGCGGCGCTGAAGGACGGGCGCACGCATCTGGGTGACGACTGGCAGGCGCTGGTGGCGCACCCGGAGATCGAGATCATCATCGAGGCAACCGGCAATCCGGTCGCCGCGATCGAGCACGTGCTCGGCGCATTCCTCCACGGCAAGCACGTCGTGATGGTGACGGTGGAAGGCGATGCACTGTGCGGACCGCTGCTTGCGAAGAAGGCCGCCGAGGCCGGGGTCGTCTACAGCCTCGCGTACGGTGACCAGCCAGCGCTGATCTGCGATCTCGTGGACTGGGCGCGCGCCGCTGGGTTTCCGGTGGTCGCCGCCGGACGCGGGCACAAGTGGCTGCCGCATTTTGCGCAATCCACGCCCGAGACGGTCTGGGGCCACTATGGCCTGACGCCGGAGCAGGCGAAAACCGGCGGCCTCAATCCGAAGATGTTCAATTCCTTCCTCGACGGCTCCAAGCCTTCGATCGAGTGCACGGCGGTATGCAATGCCACCGGGCTGGTGGCACCCCCGGACGGGCTCACGTATCCGCCCGCGTCGGTCGACGATATTCCATTTGTCTGCCGGCCGATCAGCGAGGGCGGCGTGCTGCACCGGAAAGGTCAGGTCGAGGTCGTCTCCTCGCTCGAGAAGGACGGCCGCGCGATCCCCTACGACATCCGCTTCGGCGTGTTCGTCGTGTTCGAGGGCGAGACGGAGTACATCCGCAACTGCTTCAAGGAGTACATGGTGCGCACCGATCCTTCGGGGCGCTACGCCTGCCTGTACAAGCGCTGGCACCTGATCGGGCTGGAAGTCGGCATTTCGGTGGCTTCAGTGGGATTGCGCCGCGAGCCGACCGGCTGCGCCACCGGCTTTCGCGCCGACGTCATCGCGACCGCGAAGCGCGATCTGAAACCGGGCGAGATCCTCGACGGGGAGGGCGGCTACACGGTCTGGGGGAAGCTGTTTCCCGCGGAGAAGTCGCTCGCGTACGGCGGCTTGCCATTGGGACTTGCGCACAACGTGAAGCTGCTCAAGCCGATCGCCGCCGGGCAGTCGCTGCGCTGGGCGGACGTGGCCTGCGATGAATCGCTGCTTGCGGTGCGTGTGCGGCGGGAGATGGAGCGGATGTTCGCGACGTCCGAGCGCGCGGCGGCGTAACAGTGTCTCGAAATCTGATGGCTGTTTCCACGACACTCAAGTTGCGCGGAGCGCTTAAGAACAGGTTGCGCGGCTCGCCGATGACGCTGGCAAGTCGCCGAATGCGTGGATGGTCGAGGCAATCGAGGCGCAGGCAAAGGGTCCAGCAAGCGGCGGGCGTTCTATGCGGAGGCCCGACTGTCCCTTGCGGAGTACCAGCGCACTGGCGTTTCTTATCGGGCGCAGGACGTGCATCGATACTTCCTCGCGCGCGCGTCAGACAAGAAGGCCCCGATACCCAGGCCGATCAAGCGCGACGCGAGGCCCTCGACCGCGTGAGGGAAGCCAGGTACTTGTAGAGTTCCGTGTGATCGGCGCCGGCCGCGAGTCGTCGCTCGGCAGCGCGCCAGATCTTCAGCGTGTTCCTTAGGTAAGGCGTCTCGATCCCGGCCTTGCGTGCGATGGCGTTGGCAATGCCCACATCCTTCTTCATCAGTGCGAGCTGGAAGCCGGAGGCGAACGCGCCGGTGAATATCTGCTGCGGAATCTTGCGCTCGGTGGTACTGTTTTTCCCGGTCGAGGCATTGATCACGTCCACCAGCACCCGCGGATCGAGGCCGAATTTCTTTCCCACCAGCAGCGCCTCGAAGCCGGCGATGGTTCCGGCCGCGCCGAGGTAGTTGTTGAGCGCCTTGGTCGCGTGCCCGGTGCCGAGTTTCCCGGTGTGGAAGATCTCCGTCCCGAGTTTCGAGAGCACCGGCCGCGCGCGCTTCAGCGCCGCCGCATCGCCCCCCACCATGATCGCCAGCGTGCCGTCCTTCGCCTTGGCTTTTGCACCCGACACGGGAGCGTCGATCAGCGACACTCCGTGCCGGCGAAGCTCGGCGCCGAGCGCACGGGTATCCGCCGGATCCGAGGAACTCATGTCGATGACCAGGCTCCCGCGCCGCAAGGCGGGGAGGGCGGCGCGTACGACTCTGCCGACGACCTTTCCGTCCGGCAGCATTGTGATCAGGATGTCCGCGCCCTCTGCTGCTTGGCGCGGTGTCGGGTGGGTGCCCGACCCGTTCTTGTCGAACGTCCTGAGTGCGAAACCGGCCTGCACGAGGCGCGCCGCCATCAACGCGCCCATCCGGCCGAGCCCGAAAAAAGCAATTTTCAGACGCCGCGCTCCTTCAACACTTCGCGCGCGGAACGCAATGCCTCGACCGATGTGGCCCCGTCGATAACTCTCCACCGTCAGAGACTCCACTAAGAAATCCGGAAAAATCCGTTCGAACTAGCCGCTCGTCGCGGGCCCGACATTGAAATCCGACTGCGCCGGCTGATGACGCCGCAGAAAATCGACGACCGTGGCATTGAATTTCTCAGCGACCTCGACGTTGACCGAATGCCCGGCGTCGAGATCGGCAGTCTCGAGCGCAGGCAACAGTTTCTTGGCGCGGTCGCGCATCGGCTGAAAGCGCGTTTCACGCAGCCCATTCACGAGCAGGGTTGGTACGCGGGTCTCGCCGAAGGAAGCTACGACGGACAAAAACGGACTGGTCAAGCGCAAGGCGCTGGCGACAGCCACGGGGTCGATGCGATCCGCATCGGCGAGGATTTCTTGATGGATGTCGGGCGGAAAGCGCCGGGCGAAGCGCGGGTGGAACGGCAGTGTTCGCACCGCCTCGAGTCCCGTCCGCTCGATGTCGTCGGCCCGAACGCGCGTGCGCACCGCGCGCGCCCGTTCTTCGGGCAGCGACAGCGCGGCCATCGTGTTGGTGAAGACCTGGGCCAGCACGGCCTCGGGGTGCTGAAGCGCGTAGCGCAGCGTGAGCCCCGCTCCAAAGCTCTGTCCGCAGACGAACCACTGCCGCGCGCCCAGAGAGCGCCGGATGTCTTCGAACATGGCGAGGTAGCGCTCCACGCGGTAGGAATCGGCGTCGCGCGGAGCGGGCGATCGGCCGTGTCCCCAAAGCTCGACCATGACGGGCCTGCATACCGCCTTGAGCGCCTCGAGGTTGGGGCGCCACTGGGCGCGGCTGGAGAGAAAACCATGCACAAGGAGACAGTACGGGCCGTCGCCGTCCTCGAGCGTTTCCACGTGAAGCTTCATCGGAATGACAGGTCGGCGAATCACCGCTTCTGTCCGAATCCAGCCATTCGGATTCCTATCCGTTCGCGTAAGGCCGATCACTCAAACCAGCGTTACCAGATGTCTGCGAGTAGCGCCCTTCACCGCGGAAAGCGCGATGCCGGAATCGAACGTCACCAGGCGCCCGTTGTGTTTGAGCGCCAATGCCAGCAAGTAGGTGTCGGTAATCTGCCGCGCGCTGTGCACGCGCGAGCCGTCCACGACTTGCGAGTCAACGATGGAGGCGTCGTCGGACCAGAACAAGTGGGCGGAATGGTCACGCCCGCCGCGCAACCGCTCGATGATCTGGGCTGCGGGCCGCGCGCCGGGATAGGACGCCTGCGACATGATGCGGATGCACCCGTTCTGGGTGATCGGGCAGGACGCCCATCCGTGCTTGATGTTGGCCTTCAACCAGGACAATGCCGTTTCGTGGTGCGGGTGCGCCTGGTCGAGCAGCGCGATCAAAACGTTGACGTCGAGCAGCGCACGCATCCGGCGCCTTCCTCCTAGTACTCGCCGTCTTCACGCAGCTTGTTGATCAGCTCGTTGCTGACGATCCGCCCTTCCTTGGGAAATGGCCGGAAGCCGTAAATCGCTTTCGGTTCACCCGCTGTCAATGCCGCCGCACCCGTCAGCCCCTTGCGAGCCAACTCGGAAATGACTTGGCCGGCCGTCTTCTTTTCCCGCCGCGCCAGATCCTTAGCCGCGAACAGTACGTCTTCTTCGATGTCGAGCGTGGTGCGCACCGGGCAATGATACTGCATCACGCATCAGATGCAAATCTGTCTTCTGCGAACATTCGCCGCAAGCTTCCCCAGCCGCAGCATGACGTAGCTGCCGGGGCCGTCCTCAAGCGGTTTCAATTCGCCGTCGCCCGGCGCGCGCTCATCAGCCGGCCCATCAGGCCGAGGCCGATGAATGCGATCTTCAGACGCCGCGCTCCTTGAACACCTCGCGGGCGACGCGGAACGCTTCCACCGAGGCAGGCACGCCGCAGTAGATCGCGGTCTGCAGGAACACCTCGCGGATCTCTTCCTTGGTGAGGCCGTTGTTGAGTGCGCCGGTGACGTGCAGGCGCAGTTCAGGGCCGCGGTTGAGCGCAGTCAGCATTGCCAGATTGAGCATCGAGCGCGTCTTGCGTGACAGCCCCGGCCGGTTCCAGATGTCGTTCCAGCAATAGGTGTTGAGCAACTCCTGGAACGGACGATTGAAGTCGTCCTGCGCCGCGATCGACTTGTCCACGTACTCTGCGCCGAGCACTTCGCGCCGGGTCTTGAGTCCGGCGTCATAACGTTCCTTCTGGGTTCGCTTGTCCATGGAGGGTTCCTTCAAACGAGATCTTCGTAACGAATGCCCGCCCGGCGCAGCGCGCCGTCGAACGCCAGGCCGCCGGGACGGGGTCCCGAGCGGAACGCGGCGGCACGCGCCGGGGTTGCATCGAGCACCGTTTGGTTGATCGGCTGGTTGTCGCCGCGCATCGAGTCGCTCATCACCTGGATCTCGCACGCGCGCTGCAGCGTCCAGTAGGTCGAGAAGGCCTCGGGCACGCTCGGGCAGGCGACCAGCAGCCCGTGATTGCGCAGGATCAGGACCGGTTTCGCGCCGAGGCTCCTGACCAGGTGCGGCTGCTCGGCCAAATCGGTAGTGATGCCTTGGAAATCGTGGTACGCGACTTCGCCGTAGAGAATGGCGCTGTAGAAATTGTCGTAGCGCAGGCCGTCTTTCTTGCATGAGACGGCGGCGCCCGCAGTGGTGTGCGTATGGATGATGCAGTGCGCATCGTCGCGCGCGGCGTGGATCGCGCTGTGGATCACGAAGCCGGCCTTGTTGACCGGATACTTCGAGCCATCCACGGCTTCCCCGGCCAGATTGACTTTCACCAGGTTCGATGCGGTGATCTCGGTGTACCAGAGGCCGTAGGGGTTGATCAGGTAATGCCGCTCCGGCCCCGGAACGCGCATCGTGATGTGGTTGTAGATGAGTTCGGTCCAGCCCATCCAGTCGAACAGGCGGTAGCAGGCGGCGAGCTCCAGCCGCAGTTGCCATTCCTCGCCGTCCATTGCGGCAGGCTTCAGATGCAGCAGTTTTTCGCTTTGGTCCATGGGGGTTGTCCTTTCACGAAAGTTTACTCGCAATCAGCACCGCGTTAGAGCCGCCGAACGCAAACGAATTCGACATGACCGCGCACAGCTCGACGCCGCGCCTGCCCGTCTCCGGAACGAAATCCAGGTCGCACTCCGGATCGGGCACGCGCAGGTTCGCGGTAGGGGGCAGCGCGCCGTGGTAGAGCGCAAGCACCGATGCGATGAACTCGACCGCCCCGGTCGCGCCCATCAGGTGCCCATGCATAGACTTGGTGGAACTCACCGCAAGGCGCCGCGCGTGCGCCCCGAACACGTCCTTGATCGCCGCCACCTCGATCCGGTCACCGGCCAGCGTCGCGGTACCGTGCGCATTGACGTATCCGATGTCGCCGGCGGCGAGTCGAGCGTCCGCCAATGCAAGCCGCATCGCCGCCGCCTGACCCCTTTGCGAAGGCCTGGTCAGGTGGTCTGCGTCGCTCGTGGAGCCGTAGCCGGCAAGCTCCGCATACGCTTTCGCGCCACGCGCGCGGGCGTGCTCAGCCGTCTCGAGCACCACGACGCCGGCCCCTTCCCCAAGCACCAGCCCGCTCCGGTCGAGCGAAAACGGACGGCACGAGGCCGCCGGGTCTTCGGGGTCCTCCGCTGCGAGCGTTCGCAGGGCTTCCCAGGCGCGCATCACTCCGAGGGTCAGCAGCGCTTCGGCCCCACCGGCGACGGCGAGATCCACATATCCGTGCCTGATCGCGCGGCAGGCTTCGCCGATCGCAACTGCGGACGACGAGCAGGCCGTGGAAAACGTGAGGTTCGGTCCGCGCAAGCCGAAATCGATCGACACATGCGCAGCCGCCGCGTTGTTCATGCCGCGCACGACGGTGTATGGCGACACGCGATCCTTCGCCTCGAGGAAGATATCGGCGTAGCCGGCCTCCATCGTGCGCGCGCCACCGAGGCCGGTGCCGAGATAGACGCCCGCCCGGTCCTTACGCGTATCGTCGTCGCCGATGCCGGCATCGCTAATCGCCTGTCCGGCCGCCACCAGTGCGAACTGGCTGAAGCGGTCGAGCAAAGCGAGCTTGGGCCTGGCGAAATGCGCGGCGGGATCGAACTCGACTTCACCGCCGATGCGGATCGCAAGACGCGACGCGAACTCCAGAGACAGCCGCCGGATGCCCGATTTGCCTGCCAGAAGATTGGCGAAAAACTCGTCCCGGTTGCCGCCGACGGGGCAAATGACCCCGATGCCGGTGACGAGGACTCTTCTCAAGACGCCTCGGTTGCCTTCGCCACAATCAACTGGTCGACCATGTCGGCGATATCCTGCACCGTGCGCACGGCGGCGCTCGAATTCGAGATGCTGATCTTGAATTCGTCCTCGATCTTGAACAGGCACTCCATGACGGTCAGCGAATCGATGCCGAGTTCTTCAAGCGGCCGGGCGGGGTCGAGCGACGCGGGATCGAGTTCGAGTTCCCTGGCGAGCAGCCGCTGCACGGATTGAAGGGTGTTCATGGATCACATTTTACATGGCATCCTGCGTGTCTTCCCGTCAGGAACATGCAAGTCGCGTGATGCTAGGCAGCTCCCCGCCCGCAGGGCTTGTCTTCAGGCTGGCGCTCGCCGTCGTGCTCGATACGGCCGTGCATATTCTGTGGAAGCTGGGCGTCTCCGAGCTGCCCAGCCCGTCGCCGATCCCGGCGGCGGCCGAGGCGGCATTGCACCAGCCGTTGTTTCTGCTCGTGGCGACCCTGCTGGGATGGCAGCTGATCAATTGGCTGCGCGTGCTCGAAGGCTCCGACCTCAGCTACTCCCAGCCGATCACATCGCTGAGCTTCATCTCGGTTTTCGTACTGTCGGTGCTTTATCTCGGCGAGAGCTTCGACGCGCTGAAAGTGTTCGGCATCGGATGCGTGCTCGCCGGCGTATGGTTCATCAGCCGCACGGCTCACGACAGCGGCGCCGCAGGCGCTATCCGGCGATGACCGGCGCCGCGATCGGTGTACTGCTGGTCATCCTGTGCGCGATCATCGAAGGCGTCGCGCAGGTTTTCCTCAAGATGTCGGCGCTGGCGCCCGAGCGCAGGGGAATGTGGGTCGGCGCCGGCGTGGTGCTTTTCATCCTTCAGGCACTGATCTATACCGGCGCGTTGCGCTTCATCGAGGTCAGCACCGCCTTTCCGATGGGCAGCATCGGCTTTGTCGTCATCGCTGTCCTTTCCCAGCGGTTGTTGCGCGAACCGGTTACGCGAACCCGCTGGACGGGCATCGCACTGATCATCGTCGGCGTGTCCCTGCTGGCTGCGCGCGCGTGACCGCGTCCGCCTTCTCGGTGCAGTTCGTGGACTCCGAAGCGCAAATCGCGCCTGCGCTGTGGGACGCATGCTTTGCCCCGCCGATCGAGGGGCGCTGGTGGTACCGCGCGCTCGAGCAATGCGGGCTCGACGGCCAGTTTTCGTTCTTTTACGGCGTGATCCGCCGGGACGGCGTTGCGGTCGGCGTGGCGCCGGCTTTCGTGATGGACTTTCCGGTGGCCCTGGTGGCGCCGCCCGGCCTGCTGCCCGTCATCGAGTTGCTCGGCCGGGTGTTCCCGTCGCTGGTGCGTCCGCGCACCGTGTTCGTGGGGTCCCCTTGCGCCGATGAAGGCACCGTCGGGATGCTGGCGGATGTGGACCGGAGAGGCGCTCTGCTCGCGCTGCAACAGGCGCTCGAAGCGCGCGTGCGCGAACTCGGCGCGGCGTTGCTGGTTTGGAAGGATTTCCCGCAATCCTGCGCGTCCGAGCTGGAGTGGCTGGCCGAGCAACGGCGGCTCTTCCGGGTCGTGAGCTTTCCGGGCACCATCGTCGAGTTGCCGGGGCGAAGCAGGGAAGCCTATCTTTCGGCGCTGAAGAGCAAACGCCGCTACATGCTCAAGCAGAAATTCAGGCGCAGTCGGGCGTCCGTGGAGCTGCGGGTCGAGATCATCCAGGGGCCGGAAGGCCGCACGCTCGACGCGTTGTTCGGATTGTTCTGGCAAACGTACCAGAAGGCGACGACCCGGTTCGAAACGCTCAACCGGAGATTCTTCGAGATCCTCGCAACGCGGCCCGAGTCGCATTTCATCGTGCTGAGGGAACAGTCTTCCGGCGATGCGATCGCGTTCATGCTCTGCTTCGACATGGGATCCCGGATCATCAACAAGTTCATCGGCATCGACTACCGCCGCCCGAGGCAATGGCTGCTGTATTTCCGCCTCTGGGATGCTGCGGTGGACTGGACGCTGTCCCGCGGCGCCGGCGCGATCCAGAGCGGGCAAACCGGATACGCGGCAAAAATCGAGACCGGGCACCGGCTGGTGCCGCTTACGAACTATTGCGCCCACCGCAATGCGCTGGTTCACGCGATCGGACGCGCCTGCGCACGGCACATCGACTGGTCGACGCTGGATGACGATCTGGCCGGGTTCATCAAGGCGCATCCGGAGGCCATGCCGGCTGCTGCGAGCGGCCGACTCGCGTGAAGCGGACCGCTACATGTCGAGCGACTGATTGGCCCGCTCGATCACGTGCTCGAGCGCGACCGCGGCCAGATCGATCTCAGCGGTGGAAATCTCCAGCGAAGGTGCGAGCGTGACGACGTTCTTGTAATAGCCGCCGATGTCGAGGACGAGCCCCATGCTGTTGCGCGGG
The DNA here is from genome assembly GCA_017880775.1 of Burkholderiales bacterium. GTDB lineage: Bacteria > Pseudomonadota > Gammaproteobacteria > Burkholderiales > SG8-39 > JADGRQ01. The sequence continues at coordinate 39,482 of JADGRQ010000012.1, read as the reverse complement.
CCGACAGGAAGATTACCCTCCAGTCCGATCTGGAACATGCGATCCGCCAACCGGCGGCTGGGCGTGAACCCGTCGCCCTCGCACATCTCCATGCGCAGCGCCAGGCCAAGCCCGGCGACGTCGCCGACCTGCGCGTGCCTGGACTGGATCTGCCGGAGCTTGTCGAGAAAATAGCGCCCTTTTCGCGGCACCGCGCTCTGGTAGTCGCCGCTCGCCAGGATCTTCATGACGGCCAGGCCGGTCGCCGTCCCGAGCGTATTCGAAGCGAACGTCGAGTGCGTCGAGCCGGGCCCGAAAACGCCCGGATGGATGAGTTCCTCGCGCGCCCAGATGCCCGATATCGGGTTCATCCCGTTGGTCAGCGCCTTGCCGAACACGATGATGTCCGGCTGGGCGTCGAAATGCTCCATGGCCCACATCTTCCCGGTCCGGTAGATGCCCATCTGGATCTCGTCGTCCACCAGCAGGATCCCGTGCTGCCTGCAGACCTGCGCGAGCCGCTTGAAGTAATTCTTGGGCGGAATGACGTATCCACCGGTGCCTTGGACCGCTTCGACGAAGAACGCGCCGAATTCGGACCGCCCCGTCTTCGGGTTCCATGCGCCGGTGTACTCGTGCTCGAACAGGCGTTCGAACTCGGCGATGCAGTGGTCTTCGGTCTTTTGTTCGTCGCCGCGGAACGGCGAACGAAACGCATACGGGAACGGAACGAATTGCGCGCGGTCGCCGAACTCGCCGAAGGCCTCCCGGTAACGATACGAAGAGGTGATCGCGGAAGCCGCAAGCGTGCGGCCATGGTAGCCTCCCTCGAAGGCGAACATGCGCTGCCTGCCGGTGGTTTTGCGCACCAGCTTCAGCGCATCCTCGATTGCCTGCGAACCGCCGACGTTGAACTGCACCCGGCCCTTCATCCCGAAGCCGCGCTGCACGCTCTCACAGATCATTTCCGCCAGTTCGATTTTTTCCCGGTGCAGGTACTGGCAGGCCAGTTGCGGCAGCTTCTCCGCCTGCCTGCGCATCGCTTCGGTCACCGCGCGATTCGCGTACCCCAGGTTGACGGCCGAATACCACATCTGCAGATCGAGGTAGGCGTGGCCGTGCAGGTCGTAGAGATAGCTGCCTTCGCAGCGATCAAAAATCTTCGGTCTGTCCGCATAGTGGACCGTGTCGCCGTACGAACAGAACCGGCTTTCCTTTTCGAGCAGCGCAAGCTCTTGTTCGCGGACCGGTGCGGAATGGGAATCGCGTAGCGGTTTGTTCATCGTGGCTCGGAAAACGGTTTGCGCAGGGCCGGACCGGCGGCTAACATGCCAAGACTATCATCATCAATCAGGCTTGTTCGCGTCATCGGCGCGCGGGCATCTGATCTTCACACATGGCTGTCGAATGGGCTTGGATCAAGCCGCAGCGCCCGATCGAGCTTGCAGACCGCGGAATCTTCCTGCCCGCCGGCGGCGCATGCATGGTGATGCTGCTGCATGGCCTGACCGGGAGTCCCACGGAACTCGGCTACCTCGCCTATCACCTTCAGTATCGGGGCGGCTACCCGGTGAGATGCCCGCGTCTGGTGAACCACGGCCAGCCGCTCGGCGTGCTCGCACGGACGACCTGGAAGCAACTTCATGACTCCGGACGGGAAGCCTTTTTCGAGGCGCGCCAGGCCGCGCGCGAAAAAGGCGTGCCGCTCGTCGTTGGAGGCCTGTCGCTCGGCGCAGTTCTCTCGCTGATGCTCGCGGCCGAGTTTCCGGACGACGTTGCAGGTGTCGCCTGCCTGTCTCCGACGCTGTTCTACGACGGATGGAACGTGCCGTGGTACCACAAGCTCATTCCGCTGGTCGACTACACGCCTTTAAAGTATTTCACCTATTTCCGCGAAGACGAGCCGTACGGTCTGAAGGACGAGGCGCTGCGCCGGAAGATCGCGGCCCAATACGGCAAGACTTCGCTGCGCGACGGCGGCGATCCGGCGGCGCTCGGCTACGCGCATTTCCCGGTGCGGCTGTTCTGCGAGATGCGCCGCTTGATCGCGCACTGCAAAAGCCTTCTGCCCGAAGTGACGTGTCCGGTGCTTCTGATCCAGGCCGAACACGACGACATGACCAGTCCGAGGAATTCGCAGTTCATCCTCGACCGGATCAATTCGTCCTGGCGCGAACTGATTCTGCTGAAGCAGTCCTACCACGTCGTGTCGGCCGACCTCGAGCGTGCGACAGTCGCGGTCAATCTGCAGCGATTCTGTGAAACGGTGGTCGAATTACAGCAGCCCGAACCCCCGGCCGACGCGCTGGTGGATGCCGCAGCCAATGCCTGAGCCGGTTCTGTTTTTCGATTTCGACAATACGCTCACACCGGGCGATGTGCTCGACGACGTGATCGCAGAGTTCTCCCCGAACGACGCATGGCGCGAATGGGAGCAAGCCTGGGCGGAGGGCCGTATGTCGGCGCGCGATTGCCTGCAGCGCCAGGTTGAAAATCTGCGCGTATCGCGCGAAGCGCTGCTTGCGCACCTGGCTTCGGTGCGGATCGATGGTTCGTTCGCCGGCATCCTGAGTTGGGCGCGATTGCGGCAGGTGGAGGTGAACATCGTCAGCGACAATTTTCTGCCGCTGATACTGCATATCCTGCGCAGCAACGGCATCGGCGGCGTGCCGGTATTCGCGAACGACCTGGAGTTCTCGGGGGACCGCCTGCATCCGTCCTTCCCGTTCCATGACCCGGCATTCCCGCGATCGGCCAACGCCAAGGCGCGTCACCTCGCGGCCTATCGCGATCACACCATCATTTTCGCGGGCGACGGCCGATCCGACCTCGATGCGGCTCTGGCTTCCGACGTCGTGTTTGCCAAAGCCTCGCTCGCGCTGGAACTCGCGGCCCGTGCGGTGCCGTTCCTGCCGTTCGACACGCTTGCCGTGGTGCTCGCATTTCTTGAAAGGATGGAGATCCCGGTTCATCCAGGTATGGCACGGGTCGGGACCGGCGGATAATGTAGATATATGTTCCCCCAATCCAACCTCAACGACATCACCCACGTCATCCAGCTGGCGATTGCGCCGGTGTTCCTGCTCACCGCGGTGGGAACGATCATCGGCGTGCTCGCCAATCGCCTCGCGCGCATCGTGGACCGCATCCGCGTCCTCGAGGAGCGGCGGCCGGGCGCGGAAGATCAGGAACTGCTGCTGCGCGCACTCGGCGTGCTCGACCGCCGCCTGAAGCTGGTCTATCTCGCCGTCGGGTGCGCGGTCTTCTGCGCGCTGTTCGTGGGCCTGCTGATCGTCGTCGCGTTCTTCGATGCCTTCGTGAAGCTCGATCTGACAAAATTCATCGGGGCGCTGTTCGTGCTGGCGATGATGGCTTTCATAAGCGCCCTGGTGGTGTTTCTGCGCGAAATTTTCCTGGCCGTGAACAGCACCCACCGCGAGATGCGATAGGCCGCTGTGTGGCCTACCGCACAGAGCGTTTTGGAACACCAGGGGATGATGCATATACTGGCTTAGGTGCCTCTCCCGTTCCGATGAACATTCCACCCGATCCGGATGTCCTCAACGCCAAGGTTCTGATCGTCGACAATCAGGCATCGAATGTGATGCTGCTTGAACGGATGCTGGGTAACGCCGGTTACACCAACGTCGCGATCACGATGGAATCGCGCGAGGTCTGCGAGCTGCATCGCAAGAACCGCTACGACCTGATCATGCTCGACCTCAAGATGCCGGGCATGGATGGATTCGACGTGATGGCGGGCCTGAGGGAAATCGAGCTGGAGAACGACCTTCCGGTGCTGGTGGTCACCGCCCAGCCGGATCTCAAGGAACGCGCAATGCAGGCCGGCGCGAAGGATTTCGTCGACAAGCCGTTCAATCGGGTGGAAGTGCTGACGCGGGTGCGCAACCTGCTCCAAATCAGGCTGCTGCAGGACGCTTTGCGCAAGACGATCGCGAAGTAATCAGCTCTTCGTCCTGCGCTCACCCGGCGCCGCAAACACCGCGCTCGCCCGCGCGATCCGCTCGCCCGCAGCCACGATGTAGCAATTGGCGAACGCCAGGCGGCTGCCCATCTTCTGCACGTCCACATGCGATTCGAGCCAGTCGCCCTCGCCCGCGCTGCCCGCATAGTCGATCGTCAGGCTCGCGGTGATGAAGTTGCCCGGCGGATCGGTCATGAAGGCCATGGTGTAGCCGAGCGAGATGTCTGCGAGCGTGGCGAGCACGCCGCCATGCACGCTGCCGCGCGTGTTGCAATGCTTGCGCTCGGCGAGCAGGCCGATCACGCGCTCGCGGCCTTCGCCCCTCGAATACAGCGGGCCGAGCATCTGCGTGAACGGGCTGACGCGCCCGAACGGCCTGAAGCCATCGGGAATGTCCTTCACGGGTCGAACTCCCTCAATACGCTCCCGGGAAGCCTGCGGCCTGCATCGACGCGCGGACCGCGTTCGTCCGCCACGCACACGCCGTTGACCCAGACGCCGTGCACGCCGATCGCCGGCGTGATGAGGCGGGCGCCGCCGGCGGGAAGGTCGCGTACGCGCTGCCGGGGACCGCGCCCTACAGTAGCAGGATCGAACAGCATCAGGTCTGCGGCATAGCCCACGCGCAGCGCGCCGCGTCCGCGGATGCCGAACACCTTCGCCGTCTGACCGGTCAGCCGGTGCACCGCGGCTTCGAGCGTCATCGCGCGCCGGTCGCGCACCCAGTGGCCGAGCAGATGCAGCCCGAATCCCGCGTCGTTGAAAAACGTCAGATGCGCGCCGGCATCCGACAGCGACACCAGGCTTGCTGGATGGTTGAGCATCTTCGCAACCGCATCCTCGTCCGAATTGAGCAGCACCGCGGAGAACACCGTATCGAGGCCCTCGTCGAGTGCGAGGTCGAGCATGAAATCGAGCGGGTCCTTGCCGGCTTCCTGCGCGAGCTCGGCGATCGATCGTTGTTCATAGCGCACATGCGCGGGCTTCATGGTCTGGATCACATCGACCTTGTGCCATTCGCCGTTGAACAGGCGGAAGGTGGCCGGCGCGGCGACTTCGGCGCGCACCGCGTCGCGAAACGCCTTCTCGCGGATCTTCGCCTTGAACGCCTCGCCTTTCAGCGCGAGCGCCGGCTGCCATGCGATGAGTCCCTCGACCGGGTAGGGCGAGTGCAGCGTGAAGTCGTTGGTGAGCGGGCAGCAGGACACTGCGCCGACCATGCGCCGGCCGCGCCCGGCCGCGGCCTGGATCGCGTCGAGGTCGTTGAACACACCTTGAGGGTTGGTGCTGCTGTGGAGCAGCGCCGCGACCACCACCGGGCAACCGCTCTCGGCTGCCAGCGCCTCGAGGAAGGAGATTTTCGTCTGGCCGCCCTTGGTGAGCATGAACACGCCGCGGCCGGCTTCCTTCATGGCGGAAACAAGGGCCGTCAGCTCTGCGTCGTCGGCCAGGCGCGAAGGCATCGGCAGGCCGCCGTGCCCGTTGTGCGCGGGCGAGGTCGAGGTGGCGAAGCCGATCGCGCCGGCGCGCACCGATTCGAGCACGATGCGGCGCATCGCCGCGACCTCGGCGGGCGTCGCGGCGCGCCTGGGGGCATCCTCTCCCATCACGAAGGTACGGATCGACGAATGTCCCGCGAACGCGGCAATGTTGAGCGCCACGCCCTGTTTCTCCAGCGCTGCGAGGTATTGCGGAAAACTCTCGAACGCCCAGCGCACGCCCGCGCGCAGCACTTCGATCGACATCCCTTCCACCTGCGTCAGGTTCTTCATCACCAGTTCGCGGTCGGCGGGCTTGCACGGCGCGATGGTGAAGCCGCAGTTACCGATGATCGCCGTCGTGACCCCGAGCGATGGCGACGGCGAGGCGTGCGGGTCCCACGTAAGCTGCGCATCGTAATGCGTGTGGTTGTCGATGATGCCGGGCATCAGCGCGAGGCCGCCCGCGTCGAGCGTCTCCTTTGCACGTCCCGCGACCTCGCCGAGCGCGGCAATCCTGCCGCCGGACACGGCGAGCGCGCCATGCACGGGCTTCGCTCCGGATCCGTCGTGGAGCGAAGCATTTCGAATCAGCAGGTCGTAGGTCATGACCTGTGAGTTTAGAATAGTCGCTGGATCCCGGCAGGCAAAACAATGAAACTCGACTTCTCGGGTCAGGTGGTGGCGATCACCGGCGCATCGCGCGGCCTGGGCGCCGCAGCGGCAACGGCGTTTCGCGACGCCGGCGCCAGGGTGGCGGAAATGGATATCGAGCCACTGGCGCCGATCCACATGCAGCCGATCCAGGTGGATGTCTCGGACGAAGCCTCGGTCGAGGCCGCGTTTGCGAAGCTGATCGGCCAATACGGCCGGGTGGATGTGCTGGTGAACAGCGCCGGCATAGCCGTGCGCCATCCGGCCATCGAGATCGCGCTCAAGGACTGGCAGCGGGTGCAGGACGTGAACCTGACAGGCACGTTCCTCTGTTCGCGCGTGGCGGCGCGGCAGATGAAGCAGCAGGGCGGCGGCGCGATCGTCAACCTCGCCTCGATCATGGGTCTCTCGGGCGGAATCTTTCCCAACGCGTCCTATCAGGCGTCCAAGGGCGGGGTGGTGAACCTCACGCGTGCGCTCGCGCTCGAATGGGCGGAACACAAGATCCGCGTCAACGCGGTGGCGCCGACCTTCGTGCGCACCGGCCTCACCGTGCCGGTTTTCTCCAACCCGGACGTATTGAAAGCGGTGATGCGCCATGCGCCGCTCGGCGCACTGCCCGAGCCCGAGGACATCGCCAACGCCATCGTGTTCCTCGCCAGTGCCGCGGCGAAGTTCATCACCGGGGTGACGCTGCCGGTGGACAGCGGCTACTTGGCGCGTTGAAGCGGCGGCAGCGGCAAGAGCTTGCCTTCCGAGGCGGCGGGCGGGCTGATCTCGAGGAAGCGCGCGAGCGTCGGCGCGATGTCCACCACCTCCACGCGCCCATCCACGCGGCCGGCGCCGAACCAGTGCGGCCCCCAGAACAGGATCGGCACGTGGCTGTCGTAAGCGTGCGGTGAGCCGTGCGTGGAGGCGTAGGTGCGGCGCGTTTCGGCGAGCCAATACGGCTTGATGACCACCTGCACGTCGGAGGACCGGTCGCGGTGCCAGGTGTTGCGCACTTGCGCGAGGAATGGGGTGTTCGCGGGCTGTTTCGTACCGAGGATGTCTTCGCGCGTGAATGCCGCTGCCACGCCGGCCTCCGTGAGCAGCAGTCTGCGTGTTTCGGCTTCCAGCGCGCGGCGGTCCACGCCGCTCTTCGCGATCAGCGCGTCGTCGAGCATCACGCCTGAAGCCGACCAGAAGCGGGCCCAGCGCCCGGGGCCGAATTTCGCCGCAAGGCCCTCGTTCAGCCGCGCCATCAGTTGCGGCAGGTTCACGCGGCCTGCATCGCGGCCAAGCGTCTTACTGTATTCGGGGGCCAGCATGAAGCCGTGGTCGGCGGTAAGCACCACGATGTAGTTGTCGCGGCCGACGAGCCGGTCGAGATCGGCAAAAAACTCCGCCAGCATCCGGTCAAGGCGCAGCAGGTGATCCTGGGAAAGGCGCGACTCCGCACCCCAGGCGTGATTGATGTAGTCGTGGCCCGAGAGGCTCACCGAGAGGATGTCGGCCACGTTGTCCTGGCCGAGTCCATCGCCTTCGATCGCTGCACGCGCGAAATCGAGCGTCAATTGGTCGGCGTACGGACTTGAGAGCAGCGATGCATAGAATGCCGGGCCCGGCTTATTGCTGCCTTCGCCGAACACCTTGGGCAGCTTCCCACCGGGGTTGTACCAGGGCCGCTCGTCGGGAATCGAGCGTGCATAGGCGGCCTCCGCCAGCAGCAGGGTCCAAGTCGTCTTGAAATAGCGGTCGGCGGGCTTCGCCGCGTTGAAGGCCTTCACCCAGGCCGGATGCTCCTTCATGTAGTAGGTGCTCGATGCAAAGGTGCCGGAGCCAGCCATGTACATGTAGGCCGTGCCGGTCTTGCCCGCCGGCAGGATCGCGCCACGGTCCTTGCCGGAGATCCCGATGACCCTGGCAGCCGGGTGCGTTCGCCGCAATACGTCGCCCAGGGATTCGACCAGCAGGTTGCGCGGGCTGGTGCCGGCGAGTGGCGCGGTCTTGTTCTCGAGGTAGATATATGCGGGATCGCCCGTGCAATAGACTGTCTCTCCGCTCGCGCGGTCGCGCCAGTCGTTGCCGATGATGCCGGTGCGATGCGGATACGCCCCGGTCAGCATGACAGCGTGCCCGGCTCCGGTCACCGTGAACGCATGGCCGTAGTAGGCATCGGCAAACCAGGCGCCGTGATCGAGGAATCGCCGCAAGCCGTCGGGCGCGAGTTGGTCGCGGTAATCGACCACCTGCCACTGCGGCAGGCCGTCCACGACAAGGAACACCACCAGCTTCGGCCTTGGCGGCGGAGCGATCTCGGTGGTGACGCAGCCCGCGACGAGCAGCGTGGCGAGGAGAGCAAGGAGGAAAGTTGGCGCGAAGCGCCGCAGGAGGCTCGATTTCATGTTGGAAGTCTATGCCGCGGTAATGGTGCCGGCAACGGGTGGACAGCGCTTGTATCGCGCGTTAGAGTGCGTGCGCCCATGACCCGTACCGGTCGCACTCTGTCCGCTTGGTTAGCGATTTTTGCGATGGCGCTGCAAGGGTTTTGGCCGCTGCTCGCGCAGGAGTCGACATGATCAGATCCATCCGCATTCTCATCGCGTCCTTCGCCGTGGCGTCCGCGTTTTTCGCCACCCCGTCATTCGCACAGTCGAACACCATCAAAGTGGACAAACCCTGGGCGCGCGCCACGCCGGCGGGCGCTTCGGTCGGCGGCGGATACGCCACGCTGCGCAACACGGGCACAACGGCCGATCGTCTCGTCGGCGCATCCAGCCCGGTCTCTGCGCGCACCGAAATGCATGAGATGACGATGGTCGGCAACATCATGAAAATGCGCGAAGTGAAGGGCATTGAGGTGCCGGCAAACGGCGCGATCGAGCTCAAGCCGGGCAGCTACCACCTGATGTTCATAGAGCTCAAGGCGCCGCTCAAGCAGGGCGAGAAGGTTCCGGTCACGCTGAAATTCGAGAAAGCCGGCGATGTGAAAGTCGAGCTCGCGGTCGAGGCGATGGGTGCCGCGGCAGGCTCGGGCCACGGCGACATGAAGAAGCACTGACCGGCCGACCCGCGCGAGCAATGATTCAATAGCCGGCGCTGAAGTCGACCAGCGCGAGCGGCGCCTGCCCGCTGCGCACGCGGTTGATGTTTTCCACGATCATCGGCAGTGCGGTGCGCGGCTCGGTGAGGGCTGCGGAGTGCGGAGTGATGGATACGCCGGGGTGGGCCCAATACGGGTGCCCGGCTGGCAGCGGCTCGGTTTCGAACACGTCCAGATAGGCTCGCGCGACGTGGCCCGAGTCGAGCGCGGCGAGCAGGTCGGCCTCCACCACGTGCGCGCCGCGCGCAACGTTGACCACGGCGGCCCCTGCGGGCAGCAGCGCGAGCGTTGTTGCATTCAGGATGCCGCGCGTTTCATCGGTGAGCGGCAGCAGGCAGACCACGATGTTGCACTTGGGCAGCATCTGCGCGAGCCCCTGCGCGCCCGCATAGCTCTCAACGCCGGCCACGCTCTTCAGGCGGCGGCTCCAGCCGAGCACCTTGAACTGGAACGAGCGCAGCATCGCGCCGATGGTGCTGCCGAGTTCGCCCAGCCCGAGCAAGCCGACGGTCCGGTCGGCGGCCATGTATTGCCGCAGCTTTTTCCATTTCTTTTCGGCCTGCTGCCGGCGATAGAGGTAATGATGGCGATGGAAGTCGATCACGTCCGACAGCACGCTTTCGCCCATGGCAGCCACCATGCCGGGGTCGATGCAGCGCGCGAGCGGCACGTGGTGCGGCAAGGCCGGGTCGGCGAGCAGGGCGTCGACACCCATCCAGATCGACTGCACCAGTTTCAGGCGCGGCAGCCGGGAGAACAATCCCTCGTGGGGCGTTGCGACCAGCGCCAGGTCAGCATCGCCGCCATTGACTTCCGGCCAGGCGAAGAAGCGGTCGTGCGGAAGTGCCTGCTCGAGCAGTGCGAACCAGCGCTCGGGACTTTCGACGCGCGAGGAGAAGACGATGTTCATCAGTCTTCCGGAGTGAAGCCCGACGCGCGGATCACCGGTCCCCACTTGTCGTAGTCGGCCTTGTGGATCGCGCCGAGCTGGGCGGGTCCGAGCCCGGTGGGCTCGAGGAACAGGTTGGCGAGCTTTTCCTGCATGTCGGGCGCGCGGATGCCATCGACCGCCGCCTTCGAGAGTCTGGCCACCACGTCAGGCGGCGTGCCGGCGGGCGCGTAGAGCGCGTACCACGCGCTGCCTTCGATGTCGTAGCCCTGTTCCCTGAAGGTCGGCACCTCCGGCAGGAATTGCGAGCGCTTGGCGCCCGAAGCCGCCAGCGCCCGAACCTTGCCGCTGCGATGAAGCTGCGCGATGTCGGAAAGCACCACCGAGGCGGCGGAGATCTGGCCGCCGACCAGCGCCTGGAGCGCCGGCGCGGTGCCCTTGAACGGCACATGGTTCATCTCGATGCCGGCGCTGCGCGCGAACATCACCGCGAAGAAGTGCGGCAAGCTGCCCGCGGCGGCCGAAGCGTAATCGCCCATCTTCGGATCCTTCTTCACCAGATCGACGTACTCCTTCAACGTCTTCGCGGGAACATTCGCATTCACCGCCAGGCCGAGGTCGAAATTCGCGAGATGCGCAAGCGGCACGAAATCCCGGAACACGTCGTAGCGCAGGCTTTTGTAGACGTGCGGAAACGTCACCATGTTGGCAAGCGGCGTGAGCAGAAGCGTGGTTCCGTCGGCCGGCGCGGACTTCACGGTCTCCGGCGCAATACGCCCGGCGGCGCCGGGCTTGTTCTCCACGATCACCGGCTGGCCGAGACCCTGGCGCATCTTCTCGGCGACGAGGCGCGCAAGGGTGTCGCTGGTCGCGCCGGGCGGATAGCCGAGCACGATCCTGATGGCGCGGTCCTGCGCGCTTGCAGGCGCCGCGGCGAGAACCGCTGCGATGATCAGAACGCGAAACATGGATCCGGACACCATCAGCCCGGCTGCGTGCCGAGCAATTTTTGTATCACCGGCCGCGATCCTTCCAGCGCGACCCGCTGCATGTAGAACGCGAGCGCGCGCGCGCCACCCAACTCTTCCCCGCCGCCGGCGCGCCCCGGGCCGCCGTGCACCAGCTGCGGCAGCACCGTTCCCGGGCCGGGCGAGAGCTCGATCTTCGGATGGCCGAGGTAGATTCGGCCATTGCCTGGAGCGATGCCGAAGACCGTTGCCTCGATCCAGCCCGCGTCGTCCGAGTACAGCGAAGACACCAACCCGCCGTTGCCGCGCGCGACGATCGCCGCCGCCTCGGGAGCCTCCCCGGAATACGCCAGCAGCGAGGCCACAGGTGCGAAAACTTCGTGCGCATGCGCGGCCGACGCGGCCGCGCCCGCAGCGAACTCGACCAGCACCGGCGAGATGAAAAAGCCCGTGCCGGCTTCGACGCCTTCCGCCGCAAAAGGCGTTGCGCTCCCGAAGGCAAGGTTTCCTTCCGCTGCGAGCCGTTGTACTCCCGCGCGCGCGTCGGCGAGTTGCGCGGCCGTGGCCAGAGGACCCATGCGCACTTCGCTCAGTGCCGGATTGCCGACGCGCACCGCCCCCAGCATCTCCACCAGGTCGTCGCGCACGTTTGACGCGACCGCTGCGGGAACGACCACGCGCCGGATCGCGGTGCATTTCTGGCCGGCCTTTTGCGTGATGTCGCGCTGCACTTCCGTCAGGAACAGTTCGTACATGTCGCTGCCGGGCTCGACGTCCGGCCCGAGCACCGCCGCGTTGAGGCTGTCGGCCTCGACGTTCACCCGCACGGATTCTGAAATGATGTTCGGCAGCGCGCGGATGCGCGCGGCGGTGTCGCCTGAGCCTGTGAAAGCGAGCACGTCCTGGGCGCCAAGCAGGGAGGGAAGCTGGCGCGGGCTGCCGACCAGCAGCGAAAGCGCACCCTCAGGAAGAATTTTCGCATCCACGAGGATTTCCATGATGCGGTGGGCGAGCATCGCGGAACTGGTCGCCGGTTTGCTGAGCACCGGCATGCCGGCGAGCAGCGCGGCGGCCGCTTTCTCCGCGAACCCCCACGCCGGGAAATTGAAGGCATTGATGTGCACCGCGACGCCCGCGCGCGGCACGCATACGTGCTGGCCGTGGAAGCGCGGCGAGCGCCCGAGTTGCACGCCTTCGCCGTCGACGAGGAATTTTGCGCTGCCGAGCTTCTCACCGATCTCCGCGTAGGCGAATAGCGTAGCGATGGCGCCTTCCACATCGAACTTTCCATCCGAGCGTGTATTGCCGCCGTTGGCGACCGCGAGGTCGAGCAATTCGTCGCGATGCGCCTGCATCGCCTGCGCGATGCTTTTCAGCAGCGCGCCGCGCCCGGCGAACGAGAGCGCGCGCAGCGCGGGTCCGCCGATCCGGCGGGCATGATCAAGCGCCGCGGCGAGGTCGACGCCGTCGCTGCTCGCCTGTGCGAGCGGCTCCTCGGTCGCAGGGTTCAGCAGCAGTTGCGGCGTTCCAGTGCCCTCGATCCAGCGGCCGACTGCGTAGCTTCTCAGGCTGAGCATGTTTTTCTCACGCGGATTACCTTCTGGTGATCGAGACTACAACAATATCAGAACGCCGTTCCCGCGATCAGAGACCGGAGACGAGATCCCAGCCTGATTCGGCGACGATTCGGTAGGATTCCCTGAACCGCGCCGCAGAACTCGAGGCCGCGTTCCCGGCAATCGAGCGCGCATACACACCCTGCTGTATCGCCGCGACCCGATACAAGCTGAAGGCCATGAAAAACGGATAGTCCGCGGACGCATCGCGTCCGCTGCGGCGCGAATAGGCGGAGATATATTCGCTCTCGGCCGGGATCCCGAGCGCTGCGATGTCGGTGCCGACGAAGCCGGCCGCGATCCCGTTACCGGACGGAAGGCGATAGTTGATGCAGCTGTATGCAAGATCCGCGAACGGATGCCCGAGCGTAGACAGTTCCCAGTCCAGGACAGCGACCACGCGCGGCTCGCGTTCGTGAAAAATCAGGTTGCCGAGGCGCAGGTCGCCGTGCACCAGGCTGGTCACGTCATTTTCCGGAACGTGCGTTTCCAGCCAGCGCTGCAGGTTGTCCATCGCGGGCACGTGTTCCGTCCGCGTTGCGGCGTATTGCTTCGACCATCGCGCGATCTGGCGCTCGACATATTTTCCGGGTTTGCCGAAATCCGCCAGCCCCGCGCGAGCCCAGTCGAATGCATGCAGCGCGGCGAGCACGATGTTCATGCCGTCATAGATTGCGCGGCGTTCGGCGGGCGCCAACCCGGGGAGCAGCGCATCGGCAAAGATGCGCCCCGGCACGTAGTCCATGACGTAGAACGGCGTGCCGGCGACCGCAACGTCATCGCAGTACCGGCGCGTGCGCGGCACCGGGATGCCGCTGCCGGCGAGCGCGGCAAGCACCCGGAATTCGCGGTCGATCGCGTGCGCCGAAGGAAGCAGCGCGCCGGGCGGTTTTTTCCTCAGCACGTCCTCGCCGCTCTGCGCCGCGAGATGAAACGTCGGATTCGATTGTCCGGCGCTGAACTGCCGTACCGTGACCGGTCCGCGAAATCCCGGCAGCTCGCGTTCAAGAAAGGCCGCGACCGCCACCTCGTCGAACCGGTGGCGGTCGTGGACCGCCGCCGTCGTACTTGAGTTGCCTGATCGGTCGTCCACGTTACGGGAGAGGCGAATGCGACACGGTATCTGGCGAAGGATGCTGTGCTCCGGGATCTTCGTCAATGCTGCGAAGACGAACTACAATGCGCGACCGTGCACCAAGTGCGGGTGGAGAGAACTATGACGATGCGCAAACTGCTGCTCGGGCTGCTGCTGTTGCCGGCGCTGGAATTGGCAGGACCGGTGGCGGCACAGCAGGCTCCCGGCGTGACCGCGACGGAAATCAAGATCGGTCAAACGATGCCGTACAGCGGGCCGGTCACGGCGTTCGGCACGCTCGGCAAGGGCGAAATCGCCTACTTCAACATGATCAACGACCAAGGTGGCGTGAACGGCCGCAGGATCAGGCTGATTAGCCTCGATGACGGGTACGCGCCGCCTAAAACCGTCGAGCAGACGCGCAAGCTGGTCGAGCAGGAGGAAGTGGCCCTCATCTTCAGCACCATCGGCACGGCAACCAACACGGCGATCGCCAAATACCTGAACGACAGGAAGATCCCGCAGCTGTTTCTCGGATCGGGCGCGAACAAGTGGGGCGATTACAAGGAGCATCCGTGGACGATGAGCGGAGTGCAGGCGACGTTCCGCTCTGAAGCGCGCATCTATACGAAGTACATCCTCGAGAAAAATCCGAACGCCCGGATTGCGATCCTGTATCAAAACGACGATTTCGGCCGCGACTACATGAACGGCGTAAGGGACGTGCTCGGCGACAGGTATGCCGCGGTCGTCAAGGAGGCGACCTACGAATTCACGGAGCCGACCATCGACTCGCAGATCGTGACCCTGCAGGGTTCCGGCGCCGATGCGCTGATCATGGCCGCGACCCCGAAATTCGCCGCGCAGGCGATTCGCAGGGTGCACGACATTGGCTGGAAGCCGATGTTTTTTCTCAGTAACGTAGCGGTCTGGGTATCGACCGTGATGGAGCCTGCTGGCGTTGAGAAAGGCATAGGCATCATCTCGTCCGCCTATGTGAAGGACCCGACCGATCCCGGCTGGAACGACGATCCGGCGATGAAGGAGTGGCGTGCGTTCATGCAGAAATATCTGAAGGATGGCGACGTTCGCGACCAGAATTATGTCAATTCGTACAACTATGCGATGACGCTGGTGCAGGTGTTGAAACAGTGCGGCAATGATCTGTCGCGCGAAAACATCATGAAGCAGGCGGCAAACATCCGCGACCTTGAATTGCCCATGCTGCTCCCTGGAATCAAGGTGAACACCAGCCCGACCGACTATTTCCCGATCGAGCAGATGCAGCTGATGCGCTGGAGCGGCAAGCAGTGGGTGCGATTCGGCGAGTTGCTGAACAGCCCGCGATAAGCTGTCGAGACGAGGAAAACATGGCAATCCGCAACTTCACCGAAGCGAATCTCACCCGCGAAGTCATCCGGCGGCTCGAAGGAACGCCCGATCCGCGGCTCAAACAGGTCATGGGCAAGCTGGTCAAGCACCTGCATGCCTTCGTGCGCGACGCGAATCCGACCTGGGAAGAATGGATGGCCGGCATCCAGTTCCTGACCAAGTCTGGGCAGATGTGCGACGACAAACGCCAGGAGTTCATCCTGGTGTCGGACACGCTCGGCGTGTCGATGCTGGTGGACCTGCTCAACTACGGCAGGAACCGCGGCGCGACCGAATCGACGGTGCTCGGACCGTTTTTCGTCGAAAAGGCGCCCGAGTTTCCGCTCGGCGGCAACATCGCGCGCGACCTGAAGGGCGGGGAGCTCTGCGTGGTCACCGGCAGCGTGGCGAGCGGCGGCAAGCGCGTCCCCGGCGCGCTGCTCGAAGTCTGGCAGGCGGGCGCCGACGGGTTTTACGACGTGCAGAAGAACGAAGGCGTGCACCTGCGCGGCCGGTTGCGCGCCGACGCGAAAGGAGAGTTCTGGTTTCTTTGCGCCTTGCCCGCGCATTACCCGGTACCCACCGACGGGCCGGTGGGACGCATGCTGAAGGCCACCGGCCGCCATCCGATGCGGCCACCGCACCTGCATTTCATCATCCAGGCACCCCGCTACAAGAAGCTGGTGACCCACCTGTTCGTGAAGGGCGGGAAGTATCTGGAATCCGACGCGGTGTTCGGCGTGAAGGAATCGCTGGTGGTGGATTTCAAGCGCGTCGCGTCGCAGGAACACGCGGCGAAATACGGCGTGACCGCGCCGTTCCGCAAGGTGCACTACGATTTCGTGCTGGTGCCCGAGCGCGCGGCGGCGGTCAGGAAGAAACCTGCGAAGAAGAGACGGTCCGGATGAAGCCGCCATTTCGTGCCGACCAGGTCGGCAGCCTGCTGCGCCCGCCGGAGTTGCGCGAGGCGCGCGCCCGGGCCAAACGAGGCGAACTCTCCGCCGAGGCGCTGCGCGCGGCGGAGGACCGCGCCATACGCGATGCAGTGACACGCCAGGAAGCCACCGGCCTGCATTCGATCACCGATGGGGAATTCCGCCGCGACTGGTGGCACCTCGATTTCCTCGGCCGCCTCGAAGGCGTGACCATGAAGGAGAACCCGGGTCCGAAGTTCCAAAACACCGAAGAGCAGCCGCCGATCGCGGCCGTCACCGGCAAGCTGCGTTGTGCCGGGCCGATCATGACGGAGCATTTCGCCTTCCTGAAGTCGGTGACCCGGCAGACCCCCAAGTTCACCATTCCGTCGCCGTCCATGCTGCACCTGCGCGGCGGGCGCAACGCCATCTCCCGCGAGGCCTATCCTGAACTTGATGCGTTCTGGGCGGACGTCGCACTGGCTTACCGGGACGCGATCGCGCATCTGGGCAGGGCCGGCTGCAATTACCTGCAGCTCGACGACACGAGCTTCGCCTATCTGTGCGACGAAAAAATCCAGGCCAACTGCCGCAACAACGGCGACGACCCGGCGAAGTTGCCACGCACCTACGCCGACACGATCAATGCAGCGCTCGAAGCACGGCCGGCGGGCATGGCGGTGACGATGCACACCTGCCGCGGCAACTTCAAGAGCACCTGGGTCGCCTCCGGGGGTTACGAGCCGGTGGCCGAAGCGATGTTCTCGACTGACATAGACGGATTTTTCATGGAGTTCGACAACGGGCGCGCGGGCACTTTCGAGCCGCTGCGTTTCGTGCCGCGCGGCAAGAAGGTGGTGCTGGGACTGGTGACCACCAAACAGGGAGAGCTGGAGGACAAGGACACGCTCAAGCGCCGCATCGGCGCGGCCGCGAAGTTCGTCCCGCTCGAGGACCTGTGTCTGTCGCCGCAATGCGGCTTTTCCAGCACCCACCACGGCAATGCGCTGTCGCAGCAAGAGCAGTGGCGCAAGCTGGAAATGATCGTCGAGCTCGCCGACGAAGTGTGGAAATCGTGAGCTGGCAGAAGGAAGTCGATGAAATCGCGCGGCGCAAGGAACTCGCCGCCGCGATGGGCGGGCCGGCCAAGGTCAAACGCCAGCACGACGGCGGCAAACTCACGGTGCGCGAGCGCATCGCGCGCCTGCTCGACGCGGGCTCGTTCGACGAGGTCGGCGCGATCGCCGGCAAGGCGCAGTACGGCGCGGACGGCGCGCTCGCGAGCTTCACGCCCGCCAACCTCGTCATCGGGCGCGGCAAGATCGAAGGCCGGCGCGTGGTCGTGGCGGGCGACGATTTCACCGTGCGCGGGGGGGCGAACGACGGCGCGGTGAGGGACAAGCTGCTCATCTCCGAGATGATGGCGCTCGAGCTCAAGCTGCCGCTGGTGCGGCTGATCGACGGCACCGGCGGGGGCGGCTCGGTGAAGAACATCGAGATCGAGGGCTACACGCAGCTGCCGGGCGGATGGCATGGCGGCTCACGCACCTGGAATTACGTCGCGAGGAATCTTGAAACGGTGCCGGTGGTCTCGCTCGCGCTCGGCTCGGTTGCGGGGCTCGGCGCGGCGCGGGTCACCGCCAGCCACTACTCGGTGATGGTGAAGGACACTTCGCAGATGTTCGTCGCCGGGCCGCCGGTGGTTTCGCGGGTGGAGAAGAACTACGAGAAGAACGAGCTCGGCGGCAGCCACATCCACACCCGCAACGGCGCGGTGGACGATGAGGCCGGAAGCGAGGACGACGCGTTCGCAAGGGCGCGGCGTTTCCTTTCCTTCCTGCCGCCGAACGTGGACGAGCTGCCGCCGCGCGCAGCGGTGACCGATGACCCGAACCGGCGCGAAGAATGGCTGATCGAGGCCGTGCCGCGCGAACGGCGCAAGGTCTACAAGATGCGCCGCATCGTCGAAGCCGTCGTCGACAAGGATTCGTTTTTCGAGATCGGCAAGGGCTGGGGCCGGCCCGTCATCACGGGCTTTGCGCGGCTGAACGGCTGGCCGGCGGCGGTGCTCGCGAGCGACCCGTACCACTACGGCGGCGCATGGACCGCCGATGCGTCGCAGAAAGTGATGCGCCACGTCGATCTTGCCGAAACCTTCCATCTGCCGGTGGTGCATTTCGTGGACATCCCGGGCTTCCTCGTCGGG
Organism: Burkholderiales bacterium; assembly: GCA_017880775.1. Taxonomy (GTDB): domain Bacteria; phylum Pseudomonadota; class Gammaproteobacteria; order Burkholderiales; family SG8-39; genus JADGRQ01. The sequence continues at coordinate 21,262 of JADGRQ010000012.1, read as the reverse complement.
CTCGAAGCCGAAAAGACCGCGACCATCCGCTACGGCACGCGCGCGATGATCGCGATCGTCCGGTCCACGGTGCCGTGGTGCACGATGATCGTGCGCAAGGTGTTCGGCGTCGCGGGCAGCGCGCACCAGCGCGCCGAGAGCTACTGCCTGCGCTACGCCTGGCCCTCGGGGGACTGGGGTTCGCTGCCGGTGGAGGGCGGTCTGGAGGCGGCGTACAAGGGCGAGATCGAGGCGGCTGCCGATCCGACGGCGAAGCTCGCCGAGATCGAGGCGCGGCTCGATGCGCTGCGCTCGCCGTTTCGCGCCGTGGAGTCCTTCGTGCCGGAGGACATCATCGATCCGCGCGACACGCGGCCGCTGCTGTGCGCGTTCGCCGACATGGCCGCCGCCGCGCGGCGTGCCGGCCCGGTGCGCCAGGGATTGCGGCCGTGATACGCTAGAAGTGGTGAGGAGGTTACTGCGCTATGAGCGAGATCGTACTGAGTGAAAGCCGCGGAAGGGTGCGGGTCCTGACGCTGAACCGGCCCGACAAGCTGAACGCGCTCGACACGGAGCTGACCGAAGTCCTGGTTGCCTGGCTCGAGGAGGCCGATCGCGACGATGCGGTATCCGTGGTCGTGCTCACCGGTGCCGGTCGCGCGTTCTGCGCCGGAGCCGACATCGACGAGTTCCAGGACCTCACACCCGACCATGCCAAGCGTGTCGAGCATCGCGCGCAACTGACGATGCGCTCGCACCTGGTGTTTTCGAAAATGAAGAAGCCGGTAATTGCCGCGGTGCGCGGTGCGGCGATGGGCGGCGGCGCCGGACTCGCGCTCGCCTGCGACCTCGTCGTTGCGAGCGAGAACGCGAAGTTCGGCTATCCGGAGATCAAGCACGGGATCCTGCCTGCGATCGTGATCACCAATCTGACGCGCCAGGTGGGCAGGAAGGCCGCATTCGAATTGGTCAGCACCGGCGAGCCGATGAGCGCCGCGCGCGCGCTGGTTCTCGGCGCGATCAACAGGGTGGTGCCCGACGAAAGGCTGATGGACGAGGCGATGGCGCTCGCCCAGACGCTCGCCGGCCACTCTCCCGAAGCGCTGTTCGCGATCAAGCAACTGTTCCACAAGGTGGCCGACCTGCCGCTGGCCGACGGACTGGAAGAGGGCCGCAAGGCGAACGTCGCGATGCGGGGCTTCTTCAAAGCTTGATGCAGACGTTCCGCAGCTCCGTATAAAACTCGAGCGAGTGCACGCCGCCTTCGCGGCCGATGCCGGATTGCTTCGAGCCGCCGAACGGCGTGCGCAGGTCGCGCAGGAACCAGCTGTTGACCCAGCAGATACCGACGTCGATCTTCGCCGCCACGCGATGCGCGCGCGAGAGATTGGTGGTCCAGATCGTGGTCGCGAGCCCGTAGGGCGTGTCGTTGGCGAGGCGGATCACCTCGTCCTCGGCGTCGAACGCGCGCAGATGCGCGCACGGACCGAATATTTCCTCGCGCACCACGGCCGAGGTTTCCGGCAGCCCGGTCCAGAGCGTCGGCTGGATCCACGCGCCGTTGGCGAGTTCCCCGTCCATTTTCGGCACGCCGCCGCCGGTCACCACTGTTGCGCCCTCCGCTGCCGCTTTCTTATAGTAGGAGAGCACCTTGTTTTGATGTTCCTTGCTGATCAGCGGACCGATTCCAGTCGCCGCATCCTCGGGGCGCCCGGGCTTCATCGCCTCGGCCCTGGTTTTCAGCGCAGCGACGAAGCGTTCGAAGATCGGCCGTTCGACGTACACGCGCTCGGTGCCGAGGCAGACCTGGCCGCAGTTGGCGAACACCGCGCGACTGATGCCATCGACCGCCGCGTCGAAGTCGCAGTCGGCGAACACAACGCCCGCGTTCTTGCCGCCGAGTTCGAACGACACCGCTTTCACGCCTTCCGCGGCGGCCTTCATGATCGCCATGCCGGTGCGCGTCTCCCCGGTGAACGTCACCGCATCGATCCCCGGATGGCGGGTGAGAAATTCCCCGGCCGAGCCCGGACCGAAGCCATGCACGACGTTGTATACGCCCTTGGGCATGCCCGCGGCATTCATGACTTCGCCGAGCAGCGTCGCGGTGGCCGGCGTTTCCTCGGAGGGCTTCACCACGACCGCGTTGCCGCAGGCCAGCGCCGGCCCAACCTTCCACGTCATCAGCAGCAGCGGCAGGTTCCACGGGCAGACCACCGCCACCACGCCCTTCGGCACCCGAATCGCGTAGTTGATCGCGCCCTTGGCGTCGGGCGTGGCCATTTCGAAAAATTCCGTCGGCACGTTCTTCACCACGTCGGCGAAGATCTTGAAGTTCGCGGCTCCGCGCGGGATGTCGAGGTGGCGCGCGAGGCTCGCAGGTTTCCCGGTGTCGGCGATCTCCGCGGCGAGGAAATCCTCGAAGCGGCGGTTGATCTCGTTGGCCACCGCGTAGAGCAGGTCGACCCGCTCGGCGATCGGCATCCGGCCCCACGGGCCGTCGAGCGCCGCGCGCGCGGCGCGCACCGCCGCGTCGACCTCGGGCTCGCCCGCCTCGGCGACCCTGCCGATCAGCCGGCCATCGACCGGCGAGCGGTTCTCGAAGGTCCTGCCTGATTTCGCCGGCACGAATTCGCCGTCGATGTAATTCAGGATTTCTTTCGCGCCGACGGCGGCGACGTTCTCTACGGGTTTGTTCATGGCATCAATCTCCGCAACCGGTTCAGTCGACGAAGAACGGCGTCTCGCCTTCACCCTGCAGCACGATGTCTAGGCGGTAGGCGATGGCGTCGTTCGGCGCGCGCTCCAGCTTCTCTGGTCTCAGGATCAGCCGCTCGCGCACCGCGGCGTCGGGGATGGCGTTGAACACGGGATCCTGCACATTCGCCGCTTCGCCGGGAAAAAACAGCGTCGTCACCACGCGCCGCATCAGGCCCGAACTCATGATCGAGATGTCGATGTGCGGTGCGCGCGGCTTGCCGGTGAGCGGGTCTGCGTAGCCGCCGGGTTTCACGGTGATGAAGTCATACCACCCGGCATCATCCGACGAACGCCGGCCCCAGCCTACGAAGTTCGGATCCGCGCGGGCGCGCCTCGGATCGTTCGGATGGGCGAAGCACCCGTTCGCGTCCGGCTGCCAGATCTCGACCACGCAGTTCCAGCGCGGCAAGCGCTCGGCCTCATAGATATTGCCGCCGATGTAGATTTTCTGTCCCTGCGCGCGTTTCGACTTGTCGTCCAGAAATGTCAGGTCGTGATCGGCTCCGCCGACGAAATGCTCCGGGAAGAACGGCCCGATTGTCTGGCTCGGCGTAGGAACGCGCCTGTGCGCCATCCTCAGAACCCCATCGGCGTGGCGCGATGGCCGCGCACCACGATGTCGTGCTCGAAGCCCACCACATCGGCGCGCTCGAGCTGCATCATCGGGGTCCATCGCGCGACCAGCCGCTCGCGGCCCTTTTCGTCGGGCACCGCCTTGAGCAGCAGGTCGATGCCGTTCAGCGGCTCGCCCGGAAAGTACATCTGCGTCACCAGCCGGCTCATGAAGCCTTCGCCGAGGATCGAGAAGTGGATGTGCGGCGGGCGCCACCAGCGCGTGGGGTGGTTTGGCACCGGGTAGGCGCCGGGCTTGACGCTGAGGAACGCGTAGCGGCCCTCGCGATCGGTCACGCAGCGCCCGGAGCCGAAGAAGTTCGGGTCCTGCGGCGCGGGATTCCCGCTGTCGGCCTTGTGCACGTAGCGGCCCGCGGCGTTGGCCTGCCAGACCTCGAGCACCGAGCCCCGCACGGGCATTGCGTCCTCGTCGAGCAGGCGGCCGGTGACCCAGATTAATTGACCCATGGCGCGCGGCGCACCTTGCTTAATGCGCGACAGGTCGTTCATGCCGACCTTGAGCTTTTTCGCGAGGTTGAGCGGGCCGGTGATCTCGGTGAGCGTGGCGGGGCGCTTGTACAAGGGCCGGCTCGGCGTGCGCAGCTGCGATTCCCTGTAGCCGTCGACGCGCATCAGCGGCTGGCTGGGTTCATCGTAGGGTTCGTAACGGTCGGGCGGGGTCATGGCGGGAGTCTCCCGCAGCGCAACGGCTCCGTCAATCAGTCCGCAGCGGTAAGATACGCGCGATGGGTGAGAAGGTCATCACGGGAGAAAGGAACGTCCTCGGCGGCGAGTTGATGGCTTGCAGCTACGCGCCGCTCACGGGTTTTTTCCGCGATGGTTCCTGCGCGACGCACGGCGCGCAGGGCGTCGCGCACCTGGTGTGCATACGCGCCACCGCCGAGTTCCTCGAGTTCAGCGTCTCCAAGGGCAACGATCTGGTCACGCCGCGCCCGGAGCTGCGCTTCCGCGGCCTGAAGCCGGGCGACCGCTGGTGCCTGCACGTGCTGCGCTGGATCGAGGCCTGGGAGGCGGGCCACGCGCCGCTGGTGGTGCTCGAGTCCACGCACGAGAACGTGTTGCGTTACGCGCCGCTGTCGGCGCTCAAGCGCCACGCGCTCGATCTCAACTAGCGTGCGTCCCCTCGATTCGCTGGTCATCCTCGACCTGTCGCGCGTGCTGGCCTGCCCGTTCGCGAGCATGCTGCTCGCCGAGCTCGGCGCGTCCGTCATCAAGGTCGAGCAGCCGGGCGTGGGCGACGAGACGCGTTCGTTCGAGCCGCAACTCGCCGCCGACAGCGCTTATTACTTTGCGTGCAACCGCAGCAAACTGTCGGTCACGGTCAATTTCCGCTCCGCGGAGGGTCAGGCCATCATCCGCGAACTCGCGGCGCAGGCGGACGTGCTGGTCGAGAATTTTCCGGTCGGCACGCTCGCGAAGAGCGGGCTCGATTACGCGGCGCTGAAGCCGATCAACCCGCGCCTGGTCTACGTTTCCTGCACCGGTTTTGGCCAGACCGGGCCTTACGCGCACAAGAAGGGCTACGACACCGTCTTCCAGGCCATGGGCGGGATCATGAGCCTCACCGGCGAACGCGGCGGCGGGCCGGTGAAACCCGGCCTGCCAGTGGCCGACCTGACTTCCGGCCTGTGGGTCGCGATCGCAATTCTTTCGGCGCTTGCCGGGCGAACGACGACAGGCGAAGGATGCCACGTGGATTTCTCCATGCTCGATGGCCAGGTAAGCCTGCTGACGCTGGCCGCCGCGCGGTACTTCGCGTTCGGCGAGGTGCCGGCGAGGCTCGGGACCGAACACCCGGGACGCGTGCCCTCGGCAAGCTTCAAGTGCCGTGATGGGCGCTTCGCCCACATCACCGCGAGCGACCAGCATTGGATGCCGCTGTGCGTCGCGCTCGGGCTCGAGCAGTGGGGCGCGGACGCGCGCTTCGCAAACAACGCGTTGCGTGTGCAACATCGCGATGAACTGATGCGCGGACTGACGCGCGCGATCGGGCAGCTCACGCGCGCCGAACTGATCGCGAAGCTCGATGCCGCGGAAGTTCCGGTGGGACCGGTAAACGATGTGGCCGAGATCCTCGGCGATCCGCACGTCGCGGCGCGCGGCCTGGTGCGTGAATTCGACTATCCGGGCGTGGGCCGCTTCAAGGGCCTCGGGCTTCCGTACAAGTTCGATGGCTACGACGACCCCGGCTTCGGCCGCCCGCCATCGCTCGGCGAGCACACCGACGCGGTACTGGCCGCGCGCCTCGGCTATTCCGCCGAACGCCTCGCCGATCTGCGCTCGCGCAAGGTGATCTGATGAGCACGGTCCTGGTGCTGGCGAGTGACGGGATTGCGCACGTGATCCTCAACCGGCCGGAGAGCCGCAACGCGCTCAACCTGCAAATGTGCGAGGAACTGGGCGCGGCGATGCGCCGCCTCGCGAACGACGAGACCGTGCGCGTGGCGATCTTGCGCGCGCACGGCCCGGTGTTCTGCGCCGGCGCGGACCTCAAGGAACGTCAGGGCATGGATGCCGCGCAGACACGCGCGCGCCGCATGAAGGCCTTCGAGGCTTACGACGCGATCGAGTCGTTCCCGAAACCGGCGATCGCGGTGGTGCAGGGCGCCTGTGTCGGCTCGGGTTGCGAGATCGCCGCATCCTGCGACTTCGTCTACTGCACCGAGAAAGCCAGCTTCCGCACGCCGGAAGCGCTGTGGGGCACCGTGGGTGCGACGCAACGCCTGCCGCGCATCCTCGGTGAGCGCCTCGCCAAGGAAATGCTCTTCACCGGCCGCGTATTGTCCGCGGACGAGGCACTCGAAGCGGGGTTCGTCAACCGCGTGCTCGCCGAGGACAAGGTGCTCGAAGCGGCGCTGGAGGCGGCGCGCATCATTGCCAAGGCGCCGGCGGGATCGATCGCGCTGGCCAAGCGCTGCGTCGATCGCGGCACGGAGCTCGGGCGCAAGGGCGCGCTCGCGGTGGAGATCGAGGCGATCGAGGAAAACCTCGCCGCCACCGACTGGAAGAGCAACATCGCCGCATTCGGCAGGAAACCGGATCAATGAGCGAGCGGCCGGGGTGGCTCGCGGAAGAAACGCCGCCGCCGCGGCGCACGCTTGCTTCGCTGCTGCACGAGCAGGCCGCCGCCCACGGCGAAGCGGAAGCTCTGGTGGCCGGCGGCACGCGGCTCACCTGGCGCGCGCTGGAGGAGCGGAGCCGCCTCGCGGCGCGGGCACTGATCGCGCTCGGCGTGAAGCGCGGCGGGCATATCGGCATCCTGATGGGCAACACCGCCGAGTGGGTGGTGCTGTTCCTCGCCGCAGCCCGCATTGGCGCGGTGACCGTGCCGGTGAACACGCGCTTCAAGAAGAGCGAGCTCGAATACTGTCTCGGGCAGGCTGGAATCCGGTATCTGTTTTACGTCGAACGTTTCCTCAACATCGACTTTGCAGCCATGCTGCGGGAAATCCCGGCCCGGCTCGAATCCGGCATTGCCGTGGACACCGTGCAATGGAATTCATTCCTGCATTCGGGCCACGCGGTACCGGTCGTCCGGCTGCTCGAAGCTGAAGCTTTGTCGAAGCCAGACGACGTGCTGCTGATCCAGTACACCTCCGGCACCACGTCGTTTCCGAAGGGCGCGCAGTTGACGCACCACGGCATGCTCGGCAATGCGTACTGCGCAGCGCGGCGCATCGGCGCGCGCGCGGAGGACCGCTACTATTCGCCGCGCCCGTTCTACCATGTGGCCGGCACCACCCTTTCGCTGCTGGTGGCGCTGACTTCCGGCGCATGCCTGCTGACCACGCCGGCCTTCGCACCGGGCGAAGCGCTCGCATTGATGTATGCCGAGCGCGCCACGCTGATGTCGGGCAACGACACCATTTTCCAGATGCTGCTCGCCCATCCGGACTTCAATCGCGCGCGGTTGCAATTGCGCGGCGGTTGGGCGGCGGCGGGTCCGGAGGTGATGGACAGGATTCGCACGCTGATGGGAATGGAAGGCCTGTGCCTCGCCTACGGATTGTCGGAAGCGTCGCCCAACGTGGTGATGTCCTCGTGGCAGGAGCCGTTCGATGTCAGGAGAAGCGGCGCCGCGTTTCCGCATCCCGGCATGGAGGTTCGCATTGCGACGAGTGGCGAGATGCGCGGCGAGATCCTGGTGCGCGGCTGGAGCGTGATGAAGGGTTACTGGAACTTGCCGGAGGAAACGGCAAAAGCGATCGACGCAGAAGGCTGGCTGCATACCGGCGATCTCGGCGCGATCGACGATGCGGGACGGTTGCGGTTCACAGGCCGGCTGAAAGATATCTTCCGCGTCGGCGGCGAAAACGTTTCGCCGCTCGAAGTGGAGGAATTGCTGCACGCGCATCCGGCGATCGCATTCGCGCAGGTGATCGGCGTGCCCGATGCGCGCCTCGGCGAAGTGCCCTGCGCCTACGTGATGCTCAAGTCCGGCGCTGCGCTCGAGCCGCAGGAACTGATCGAGTGGTGCCGGCCGCGCTGCGCCGGTTTCAAGGCGCCGCGCTACGTGAAAATCGTCGCGGAATTCGACTCGCTCGGCATGACGGGCTCGAGCAAGGTGCAGAAGGCGAAGCTCAGGGAGCACGCTTTGCGCGAGTTCGGTCTGGGCTGACGGGCCTGGGCTAATTCAGCGCTGCGGTGTGGTGTATTCTTTATTGATGATCTGCCGGTGCGCAGCTTTCTCTCTGGCGTTGTTGTCTGGAGTCTCGATGGCGTCTGACAAAATCGCAGTGACGCTCGGCACCGCAACCCCAGGCGGGGGTTTCCCGTTGTACGGTCAGGCCGTCGCCGACACGATCAACGCGACCGATCCCACGCTCGACGTCCAGCCGCGCAATACCAAGGGCAGCACCGAGAATGTGCCGCTGCTCGACGCAGGAAAGATCGACCTCGGCCTCGTCACCGGCGAAGTCGTGCACGAGGCGCTCTCTGGAATCGGCCGGCCGAAGGCGGACCTGCGCGTGCTGGCGGCGATGTATTCCTCTCCGGGGATGTTCGTGCTGCGGGCCGATTCGCCGGCGCGTTCGATCGAGGACCTGAAGGGCAAAACGGTCGTGTTCGGCGCGAAAGGTTCCGGATTGGTAGTGCTTGCGCGCTACGTCCTCGACGGCATCGGCCTCGACATGGAGCGGGATTTCAACGCGCAGTACCTCGATCGTGCTGGAGACGGGCCGAAAATGGTGCTCGATGGCCAGGCTGCGGCGCTGTGGGGCGGCGGTCTCGGCTGGCCCGGCTTCAAGGCGATGGCGGAGAGCCCGGGCGGCGCGCGCTTCATCGTTCCGGACGCCGACGGCATTCGCCGCATCCTCGCAAAGCACGCCTTTCTGCGCGCCCTCACGGTGCCTGCGAATACGTACCCGGGGCAAACCGAGCCTATCCAGTCGCTGGGTTCGTGGAGTTTCATCATGGCGCGCCCCGGGCTGGATGAGTCCGTCGCGTACCGGCTCGCGCGCGCACTGCATCTGGGCGAGGCGCAGCTCGGGCAGCGCCTCGCGGTGGCGAAAGAGACGACGGCGGCGAACACCGTAGCGGCTGCGAAACCCGAGCAACTTCATGCGGGCGTGTTGCGCTATTACCGCGAAGCCGGCCTCATCAAACCCTGATCGTCAGGCGACCACCCGCGTTCCCGTCTCGCCGCGCAGCGCGCGCGGCAGGTTCGGCGGGTTGGTGATCAGGCCGAGCTTGCCGCCGCCCTCGACGAAGTCGATCAGCGCGGCGACCTTCGGCCCCATGCTGCCCTTGTCGAACTGGTCTTCGGCCGAATAGCGCTTCGCCTCGGCAAGGGTCATTTTTTCCAGCCAGCGCTGCGTCGGCTTGTTGAAATCGAGCGCTACCTTCTCGACGCCGGTGGGCAGCACCAGCGCCTCAGCGCCGAGGCTGCGCGCGAGCAGGCTGGAGGCTAAGTCTTTGTCGATCACCGCCTCGACGCCGCACAGGTCGCCGTTCTCATCCTCAACCACCGGAATCCCGCCGCCGCCGCAGGCCACCACCACATATCCGGCGGTGGCCATGTGCCGGATGACATCGGTTTCGACGATCGCCGTCGGTTTTGGCGAAGGCACGACGCGCCGCCAGCCGCGCCCCGCGTCCTCGCGCACGGTCCAGCGATATTTGAGCGCGAGGCTCTTGGCCTTCGCTTCTTCCATGTGCGAGCCGATCGGCTTGGTCGGATTGGCGAATGCCGGATCGGCGCGGTCGACCACGGTTTGCGTGATTACCGCCACCGCCTGCCGCGCCATGCCGCGACGGCGGAATTCGTTGCGCAAGGCGCGTACGAACATATAGCCCACCCCACCCTGGATGTCGGCGCCGGCGTAGTCCATCGGCACCGGCGGCACTTCGTGGATCGAGAGTTCCGAGCGCCGCAGGATGAATCCGACCTGCGGGCCATTGCCGTGCGTCACCACGACGTTCCAGCCTTCCACGATCATTCCGGCGATATCCACCGCGATGCCGGCGACCATCCGGTATTGGTCGGGAATCGATTCATGGTGCCGGTCGCGGATCAGCGCGTTGCCGCCGATCGCCACGACCGCGATCCCGCGCGAGGCCATCGCTACGCCTTGCCCGAGTCCGCCAGCGACTCGATGGAGCGCGCCAGCGCGCTGACAGCCTGAGTGAAGCAGGCCAGCGGCGCGCGCGTGACGCCTGCGCCGATCTGTCCTACTCCGGGCGCCTTGTGCGCAATGCCTGTGTTGATGATCGGCAGGATCCCGGTATCGACCACACGCCGGGCGTCGATGCCGCAGGGCGTGCCGGCAAAATCGAGCGCCGCCAGCGTGAATGCGCCGTTGCGCTTCAACGTGATATGCGTCATGGCGAGCGTATTGGCGAGCGCGTCCTGTGCATTGCCGCCCACGAACTTGACGATCGCGGGCGCCGCCGCCATCGCGAAGCCGCCCAGGCCCGCGGTCTCGGTGATCGCGCTGTCGCCGAGATCCGGCGCGGCATCGGCCATCGAATAACCGGCAAAGTACAGCCCGTGCACGACCGGCGCGGGCGTGGCAAACCAGCGCTCGCCCAGCCCACTCACGCGGATGCCGAAATCGACGCCGTTACGCGCCATTGCGGTGACGAGGCTGCTGTCCGGAATGCCGTGCGCGGCGTCCAGCATGGACTTGCACGCGGCCATCGAGATGTTGAGGAAGAAATGGTCGTTGGCAGCCATGAATTCGATCGTCGCGGCGACATCGGAAGCCGGCGCGCCGCTTTTCAATAGCGCCGGCACCAGCCGCTTGATGAGCAATGCCGACGCGGCGGTGTTGCGGTTGTGCACCTCGTCGCCCATGTGCAGCGCCTGTGCCATCAGCGGTTTGAGGTCGAGTACGCCGAGCTTGTCCAGCCCGGCACGCAGCGTGGGTGCGAGCGTGCTCTGCATCCACTTCAGTCGCGCGATCACCTCCGGGCTGTTGGCGCCGAAACGCAGCACCTTGCCGAGGCCTTCGTTCAGGTTGCTGTAGGCGAGGTTGCCATCGGTCGCGTTCTTCACCACCCACACCGGCATTGACGGGCTGATGATGCCTGCCATCGGCCCGACCGCCGCGTGGTGATGGCAGGGCTCGAAATCGATTTTTCCGCCCGCCGCGAGTGCCTGAGCTTCCTTCTCGCTGTCGGCCCAGCCCTCGAGCAGGATCGCGCCGGCGATTGCGCCCTTCATCGGGCCGCACATGCGTGTCCATTCGATCGGCGGCCCGGCGTGCAGGACCATGCGCTTGCCCATTCCGGGCAATGCATCACCGGCGATGCCTATTCCCTCCAACCGGGGTTGCGCCGCGAGCAGGCGTTCGACCGCTTTTGCGTTCGCGGCTTCGACCCGTGGATGGTTCACCATGCGGCTGAGCGCGGCACCCGCGGCGCGGTCTCCATTCGCGGGCGGCGCCCACTCGATGTGCGTAGCCTCGCCGCCGGCTTGCCTGATGGCCTGCGCAAACGAGCCGACGCCCACGTTGAGGACCGAAAGCGGTCGGGAGAACAAGGTGCTCATCGGCGTTTTCCTGCGATCGACGCAGCAAGGCGCACGGCTTGCGCGTTGCTCGCGGTAAGGATCATTCCCGCAGCGCGCAGGGCCCCCTCCTGTCCCTCCAGACCCTGCGGGTCGAGTTCCGTCCCGCAGACGAAACCGACGAAGGCGATGCTGCGCTTCTTCCTGCGTGCCGCGGCCTGCGCTTTCCGGAGCACCGGAACGAGCTCGGCCGCCGGGTCTGGATGGGCGCCGTAGCCGAGCACCACATCGAGCAGGATCACCGCGACTTCCGCATCGTTTGCTTCCGCGAGGATGCGTTCATTGCGCAGCCGGAAGTCGATCATCGGATGCGGGCGGCCGCGCGTGAACTCGTCGTCGCCGAGGTCGACCAGCGTGTGGCCTTTCGACTTGCGCACGTTCGCGAGACGATACTTCGAATCGACCGGCGCGTTCGACCAGACCTCGCCGAGCGAGGCCCCGAGCAGCGCGGAGGCCTCGTAGCAGAAGGTCCCGCCGCTGTAGAGGCCGCGCACGTAGCGCTGGCTGCTCGACATGCGACCGATGCGCACCGGCGGCAACGCGCCAGAGCGCGCTCCGGCCGGCTTGCGCCCGCGCGACAGCGCCACTGCAGCAAGCGCGGCGTGCTCCAGCGTGGTGGCCGGATGCAGATTCTTGCCGCGGATGCTTTCGGGCGCAGCGCCTACGAAGTTCACGACCACCGGCTTGCCGCAGGCTTGCGCCGCGGCAAGCACCGTTTGCGCTACTTCGGGCGACGGGGGCTTGGACACCAGCACGATGGCCTTCGTCGCCTTGTCGCCGCCCAGTGCGCGAATCCCCTGCAGCATGGTAATGCCGCCGACCTGCTTGTGAAGGTCGTGGCTGCCGGTGCCGATCGCATGCGATATGCCCGCGCCGTGCCGATGCACCAGGCACGTCACCTGCTGGGTGCCGGTGCCCGAAGCGCCGACTACGCCGATCGCGCCGCGCCGCACCGCGTTGGCGAAACCGAGCGGCACGCCGTTGATGATGGCGGTGCCGCAATCCGGACCCATCACCAGCAGATCGTGGGCCTCGGCGTAGCGCTTGAGCGCGACCTCGTCATCCAGCGCCACGTTGTCGCTGAACAGCATCGCGTTCAGGCCAAGGCGCAGTGCCTTCATCGCCTCGGCCGCGGCGTATTCGCCCGGCGTGGAGATCAGGGCGAGGTTCGCGGCGGGCGATGCGGCGAGCGCCATCTGCAGGCTGCGCAGCGGCATCTGCGCCGGGCCGCCGGCCGCGGCAGACGCCGGCGGCCGGTCGAGTTCGGCGACGGCCGAAGCAAGCGCAGCTTCGAGCGCAGCGGGGTTCTTGCCGCGCACCGCGATCAGCAGGTCGTTGGGGCTCGGTGCGATGCGCCCCGTCTCGAGGCCGGCCTCGGCGAGCAGCGCGAGGTTCGCAGGCGTGGCCATGATGGCCGAGGCCTGCTCGATGCCGCGCAGCGCGGCGAGCGCAGCCGAGAGCTGCATCAGCGATACGGAGTCGCGGTACAGGTTGGGGATCACCTTCGCGGCCGTCGCCATGCACGGATTGTACTGTATACTGGCTTGTATACCAGATGCCGGGAGGCCAGAGGTGCTGGGACCGGAGGAATCGCTCGACCTGGAGACGCTCGGGCGGCGCTACCGCGCCGGGACCCTGCGCCCGACGCAGCTGGTCGCGGGATTGCTGCAGCGCATTGAGCGGCGCGGCGACGACAAAGTCTGGATCCATCGTGTTCCGGACGAGGAATTGATGGCGCGTGCCACCGAGCTAGAACGCAGCGGTCCGCGCGGTGATCCGCTCAGTTATCCGAACGGGCTGCCGTTGTACGGGATTCCGTTCGCGATCAAGGACAACATTGACCTGGCGGGTCATCCGACCACCGCCGCTTGTCCGGACTACCGCTACACCGCGAGAGATTCGGCGCCGGTCGTCGCGAGCCTCGTCACGGCGGGCGCAATTGCGCTCGGCAAGGCCAATCTCGACCAGTTCGCCACGGGCCTCGTCGGCGTACGCTCGCCTTACGGGGTGCCCGGAAACAGCTTCAATCCGGCGTACGTCCCGGGTGGGTCGAGTTCGGGCCCGGCGATCGCGGTCGCCGCCGGACTCGCGAGTTTTGCTCTCGGCACGGACACCGCCGGTTCGGGCCGCGTGCCGGCGGCCTTCAACAACCTGGTCGGCCACAAGCCGACCTGCGGATTGCTCAGCACGCGCGGCGTGGTGCCCGCCTGCCGTTCGCTCGATTGCATCTCCATCTTCGCGCTGACCGCACGTGACGCAGCGGCAGTGCTGCGCGCGGCACGCGGCTTCGATTCCGCGGATCCGTTCTCGCGCCGCGAGCCGGCGATCGGGCGGCGGGTGACGCCAACCTCGTTCGCGGGCCTGCGATTCGGCGTGCCGCTTGCGAGCCAGCTCGAATTTTTCGGCAATGCGGACGCTGCGCGCCTGTTCGACGACGCGGTCGAACGGCTGGAAAAACTCGGCGCAGAACGTGTGGAAGTGGATTTCGCGCCGTTTTTCGCCACCGCGCGCCTGCTCTATGACGGCCCTTGGGTGGCGGAGCGCTATGTTGCGATCCGCGAGTTCATCGAACGGCGCCCTGAGTCGCTGCACCCGGTGACCCGCGCGATCATCGGCGGCGCGGCGAAATTCACGGCTGCCGATACGTTCAGCGCGTTTTACCGGCTGAAAGAGCTGCAGCGGGAAACCGCTCCCGTGTGGGACCAGGTGGACATCCTCGTCTCGCCGACTGCGGGAACCATCTATACGATCGCCGAGGTCGGAGCCGATCCGATTGGCACCAACAGCAACCTCGGGCATTACACCAATTTCATGAACCTGCTCGACCTGTCGGCGATCGCGGTGCCCGCCGGGTTCCAGGCGAACGGGCTGCCGTTCGGCATCACGCTGATCGCGCCGGCGTTCGCCGACGATGCGCTGTGCGCGCTCGCAGACGCAGCGCAGCGCGCGGCGGTGAGCACGATGGGCGCGACGAAAAACCCGCTGCCCGCGGCCGCGCCCGCAGTTCGACCCATGCTTGGCGATGACGCTGCGATGATCCGCGTAGCGGTGTGCGGCGCGCACATGTCCGGGCTGCCGCTCAACAAACAACTCACCGAGCGCGGCGCGCGCCTTGCGCTCCGGTGCCGCACCGCGCCAGTCTATCGCTTCTACGCGCTCACCGAGTTCTCGCCGCCGCGTCCCGGATTGGTGCGTTCCGACGCGGGCGTTTCGATCGATGTCGAGGTCTGGGAGGTTCCGTCGGAGGCGTTCGGTGGCTTTGTCGACGGCATTCCGTCGCCGCTGGGCATCGGCACCGTGGCACTGGAGGACGGGACGCATGTGAAGGGTTTCCTGTGCGAGGCGCATGCGGTGCGCTCGGCGCGCGACATCTCGAGCCTCGGCAGCTGGCGAAAATTCGTTAAGGAGGGGTGACCATGGGCTTGCAAGGAGACGCAGCCGCAGCGCAGGAACATGCGGGGCACGGCAGCGACCGGGGGTTCGTGAAACTCGATTTCGAACTGAACGACTACCCCGGTCCCGTCAAGACCGCGCTGTTCGGCATCCAGCACGTGCTGGTGATGTTTACCGCGATGGTCGGCGGGCCGCTGATCGTCGGGCGGCTGCTGAATCTTTCCGAGGAGACGCGCATCCTGATGGTCTCGGGAACCATGATCGGCTGCGGCATTTCGACGATGATTTCGGCGCTGGGCTTGGGTTTCATCGGGCCGCGCCTGCCGATCGTGATGGGCGTGTTCTATATCTTCATCGGGCCGATCGTCGCGATCTCGAAGGAGGTGAGCCTCGCGGCGGCGATGACCGCGTTGATCATCGGCGGCGCGGTGCAGTTCGCCTGGAGTCCGCTGATCGGCAAACTGCACCGGTTCTTCCCGCCCATCGTCACCGGCACGACGATCCTGCTGATCGGCACCGGGCTGATGAAGATCGGCATCAACGTTGCCTCGGGATTCGGCACCCCGGCGTTCGGCAAGCCTCTGACGCTGGGCCTCGCAGCGCTGATGATCGTGCTGATCCTCGCGATCAGCCGCTACGCGAAGGGCTTCGTCAGGGCGCTGTCGCTGTTCGTGACCATGGTCATCGGCTACGTCATCGCGGCGGCGGTCGGGCTGATCGACCTCTCGATGGTCGAGAAGGCGGGCTGGGTCGCCGTGCCGACGCCGTTTCCGTACGGCGGGCTGGCCTGGCCCGGATTGATCGGCGTGATCACGGTGGTCATATGCTTCTTCGCCACCGCGGTGGAAACGACCGGGCATACGCTGGCGGTCTCGCGCATCTGCGGCGTGCCCGCGGAGGGCTGGCGCATCCGCGGCGCGGTGTCCAATGACGGTCTGGGTTCGGCGCTCTCGGCGCTGTTCGGCGGCATGGCGCTCACTTCCTACTCGCAGAATATCGGCGTGATCTCGCTCACCGGCGTCGGCAGCCGCTTCGTGGTGGCCTTCGGCGGCTTGTTCCTGATCCTGATGGCGCTGGTGCCGAAGGTGGGGGCGATCATCGCGCTGATGCCGAACGCGGTGCTGGGCGGCGTGCTGCTGTTCATGTTCGGCATGGTCGCTTCGGTCGGCGTGGACATCATCGGCCGCAACATGACCTCGCGGCGCGACGCGCTGATCCTCGCCGCGTCGCTGGCGGTCGGGCTCGGGATTCAGTCTGCGCCGCCGGGCGCGTTCGACGCGATCCCGCAGGCGCTGCGCATCCTCGTCACCGACGGCATCGTGATGGGCATCCTGCTCGCGATGATTCTCAACCTGATGTTCCCGAAGGAACGGTAATCAGCCTCCTTGCGCGTCCAGGTGCGCAAGATGCAAGCGGTGCAGGCTGATGGTGCGCACCTCGGCCTTGCTCGATTCGACATGCGCGCGCAGCAGCGCCGACGCGCGTTTTTCGTTGCGTGCCAGCACAGCGCGCAGGATCGCCGCATGCTCCTGGTAGGTGTAGATGATCCGCTCGGAATGGGTGAAGTCGAGGCGGCGCAGAATTCGGATGCGCTCGGTGATGCTCTGGTGAACGCGCGCGAGTTCCGGATTGCCGGTGGCGGCGACCAGCGCGGTGTGGAATTCCTCGTCCAGGCGCGCCACTCTTGCGCCGTCGGTGAGCCGCTTGCGCGGGCTTACCAGCCAGACGCTACGCAGGCCGTCGAGCGCGCCGCGGTTCTTGCCGGCGCAAAGCTTCTGCACAGCGGCCAGCTCGAGCACGATACGCAGGTCGTAGAGATGCTCGAACTGGTCGAAATCCAGCGGCTGCACGCTCCAGCCGGCCTTGGCATGGACCTGCAGGTAGCCCTCGCGCGCGAGCCGCATCAGCGCCTCGCGCACCGGCGTGCGTGACACGCGCGAGCGCGCGGCGACCTCGTTTTCCGAAAAGCGCGCGCCCGGCAGCAGCCGGAACTCGAAGATGTCCGCCTTGAGCCGTGCGTAGACGGCCTCGGCGAGGTTGCTGCGCCGGATCGCGCCGCGTGGCTTCGAGATCCGCTCCATGAAATTGAGCTTAGCAGAACCGGGTGATGTACGATTGTAGCCAGTTCGCCTGCACCGGAATACCCACCCCACCCCACCGGAGGATTGCCATGAAACGCCTGCTCGCCGTATCGCTGTTGTTGCTCTACGCCGCCGTCGCGGTCGCCCAGGCCCCGCCCGTGCGCGTGCGGGGCAAGATCGAGAAGCTCGATGGCCAGATGTTGATCGTCAAGTCGCGCGAAGGCCCGAGCGTCACAATCAAGCTGATCGACAACTTCACCGTCGCCGGCGTGGTCGCCGCGTCGCGCGCCGACATCACCGCAGGCAAGTTTGTCGGCGTCGCGTCGTTGCCGCAGGCGGACGGCACCCAGAACGCGCTCGAAGTGCTGATCTTCCCCGACGCCATGCGCGGCACCGGCGAGGGGCACTATGCCTGGGACCTGATGCCCGACAGCATGATGACCAACGCCACCGTCGCGGATGTGTCGGCAGTGGGGGGGGCCATATTCTCGCTGCGCTACAAGGACGGTGAAAAGAAGGTCCTCGTTCCCGAGGGCGTGCCGATCGTGACCTTCGTGCCGGCAGACCGCTCGGCGCTGGTGCCCGGCGCGAGCGTCTTCGTAGGCACCCAGAAGCAGCCGGACGGCAGCCTCACTGCCGCGCGCGTGAACGTCGGGCTGAAAGGGCTCGTCCCGCCGATGTGAAGGCATGAGCATCGCGCAAGCGATCGATTTCCGTCCCGACGCGCCGGAGTTCGTCGCCGATCCGTATCCGGTTCTTCGCCGGATGCAGGAGGAAGACCCGGTCCACTGGAGTCCGCGCCTGAAAGCGTGGGTGCTGACGCGCTACGACGACGTCAAGGCGGTCTGCCTGGACCGCGAGATTTCCTCCGACCGCCTGCGGCCGTTCTTCGCCACGCTGCCGGGTCCGGAGTCGCAACGCGTTGCCGACATCATCCGGTACCTCTCGCACTGGATGGTGTTTCGCGATCCGCCCGAGCACACGCGCCTGCGCAGACTTACGAGCAAGGTGTTCAACCTGCAATCCATGCACGCGATGCGACCGGTCGTCGAGGATCTCGTCCGCTGGCTCCTCGAGCGCTGCGGCGCGCGCGGCAAGATCGACTTCATCGCTGATTTTGCCGGCCCGCTGCCCGCGCTCGTGATCATGGCGATGCTCGGGGTGCCGCGCGAGGAGCTTGAGCGAGTGAAGCGCCTGTCGGACGACATGGCGCTCTTCATCGGCAGTTCGCGCATGGCAGCGGAGAAGTACGACATCGCGGAGGCGGCCACGCACGAGATGGCCGCGCTGTTCCGCGAATTGATCGCCGCGCGCGGCGCCGCGCCGCGCGGCGACCTGCTCTCGGCGCTCGTCAACATCGAAGAAGGCGGCGACCGGCTGACCGATGACGAGCTGGTGGCGACCTGCATCCTGCTGCTGTTCGCCGGCCACGAGACCACCACCAACCACATCGCCAACGGCCTTCTCGCGCTCCTCCGGTTCCCCGGCGAGATGCAGGCTCTGTGCGCCGATCCGGGCCTTGCGCCGCGCGCTGTGGAGGAGTTGCTGCGATACGACGGGCCAAGCGGCGTTCAGGTCAGGATCGTCAAGGTCGAGCAGGAGTTGCGTGGCAAACGTCTCAAGCCCGGCGACCGCGTGTTCGTGATGCTGAATGCGGCGAACCGCGATCCGGCCGCCTACCACGATCCGGATCGCGTCGATCTTCGCCGCGACGGCGTGCCGCACCTCGCGTTCGGCTTCGGCATGCACATCTGCCTTGGTTTTCCCCTCGCGCGCCTGGAAGGCCAGATCGCGATTCCGGCAGCGCTCGCGCGCTGGAGGACGATGGAGCTTGCCGTCCCGGTAGATCGCCTCGAGTGGATCAATTCGATGGTGTTCCGGGGAATGAAGGCGCTGCCTTTGCGGGTCGCTGCATAGCGTTGGCGTGAGCGGGATTGATTTTCCTGTCGTTTGATGCAAACTGAGGTGGGGAGCAATCATGAAACTGCTGCTTCGCGGTGTTGCGCTGACATGGATTCTCGCGTTCGCACTCCATGCGGGCGCGCAGTATCCGAGCAGGCCTGTTCGGCTGATCGTACCTTTTCCGCCGAGCGGGGCGGCGGAGCTCGGGGCGCGCATTTTCGCGCAGCCGCTCGGACAGCAGCTCGGCCAGCCGGTGGTGATCGAGAGCAAGCCCGGCGCAGACGGCGCCATCGCCTCGGAGGCGGTCAAGCAGGCGGCCCCCGACGGCTATACGCTCTATTACGGCACCGCCACCGGCATGTCCTGGGTGCCGGCGGCGAAAGCGGTTCCGCCCTACGATCCAGTCAACGACTTCACACCGGTGTCCATGGTCGGGACGTTCGGCTTCTTCGTGTTTTCGCATGCCAGCCTGCCGGTGAACACGATCGGCGAGCTGGTCGCCTATGCGCGCGCCAATCCGGGAAAGCTCAACTACGGCACGGGCAACGCCACCAGCATTCTCGCGACGGCGCAGTTCGCGGCGCTGCAAAAGCTCGACGTGGTGCACATCCCCTACAAAGGCGACGGCCCCCTGTCGATCGACCTCCTCGCGGGACGGGTGCAATTTGCGATCGCGACCCCGGGGCTCGCCGTCGCGCACGTGAAGGAGGGCAGGCTGCGGGCGCTCGCGACCCTGCTGCCGAATCGCAGTCCGCTGCTGCCGGATGCACCCACCATGACCGAGGCGGGGCTGGAAAGGGTCTCGATCACGCCCTGGGGCGGGCTGTTCGGGCCTGCGCGAATGCCGAAGGAAATCGTCGATCGCCTGTCGCGCGAAATGGCGGTCGTGTTGGCGAAGCCCGAGGTCCGCGAGGCGTTCGGGAAGCTTGCGTTCGAGCCGCGCAGCTCGACTCCGCAGGAGTTGTCCGCCTTCGTGGCCGAGCAGTTGGAAGCCTACCGGCGCGTCGCGCGCTCAGTCGGGCTCACGCTTGACTGAGGGCGGCAGCGAGGCGGTGCAGTTGCGCCGGCTGGGCGCGCAGCATGCGGTTGCTGCGGCCAAGCTGTAGTGGCATGTGGATCAATTCGATCGAGTTCCGGGCGCCGGGTGCCGGTGCAGTTAGAGTGTCCGTGTTCGACCCTGAGCAGTCACACAGTCAGGACTGCATGAGCGGCCGGTTCTCGGCCTGAGCGGACCCTCAAACGGCTCCAAATTGCTAGAAAGGGTGGATTGATTCACCATCTACACAAAGCGCTTCTTATCGTCTGCCCCTTCGAGAGTGCGCTCCCGTCCGGCGAGGATGGGACGAGGTGTTTCGTGGATTTGCTGACCGTCCGCTTGTCTCGTTCAGATTATATTTGCGCTTTTGCAGGCGGTGAGAAAACGCTTCTTGAGGAAGTTCGCGCTGTCATAGGGAGATCGGTCGGCGGCCCTGAACACCAGAGCTAACAGTTGATCGCATGTCAGATCACCGTTAGCCGCTTCTTCGACGACGTGTTGCAGCCAAGCTTTGCCGTCATTTTCGCTGCAGAGCTTAGCCTTGTAACGCTCCTCTATACCGAAGATGTCTTTCCATGCCTCGACTTCTTCTTCGCGTCCGGGGGCGTTGAGTTGGAGTTCGATTTCGTTTGGTAGCAGATTCGTTACGTCCTTGGTCTGGAGAGTCACGGTGATGGTAATGCCTGAGGCCAAGGCGGCGTAGCTGTAAAAGGCTTTCCTTCGAGCGCCGCCCGCCTTGCGGCTGATGGGATCGATGTGTCTCATCGGGTCCATCGCCAGCTTGTAGGTCGAATTGCACTCGTGGCACATGGGGGCGAGGTTACGGAAATTCACTGAGTTGAAAGGATAGGTGCCTTTGGGAAGGAAGTGGTCGTAGGCCTCGCGACGGGTGTGATGCACACCTTTGATGTCGCCGTAGCCGCAGTACGGGCATTTGCCTTCCTTGTTCTCGGTAACGAAGGCCGTATAGTGCGCGTCGATTTTACCGATTCGAGAGGTGACCGCCTTCAGATCGATGACATCCGTGAAGAGGCTTTTACAGAAGTCCCTCAGAGCCGTTTCCAGGTCGGCGTTGATGGCACGAATGTCGGCATAGGTGGCTGGCGGTTTGTTTGGATCGCAGGCGCAGAGGGCTTCAATGTCATTGTTGTTGTCATACCAGTTTGAAACTTGCTGGCGCTGGGCGGGATCAAGTTTCTTGAACAGGTCGTATATCTTCCGGATTGGGCCGTAGAGCCAGTCACTCATTTGCCCGCGAGTAGTGTCTTCTTCTGTGTTGTAAATCTCCAGCACGATTTCCCGCAGGCCAGCATGAAGAAGGTCCAGCGAGAAATCGCCGGTCGCTTTGCACCAGACCTCTTTCACGAGGTGATCCAGATACACCTGAAACCCCTCGATGCTGTGGTTCACATAGCGGTAGTTGTAATGCTGCCCCTCCCAGCGGAAGGGGCCCGGGTCGGTCCAGGCGGC
>JADGRQ010000003.1 GCA_017880775.1 Burkholderiales bacterium | reverse complement strand
GGTTTGCCTTTGGGCTATAATCCGCCGCCCTAAAGCCCGCTCCGGCAGCGCCCTCTTTTCGTTTTCCTGCGCATGAACCTCGTCGCGAAGCTTCTGCCACCGTCGAATGTCGCCGTAGACCTCACCGTCTCGAGCAAGAAGCGCCTGTTCGAGCAGGTCGGCCTGCTGTTCGAGAACCACCAGGGAATCGCGCGCGGCACGGTGTTCGACAGCCTGTTTGCCCGCGAGCGGCTCGGTTCCACCGGCCTCGGGCAGGGCGTGGCGATTCCGCATGGCCGCATCAAGGGGCTGAAGGAGGCGCTTGGCGCCTTCGTCCGGCTTGCATCCCCGGTGCCCTTCGACGCACCCGACGGCAAGCCGGTGTCGCTGCTGTTCTTCCTGCTGGTGCCGGAGCAGGCCACCGAAAAGCATCTGCAGATACTGTCCGAGCTCGCGCAGATGTTCAGCGACCGCGAGTTGCGCGAGTCGATGGCAGGCGCGCCCGACACGGCCGCACTGCACCATCTCATCGCCACCTGGCAACCGGATGTGGCAGGTCAACGTCAAGCAGTTGTATGACGACAACTGCCGGGCGCTCCAGCTCACGCGGCTGGGCGGGCAAGGCGACGGCATGTCCGTTCGCCGCGATGCCGCGGCCGCCGCGTCGCTGATCGGCCACCTCAACCTCACCCATCCCAACAGCATCCAGGTTCTAGGCCGGCTCGAGGCGGATTTTGTCGCCGGCGAGAACGCTGAGGCGCGCCGCGAGTTCGTTGCCAAGCTGCTCGCGGGCAATCCCTGCGCAGTGATCCTCGCCGACGGACTTGTCCCTTCTGAAGAGCTGATCGACGGCGCGGGTACCGGGCGTGCCGCGCTGTTCACCACGCCATTGCCCGCGCCTGGCGTGATCGAAACCCTGGCCCGGTACCTCGCAAAAGCGCTGGCCGAGTCCACCACGCGCCATGGCGTTTTGATGGACGTGCTCGGTCTGGGCGTGCTGATCACGGGTGAGTCGGGCGTGGGCAAGAGCGAACTGGGACTGGAGCTGATCAGTCGCGGCCATGGGCTGGTGGCGGACGATGTGGTCGAGCTTTCGCGCATTGCGACTAAAACCCTCGAAGGGCGCTGCCCGCCGCTGCTGAAGGACTTCCTCGAGGTGCGCGGCCTCGGCGTGCTCAATATCCGCACCATCTTCGGCCAGACCGCGGTGCGCCCGAAAATGCGCCTCAAGCTGATCGTGCACCTGGAGAAACCCGTGGAAGGCCGCGAGGCTGAGCGCCTGCCGCTCGCCGAGCTGGCGGAGGAAATCCTCGGCGTCACGGTCCGCAAGGTGATCCTGCCGGTGGCGGCGGGCCGCAACCTCGCGGTGCTGCTCGAGGCGGCGGTGCGCAACTACATTCTGCAGCTGCGCGGCTTCGATTCAACCGCCGAGTTCGTCGCGCGCCAGAAAGGCGCGATCGGGCGCGGCGTCTAAGGGGCGCGGTCCGGCGCCACCGCGGGCCGTTTTGTCTTATGCTGGCGGAATCACACCGCCATGCAACTCATTCTGGTCAGCGGGCTGTCGGGTTCCGGCAAGAGCATCGCGCTCAACGTCCTTGCCGATGCGGGGTACTACTGCGTCGACAACCTGCCCGCGACGCTGCTGTTCGACGTCGTGAATTTTCTCGAAGACGCGGGTCAATCGCGCGCGGCCGTCGCCGTCGACGCGCGCAGCGCGGCACTTTCGGCGCTACCGGAGACCGTCGCGCGGCTCAAGACGCAGGGAATCGATTGCCGCGTGCTGTTTCTCGATGCGTCGCACGAATCGCTGATGCGGCGTTTCTCCGAGACCCGGCGCAGGCATCCGCTCACCAGCAGCGGCAGCGGCCTCACGCTCGCCGAGGCGATCGAGCAGGAGCGCGCGATGCTCGCAGGCGCAGCCGACCTCGGCCACCACATCGATACCAGCGACCTGCTGCCGAAGGCGCTGCGCGACTGGATCCGCGCGCTGCTCGAGATCGGCACCGGACCCGTTACGCTGCTGTTCGAATCGTTCAGCTACAGCCAGGGGATCCCGCTCGATGCCGATTGGCTGATCGACGCCCGCATGCTGCCTAACCCGCACTATGACGAGAGGTTGAGGCCGCTCACCGGGCGGGACGCGCCGGTGATCGAGTATCTCGAACGGCAGGAACTGGCTCAGCGGCTGTATGCCGATGTCCGGCAGTTTCTCGGGCGCTGGCTGCCGGAACTGGTGCGCGACAACCGCAGCTACCTTACCGTCGCGATCGGTTGCACCGGCGGAAAGCACCGCTCGGTCTATCTCGCAGAGAAGCTGGCGGCGAGCTTCCGCATCGAATGGCCCGTGCTGGTACGGCACCGCGGTCTGGCAAGCGACACCAAGGATCTTCGCGCGTGAGGGTTCCGGCACGCATCGCTCTCGCCTGGACCGGGGCGTCGGGCATGCCTTACGGCCTGCGGCTGCTGGAATGCCTGGTGCAGGCCGGCCACGACGTGCTGCTGGTGTATTCGCAGGCGGCACAGATCGTGGCCAAGCAGGAACTCGGATTTTCGCTGCCTGCGCGCGCCGCCGATGCGGAGCGGACGCTGATCGAGCGTTATCCCGCGGCGACGGGAAGATTGAAGGTGTTCGGTCGCGATGACTGGAACGCTCCGATCGCGTCGGGTTCCAATCCGCCCGATGCGATGATCGTGTGCCCGTGCTCGATGGGCACGCTCGCGGCGATTGCCGCGGGGCTGGCAGACAATCTGATCGAGCGCGCAGCCGACGTTGCGCTGAAGGAAGGCCGGCGGCTGGTGCTGGTGCCGCGCGAGACGCCGTTCTCGGCGCTGCACCTCGAAAACATGCTCAAGCTTGCGCGCCTGGGCTGCGTGATCATTCCCCCTTCGCCGGGTTTCTATCACCGGCCGAAAAGCATCCAGGATCTGGTGGACTTCGTCGTCGCCAGGATCCTCGACAACCTCGGCGTCGAACACGCGCTGGTCGCTCGCTGGGGCGAGCAGCCTGCTGGATGAGCGAGCGCATTGCGAACCTGCCCCTGTTTCCGCTGCACACCGTGCTGTTTCCAGGTGGCCGGCTGCCGCTCAAGCTGTTCGAGCAGCGCTACCTGGAGATGGCGAAGGAATGCCTGCGGACCAATGCGGTATTCGGCGTTTGTCTGATTCTGGAAGGCCACGAAGTCGGGGAGCCTGCGTTACCGGCGCTCGTCGGCTGTACGGCGCGCATCGCGACCTGGGACATGCCGCAGCTCGGTGTCCTTAACGTGCGCGCGCTGGGCGAGCGGCGGTTCCGGGTCATCGATCATCGTACCGAGAAGAACGGTCTGCTTCGTGCCGACGTCGAACTGCTTGCGCCCGAGCAGGACGCCGAGCTACCTCCACGTCTCGCGCTGGGCGCGCAGTTACTCAGGCGCGCGATCGAAAGCCAAGCAGATCTGGTCGAACCACCGTGTCGATACGATTCGTGTAACTGGGTGAGCGCACGGCTCGCCGAGCTGTTGCCGCTGCCGCTGGCAACGAAGCAGGAGTTGCTTGAAATGGACACCGGACTCGGACGTCTGGAAGTGCTGCACGCCGCGCTGGTGCGCGGCGGCGCCAGCGGTTAACCAGAGTTGTGGGACAGTGCCGACACGCAGCTACTGGGTCCCCGCTTTCGCGGGGACGACGAGATTGCGCAACAACTTTCTCACCGGCGTCGGTACCGCGGCCTGTGCCGCGTCCTCGATCGAAAGCCAGATGCGTCCCGACTGCTCGGCGCGCGGCGTGGAGCGCGCCACATCGCACAGAAGCGGGCTGATCGTAAGCTTGAAATGGGTGAAGCCATGCTCGATCGGAGCGAGACGACGTTCCCCGGCGAGCGTACAACCGAGCTCGCGTCTGCAATACTCTGCGGCAGCTTCGCGCCCGAGCTCCGGAAACGCCCACAAGCCGCCCCAAAGCCCCGCGCTCGGCCTGCGTTCGAGCAGAACCTGCCCACGATGCCGTAGAACGATCCAGGTAGCGCGCCGTCTTGGCACGGCCTTGCGAGGCCGCGCCTCGGGAAGCTCATCCACTCTTCCGGTTCGCCGCGCGACGCAGAGTTCAGCCACCGGGCAGCGCTCGCACTGCGGCCGATTGCGCGTGCAAATCGTCGCGCCCAGGTCCATCAACCCCTGCGTATAGCGCTCCACGCCCCTCGCAGGCAGCAGCGCTTCCGCAAGCGACCATAACCGCCGCTCGACCGCCGATGCACCGGGAAATCCTTCGATGCCGAAGCAACGCGCGAGCACGCGCTTCACATTGCCGTCGAGGATTGCGGCACGCGCACCGAAGGAAAACACCGCAATTGCCGCGGCGGTCGAGCGGCCGACGCCGGGAAGCGACGCGAGCGCAGCCGGATCGCGCGGCAGCCGCCCGCCACGCTCGGTGACGATGATTTGCGCAGCGCGCAGCAAGTTGCGGCCGCGAGCGTAGTACCCAAGCCCGCTCCACAGTTTGAGCACCTCGTCTTCCGCAGCCGCCGCAAGCGCGGCCATGGACGGAAAGCGTTCGATGAAGCGCTCGAAGTACGGGATCACCGCCGTAACCTGGGTCTGCTGCAGCATGATCTCGGAGATCCAGACGCGGTAGGGACCGCGGTCGCGCTGCCAGGGCAGCTGATGACGCCCCGACCGGAGCTGCCAGGCAGATATTCGGCTTGCGAAATCAGGCACTGCCGCATTCTAATGCGCGGCGTTTGACGGGCTCCGGCCAACTTGGCAAGATCATTCGATGCTCGCCTTCGTCATTCGTCGCCTCGCACAGGCCGTCATGGTGATGCTCGCAGTGGGGCTCATCGCCTTTTCGCTGTTCCGTTTCGTTGGCGATCCGGTGGTGTTCATGCTCGGCCAGGACGCCACGCCCGAGGACCGCACGCGCATGACGCAAATGCTCGGTCTCGATCAGCCGTTCTACGTTCAGTACGCGAACTTCGTCGTGCGCGCGGCGCAAGGCGAATTCGGTCTGTCGCTCAGGCAGATTCGCCCGGTCAAGACCCTGATCATCGAAAGGTTACCCGCCACGCTCGAACTGTCCTTCGTTGCAGGGCTATTTGCGCTGGTGGTGGGCATTGCGCTTGGCGTGTACACGGCGCTCAGGCGCGGATCCTGGATCTCGCACGTGTTTCTCGCGGTCTCGCTGATCGGCGTGTCGTTGCCGACGTTCCTGATCGGGATCCTGCTGATCCTGGTGTTCGCGGTGCTCCTCGGATGGCTGCCTTCCTTCGGGCGCGGAGACACCGTCGCGATCGGCTGGTGGACCAGCGGATTCTTCACGGCGTCCGGGCTGAAGGCGCTGATCCTGCCCGCTATCACGCTCGGATTGTTCCAGATGACGCTGATCCAGCGGCTGGTGCGCTCCGAAATGCTCGAGGTGCTGAGGACCGACTACATCAAGTTCGCGCGCGCGCGCGGCCTCACCGACAGCGCGGTGCACTTCGGGCACGCGCTGAAAAACACGCTGGTGCCGGTCATCACGATCACCGGGCTACAGCTCGGCGCGATCATCGCGTTCGCGATCATCACCGAGACGGTGTTCCAGTGGCCGGGAATGGGTTTGCTGTTCATCCAGGCGGTGAACTTTGCCGACGTTCCGGTGATGGCGGCCTATTTGTGCCTGACCGCGCTTTTCTTCGTCATAATCAACCTTGTGGTCGACCTGCTCTACTACGCCGTCGACCCGCGCTTGCGCATCGATCGAACCATTGCAGCACACTAGCAGGAGCAACCATGGCGAACCCCGTCGACGCCGTCCGCAAATACCATCAGGATTTCATCGGAATCCGGCGCGACATCCATGCGCATCCCGAACTCGCGTTCGAGGAGTCGCGCACCGCGCAAATCGTCGCCGACCGGCTTTCAGGCTGGGGCATCGAAGTGCACCGCGGGCTCGCCAAGACCGGCGTGGTCGGCGTGGTGAACGGGCGCCAAAGCGGCAGCCGCCGCGCGATCGGGCTACGCGCCGACATGGACTGCCTGCCGATGCACGAGAACAACAGCTTCGCGCACAAGTCGCAGCACGCGGGAAGGATGCACGCCTGCGGCCACGACGGCCACACCACCATGTTGCTCGCGGCCGCGCGGTACCTGCAGGAAACGCGCAATTTCGACGGTACGGCCTACCTGATCTTCCAACCCGCGGAAGAAGGCGGCGGCGGCGGCGATCTGATGGTGCGCGAAGGCCTGTTCGACCGGTTTCCGGCGAACGAGGTATACGCCCTGCACAACTGGCCCGGCCTTCCGCCGGGCAAGATGGCGGTGCGCCCGGGGCCGGTGATGGCGGCAACCGACGAGATCCAGATCGAAATACGCGGCAAAGGAGGCCACGCCGCGATGCCGCATTTGACGGCCGACCCGGTGGTCGCGGCCGCGCAGGTGATCAGCGCATTGCAGACCATCGCGAGCCGCAACGTCAGCGCGCTCGATTCGATCGTGGTGAGCATCTGCTCGATGCAGACCTCGCAGCTCGGCGCCTTCAACGTAATCCCGGATGGCGTCAAGCTGATCGGAACCGTGCGCACGTTTCGCGCGGAAACGCGCGTGCTGGCCGAGCGGCGCGTCAAGGAGATCGCCACTCAGGTGGCCGGGGCGCTCGAATGCACCGCGACGCTCAACTACCGCCGCGGCTACCCGGCAACGGTCAACACCGAGCGCGAAGCGGAGTTCGCGGCCAGCGTCGGGGAGCGCGTGTTCGGCGCGGTGAACGTGGTGCGCGATGCCGATCCGACCATGGGCGGCGAGGATTTCTCGTACATGCTGCTGGCGCGGCCCGGCGCCTACGTGTTTCTCGGACAGGGCGGCGGGCCAAACGGCTGCTTCCTGCACAATCCCGGCTATGATTTCAACGACGACGTGATCCCGTTCGGCGCCGGTTATCTCGCGGCGCTGGTCGAGGATGCATTGCCGCTCCGATAGCGGGAACGGGCGTTGCGGCTTTGAAAGCGGCGCTGGAGCGGTTCTGGGATCACGATCTCGCCTACAGCTTTCGCAGATCACCGGTCACCGTCCTCGCCGCACTGATGACGCTGGTTTGCGTGGCGGGCGCCGTGTTTGCGCCCTGGCTGGCGCCGCACAATCCGTTCGATCTGTCATCGCTCAACCTGAACGATGCGTTCTCCCCGCCCGCCTGGACCGCAGGCGGAGCGGCCAGGTACCCGCTGGGCACCGATGACCAGGGCCGGGACATTCTCTCGACGATCATGTACGGCGCGCGAATTTCGCTGGGCGTCGGTCTCGCTGCGGTGGCGCTCGCGCTGGTGCTCGGGGTGTCGCTCGGCCTGCTGTCGGGCTATATGGGCGGGCGGCTGGACGCGTTCATCATGCGCGTCGCCGACATCCAGCTGTCATTCCCCGCCATCCTGATCGCGCTGTTGATCGACGGCATCGCACGGGTCGCCCTGCCGAACGACGCGCATGACAGCATCGCCGTTCCGGTGCTGGTGCTTGCCATCGGGGTATCGGGATGGGTGCAATACGCGCGCACGGTGCGCGGCTCGACGCTGGTCGAAAAGAACAAGGAGTACGTCCAGGCCGCTCGCGTGGTCGGGCGTTCGCCGCCCGCGATCATGCTCGCGCACGTGCTGCCGAACGTCACCGGCCCGGTGCTGGTGATCGGCACCATCCACGTCGCCACCGCGATCATTACCGAGGCCACGCTGTCCTTTCTCGGGGTGGGCGTGCCGCCCACGCAACCTTCGCTCGGCACGCTGATCCGCATCGGCAACGATTTCCTGTTCTCCGGCGAGTGGTGGATCACGGTGTTCCCGGGCGTCGCGCTGATCCTGCTGGTGTTGTCGGTCAACCTGCTGGGCGATTGGCTGCGCGACGCGCTCAATCCGAAGCTGCGTTGAGCACCGCCGCCCCGCTGCTCGAAGTCCGCAACCTGCGCGTCGAGTTCCCGACGCGCCGCCGGACGCTGGTCGCGGTCGACGACGTGTCCTTCGGGATCGCCCCGGGCGAGGTGCTGGGCGTGGTCGGAGAATCCGGCGCAGGCAAGTCGCTCACCGGGATGGCGATCATCGGACTGCTGGAACCGCCGGGCCGCATCGCCGCGGGCGAGGTGAGGCTCGAGGGACGCCGCATCGACAACCTCCCGCGCGAGGAACTGCGCCGCATCCGCGGCCGGCGCATCGGCGCGATCTTCCAGGACCCGCTTACTTCGCTCAATCCGCTGTATACGATAGGCGAGCAGCTGGTCGAAACCGTGCTGACGCACCTCCCGGTCCGCGCCGCCGAGGCGCGCGAGCGCGCATTGTCGCTGCTTGCCGAGGTCGGAATACCTGCGCCTGAGCAACGCATCGATCATTACCCGCACCAGTTCTCGGGCGGTATGCGCCAGCGGGTGGTGATCGCGCTCGCCATCGCCGCTGAGCCGCAACTGGTGGTCGCCGACGAACCCACCACCGCGCTCGACGTTTCGATCCAGGCGCAGATCATCACGCTGCTCAAGCGCCTAGCGCGCGATCGCGGCACCGCGGTGATGCTGATCACCCACGACATGGGCGTGATCGCGGAGACGGCCGACCGCGTCGCGGTGATGTACGCCGGGCGCCTCGCGGAGATCGGGCCGGTGCGCGACATCATCCACCAGCCCCGACACCCCTACACGGTCGGTCTGATGCATTCCATCCCGCGCGTGGGGAATCAGCGCGACCGCCTCGCGCAGATCGAGGGTTCGATGCCTCGGCTGACGGCGATTCCGGCCGGCTGCGCGTTCAATCCGCGCTGCCCGCAGCGCTTCGCGCGCTGTACCGAGACTCGACCGGAGTTGTTCGCGGCCGGCGCAACACGCGCGGCATGCTGGTTGTTCTCCGATGGCGGATAACCGCGTCCTGCTCGAGGTTGAAAACGCCGGACGGGATTTCGACGTTTCCCGCCCGTGGCTGAATCGCGTGACCGAGGGCGAGGGCCGACTGGTGTTGCGCGCGGTGGACGGCGTTTCGTTCTCGATCCGGCGCGGCGAGACGCTCGCGCTGGTGGGTGAATCAGGCTGCGGCAAGTCCACCATCGCACGCCTGATCGTCGGCCTGTACCATCCATCGCGCGGGCGCATACGGTACGACGGACTGGGCGTCGCGGGCCCCGAGGCGCACCGCCTGCGCGGCCGGATGCAGATGATCTTCCAAGACCCTTATGCCAGCCTCAATCCGCGCTGGAAGGTGGGCAGCATTATCGCCGAGCCGATCCGCGCGCAAGGCGCGTCGGCGAGCAAAGCCGCCCTGCACGAGCGCGTTTCGGAACTATTGGTCCAGGTCGGCCTCGATCCGCAGGACAGCGACAAGTTTCCGCACGAATTCTCGGGCGGCCAGCGCCAGCGCATTTCAATCGCGCGCGCGCTGTCCAGCAATCCGGAATTCCTGGTATGCGATGAGCCGACCTCCGCCCTCGACGTATCGGTGCAGGCCCAGATCCTCAACCTGATGCTGGAGCTGCAGCAGCGACTCGGCCTGACATACCTGTTCATCTCGCACAATCTCGCGGTGGTCGCGCACATCGCCGACCGGGTAGGGGTGATGTACCTCGGACGGCTGGTTGAACTGGCGGACGTCGGGACGCTGTTCGAGCGCCCGCGCCACCCGTACACGCGCATGCTGCTCGATGCCATTCCGGATCTGCTGATGAGCGGCAAGCCGCGCACGCCGGTCGCGGGTGAGGTGCCAAATCCTCTGGCACCACCCTCAGGTTGCGCGTTCAATCCCCGCTGCCCGCATGCAAATGACCGCTGCCGCACCGAATGCCCGGAACCGCGCGATGACGAGCGCGGCCAGGTCGCCTGCTTCGCGGTGGATGAGAAGAGAATCTAGCGTCCGCGAATCTATCGTCCAAACAGGCCGCGCAGCTTGTCGACAGTCTTGCCACCCGGCGCTCCAGCCTTGCCGCCGAGCTTTTCCGTGATCGCTTCGGTGACGCGCGACTTGGCGAGGTCGGCGGCGATGGCGCCGTAGTCGATCTCATATTTCGGTGATTCGAACGGCCCGGTCAGCTTGACCGGTATGGTGAGGCCGGCCAGATTGCCGAGCTCCGCACCGCCCTGCCCTTTGGAAGTCGCGACCACCGAGGCCTTGGCAAGGTAATTGAGGGTGGAGCGGCCGACATCGATGTCGCCTGCGCCGGCAAGACGGAACAGGGGCGCCTTGACATTGAGATCCTCGTTGTGCGCAACGCCGCCCTTGATCGCGAAGCTCGCGCTCATCTCGGAGAAATCGGTCTTCTGCGACTTGTCCGCGCCCTGCTGCTGGGCCGACTTCGAGCCTATCGCCGATTTCGCTTTGCGCAGCGTCTCGGCAAGATTGATCCCCTTGACCGCGCCGTCCTTGAGCTGCAGGCGCGCCGACCCGGCGAGCGTCTTTTTCATCGCGTTCACGCTCGTCCCGGAGGCGCTCACGTCGAGCACGACGCTGCCATGCCCCTCCAGGGCGTCGCGTTCCGCCAGGTCCCTGAGCAGGGGACCGATCGCGACGGTGGTCAATGTCTCCTTGAGCGCAATCTGGTTGCCATTCGCGTTCAGCGCAAGAGCGCCAGCGAGCGAGCCTTCGTACAGGTTCGCCGTATGCGGGCTGACCTGCAGCAAGCCGTTCGCCGCGCGGACGTCGGCCTTCAGGTTCGAAAGCTTGACGCGCTCGACCTGGAACGCGCCGATCTGGATGTGGCCGGCGGCGGTGAGGCCATTGAGCCCGGACAGGTCGACCGGCGCATCGCCCTTTGCGTGCGATTTCGACCCTTCCGTTTTCGGCGGGAGATAGCGGTCGAGATTGAGCCGGTCGATGTTGACGTCGAAGCTGTAGGACGGAGGGTCGAACCGGGTCACTTCGAGCTTCGCCTGCACCGTGCTCGCGTCGAATTTCGACCCGAGTTCGGCAGCCACGCTTTCCTTGGCAAGGTCCGCGCGAACCGCACCGGAGATCGGGAGGGTCACGGTTTTCTGCGGCATCTGCGGGCTGGCGACGGTGATGCTCGCGACCATTTTGGGAAGCTCGAAGCGCCGTGCCTCGAGATTTCCCTTCAGCGGCGAAGACAGCGTCCCCTGGGCGCTGTTGCCCGAGACGGACGCATCGAAATCGAGCGACAGAGTCGCAATGCTGAGCGACTTGGCCGAGCCCTCCACGCCCGAGAGCTTGAAGCGCGCATTGGCCGTCTGCTGCGTCCCCTTGAGCGTCAGTTCCGCCGTAACTGCCGAGCCGCTCGCCTTGTCGCTTGCAATCGCAAGCTTGGGCGCCGTGATTTTGGCCTCAAAAGCGTCCTTGCCCAGTACCCCTTTCGCCTTCACCTCGAGTCCGGACGCGCTCAACTCGCCTCTTGCGGGATCGCTGGCGAGGTCTCCCTTGGCAACGAAATCCAATCCGCTCACGCCGAACGCCGTTCCGCTCAGCTTCGCATTGAGTCCGGAAAGCGCGAACGACTTGCGCTCGAGGTTGAAGACATAGCCGCCCGAAAGCTCGACTCGCGCATCCAGCGCCGGGTTCTTTCCCTTCGCGCTCGCGGACAGCTCGAGCTTGCCCGGCACGTTATCGGCGATCCGGCCGGTGCGCAGGTTGAAATCTGCGATCGCCAGTTCCTGGCCGCTCGCCGCATCGCGGTAGGCCAGGTTCGCGCGCTCGATGCGCACGCTCGAGATGTCAAACCTGACCTCCTTGCCGGGCTCAGGCTTCGCCGCGGGTTTCGCCGCGGCCTTGCTTTCGATCAGATCGTCAAAATTGAACTTGCCGTCCTTGCCTTTCACGACGTTCGCGCGCAGGCCGGCAAGGCTCACTGCGTCCACCACCGCTTCGCCGCGCAGCAAGGGCATCAGCGCTACCGAGACATGCGCGGATTCGAGCGAGGCGAACTCGACGCTGGACGCACGCTCCGACAGCGATGCCTTGCCGAGCGACGCACCGAGGTTTGGCCAGAACGCGAGCTTGAGATCGCCTTCGATTTTCAGTGTCCGGTTTTTCTGTTCCTTCACCACGCGCTCGACCTCGCCTTTGTACTTGTTCGGGTCGAACAGCATGGCCGCGGCAACGGCCGCGATGATCGCGAGGATGGCCAGGCCGCCGACGCCAATCGCGAGATACTTAAATGCCTTCATGCCGGACGGCCTCCACGTTTCGGATTGCTCACACCGGAAAGCACATGCCCGGTCGCCACGTGGCGCCGCGCCGAATCCACATGCCCCTGCTGGTCATCGAAGAAAAAATCCGGCTCGAAGGTCTTGAGAAATTCGCCCTTGTCGAGGCCGCCTAGGAACATCGCCTCGTCGACCTGGATGTTCCATTGCATCAGGGTCCTGACCGCGCGCTCGTGCGCCGGCGCGCTGCGCGCGGTGACCAGGGCCGTCCGAAGCTTCATCGGGGCCTCGGCGCCCGCGCTCTGCAGCCGGTGCAGAGCCTCCAGCAGCGGCTTGAACGGCCCCGGCGGCAGCGGGTTCAGGGCGTGCTTGATCTCGTGCTCGTGGAACGCGTCGAGGCCTTCGGACTGGAACACCCGTTCGGCCTCGTCGGAGAACAGCACCGCGTCGCCGTCGAACGCGATGCGCACCTCGTTCGCGTGACGCTCGGCGGTTTTTGCCGACTCGGGGAAAACGCGCGCGGCGGGAAATCCGTCCTGCAGCGCACTCGCAACATCGTTCTCGTTCGCCGAAAGAAACAGGTTCGCCTGCAACGCCGCGAGGTACTGGTAGGGACTGCGCCCGCGCGTAAACACCCCGCGCAAGAGCTTCAGGCCCTCCTGGTCGGCGGAGCGGAACACGCGCATTCCGCTGACCGGGTCGTTTTTGGAAAGGATCACCACCTCGACGCGTTGCGCATCCGCGGTATTGAAAGCCAGCAGCTTGTTGACCAGCGGGAAGGCAACGCCGCGCTTTGCCGGGACATCGAGCCGGGAGAGCTGCAACTCGATGTAGGCGCGCTCGCCCTGCTCCTCGAACACACGGTTCTCCTCCTCGAAGCCGAACAGCGCCCGCGAGGAAATCGCGACCACCAGTTTGCCGTCGAAGGTTACGGGCATCTCGCGCGCGTGGTTGTCTGGAGCGGGTGAAGGGGATCGAACCCTCGTATGCAGCTTGGGAAGCTGCCGTTCTGCCATTGAACTACACCCGCGACTGGATTGATTTTACGACGGTTCCACCGCCTGCGCAGATGCGCATTTCCGCGCGGCGCGCTACAGTTGCACAGTGCGGGACCGAAAAGAACCCGAAGGAGACACCCGATGAAGCGCAGAACGTTCCTGCAGGCTACGACACTGGGCATCGCGGCGCCGCGCCTGTTGTTCGCACAGGACAAATACCCGAGCAAGCCTATTTTCTGGATCTGCCCGTACGGCACCGGCGGCAACGGCGACACCCGCTCGCGCCAGATCGCCAAGGTGATGAGCGCGATGCTCAAGCAGCCCATCATCGTCGACAACAAGCCGGGCGCGGGCGGCAACATCGGCACGGAGGCGATCGCGCGCGCGAAACCCGACGGCTACACGATCGGACTGGGCAACTTCGCACCGCTCGCGGTCAACCACGCGCTGTTCAAGAAGCTTAATTTCGATCCATTCGTCGACATCGTGCCGATCATGCTGATCGAGCGCGGGCCGCTGATCCTGATGGTGCGCAACGATTCGCCGTACAAGACGGTGAACGACATCGTCGCCGCCGCGAAGGCCGCACCGGGCAAGCTGAGCTACGCCTCTGGCGGCATCGGCGGGACGCATCACCTGAGCGGCGCGCTATTCGAGAATACCGCGGGCGTCGACATGATCCATGCGCCGTACAAGAGCGGTGCGGCCGGCGCGACCGATCTGCTCGGCGGGCAGGTGACCATGATGTTCGAGCAGATGTACTCCGCCATGCCCGCAGTGAAGGGCGGCAGGTTGCGTGCGCTTGCTATCACCAGCCGGACGCGCTCGCCGCTGCTGCCCGAGTTGCCGACAATGGGCGAGGCGGGCTATCCGGCCGTCGAGGTGCTGAACTGGCAGGGCATCGTCGCGCCCAAGGGCATCTCATCGGACCTCGTCAGGCAGCTGAACGCGGTGGCCAACAAGGCGCTGCAGGAGCCGGAGATGAAGCACTACATCACCAGCCAGGGCAACGAGGCGGGCGGCGGTACGCCGGAGGAATTTGCGGCGCTGATCAAGTCGGAGGCCGCGCGCTGGGGCAAGGTGGTCAGGACCGCCAAGATCGAAATGGATTGAGCGGTGGCGTGACCCAACTTCGAATCCGTGCCGCTTACATGCGGGGCGGCACGAGCAAGGGCGTATTCTTCGTGCGCGCGGATTTGCCGCCGGCGGCGCGCGAGCCCGGCCCCGCGCGCGATACGCTGATGCTGCGGGTGATCGGCAGCCCCGATGCATACGCCAAACACACCGACGGCATGGGCGCGGCGACGTCCAGTACCAGCAAGGTCGTGATCCTCGACAAGAGCGAACGGCCCGGCTGCGACGTCGATTACCTGTTCGGCGCGGTGGCGATCGAAGATCCCGTGGTCGACTGGAGCGGCAACTGCGGAAACCTGAGCGCGGCGGTCGGGCCGTTCGCGATTGCGCGCGGCCTGCTGGGCGCGTCCGCCGACGGTATCGTCGAGGTGCGTATCTGGCAGGCCAACATCGGCAAAAAGATCATCGCCCATGTACCGATGAAGAGCGGTGCCGTCGAAGAAACCGGGGAATTCGTGCTCGACGGCGTGGCGTTCCCTGCTGCCGAAGTGCGGCTCGAGTTCCTCGATCCGGGCGCCGAGGAGGGCCAACAGGGTGGCGCCATGTTTCCGACTGGACGGGTGGTCGATGCGCTCGAGGTACCAGGCGTAGGCACACTGCGCGCAACGCTGATCAATGCGGGCATAGCCTCGATCTTCGTCGAGGCTCGCGCGCTCGGCCTGACCGGCACGGAATTGCAGGACGACGTCAACTGCGATCCCGCGCTGCTCGCGCGCTGCGAGGCGGTACGCGCGCAGGGCGCCGTCGCGATGGGTCTTGCCGCAAGCCCGGAGGAAGCGACTGCGAAGCGTCCGCACACGCCCAAGCTCTGCTTCGTCGCGCCGCCCGCGCCTTACACGGCTTCGAGCGGCAAGCTGGTGCCCGCGCAGGATGTCGATCTGCTGGCGCGCGCATTGTCGATGGGCAAACTGCACCACGCGATGATGGGCACCGGCGCGGTGGCGCTCGGCGCGGCGGCGAGCATTCCCGGCACCGTGGTTTACGAAGCGGCCGGCGGCGCCCGATGCGCTACGGCGCGCGGCACGTTGCGCTTCGGCCATCCATCCGGCAGATTGAACGTGGACGCCCATACCGAGCAGCGCGGCAACGAATGGGTCGTCACGCGCGTTGTCGTCAGCCGCAGCGCGCGCACACTGATGGAAGGCTGGGTGTGCGTGCCGGAATGAAGTGATCACGATACTGGTGCGCCTACCCCGCTCTTATCGCGCTCCAGAGCATGGTCATGCCGCCGACGATGATGAGCGCGTCCATTACGAAGACGTGCAGCCGCGCGCCAAGACGTTCGACCAGCCACGCGGCAACGCGGCTGCCCGGGATGGTTATGGCCCCTATGGCAAGGCCGAGCGTGACGCTCGACGCGTCGAGCAACTCGAACCCGCCGAACAGCAGCACCTTGATCAGGTCGATCGCGATGGTAACCAGCGCATCGGTCGCCAGCACGGCAGTACCGCCCAGCCCGGCGCCCAGCAGCAGCGATATCAGGATCACGCCGGTGCCGCTCGCGACGCCGGAGACCAGTCCGAACACGCCCGCGCCGGCCACCAGCCCCGCCGGCTGCAACCGCACCCCGCGCCGGGTGAGCATGTGGCGCAGCGGAACCGCTGCGAGCACGAAACTCCCCAGCAGCAGGCCGATGCTGCGAGCATCGAGCAGGCTGTAGACGTAGACGCCGGCGAACAGCGCCGGAACCGCGCCGAGGAACACCTGCCGCGCGGCCCGCAGATCGACCGCCTTGCGGTAGAACCAGAATCGCCCCGCATTGATCACCACGCCGGCGACCGCGAGCACCGGCACCAAGGCCTTGAAGCCGAGGATCGGCGCAAGCAGCGCGGTCAGGATGATGCCGGTACCGAACCCTCCCACCCCGCCTACGATTGAAGAGAGGAAAGCAGCAACTGCGACCATGGCGAAAGTTGCTGCATCGAGGATCCACGGCATTGGTCGGAGGCTCTGCGCGGGGTAGAATTTGGCCATCATAAATCCTCCTTCCATGATCCACGTCACCGTCAACGGCTCAAGCCATCGCTTCGCGGAAGCGCTCGACATCGCACAGCTCGTCGAGCGGCTTGCGCTCGCCGGCAAGAAAGTCGCCATCGAGCGCAACGGCGAAATCGTGCCGAAGAGCGCACACCGCTCGACCCGGCTCGCCGACGGCGACCGGCTGGAAATCGTGGTTGCGGTGGGCGGCGGCTGACATGGCTGCGGACACGCTCATCATCGCCGGCAAGTCCTTTTCCTCGCGCCTGCTGGTCGGCACCGGAAAGTACAAGGACTTCGCGCAGACGCGTGCCGCGATCGAGGCTTCGGGCGCGGAGATCGTCACGGTGGCGATACGCCGCACCAACATCGGCCAGAACCCGAACGAGCCCAGCCTGCTCGATGCGCTTCCGCCGTCGCGCTTCACCTATCTGCCCAACACCGCCGGCTGCTACAGCGCCGACGACGCGGTGCGCACGCTGTGCCTTGCGCGCGAACTGCTCGACGGGCACGACCTGGTGAAACTCGAAGTGCTGGGAGATCCGCAGTCCCTGTACCCGAACATGCCCGAAACGCTCAAGGCCGCCAGCCGGCTGGTGGGCGATGGATTCAAGGTGATGGTGTACTGCTCGGACGATCCGATACAGGCAAAGATGCTCGAGGACGCGGGCTGCGTCGCGATCATGCCGCTCGCGTCGCTGATCGGCTCGGGGATGGGAATCCTCAATCCCTGGAACCTGCAACTGATCATCGAACGGGTTGCGCTGCCGGTGCTGGTGGACGCCGGAGTGGGAACCGCGTCCGACGCGGCAATCGCAATGGAACTCGGCTGCGACGGCGTGCTGATGAACACCGCGATCGCCGCGGCCAGGGATCCGATTCTGATGGCGCGCGCGATGAAGAAGGCGGTCGAAGCGGGGCGCGAAGCCTACCTCGCCGGACGCATGCCGAAGAAGTTCTACACCGCCGCGCCATCTTCGCCGATCGAAGGCCTGATCTCGTCCGCGCAGAACACCAAGGCGGCCTGAGTCCGCCATTTGCAGTGAACACGCTCCAGCGCCCGGTGCGCAGCTACGTGCTGCGGCAGGGGCGCATCTCGCCTGCGCAGGAACGCGCGTTGGTGGAGTTGCTGCCGCGGTACGGAATCGCCTACGATGAACGACCGATCGATGCGGTGAGGATCTTCGGCCGCAGCGCTCCGCTGGTGCTCGAGATCGGCTCGGGCATGGGCGAAACCACCGCCACGATCGCCCAGGCCAGGACCGAAACCGATTTCATCGCCGTCGAGGTGCATGGGCCCGGGGTCGGGAGCCTGCTGAAGAGAATCGCCGAACTCGCGCTCACGAACCTGCGGGTAATACGCCACGATGCCAGCGAGGTGCTCGAGCAGATGATCCCGGACGGACAGCTCGCGGGCATCCATCTCTTCTTCCCGGATCCGTGGCCGAAGAAGCGCCACCACAAACGGCGGCTCATCCAACCGCGGTTCGGTGCACTGATGGCGCGCAAGCTCAAACCTGGCGGGTATGTGCATCTTGCGACCGACTGGGAGGAATACGCCGAACAGATGCTCGCCGTGCTATCCGGGGAACCGCTGCTGCGCAACGCCGCCCACGGCTACATCGAACGACCGGCCTACCGCCCGCTCACCAAGTTCGAAGCGCGCGGCCTAAAGCTTGGGCATCCGGTGCGCGACCTGATTTTCCTGCGCAGCTAACCCGGCAGGAACAGCTCCAGCAGGTCGTTCAGGAAGCGTTGCCCGCGCAAGGTGGGGCGGATCGAATGCAGGCCGCGCTCGATCAGACCACGTGCTTCCGCTGCAGCGAGCGGCGCTTCGGCGGCGGACAGCTCGAGCCCGGTGCGCGCGCGGAACAATTCCGCAGGAAAGCCTTCGACCAGGCGCAGCGCATTCAGCATGAATTCGAACGGCAGTTCCTTCGCGCTCAGGCCACGCCGCTCGGTGATCGAGGCGCCTCTCGCCGCCAGGCTCATGTACTCGCGCGGCTGCTTCGCCCTCGCGTGACGCTCGATGCGGTCCGGAAACGACAGCTTGCCGTGCGCGCCGGCACCGATGCCGAGGTAGTCGCCAAACTGCCAGTAATTGAGGTTATGCCGGCACTGCGCTCCAGGCCGGGCAAAAGCGGAGGTTTCGTACTGCCTGTAACCGGCCCCGGACAGGGTCGCCTCGACTGCTTCCTGCATTTGCGCGGCAACATCGTGCGCCGGAAGCTTCGGCGGCTTGCTATGGAACACGGTGTTCGGCTCGATGCTCAGCTGATACGCGGAAACGTGCGGCGTGCCCAGCCGCGCCGCCTCTGCGATGTCGGCATGCGCACCTTCAGGCGACTGTCCGGGCAGGGCATACATCAGGTCGATGTTGACCTGCCCGAAGCAGCCGAGCGCATCCTCGATCGCGCGCCGCGCCTCGTCCGAAGAATGGATGCGTCCGAGCGCCGCAAGCCTGGCATCGTTGAAACTCTGCACGCCGATCGACAGGCGGTTGACGCCTGCGGCGCGGAAATCATGGAACTTCTCGGCCTCGAAAGTCCCCGGATTCGCTTCCAGCGTGATCTCGGCGTCGCTCGAGAGCTGCAGCCGTGCGCGAAACGCCGAGATCAGGGCGTCGATCGAGCGTGCCGAGAACAGGCTGGGCGTGCCGCCACCGAAGAATACGCTGTACACCCTGCGCCCCCACATGTCGGGCAACGCGCCCTCCAGATCCGCGATCAGCGCCGCGCAGTAGTCCTCCTCAGGGAGGATCCCGCCGCGCTCATGGGAATTGAAATCACAGTAAGGGCATTTGCGTACGCACCACGGTATGTGCACGTACAGCGAAAGCGGCGGCAGCGCCTCGAACCGGATGCCACCGGGCCGGTTAAGCGCGATGCGCGCGGTCGCCACCGTTACGCCTTCTCGCGCAGCCACTCGGGAAAACGCGCGAGCAGACTCGCGAGCGCAATGCCGCGGTGGCTGATGCGGTTCTTCTCCTGCGGATCGAGCTCGGCGGCCGTGCATCCGTGTTTCGATAGCCAGAAAAGGGGATCGTAGCCAAAGCCGCCCGCGCCCCGCGGCGCAAGCGCCACCTCGCCGCGCCAGACGCCTTCGGACACCACCGGCTGCGGGTCGTCGGGGCGGCGCACCAGCACCATCACGCAGGCGTAGTGCGCGCGCCGGTCGGCGAGCATTGCGGTCTCGGCGAGGAGTTTTTCGTTATTGCGTGCGTCCGACCTCGGCTCGCCCGCATAGAGGGCCGAGTACACGCCCGGCGCGCCGCCCAGACCCGTCACGCACAGCCCCGAGTCGTCGGCAAGCGCGGGCAGGCCGGAGTCCCGGCTTGCGTGGCGGGCTTTGGCGAGTGCGTTCTCAAGGAACGTTTGGTGCGGCTCTTCGGCCTCGGCGATGCCGAGCGCGGACTGCGCGACCAGTTCAATCGGCAACTGCGTGAGCGACATGAGCGCGCGCATCTCGAGGAGCTTGCCCGGGTTGTTCGATGCGAGAACCAGCTTCACAGTCCCAACGCGCGCCTCTGGTGGTCCACCAATTCGCGGATGCCGCCCTCGGCGAGGGAAAGGAGCGCGTCCATCTCGGCGCGGGAGAACGCCTCCCCTTCCGCAGTACCCTGCACCTCGACGAAACGGCCGTCGCCGGTCATCACCACGTTCATGTCGGTCGCGCAGTTGGAGTCCTCGGCATAATCGAGATCGAGCATCGGAACGCCCTGGAAGATGCCGACCGAAACCGCCGCGACGAAATCGCGCACCGGAAGCGCATCGATCATGCCGCGCGACCGCATCCAGCCGAGCGCATCGTGGACCGCCACGAATGCGCCGGTGATCGAGGCGGTGCGGGTGCCGCCGTCGGCCTGCAGCACGTCGCAATCGACCTGCAGGGTGCGCTCGCCGATGCGATCGAGATCGATCACCACGCGCAGCGCGCGCCCGATCAGGCGCTGTATTTCCTGCGTGCGGCCCGACTGCTTGCCGCGTGCCGCTTCGCGCTCGCTGCGGGTGTTGGTCGAGCGCGGCAGCATTCCGTACTCCGCCGTGAGCCAGCCTCCGCCGGATCCCTTGCGGTGCGGCGGTACGCGCTCCAGCA
Source organism: Burkholderiales bacterium (assembly GCA_017880775.1). Lineage (GTDB taxonomy): Bacteria > Pseudomonadota > Gammaproteobacteria > Burkholderiales > SG8-39 > JADGRQ01. Next base: position 199,782 of record JADGRQ010000003.1, on the reverse strand, counting down.
CGCTGGCCGTACAAAGCACACGCGTCTCGCCGAACGCGACCAGCACCGAGCCTTCGGCGTGACGCGTGTAGCCGCGCTCGAGCGTGACGCGGCGCAATTCGTCGTGTCGGCGCTGGCCGGGCCTCATCGCCGGGTGCTCTTCTTCAAATCCAGTACGTTGCTCGGAAGGTCGCGGAACTGCCGGTTATCCGGCGCGATGCCTGCCGCGTCCGCGAGCTCGTCCTCGCCCCATGCCATGGCGACGACGGAAAGATTATCGCACTGCTTGCCAGCGCGCGCCTCGGCAAACGACATCAGTTCCGGCAGCGCCACGTCGAGCGGCTTGGACATCAGCCGGCTGAGCAACTGGCGCTGTGACAGCGGACCCCAGAATCCGTCCGAGCACAGCAGGATCACGTCATCCCTCGCCAGACGCGTGCAGGTGGCCGGTTCGACCTTTGGCGGAGCATCGCTTCCGAGACACTGCAGCAGCTTGTTGCGGTCCGGATGCGAGGGCACGGCCTCCTCGCGCATCCGGCCGGCGTCGACCAATTCCTGCACGCGGGTGTGATCCCGGGTGCGCGCACGAACGGTGCCACGCCGGATGTGGTACAGGCGCGAGTCGCCGACGTGCGACCACCACGCGTGGCCGCCCTGCACCACGCAGGCCACGACAGTAGTACGCGGCGTGTCGGGCAGGCCGAGCGCTTGCGCCTGTTGGTGGATCAGGTGGTGCGCGCCCCCCAGCGCATTGAACAGGAAAGCGTCCGGATCGACGAGCGCCGGCTTCGCCTCGCGCTGAAACGCTCCGGCAAGATGCTGCACGGCAGCCTGCGCCGCGAGCTCGCCGCGCAGATGGCCGCCCATGCCGTCGGCGACCAGCATCAGCAGCGCTTCGTTCGTCTGCCAGTACCCGATACGGTCCTGCTGGTACTGGCGCATGCCGACGCGGCTATCCTGGAAAATCGTGAAGAGCATGTCCCTCCGGCGTCCGCCGCCCCGCTTTGCTCGCTTTCCCGCTCATTGTCCCGCTCATTGTCCTGTCAGCCGCTTGAGGGCGCCCTTCAGCCGGCCGAGGATCGGCCCCGCGGTCCTGGTTTCCGGCGATCTGTCCTCCAGCAGCGCCTTCTGCAGCGTGAACACGCTCTGCGGGCGTTGCATGTGGTCGAGCTGCAGACACCAGTCCACCGTTTCGAGAAGCTGCCGCGAAAACTTCCCGCTGCAGGCCTTGCTCGCAGGAACCACCCGGTCGTGTTTGGCACGCTGGTCTGCCGGCTGCGGCGCTTTCGCCACGAGCGTCGCATACAGACACGCACCCACGGAGTAGATGTCGCTCCACGGTCCGAGTCGTTCGCGGCCGTGATAGTGCTCGGGCGAGGCGTAGCCCGGCGTATACATCGGTGGAAAGCCGCCCGCCGCCGCGCCGAGCGTCTGCCGTGCCGCGCCGAAGTCGATCAGCACCGGCGCGCCGTCATTGCGAACGTAAATGTTGGCGGGCTTGATATCCAAGTGCAGCAGTTTGCATGAATGCACCTCGCGCAGGCCGTTGAGCAGTTGCGCGAAAGTCTGCCGCACCCAGTCCTCCCTGAGCGGGCCTTGCCGCGCCTGGATGTGTTGCTGCAGCGTGCGGCCGCGTTCGTAGCGCATCACCATGTAGGCGGTATCGTTGGCACGAAAGAAATTCAGCACCCGCACGACGTTCACGTGCGTGAATCCGGCGAGTGCGCGCCCTTCCTCGAAAAAGCATTTCATTCCGAAGCGGAATGCGGCGAGGTCCGATTCCGCAACCGCGGGCACCGCCGCACCGTTCACGCGCAACGCGAGCGCGGCGGGCAGATATTCCTTGATTGCAACGGGCATTTCGTTTCGGTCGTGCGCCAGGTAAACGAACGAGAACCCGCCCGATGCCAGCACCCGCAGGATGCGGTACTCGGCGAGCTGGAAACCTTCCGGTAACGGCTGATTGGCTTGCCCGGGCATCGCGATAGGTGTGCTGTTATGATACGCGCATCCTCTTTTTGCCGACCGTGCGCGATGCCACGTTCGCGCTTCGCATCCCGCCGGCTGCCCACGCCATGATCCACAGCATGACCGGATACGCCGTCGCGCAGGCGGCAATCGGCCACGGCACCCTCGGTCTCGAATTGCGCTCGGTCAATTCGCGCTACCTCGATATCCAGTTCCGCATCGCCGAGGACCTGCGCGCGCTCGAGCCCGCGTTGCGCGAGCTGCTGTCGTCGCAACTGCGCCGCGGCAAGATCGATTGCCGCCTGTATTTCTCGCCCAATCCGGCAGCGCCGCGCGACGAGCAGCTGAATGCGGCCGCGCTGGCTCGCCTGCGCAGTCTGGCTCAATCGGTGCACACGGAGTTTCCCGACGTGCCAGGCCTGCGCGCGGCCGACATATTGCGCTGGCCGGGGGTGCTGGTGGAAGATGCCGTCGCCGAGGACGTGCTGCGTGGCAAAGCGCTGGAACTCGCGCGCCATGCGCGCGACGAACTGTCGGCGACGCGGGCGCGCGAAGGGGCGAAGCTCGCGGACATCGTGCGCGAGCGCGCCGCGGACATGGCCAGACGGATCGAGATCGTGGCACCGCTGGTGCCCGCGGCGATCGCGGCATTCCAGGCGAAGCTCGCCGACCGGCTGCGGGAGGCGATCGGTGCGGGTGACGACGAGCGCATTCGCCAGGAGGTGGCGGTGTTCGGCATGAAGATCGATGTCGACGAAGAAATCGGTCGCCTGCGCACCCATCTCGCCGAAGTCGCGCGCGTGCTCGCGCGCGGCGGCGAATGCGGCAAGCGGCTCGACTTCCTGATGCAGGAGCTCGGACGCGAGGCCAACACGCTGGGCGCCAAGGCAGGCTCACAACCGATCTCGGACTGCGCGCTCGAGCTCAAGCTGCTGGTGGAGCAGATGCGCGAGCAGGTTCAGAATATCGAGTAGGGAAAGCTCGCGTGACGGGATTGCTCATCATCATCACAGCGCCGTCGGGGGCCGGCAAGAGCTCGCTCATCGGCGCGACGCTGAAGGCCGATCCCTCCCTGCGGTGCTCGATTTCCTACACTACCCGGGCGCCGCGGCCCGGCGAGCAGCCCGGGCGCGAGTATTTTTTTGTCGACGAGCCCGTGTTTCTGGAAATGCTCGAACGGGGCGAATTTCTGGAGAGCGCCGAGGTGCACGGCAATCGCTACGGCACCTCTCAAAAGGTGATCCGCGAAGCGCTCGAGACCGGGCACGACCTGATACTCGAGATCGACTGGCAGGGCGCGCAGCAGGTGCGCCGGTTGATGCCCGAGGCGCTCGGAGTTTTCATCCTGCCGCCGTCGCTCGAGGAGCTCGAGCGGCGCATGCGCACGCGTGCGCAGGACGCCGAGGAGGTGATCCGCCAGCGGTCGGCGGCGGCCCGCGAAGAAATGAGCCACGTCGGCGAGTTTGATTATGCTATTATTAACAACGACTTCAATGAAGCTAGGCAGGATCTGCTGGCGATCATCCGCGCCGCGCGCCTTAAGCTGCAGCGCCAGCTTGAGCGCTACCCGGAAATTTTCAGCCTGAGGAAATGAACATGGCACGCATCACCGTCGACGATTGCCTGAAGAGGATCCCAAACCGCTTTCAGCTCACGCTGGCCGCGACCTACCGCGCGCGCCAGCTCAGCTCGGGCGCATCGCCGATGGTCGAGCCCAACAAGGACAAATCCACCGTCATCGCGCTGCGCGAGATCGCCATCGGCAAGGTCGGACTCGAAGTCCTCAAGCGCAATCCGACCGTGCCGACCGTGTAGCGAGCGTGTAGCGGGCAATTCGGCGCTGCGCCGGGCGACGGGGCCCGGGCAGCAATACTACCGGCATCCATCACGCTCCATCCATGGCCGCCGTCCCCGTACTCGACGAACCGGTATTTTCCTACCTGAAGCCCGCCGACGTGGTGCGGCTGGGCGAGGCCTATCGCTTTTCCGAAGCGGCGCACGCAGGCCAGACGCGCCAGTCGGGCGAACCCTACATCTCGCATCCGCTGGCGGTTGCAGGAATACTCGCCGCCTGGCACCTCGACGCTCAGGCGCTGATCGCGGCCCTGCTGCACGACGTGATGGAAGACACCTCCGTCACCAAGGACGAGATCTCCGACACCTTCGGCAAGCCGGTGGCCGAGCTGGTCGATGGGCTGTCCAAGCTCGCGCGCATCGAATTTCAATCGGCGGAAGACGCGCAGGCCGAGAATTTCCGAAAAATGCTCCTGGCGATGGCGCGCGACGTGCGCGTCATCCTGATCAAGCTCGCCGACCGGCTGCACAACATGCGCACCCTCGGCGCCGTGCCCGCAGCCAAGCGGCGGCGCGTCGCGCGCGAAACCACGGAAATCTACGCGCCGATCGCCAACCGGCTCGGCCTGAACGCCCTCTACCAGGAGTTGCACGAGCTGGCGTTTGCGCATCTGTATCCGCTGCGTTATCGCGTGCTCGCCAAGGCGGTCAAGGCCGCGCGGGGCAACCGCCGCGAGTTGATCGGCAAGTCCCTCGAGGCGATCCGTCAGCGCCTGAGCGACGCTGGTATCGAAGCGAGCGTCAGCGGGCGCGAGAAGAACGTCTACTCGACCTACAAGAAGATGAGCGAGAAGCACCTGTCGTTCTCCGAGGTGCACGACATCTACGGTTTTCGCGTGATCGTCAAGGACGTGCCGGCGTGCTATCTCGCGCTGGGCGCATTGCACGGGCTGTACAAACCGGTGCCGGGCAAGTTCAAGGATTACATTGCGATCCCGAAGGCGAACGGATACCGCTCGCTGCACACTGCGCTGATCGGGCCTTTCGGCGCACCGGTGGAGTTCCAGATCCGCACCGAGCAGATGCACCGCATCGCCGAAGCGGGCGTTGCGTCGCACTGGATGTACAAGGACGACACTTCGCTCTCGGAACTGCAGAAGCAGACGCACCTCTGGCTGCAGTCTCTGCTCGAGATCCAGAACCAGTCGGGCGACTCGCACGAGTTCCTTGAGCATGTAAAGATCGACCTGTTTCCCGACGAGGTCTACGTGTTCACGCCGAAAGGCAGGATCCTTTCGCTGCCGCGCGGCGCAACCGCGGTGGACTTCGCCTACCTGGTGCACACTGACATCGGCAACCGCTGCGTCGCGGCCAAGGTGAACAACGAACTGGTGCCGCTGCGCACCGAGTTGCGCAATGGAGACCGCGTCGAGATCATCACCGCCAGCCACGCCAAACCGAACCCGGCGTGGCTGCAGTACGTGCGCACCGGGAAGGCGCGCTCCAACATCCGCCATTTCCTCAAGACGATGCAGTACGAGGAGTCGGCAAGCCTCGGCGAGCGTCTGCTCGAACAGGCGCTGAAAGTGCTCGGCGCGAGCGCCACTGACATCGATTCCGCGAGCTGGGACCGGTTGGTGCGCGAAATCGGCTCGCGCTCGCGGCAGGAAACCTTCGCCGACATCGGCCTGGGCAAACGCCTGCCCGCGGTGGTGGCGCGAAGGTTGCTCCGGCGCCCCGACGCTGCGCGCGATGAATCCGGCGCAACGGGAAAGCCGGCGGGCAGCGTGACGATCCGCGGCACCGAGGGCGTGGCCGTACAACTCGCGACCTGCTGCCGTCCAATTCCGGGGGACCAGATCGTCGGCTCGATCAGGAAAGGCCAGGGCATGGTGGTGCATGCTGCCGATTGCCCGCAGATCGTCCGCTCTCGCAAAAGCGCGCCCGATCAGTGGCTCGACATCGACTGGGGCCCCGCCACTTCGAGACTGTTCAAAGCGGCGATCGAGGTCACCGTCGCCAACCAGCGCGGTGTTCTCGCCAAAGTCGCTTCGGAGATTGCGGATGCCGGCTCGAACATCGACTCGATCAGCATGGACGAGGATCGCAGCGTCTACACCACCATGCTGCTGGTGATGGAAGTCGCCGACCGCCGGCACCTCGCGCGCGTCATGCGGGCGCTGCGCCGGATACCGGAAGTGATGAAGCTGGCGCGCGCGAAGGGCTAGCGCCGGCGCGGCGGCCCCTCAGCGCTTGCGCGGTCCCATCGGGCGGCGTACCGCCGGAGCGGCGGTCGGCCTTTCGTCCTTGTGCCGGAAATTGATGCGCGCGCGGGTGAGGTCGTAGGGCGACATCTCCAGCGTGACCTTGTCTCCGGCAAGGATCCGGATGCGGTGCTTTCTCACCTTGCCGGATGCGTAGGCAAGCACGGCCACCCCGTTGTCCAGCAACACACGGAACTGCGTATTGGGCAGGAGTTCCTGCACCACGCCTTCCATCTCGATCAACTCTTCCTTTGCCACGCCTGCATCCTTTCTGACGGCAACACGAAACGTCCCATCTCGAGTTGAAACCTCGGGAAATGGTAGGCCGTGCCGGATTCGAACCGGCGACCAACGGATTAAAAGTCCGCTGCTCTACCAGCTGAGCTAACGACCCGTGGGGAAACGACGAAAAGGGCGCGATTTTACCGGCGACGGCTCGTTTCAGTCAATGAAATCGCGGATTCAGGCTCGGCTTGCATCGGTTTCGGCTCAGGCTCGCGCATCATTCTCCAGTACTGGAATTTCATCGTCGCCGCCGAACCGGCGATGATCGCGACAAACGTCATGATCGAGCCGAGCGCAAGCGTCGAAAATCCGGAGATCCCCTGCCCGACCGTGCAGCCGAGCGCGGTGATGCCGCCAAATCCCATCAACATGCCGCCGACGATGTGGTTGGCAGTGTCCGGGGCATCGCGAAAGCTTTCCCAGCGAAACTGCCGCGTAACCAGCGCATACGCCGCCGAGCCCGCGATCACGCCGATCGCCGATGCGATGCCGTAGGTCACGATCTTCGACTTGTCGGTCCAGAACATCAGCAACTCGAGCGTGTAGGCCTGCGGCGCGACGAAGCTGAAGGATTCCATGCGGCCCGAGTTGGTTGCGACGAAGGCTTCCTGCAGCGTGTTCGGGTCCTCGGCCAGGTATCCCAGAGCGCCGCTCACGTACCAGCCGCCGACCACCACCAGTCCGGTCACGACGCCTCCCAGCGTGTAGTCGAAGCTGGCGCGGAAATCTTCGCTAAGGTAGACGAACACCAGCAATCCGCCGCCTATCGCCGCGGTAAGCGCGCCGATCCAGATGTTCTTCTCCAGGCCGGTCGCGCTCGCAAGGATCGATGGCAGGTCCTGCCCCGTCGGGAACTGCAGCGATACGGGCTCGAGCACCGCGACGCGAAACGCGCCGAACACCCCCTTCAACGTCATGTATGCCGCGATCCCTAGGAACACGAACACGATCACCGATTTCAGGTTGCCGCCACCGATGCGGATCAGCGTCTTCGAGCCGCAACCTGAGCCGAGCGTCATGCCGATCCCGAAGACGAAGCCCCCGACCACGTAGGACAGCCAGGTGAAATTGGGCGTCTGGTAGAGCGACTTCGACAGGTCGACGAGGCCGCCCAGGTGCAGCGCATTCGAGCCGATGATCGCCACTGCAATCGCCAGCAGCCACATGCGCATGCGGTTCAGGTCGCCCATGTTGACCCAATCGGACACTGCGCCCATGGTGCAGAAATTCGTTCTGTTGCCGATCGCGCCGAAGATGAACGCGAGGATGAAGGCGCCGCCGGTGACGTACGGCGCCAGCTGCGCGGGCGTGGCTTCGCTCATTGCGGCTTCTAATCTACCTCAACTGCGTCTGGTAGCGGGTGACGTCGGCAATGCCGGCATCCTCGAACCCCTTGCGGCGGATGCGGCAGGCGTCGCACGCCCCGCACGCGCGACCCTCTTCATCGGGCTGGTAGCAGGTTACGGTCCGGGCCATCTCCACGCCGAGCTCCAATGCGAGCCGCACGATCTGCGCCTTGGCCAGATCGATCAACGGGGCGCAGATCTCCATTCGTCGCCCCTCCAGCGCGGCCCGGGTCGCGAGATTGGCCAGCGCCTCGAACGCGCGCAGGAACTCGGGCCTGCAATCCGGATAGCCCGAATAATCGATCGTGTTCGCGCCGACGAAAATGTGCTGCGCGCCGAGTACCTCGGCCCAACCAAGACCGAGGGAGAGCAGGATGGTGTTGCGCGCCGGAACGTAGGTCACCGGAATGCCCGGCTGGACGCCCCCGGTCGGCACGGCGATCGAGCGGTCGGTGAGCGCGGAGCCGCCAAACATCGTCAGATCTAAATTGACGACCTTGTGCTCGCAGGCGTCGAGCGCCCTGGCAAGCTCGCGTGCCGCGGCGAGCTCGGCCCGGTGACGCTGGCCGTAGTCCACGGAAAGCGCATGACACTCGAAGCCTTCGCGCCGCGCCCACGCGAGCGTGGTCGCGGAATCGAGACCGCCGGACAGCAGGACGACGGCGCGCGCGGCAAACCTCTAGCGCTTTGCCGCCGGCTGCGCGAGGCGCTGCTTCGCACTTGCCGCCGCGGAGCTCGTCGGATGCTTCACGATCAGAGCCTCGAGCGTGCGGCGCGCGCCGCGCGCATCGCCCGACTCGGACTGCGCCGATGCCATGTTCAGCATGGCGTCGGCCGCCTTGGGGCTGTCGGGCCAGTTGGCGAGGACCTTCTGCTGCGCGGCAATCGTGTTCTTGTAGTCGCGCTGTGCGTAATAGGCATTGCCGATCCAGTACTGGGCGGAAGGTGCGAGCGGGCTGGCCGGATAGGTCACCAGAAACCCGTTGAACGCCGAGATCGCAAGGGGATAGCTGGCGAGCTTGAACTGGTTGAGCGCGGCTTCGTAAGCCTTGGTTTCCGCCGCCTCGGGCTCACCGGGCCCCGCCGCAGGCTTTTCCGCACCTGCGGCGGGCTGCTCCTTCGCCTGCTCGAGTTTGCGCAGGCGCGCATCGATGTCGACGTACAGGTCCTTCTGGCGCTTGTCGGCGTTATCGGCCTGGTTGGCGAGCAGTTCGAGTTGCCCGCGTATCTTCGCCAGATCACCGCGCAACTGCTCGATTTGCGAGGCCAGCTCGAGCAGCGCGCGCCGGTCGCGGGCCTCGGCTTCGATCCCCTCGAGCCGCTTTTGCTGCGCCTCGACCATCCTTTGCAGATTGGCAATCTGCCTGCGCGCCTCCTCGTCGTCGAACAGGCCGGCGCGCGCCGGCACCGCGGCAAGGGCCAGCGCGATTGCCAATGCACCCGCACGAAGCATCAGTACTCGCCGCTGTAGAGAATATCGCCGCGCCGGTTCTGCGCGTAGGCTTCTTCGCTGCTTCCTTGGGCGCGCGGTTTCTCCTCGCCGAGGCTCACCGATTCGATCTGGTCCTCCTTGGCGCCAAGCAGCATCAGCATCTTCTTCATCGCGTCTGCACGGCGCTGGCCGAGCGCAAGGTTGTACTCGCGGCTGCCACGCTCGTCGGTATTGCCCTGGATGAGCATTTTCGCGCCGGAATTGGCGCGCAGGTACTGCCCGTGCGCATCAAGCAGCGCCTTGTACTCGTCTTTCACGTCGTATTTGTCGTAATCGAAAAACACGCTGCGCTTGGAAAGGATGCTGCCGGGGTCGCGCAACGGGCCCACCGCGGGCTTCTTGCCCGTCAGGTCAACGCCCGCGATCGGCGTCTGCCCTACCGACTGGCTGTCCGCGCCGGGACGCGTCTGGGCCGGTGTGCGATCCTCGACGCCCGCCGCGGGCTGTTCGCTGGTGGGTGTGCTCGAACAGGCCGCAAGCACCACGGTTGCCAGTATTCCGATGAGAGCTGTACGCATGGTTCGCCTCCGTAATTATTCCTTGATGAACGGTCCCCACGCCGGCTCGCGCACATCGCCCGATGCCGTAGTGAGACGCTGTTTGACGCGGCCGTCGCTCGACACCGCCGAAAGCACGCCGCGGCCGCCGATCACGGTTGCCAGCATGATCATGCGCCCGTTGGGCGAGAAGCTGGGCGATTCGTCGCGATCGCTGTCGGTGAGGATCTGCACCTGTTTGCTTGCCAGATCGAGCAGTGCGACCTGGAATTTTCCGCCATTGCGCGCGATGTAGGCCAGGTTCTTGCCATCCGGGCTGATGCGCGGAGATACGTTGTAGGCGCCCTCGAACGTGACGCGCTGCGCATCCCCTCCACCCGCCGGAATGCGGTAGATCTGCGGGCTGCCGCCGCGGTCGGAGGTGAAGTAGATCCACTGACCGTCCGGCGAGAACCGCGGCTCGGTATCGATGCCCTCCGAGCTGGCGATGCGCCGCACGCCGCTGCCGTCGGCGTTGACCATGAACAGCTGCGAGCCGCCCTCCTTCGAGAGCACGACTGCGAGCTTTGAGCCGTCGGGCGACCAGGCGGGCGCGCTGTTCGAGCCCTTGAAATTCGCCGCCACCTGGCGCTTGCCGTCGAGCAGCGAATGCACGTAGACGACGGGCTTCTTGTTTTCGAACGACACGTAGGCGAGGCGCCGGCCGTCGGGCGACCAGGCCGGCGAAATGATCGGTTCGAACGAGGCGAGCGCCGTTTCCGCCCCCGCGCCATCGGCGTCGGCGATCTGCAGCTCGAAGCGCGCGCCGCGTTTCACGACGTAGGCGACGCGCGTGGAAAACACGCCGCGCTCGCCGGTGAGCTTCTCGTAGATATAGTCGGCAACGCGATGCGCGGTCGCGCGCAACTGGCTCGGTTGCAGCGTGTACGCGACTCCGCCCAAGGCGACCTGCTTGGGCACATCGTAGAGCCGGAAGCGCACTTCGAAGCGCCCGTCGGGCAGCGCCGCAACGCTGCCGTGCACCAGCGCGTCGGCCAACCGCGAGCGCCATTCGCCGAAATTGACCGGGCTCGACTCGGTGATCGCCGCGCCTCCAGCGGGAACCTCGAGGCCGCGGAACAGGCCGCTCCTCTCCAGGTCGGCGCGCACGATGGCTGAAATCGTCGCGGGCAGCGCCCCCTCCCCGGCAAACGGCACGACGGCGATCGGGACACGGTTGGCGCCCCCACCGGTGATCTCGATGGAGAGCTGGGCGAGCGCAGCCGGGGCGAAGAGCGCGAGAATCAGCGCTGAAAGCGCGCCTAGAGCTCGGCGAAGAGGAAGCGGCACGTTGCGATTATAGCCAAGGCTTGAGGCATCACAGGCTATTTGTCCAGCGGACGGAACTTAAGTTCAAGCTGCCTGTTGAACAGGCCGGCATCGGCCTTGGGCAATGGCGAGGATTTCAGGATCGCGCGCTCGACGCCCTCATCGTAACCGCGGTGGCCACTCGATTTTCTGAGCTTTACCGACAGTACTTCCCCGTTGGGCAACTGCACCACGTCGAAGATCGCCTCGGGATTGCCCTTGATATCGGGCGGCATCACGATGTTGCCGTGTATCTTCACCCGGATCCGCGCGATGTAGTCCGCCTGCGCCTTCGCACTTGCCGATGTCTGCTCGCGCTGCAACTGCTCCTTGATGCTCTGCCTCTCGCGCTCGACGTTCAGCGCCAGTTGCTCGCGCGCGAGTTCCTCGCGCAGGCGCTTTTGCACGTCTTCGCGCGGCGGGGCGGGCGGCTTGGGTTTGGCTTCGGGTCGGGGTTTTGGCTCGGGCTTAGCAACCGCCTTTGGTGGCGGAGGTGCTTTCACGGCGATGTCCGGTTTGGGCGGCTCAACGCGTGGCTCGGGTTTCGGCTCAGGCGCGCTCGCGGGCGGCTCTACGCGAGGCGCTTCCACCACCGGCGCGGGCGGCTGCCAGAGCTCGACCATCACGCTTTCCGGCGGCCGGGATTGCCAGCGCACGCCGAACACGAGGATCGCCAGCAGCACCAGGTGCACCGCCGCCGCGAGCGCCGCCGAGGGTATGACGCTCGGCTCGTAGTGCTCGAATCGCGGCGCCAGCGCTTCGGCCATGGCTCAGTTCGCGGGCTTCACCAGCAGCCCGATCCGCGTGACCTGCTGTTTCTGGAGTTCGTCCATCACGCCGAGCACCATCTCGTAACGCACCGCCTTGTCGCCCGCGATCAGTACCGGGCGGTCCGGGGCCTTCGCGTGCTCGGCCTTGATCAGCGCGGAGAGCTCACCCTTCGCCACCCGCCGCTCGTCGTGCACCACGCCTTTCGCGTCGCGGCTGCGCACGATGATCGAGGCATCCTCCTTGACGATCACCTCGAGCGGCGCAGCCGGCGCCTGCGAGGACTTGCCCACGCTCGGCAAATCGACGACGCCCGGGGTGACGAGCGGCGCCGTGACCATGAATATCACCAGCAGCACCAGCATCACGTCGACGTAAGGCACGACGTTGATCTCGTGCATCGGCTGGCGCTTGCTGTGCAGCCTCACCTGACCGCCTGCCTCTGCAGGATGTTGGAGAACTCTTCCATGAAGCTCTCGAAGCGGATCGCAAGGCGATCGATGTCGTGCGAATAGCGGTTGTAGGCCACCACCGCGGGTATCGCCGCGAACAGGCCGATCGCGGTGGCGACGAGCGCCTCGGCGATGCCCGGTGCGACCTGCGCGAGCGTCGCCTGCTGGACATTCGCGAGCCCGCGAAACGCGTGCATGATCCCCCACACCGTGCCGAACAGCCCCACATACGGGCTGACCGATCCGGTTGAGGCGAGAAACGCGAGGTGCCGCTCGAGATGGTCCATTTCGCGCTGGTAGGTGGCACGCATCGCGCGGCGCGCGCCGTCGACCATGGTGGTGACGTCGGTGCCTCGCTGGCTGCGCAATTTGGTGTACTCGCGAAATCCGGCTTCGAAGATGCGTTCCTGGCTGCCGATGCTGTGGCGGTTGTTCACCGCACCCTGGTAGAGCGCGTTCAGATCGTTGCCGCTCCAGAATTCGCGCTCGAATTTGTCGGTCTGCTCGCGCGCCGTGCGGATCGCAAACAGCTTGTTGAAGATGAACAGCCAGCTCATGAACGACACCGCAAGCAGCAACACCATGACCAGCTTGACCACCAGGCTCGCGTTGGCGACGAGCGTCCAGATCTCCAGGTCTTGCGTCACTGTCATGCGGCACGCTCCAGCAGGCGCTTGAGCTTTTCGGGGATTCGGGCTGGCCTGTCGCGCGCGCGCTCGACCAGCGCGACCGTCACGTCGGCTTCGACCAGCAACTCCGCGCCACGTTCCACCGTCTGGCGGAACACGAAGCTCGCATGGCCTATTTTAACCACTTCGGCCGACACCGAGACCAGGTCGTTCAACCGCGCCGGTCGGTGGAAGCGCACGGCGAGTCGGTGGACCATGAACAGAATGCCGTCCTGCTCGGCAAAGCGCGCAAGGTCGAAGCCCGCAGCGTTGAGGAACTCGGTGCGCGCGCGCTCCATGAACAGGAGGTATTGCGCGTGATACACCACCCCGCCCGCGTCGGTGTCCTGGTAATAGACGCGGACCGCGACATGGAACGGCGCAGGTCGAGTCGCGTGCGGTTTGATCATCGCAATGGGTTAAACGGACAAACCGGAATAACGGGTCAGGCGGAGCCCGACTCCCACAACTCGGGGGTCCCCGGGCGTTGCGGCTCGGCCAAGCCGAAGTGGCGGTAGGCCGCGACCGTCGCGACGCGCCCGCGCGAGGTCCGCTGCAGGTAGCCCTGCTGAATGAGATAGGGTTCCAGTACGTCCTCGATGGTATCGCGCTCCTCGCCGATTGCCGCTGCGAGGTTTTCGATCCCCACCGGCCCGCCGGAGAACTTCTCGATCACCGCGAGCAGCAGCTTGCGATCCATCACATCGAGGCCGAGTGCGTCCACGTCGAGCATCTCGAGCGCTGCGTCGGCCACCGGCTTGGAGACGGTGCCGTCGGCCCTCACCTGCGCGTAATCGCGCACGCGCCGCAGCAACCGGTTGGCAATGCGCGGGGTGCCGCGCGAGCGGCGCGCGATCTCCGCCGCGCCGTCTTCGGCAAGCGATACCTCCAGCAATCCGGCAGAACGGCGCACGATGGTGCCGATCTCGGCCTGGTTATAGAACTCCAAGCGCGCAACGATGCCGAAGCGGTCGCGCAACGGATTGGTCAGCATTCCCGCGCGCGTGGTCGCGCCGACCAGCGTGAACGGCGGCAGGTCGAGCTTGATCGAGCGCGCGGCCGGGCCTTCGCCGATCATGATGTCGATCTGGTAGTCCTCGAGCGCCGGGTAGAGAATCTCCTCGACCACGGGTGACAGGCGATGGATCTCGTCGATGAACAGCACGTCGCGCGGCTCGAGGTTGGTGAGCAGCGCAGCCAGATCGCCGGGGCGCTCGAGCACCGGTCCGGAGGTCTGGCGCAGATTCACGCCCATTTCCCTTGCGATGATGTGCGCGAGCGTGGTCTTGCCCAGGCCCGGCGGGCCGAACAGCAGCACGTGGTCAAGTGCTTCGGTGCGGCCGCGCGCCGCCTGGATGAAGATTTCCAGTTGCTCGCGGATCTTCGCCTGCCCAACGTACTCGGACAGGGTCGTTGGTCGCAGCGCGCGCTCGGCGTGTTCCTCCTGGACCGAGGTGGGCTCGGCGGAGATCAGACGATCGGTTTCGACGGCCATATCAGGATTTTGCCAAAGCCTTCAACGCCTGGCGGATGCCGTCTGAAACTGCCACACCAGGCGGGAGGCCTTTCGTCGCAGCGAGCGCCTCCTTTTCGCTGTACCCCAACGCAAGCAATGCATTGAGAACATCATTTGAGACGCTCGGCGCGCCCCTGCCCGCTCCCGGCAACGGCTCCGCGATCTTGCCCTTCAGTTCGAGCAGCAACCGCTCCGCAGTCTTCTTGCCGATACCCGGCACCTTGGTCAGCCGCCCGGTTTCCTGCATCACCACCGCCTGCCTCAGCTCGGCCACCGAGAGGCCCGACAATACCGATAGCGCGGTGCGCGCGCCGACGCCGGAGATGCGGATCAACAGGCGGAAGGCGCTGCGCTCGTCCTCGGTGGCGAAGCCGTACAGTACGTGCGCGTCCTCGCGCACCACCAGGTGCGTGACCAGCACCACCTTTTCGCCGGTCGCCGGAAGATTGAAGAACGTGCTCATCGGCACATCGACCTCGTAGCCGACGCCGCCCACGTCGACCAGCACCTGCGGCGGATGCTTCGCAACCAGGAGGCCTGAGAGCCTGCCGATCAAACCAGACGCCCCTTCCGAACCCGGTACCCCGAGGTGGGCAACGCACCCAGCCCTTGACCGCCGTGCGCGTGGCAGATCGCGCAGGCGAGCGCATCGGCCGCATCGGGGCTGGGATCGCCGGGAAGTCTCAGCAGTCGCCGCACCATCGCCTGCACCTGTTGTTTTCTTGCGTGGCCATTGCCGACCACCGCCTGCTTGACCTGCAACGCAGTGTACTCCGCGACCGCGAGCCCAGCGAGCACCGCCGCGCAGATCGCGGTGCCGCGCGCCTGGCCCAGCAGCAGCGTCGACTGCGGATTGACGTTGACGAACACCTTCTCCACCGCCACTTGCCCGGGGCGGTTCGCCGCGATCACTTCCGCGAGCCCTTCGAGGATGGTCTTGAGCCGCACGGGAAGTTCGTCGCCCGAAGTCTTCACGCAGCCGCTGGTCACATAGCGGAGCTGGCCGCCGAGCATGTCGATGACCCCGAACCCGGTGATCCGCAGACCGGGATCGATTCCCAGGATGCGAACCGCCGGTTCGGCCACGCTCTCAGTCGTCCGCAAGGACGGCGGTGGTGTAGACCTCCTGCACGTCGTCGAGATTCTCGAGCGCATCGAGAAGTCTGCGCATGCGGGCCGAGTCCTCGCCGCCAAGCGCGTTCTCGCTGACAGGCTTCATCGTCACCTCGGCAAGCGCGGGCTTGAGTCCGGATTTCTCGAGGGCGGTCTTCACGTTGGCAAAGTCGTTCGGCGCGCACAGCACCTCGATCGAACCATCTTCGTTGGCGATCACGTCGTCTGCTCCGGCATCGAGGGCGGCCTCCATTACCCTGCTCTCACTCACGCCCGGCGCGAACACGAACTGCCCGCAGTGCTTGAACATGAAATCCACCGAGCCGTCGGTACCCAGATTGCCGCCGTATTTGGTGAAAGCGTGGCGCACCTCCGCGACGGTGCGGACGCGATTGTCGGTCATGCAGTCGACGATGATCGCCGAACCGCCGATGCCGTAGCCTTCGTAGCGGATCTCTTCGTAGGTCACGCCCTCGAGCTGCCCGGTGCCGCGCTTGACCGCGCTTTGCACACTGTCCTTCGACATGTTCGCTTCGCGCGCCTTGTCCATCGACAGCCGCAGACGCGGATTCGCGTTCGGGTCTCCGCCGCCCAGGCGCGCCGCCACCGTGATCTCCTTGATCAAGCGCGTGAAGATCTTGCCCTTCTTGGCGTCGACGATCGCCTTCTTGTGTTTGATGTTCGCCCATTTGCTGTGACCGGCCATAATATAATTTTACGCTATGCGTCCCCCTCTCCTCGTCGCAAAGAGCGGCAAGATCGAATTCCCGCTGGTAATCTTCGGCGTGCTGCTTGTTTCACTTAAACCCTCATTTAAACCGATTGGGAGTTGATCATGGATCTGGGCATCCGCGGAAAAAACGCCATCGTTTGCGGCGCTTCGAAGGGCTTGGGCAAGGGCTGCGCCGCGGCGCTTGCGCGCGACGGCGTAAACCTCGTCATCAACTCGCGCGGCAGGGAAGCGCTCGAAGCCACCGCTGAAGAGATACGCAGAGAGAGCGGCGTGAAGGTAACCGCGATCGCATGCGACGTGACGACGCCGCAAGGCCGGGCGCAACTGCTCGCCGCCTGCCCGAATCCGGACATCCTGGTGAACAATGCCGGCGGGCCGCCGCCGGGTGATTTTCGCGAGTGGAACCGCGAGACCTGGCTCAAGGCGATCGACGCCAACATGCTCACGCCAATCGAGTTGATCAAGGCCACCCTCGACGGCATGATCGCTCGCAAGTTTGGCCGCGTCGTCAATATCACCTCGGGCGCGGTCAAGGCCCCGATCGCCGAACTCGGGCTGTCGAATGGCGCGCGCAGCGGCCTCACCGGCTTCGTCGCCGGCATCGCGCGCCAGGCCGCGCAGCACAACGTCACCATCAACAACCTGCTGCCCGGGCGTTTCATGACCGACCGGCTGCGAGGGAACATGGAGACCAACGCGAAAAAAGCGGGCAGGACGTTTGACGAAC
The DNA here is from genome assembly GCA_017880775.1 of Burkholderiales bacterium. Classification (GTDB taxonomy): domain Bacteria; phylum Pseudomonadota; class Gammaproteobacteria; order Burkholderiales; family SG8-39; genus JADGRQ01. The sequence goes on along the minus strand of JADGRQ010000003.1, from coordinate 182,833 downwards.
AGGCGAGGGTTCTGCTGGCAGCCATCCCCGCCGGACGCTTCGGCACGCCGGAGGAGTTTGGCGAGGCCTGCGCCTTTCTGTGCGGCGCGCAGGCCGGCTATTTCATCGGCCAGAACCTATTGCAGGACGGTGGTCAGTACCCCGGCACGTTCTAGCTCAGCGCCGGGCGGCAGCCGGATCGACTGAACGAAAGACCTTGTCCAGGAATTTCACGACGATCCCGCTCAGCTCCTCCTCTCTGTCCTCGAAGAAATGCTTTGCGTTCGGCACCATGATCTGGCCGGATCCCGGATTCAACAGGATCTGCTTCCTGCGCTCATCGGCACCCCACATCGTCACCGTCCAGTCGTTGCTGCCGAACACGTCAAGCACCGGGATCTTGATCCGGTACATTTCCTCCAGTCCCTGAAGGATGCCGATGAAGACCCAGGCCCCGACGGAGCTGTCCTCGGTACGGATGAGGTACTGGTTCGCCATGGTCGCGCCGAGGCTGTGCGACACGATCGCAATGTTCTTGTAACCCTTCGCCTTGAGAAAATCGACCGCCAGCTGGAAGCGTTCGCGCGCGTCCGGATATAGCGGCACGTACAGGCCGAGGATGGCGGTGCTGGGGAGCACCGGAAGCTGAATCGACAGGGTGCTATACCCCTGGTCCGCCAGCCGGGTGCGCAAGGTCCCATAGAGTTCGAAATCGGGATTCCAGCCGCGCCCGTGCGCAACGATGACCGCGCCGCGCGCCACGTTCGGAGAACTGAGCGCTTCGGTGTAGAGCGCGAGAAACCGGTGGCCGTTCTTCTGCTCGAGCCATTGCGCGTTGCCGACCATGAGGGTCTTCAGGATCTCGTCCGCCCAGCGCTTCTCGCGCTCGTAGTCCTGCGCCCACGCCGCTGACACCATCGCAGCGAGGACGAGGCCGAGGACAGCGCGCACAGCAAAAAGCCCGCCGAAGCGGGCTTTTTGTCCTGCTTGCAATCGACCGCTAGGCAAGGCGGAACGGCATCTTGCGCAGTCGCTTGCCGGTCAGTGCGAAGACCGCGTTCGCCACTGTCGGCGAAAGCAAGGCCATGCCCGGTTCGCCAATGCCGCCCGGCTTCTCAGTGCTCTTGACGATGTGCATCTCGATCTTCGGGCATTCCGGCATTCGCAGCAGTTTGTATTCGTGGAAGTTGGACTGCTGAACGCGGCCGTCCTTCAGCGTGATGTCGCCGTAAAGCAGCGCCGTCAGGCCGAACACGATGTTGCTTTCGAGCTGCTGTTCGACGATGTTCGGGTTGACCATCCTGCCCAGATCAACGGCCACCACCACGCGATGCACTTTGACCGCGCCATCCACGACCGATACCTCGGCCACCTGCGCCATGTAAGTGTCGTAGCCCTCCATCAGCCCGATCCCGCGTGCGCGCCCGCTGGGCAGCGGCTTGCCCCAGCCCGCCTTCTCCGCCGCGAGCTGCAGCACGTTCTTGAAGCGCGGCTGTTTGTCGAGCAGCGCGAGCCGGTACTCGTAGGGATCCTTGCCCGCCGCAGCCGCCATCTCATCGATGAAGGATTCGTTGGCGAATACGTTGAGCGCGTGCGACACCGAACGCATGTAGCCGACCCGCAGGCCCGTATCGTGGATCACGGTGGCGACCGACTGGTTGGGGATGTCGTACGGCACGAGGATGGCTTCCGTCATCAACGGGTCGACGCCGTCCTTCACCAGCGGCGGGAACAGGCGCGCGGTCACCGAAGGCGAACTCATCTTGAAGCTCAGCGCCACCGGCTTGCCGCTCGCGTCCAGCCCGCCGGACATCTGGGTCAGGCTGATCGGGCGGTAGAAGTCGTGCGTCATGTCATCTTCCCGCGTCCATACCAGCTTTACGGGCGCGCCGACCGTCTTCGAGATCTCGACCGCCTGCGCCATGTAGTCGCAGTCGATGCGCCGGCCGAAGCCGCCGCCCAGGAACGTGGTCTTGATCGTGATCTGCTCGGGCTTGAGGCCGGTGATCGCCGACGCCATGCCCATCGCCAACTGCTGGAACTGGATCGAGCCGATCAGCAGCGCCGAGTCCTTGCGCACGTCGGCGGTGAAGTTCATCGGCTCCAGCGGCGAGTGCGATAGGAACGGCATTTCATAGGTCGCCTGCACCGTCTTGGCCGCGGTCTTCATCGCCTCGGCGACGTTACCCTGCTGCTTGATCTGCGCCCCGGGCTGGGACATTGCGGTAGCGAGTCCCGCCGACACCGATTCGGAATTGAGTGCCTTGTTCGGGCCCTCGTCCCATTTGACGTCGATCGCGTCGCGCGCCTGCTTCGCCTGCCACCAGCTGTCGGCCACGACGGCGACGCCGTCAGTGATCTGCACCACGTGCTTAACGCCCGGCATCCCCTTTGCCTTCGCCGCGTCGAAGCTCACCACCTTGCCCCCGATGACCGGGCACTGGGCGAGCGAGGCGTACAGCATGCCGGGCAGCTTGACGTCGATGCCGAACTCGGTCTTGCCGGTGATCTTGCCGGCGGTGTCCATGCGCTTCAGCGGCTTGCCAACGTAGCGGAACTTCGACGGGTCCTTAAGCACGACATCCTTTGGAACCGGAAGCTTGGATGCGGCCTCCGCCAACTGGCCATACTTGGCCATTTTGCCTTTCGGTCCCGACACCATTCCGTTGCGCGCGGTGCACTTCGCCGTATCCACACCCCACTCCTGCGCCGCGGCCGCCACGAGCATCATGCGGGCCTGCGCACCTGCGATGCGCAGCTTTTCCCAGGCATCGCGCACCGAGGTCGAGCCGCCGGTGAGCTGGCCGCCCAGCATGCTGTTGATGTACACCTCCCCCGGCGGCGCGAACTCGACCTTGACCTTGTTCAGGTCGACCTCGAGCTCTTCCGCGACGAGTGTCGGCAGGGCCATTACCACCCCTTGCCCCATCTCCGAACGCGCGCAGAGGATCGTGATGCTATTGTCGCTGCCGATACGCACCCAGGCGTTGATCGCGGAGGAATCTGCTGCAGCGAACGCGTTGTTGAACATGCCCGGGAGCGAAACGCCGATCACCAGACCGCCGCCCACGGCGGCGCCGGACTTGAGGAAGGTGCGGCGGGAAGGGTTCTTCAGTTGGCTCATGATTACGCCTCCTTGCTGCCAGCAGCTTTGTGAATTGCCGCGCGAATACGCGGATAGGTGCCGCAGCGGCAGATGTTGCCGGCCATCGCGGAATCGATATCTGCGTCGGTCGGCTTCGGCTTCGCAGTGAGAAGTGCGGTGGCGCTCATGATCTGGCCCGACTGGCAGTAGCCGCACTGCGGTACATCGAGCGCTGCCCAAGCGGCCTGCACCTTCTTGCCGGCAGCGGATGCCGCCACGCCCTCGATGGTCGTGACCTTTTTGCCCGCCGCAGCCGAAACCGGAGTGCCACAGGAGCGTACCGGTTGGCCATCAAGATGCACGGTGCACGCGCCGCACAACTGCGCGCCGCAGCCAAACTTGGTCCCGGTCATTCCCAGCGTATCGCGCAGCACCCACAGTAGCGGCGTATCGCCCGGAACATCGGCGCTCGCCTGTTTGCCGTTGACAGTAAATGTGATCATTGACCTTCCTCCCTTGCGTGAGACCCGGATGCTAGGCGGAACGAAGACGATATGCACGTTGCGTCGCACAATTCGGCAACTTGTTCCGCTGGCGAGGTAAAATTCATTGTTGCGCTTCCAGCTTTTGCACGCCTGCCCACTGCGTGCCCACCATCTGCCCACTGCGGAGGAAACCATGAACGCACCAACCCGCGCCGGACTCCCGGCGATCGCCCTCAAAGACCCGAAGCTGTTTCGTGAGCAGTGCTACATCGACGGACAGTGGGCCAATGCTGACAACAAATCCAGTATTCCCGTCACCAATCCCGCCAATGGCGAAGTGCTCGGCTCGATTCCCGACATGGGCGCCGCCGAAACCCGTCGCGCAATCGATGCGGCGAATGCGGCGTGGCCCGCATGGCGCGCCAGGACCGCGAAAGAGCGCCACGCGATCCTGCTGCGCTGGTTCAACCTGATGATGCAGCACCAGGAGGATCTCGCGCAGCTGCTCACGGCCGAACAGGGCAAACCGCTTGCTGAGGCGCGCGGTGAAATCGCCTATGGAGCGTCTTTCATCGAGTGGTTCGCAGAGGAAGGCAAGCGCGCCTACGGAGACGTGATTCCGCAACACCAGGCCGACAAGCGAATCCTGGTGATCAAGCAGCCCATCGGCGTGGCGGCGATGATCACGCCGTGGAACTTTCCCAACGCGATGATCACGAGGAAGGCGGCCCCGGCGCTTGCCGCCGGCTGCACCGTGGTGCTCAAGCCCGCCAAGCAGACGCCGTTTTCGGCGCTGGCGATGGCGGAACTCGCCGAGCGCGCCGGCATCCCCAAGGGCGTGCTCAATATCGTCACCGGCAGCGCGTCGGCGATCGGCGGCGAGTTGTGCTCGAATCCGGTGGTGCGCAAGCTCTCGTTCACCGGTTCGACCGAAGTGGGCCGCATGCTGATGCGCCAGTCGGCCGACACCGTCAAGAAGCTCTCACTCGAACTGGGCGGCAACGCCCCGTTCATCGTGTTCGATGACGCGGACCTCGACGCGGCGGTTGACGGTGCGATCGCGAGCAAGTACCGCAATGCCGGCCAGACCTGCGTCTGCGCCAACCGCATCTACGTCCAGGACAAGGTCTATGATGCCTTCGCCGCAAAACTCACCGAAAAGGTGAAGGGCTTCAAGGTGGGCGCCGGCAACGAGCAAGGCGTGGTGATCGGCCCGCTGATCGACGAGCAGGGCGTGAAGAAGGTCGAAAGCCACGTAGCCGACGCAATCGCGAAAGGCGCGAAAGTGGTGCTCGGCGGCAAGCGCCACGCGAAGGGCGGGTTGTTCTTCGAACCGACCGTGATCACCGGCGTCACACCTGCGATGCAGGTTTCGTTCGAGGAAACCTTCGGACCGGTGGCGCCTCTGATCCGGTTCAAGGACGAGGCCGAAGCGATCCGGCTCGCCAACAACACCGAGTTCGGGCTCGCCGGATATTTCTACTCGCGCGACATCGGACGCATCTTCCGCGTTGCCGAACAGATGGAGACGGGCATGGTGGCGGTGAATTCGGGAATCCTTTCGACCGAAATCGCGCCGTTCGGTGGCGTAAAGCAGTCAGGGCTTGGCCGCGAGGGCGCCAAGTACGGGCTGGAGGAGTACCTCGAGGTGAAGTACATCATGCTTGGCGGAATCGACAAGTAAGCCGTCGAGCTTGTCCGCGATTCCGGAGATTGCATGGCAGCCTGACCCGCAGCAAGCTGCCGCTTCGAACATGGCGGCGTTCATGCGGGCGCTCGACGTCGGGTCCTATGACGAACTGCTGCACCGGGCCGACGCAGAGCCCGGCTGGTTCTTCGAAGGCTTGCTGAAACACCTCGATTACCGCTTCTACCGGCCGTATGCACGCGCGCTTGACGCATCGGCCGGTGCGCCGTGGACGAAATGGTGCATCGGGGGCACCACCAACGTCGTCCTGAACGCGATCGATCGCTGGCGCGGCACGACGACCTACGACAAGCTTGCGCTAGTCTGGGAAGGCGAAGACGGAGCGCGCAAGGATTACACCTACCGCGATCTCGACCGCGAGATTTGCCGTTGCGCGGGAGCGCTGCGTGCGTTGGGTGTTGCACGCGGAGACGTGATCGCGATCTACCTGCCCAATCTTCCCGAGGCGATGATCGCGATGCTCGCAGGGGCCAAGGTTGGCGGCATCGTGATGCCGCTGTTCTCCGGCTTCGGCGCCGATGCGATGGTGTCGCGCCTCGAACTCGCGCAGGCGAGCGTGCTCGTCACAGTGGACGGCTCATCGAGGCGCGGCAAACTGGTGGATGCCAAGGCGATCGCCGACGAGGCTGCCCGGCAGGTGCCCTCGCTCAAGCACGTCGCGGTCGTTCGGCGCGCGGGCAATCCGGTTTCCTGGACCGAGGGCCGCGACCACTGGTGGCACGAGCTGTGCGCTGCGCAGCCGGATTCTGCGCCGACCGAAGAAATGGACGCGGACGCGCCGTACCTGCTCGTATTTACCTCCGGCACCACCGGAAAACCCAAAGGCGTGGTGCACGGGCACACGGGATTCATTGCGAAAATCGTGATGGACCTCTCACTGTGCATGGACTTCCGAGCGGACGACCGGATGCTGTGGATGTCGGATATGGGCTGGGTGGTGGGACCTCTGATCGTTCTCGTCACGCCGATCGTGGGCGGAACCCTGATCCTCGTCGAGGGTGCGCCGAACTTTCCCGACCCCGACCGGATGTGGCGCGTCGCAGCCGAACATCGCGTGAGCTTCCTCGGCGTCGCGCCTACGACGGTGCGCACCTTCATCGCCCAGGGCAGCGAACCATGGAATACGCACGACCTTTCGGCGCTGCGCATCATGGTTTCGAGCGGCGAGCCATGGACGCCGGATGCGTGGCGATGGCTGTTCGAACGCGTGGGCAAGGGCCGTGTGCCGCTGCTCAACTTTTCGGGCGGCACCGAAATGATGGGCATCCTCGCCTGTTGCGTGCTCCGGCCTCTCAAGCCGTGCAGTTTCAATACCCCGGTGCCAGGTACGGGCGCCGATATCTTCGACGAGTCCGGCCAGTCGGTGCCGCCGGGCACGGTCGGCGAACTGGTGATGCGCCGCCCGGTGTTCGGCCTGACCAGGGGCCTGTGGAACGATGACGGGCGCTACATACAGAGCTACTGGAGCACATGGAAGGACGTCTGGCACCACGGCGATTTCGCCAGCCGCGACACCGACGGCCATTGGTACATTCACGGACGCTCGGACGATACGCTGAAGATCGCGGGCAAGCGCACCGGGCCGGCGGAGATCGAGGCGCTGCTGATGGGCACCGGCAAACTTGCGGAGGCGGCGGCGATCGGCGTGCCAGACAAGATCAAGGGATCGGCGCTGGTGCTGGTGTGTTCGCTGAAGCCCGGCGTTGAAGGCAACGAGGCGCTGAGAGCGGAACTATCGCAGGCCGTCGTGCACGGTCTGGGCGTCGCGTTCCGCCCGAAAGACGTGCGCTTCGTCTCCGACCTGCCGAAGACACGCAACCTGAAGATCATGCGCCGCGTGATCCGCGCCGCCTACCTCGGCGAGGACGCGGGCGATCTCAGTTCGCTGGTGAATCCGGAAGCGGTGGCCGAATTGCGGGCGCAGGCCGGAGTTTGATCGCCTGTCGCTGATTGACAGCCGCTTGGCGGTGCGATCAAATCGATTTGATCACTCGCGAGTCAAGAAAACGCGTTCGCAACAAAGTTCAGCTGAGCAATTGTTCACGCCAGGAACTTGGTATGTCGAAAATATCCCTGGCGATTGGATGCTCCTTTAAAAATCGCTTCTTCAATTTCCGTTCCTGCCGGTGCGCCTTATAAAGTACGTAGCCCGTCCAACCAAAAACTAAACATGTGTCGAAAACTATAAGTACCAGAGAAATTAAGTGCTTGGGTCCCCCAAAGAAAAACTGGCCACCAATTCTGTCAATCAAGTTGACCCCAGAAATACAAACTTCCGGCCACGTATCACAAGAGAAAGTCGCTGCTATGAGACACAAGGGAATGGCCGCAAAAACGCAGAGCCAGCCCAGGATGATCAGCTTGTACTGATTTTCCCTAAAGACACCTTTGGGAGATTTTTCCCACAAGCGGCTCACCTCCGTTATTTCCGCCTGCGCTTCCGGCGACTGAGACCCATACCAGCGATACAAATCTTCATAATCTTTCATCGAATCCATGGGTTTGCCCAGTTCCTCTAGTGCCACGCGTTCGCAACCCCCCATTTGCGGCCACCGCCCACGTCACCTTTTCGGCGATGGGCTTAAAATCCTGATGTCTCTGATTAAGTTGCACATTCCGGAAAAATCATACGCGCCCCCACTCGTGCAAGCAATGCGAATGCGGTGTATCCGTTGGACGTTTTCCTACAAATGCTACTTCCGGGGTAGCTTTCCCGGCATGACTTCGCACAACACAAGCGTCATATAGCCCACGATCACCTCGGTAGGCACGATTCAGCTCTCGCTTGCGAGCAGCGTCTGCGCCTACTTAATGGACGCCTGCACGACAGATTGGTCGAGCGTTGCGCCCGACAGTGCGGCCGCCTTTTCAAGCAATTTCCGCGACTCGCGCGGAATTCTGGCACTTACCCTTTCCTTGTTCGCAATCCGCATCGCCGGGCTCTTGAATGGTTCACACGTTGAACCTGAAGTGCATGACATCCCCGTCGCGCACCACATACTCCTTGCCTTCGACGCGTAATTTTCCCGCGTCCTTCGCGCCTTGCTCACCCCTGCAGGCGACATAATCGGCGTACGCCGTCACTTCAGCGCGGATGAAGCCGTGCTCGAAATCAGTGTGGATCACGCCGGCGGCCTGCGGGGCGGTATCGCCCACGTGCACGGTCCACGCGCGCACCTCCTTCTCGCCCGCGGTGAAATAGGTCTGCAGGCCGAGAACCTGATAGGCCGCGCGAATCAGGCGGTTCAATCCCGGCTCCTCAAGCCCCATGTCGGCGAGGAACATCTGCTTGTCCTCGTCACTCATGTCGGCGATCTGCGACTCGAGCGCCGCCGAGATCGCGACCACGCCCGCGCCTTCCTTCTTCGCATGCGCCTCGACCTGCGCGAGCAGCGGGTTGTCCTTGAAGCCGTGCTCCGCGACGTTCGCCACATACAGCGTCGGCTTCATGGTGAGCAGAAACAGCGGCTTGAGGATGGCCAGTTCTTCCTTCGCCCAGTCGAGCGAGCGCACCGGCCTGGCCTGATCGAGCGCGGCCTGCGCCTTCTCGAGGACCGCGACCAGGCGTTGCGCCTCCTTGTCGCCCCCCGTCTTCGCCACCTTGTTGTACTTCGATAACTGCTTTTCCACGCTCGCGAGATCTGCGAGCGCAAGTTCGGTGTTGATCGTTTCGATGTCGGAGACCGGATCGACCTTGCCGGTCACGTGCACCACGTTCGGATCCTCGAAACAGCGCACCACGTGCGCGATGGCATCGGATTCGCGGATATTGGCGAGAAACTTGTTGCCGAGGCCTTCGCCCTTTGACGCGCCGGCAACCAGGCCGGCGATGTCGACGAATTCCACTGCTGCGGGGATCACCCTGAGCGGCTTGTCGATTTCGGCCAGCTTCGCCAGTCGCGCATCCGGCACCTCCACGATGCCGACGTTCGGCTCGATGGTGCAGAACGGGTAGTTCTCCGCTGCGATTCCCGCCTTGGTCAGCGCGTTGAAGAGCGTGGACTTGCCGACGTTGGGCAGTCCCACAATGCCGCATTTAAGGCTCATTTTTTGAGCGGCGAGTCGCCGGCGTGGATCGGCTGCGCAGCGAACTTCTCCTTCTCCTGCTCTTTCTCTTTGGCTGCACTGTCCTGCGTATGCAGCTTCTGCATCGCGCCCTGCAGATCGCCGGCGACGATCTGTGGCAGGATTTCAAGCCCTCGCTCGATCGCAGCCTCGATGGCCACGCGATCTTCCTGGGAAGGCTTGCTGAGCACGTAGTCGGCCACCGCGTCGCGCTCGCCAGGATGACCGATACCCAGGCGCAGGCGCCAGAAATCGTGCGTACCGAGGCGTGCGGCGATGTCCTTCAGCCCGTTATGACCGGCAACGCCGCCGCCGAGCTTCATCCTGGCCGTTCCCGGCGCGAAATCCAGTTCATCGTGCACCACGAGAATCTGCCCGGCGGGAATCTTGAAGAAACCCGCCAGCGCGCCGAGCGCGCGGCCGGAAGCATTCATGAACGTCGTCGGGACGAGCAGGAACACCGCGCCGGCCGGCCCTTCGACCCGCCCCACCATGCCGAAGTAGTGCGCGTCCTTCTTCAGCCCGACATTGCTGCCGGCCGCGAACCGGCCGACCAGCCACGCGCCCGCGTTATGACGCGTGGATTCGTACTCACGCCCCGGATTGCCGAGGCCGACGATGAGCTTGATGCCGGCCAAGGGTTACTTCTTGTCCTTCTTGTCCTTCTTGTCCTTCTTGTCTTTCTTGTCGCCACCCTTGTCGCCGCCTTTGTCGCCACCCTTTTCGCCACCCTTGCCTTCGGCGGCCACATCCTCCTCGGGCTTGGCTTCTTGTTTCGTGCTCGGCACTTCCGAGGGTGCCGGCACGGCCTCGGTCTCGGCAGCCAGTTCCTCTTCGGTCTGCAGCTGCGGCAACAGAAGGGTTGCGACCACGGGATTCTCCGTCCGGTGCAGCGTCGCCTCGACTCCGTTGGGCAGCTCGAGGTCCTTGACGTGGATCGACTTGCCGACCGACATCCCCGACAGGTCGACCTCGATGAACTCCGGCAGGTCATCGGGCAGGCAGCGCACGTCGAGTTCGTTCAGCACGTGGCTCGCCACGCCACCCTGCTCCTTCACGCCCGGCGAAAGCTCGGCGTTCACGAAGTGCAGCGGCACCTTCATGTGGATCTTCTTGTCCTTCGATACGCGCTGGAAATCGACGTGCGCGACGCGCAGCTTGTACGGATGCATGTTGAAGGCACGCAGCAACACCTGCTCCTTACCGCCTTCGAGGTCGAGCGTGACGATCGACGCGTGAAAGGCCTCCATCTTCATCTTGTGATAGAGGTCCTTGTGGTCAAGCTCGATGTTGACGGGCTCTTTGTCTCCGCCGTACACGATTCCCGGTACGCGGCCCGCGAGGCGAAGACGGCGGCTCGCACCCGTTCCCTGCGCCTTGCGCTTGCTGGCGCTGATCTCGATTTTCATGACTGCTCCTTGAGGTTTTCCGGCACGCCCCGCGACCAGGCCCGCGCCGGGATTGAAAAATCTTCCTATTCGATGAACAGAGAACTGACGGAGTCCTCGGTGGATATGCGCAGGATGGTCTCGGCCAGCAGGCCGGCTATCGATAACTGCCGGATCTTGCTGCAGGCGCGCGCGTCTTCGCGCAAAGGTATCGTGTCCGTCACCACCAGTTCATCCAAATCGGACTCCGCAATGCGTTCCACCGCTCCACCCGAGAGTACCGGGTGCGTGCAGTAGGCGACGACCTTGACCGCGCCCTCCTGCTTGAGCACCTGCGCGGCCTTGCAAAGCGTTCCCGCGGTATCGACCATGTCATCCATGATCACGCAGGTGCGTCCCTTCACCTCCCCGATCACGTTCATCACTTCGGAAACGTTTGCGCGCGGACGGCGCTTGTCGATGATCGCCAGGTCCGATTCCAGCCGCTTCGCGAGCGCCCGCGCCCGCACCACCCCGCCCACGTCCGGCGAGACTACGATCAGATCCTCGTAGCGCTGTTTCCAAACGTCCCCGAGAAGCACCGGCGCCGCGTACACGTTGTCCACCGGGATGTCGAAGAACCCCTGGATCTGGTCCGCATGCAGATCCATCGTCAGCACGCGCGACACGCCGACCGCGGTCAGCGCGTTCGCCACCACCTTGGCGCTGATCGCCACGCGCGCCGAGCGCGGCCGGCGGTCCTGTCGCGCGTAGCCAAAATACGGGATCGCAGCGGTCACGCGCGCTGCCGACGAGCGCTTGAGCGCGTCAACCATCACCAGCAGCTCCATCAGGTTGTCGTTGGTCGGCATGCAGGTCGACTGCAGCACGAACACATCCTTGCCGCGCACGTTCTCCAGCAACTCGACCATCACCTCGCCGTCGGAAAACTTGCCGGCGATCGAGCGGCCGAGCCCGATACCCAGATGCTTGGCAACGTCCTGCGCCAGGCGCGGGTTCGCGTTGCCGGTAAAGATCATCAGCCTGTCGAGCAGGACTTTGGACGGAAGGTTCGGCATCGATCTTGGGTTGCGTGTTTCAGCAAAAATGGCTGGGGAGGAAGGATTCGAACCCTCGAATGGCGGAATCAAAATCCGCTGCCTTAACCAACTTGGCGACTCCCCAACCGCACTGCAAATCGGTCAGCGGTCCGGAATCCAGTCCGCGAGCGGATGGCGCTCCAGCCCGCGCGTGACGAATCCCTTCATGTGCGGCGGCAACTGCCCAAGTACCGAGCGCGCGTCCGACTCGCTCGCATACCCGGCAAACACGCAGCCACCCGATCCCGTCATACGCGCATCGCCGTGCCGCCTGAGCCAGGCAAGATGCTCGGCCACGGCCGGATACAAGCCGCAGACCACGGATTCAAGATCGTTTCGGCCCTGTCCGGCGAAAAAGGGCGGTAGTTTGAGCGTTTTGCTATCTCGTGTCAACGCGCGGTGAGTGAAGATTTCTTTCGTGGAAACCGCTACTTGCGGGGTCAAAACGAGGTACCAGGCGGGGGGCAGGGTCAGCGCGGTCAGCCGCTCTCCGATGCCCTCTCCGAGCGCGTTGCCACCGAACACGAACGCAGGAACGTCTGCCCCCAAATCGAGCGCCAGTTCGAGAAGTTCGGCACGCGAGAGCTTGAGATCCCACAGGCGGTTGAGTACGATCAACGCGGTGGCCGCATCGGAGCTTCCGCCACCCATTCCACCGCCGATCGGCAAGACCTTTTCTAGCGCGATCTCCGCCCCGAAGTGCGTTCTGGTGCGTTCTTTCAGCTTTCTCGCCGCGCGCAGACAGAGATCGTCCGCCTCCGCGATCCGGGCGTTTTCGAGCGTGCGCAGAATGTTACCGTCCGCGCGCACGCGTATGCCGACCTGATCGGCGCGGTCGATCAGCCGGAACACGGTCTGCAGCAGGTGGTAGCCATCGTCGCGGCGGCCCACTACATGCAGGAACAGATTGAGCTTGCCGGGCGCGGGAAACCGTTGCAGATCCGCGCTCACCGGACCTTCCAGTCATGGATCGCCAGGCGCAGTTCCAGCGCCGGATAGTGCAGGCGCATGCGCGTTGGCATCGCGCCCGCTTGCGCCGATTCGTAGTCGAGGTACTCGATGCGCCAGCCGTTCTGCTCGAGGCTCGCAAGCCTTCCGGTCAGGTCGTACTGGGCGACCGCGGCCGGACCGACGGCTGGCCGCGCGCGCACCCAATCGGAGAGGCCTTCGAGCGGCAGCCTGAAGCCGAGCACGCGCTCGGTAAGCGACTCCGCATCGGCTGCGCGATGCTCATCGCCGTCAGCGTCAGTGAGCGTCACGCCACCGGCGTCACGCACGATGCGTGCCACCGCCCCGCCCACTGGCGTGGTGATCAGCAGCTCGTCGGATGCGCGCGAATGCCGCCAGGCCACGCTGCCGCTCGCCGCTTGTTCGGCGTACCGCACCGCAATCCGGCCGGCGAGCTCGAATTCGAGCAGCGCCGCGCGCTCAGCACCCAGCTCAGGCAGCCCGGCGCAGGCGCACAGCAGGAATACGGCGGCGAGAAGAACGCCCGCCTGGCGCATCAGCGCGGCAGGAAGCGTTCGATGGTTCTGCGCAGGAGTTCGTTGTCCGGCTGGAAGTCGCTTGCTTGCTTCCATACACGCTCGGCCTCCGCGCGTTTCCCGCTCACCCACAGCACTTCGCCCAGGTGCGCGCCAATTTCCGCGTCTTGCCGCCCCTGCCAGGCCCGATTGAGCTGTTCGACCGCCTTGGGAATGTCTCCCATCCGGTAGTACACCCAGCCCATGCTGTCGATGATGAATGCGTCGTCCGGGGAAAGCTCGAGTGCCCGCTCGATCAGTTTGCGCGCTTCCTCGAGACGCAGATTGCGCTCGGCAAGCGAGTAGCCGAGCGCGTTGTAGGCGTGCGCGTGGTCGGGCTTCACGTGGATCAGTTTCTTCAGGTTCGCCTCCAGCAGGTCGAAGCGTTCGAGCTTCTCCGCGGTCAGTGCAAAGTCGTACAACAGCTCGGGCTGCTCGGGTTGGCCTTCAAGCGCCTTGCCGAGCAGCGAAAACGCCTCGCCATTCTGGTTGGCGTCGCGCAGCAACTGCGCCTCGGCGATCGTGAACTGCACCTGCTGCGCGTTGCCGGTTTCGCCCGCTTCCCGCAGGTAGGCTCGCGCGGCATCGAGCTTGCCTTGCTTGGCGAGAGTCTGCGCGTAGCGCAGCCGCGACGGAAGGAAATGCTCGCCGGGGGTAACCTGCGCATACCACGCCTGCGCGCCGGCGAAATCCTTGCGCTCTTCAGCGATCTGACCGAGCGTGAAACGCACCGCGTTCGGATCGCGGTAGTTCAGTTCGAGCAGGCGCTTGAAATTGGTCTCAGCGGCTGCGAAATCCTTTACCTGCAGCGCGAGCAGGCCGACGGCATACAGCACGCCCTGGTCGTCCGGGTAGACCGAAAGCAGCTTGCCGAACTCTGTGCGCGCTTCGCCATAACGCATGCCGCTGACCAGCACGCGCGCGTAGTTGAGCCGCACCTCGCGCGAATTCGGCTGCTTTTCGAGAAACGATGCCAGCCGCGCGATGGCGGCGTCGGGCTGCTTGCGCTGCAGGATTTGCGCCTCGAACACTGCGGCGCTCTCCCACTCGGGGCGCAGTTCGGCTGCACTGCGTATTTCGGCAAGCGCAAGCGTCTCGTCATTCGCGGCGTACGCGGCCTGGGCAATCGCGAAGTGCGCCTCCGGCAGCGTCGCATGCGCGCCGGCGAGGCGCTGCACGACGCGCAGGCTGGCCATTTTGTCAGGATTGCCGGACAGAAAGCGGCCCATCTGCATGAATCCGCTCGCTGCCGCAGCACCATCCGCCGCGAGCAGCTTCGCGAGGTAAGGCTCCGCCTCATCGACGCGCCGGGCGTTCACCAGCATCGCGGTCACGGTCTGCAGCGCCTGAACCGACTCGGGGTCAGCCGCGTGCCATAGCTGGGCCGCCTCGATCGACAGATTCGGCAGCCGCGCGAAGGCAGCGACCTCCGCGGCGCGGCGCGCCAGACGCGGATCGCCGGTGCGGCGAGCGAGATCGACGAAGGCCTGTGCAGCAAGTCCGGCGCTACCACGCTGCAGGGCGATCTCGGCGAAGAGGTACTCATAGAGCACTTCCTCGGACAGATCCTGAAGCGGCAGCCGCTCCGGCGGCGGCTTTGCTGGCTGCTCCAGCTGCGGCCGGGGTTCGTCGTCGTCGTCGGCATCGGTCTGCGCCGAGCCAGCCGCGGAAAGCGTCAATCCCGCCGCACAGAGCAGGACGCTTGCGTACCGGATCCAGCGGTCAGACACCATGGGAAGCGATCGGGAAAGTTTAGGCGGGGGAGGGCAGCGCACGCGCGCTGTCGATGCGAGGAGAGTTTAGGTATATTTGTGGCCCTGCACAAGCCGCAGCAGCGCTGCTTCGACACCGACCGCAAGACAAGGTTCGCGCATGCCAGAACTTCCTGAAGTCGAAGTGACCCGGCGCGGCATCGCACTGCATCTCACCGGCCGCATCATTTCCGGGGTTGCAGTGCGCGAGCCACGTCTGCGCTGGCGCGTCAACGCATCGGCACGCGACTTGAAGGGGCTTTCGGTGCGGGGTGTCGCGCGGCGAGGCAAGTACCTGCTGATCGACTGCGGCGCCGGCCACCTGATCGTCCACCTCGGCATGTCGGGCAGCCTGAGGGTTCTGCCGCGCGAGACGCCGCCTGGCAAGCACGACCATTTCGATCTCCAGCTGGGCGACGTACTGTTGCGCCTGCGCGATCCACGCCGCTTCGGCGCGGTGCTCTGGTCCACCGGTCGCGTGGAGCAGCATCGGTTGCTCGCCGGTTTGGGCATCGAACCGCTCGAGCGCAATTTCGACGGTGGGCGCCTGCATACCCTGACCCGGGGCAGCCGCGTAGCGATCAAGCAACTGCTGATGGACGCGAAGCGCATCGTCGGTGTGGGCAACATCTACGCGAACGAGTGTCTGTTCCAGGCCGGCATCCATCCGCGCCTGCAGGCGCATCGGCTGTCGCTTTCGCGCTGCGCGCGTCTTGCATCCGAAATCAAGGCAACGTTGCGCGCGGCAATCCGCGCCGGCGGCTCAAGCCTGCGCGATTACTCAGGCGCCGGGGGCGAACTGGGCTGCTTCCAGATGCGCTATTCGGTTTACGACCGCGAAGGTTTGCAGTGCCGGCGCTGCGGCACGCCGATCCGCCGCGTCGTCCAGGGACAGCGTTCGACGTTCTTCTGCCCCGCCTGCCAGCGGTAGAGGCGAACCGGCCGCCTCAAGCCGCGCCGAGCGAGCGGACTTTCTGGGCGAGCCTTGCCTGGACTTTCGGGTGGACGAACTTGGAAACATCCCCGCCGAGCGTGGCGATCTCGCGTACCAGCGTGGCAGAGATGAACATGTGCTGCTCGGAGGGCGTCAGAAACACCGTTTCGATGTCCGGATAGAGGTTGCGGTTCATCCCGGCAAGCTGAAACTCGTACTCGAAATCGCTCACCGCCCGCAGTCCTCGCACGATCACCTTCGCGCCTTGCTCGCGCGCGAAATTGGTCAGCAGGCCTGAAAAACCGACCACCGTGACACCTTTCAAGTCGCCGAGCACCTCGAGCGCCATCGCGACTCGCTCTTCGGTGCCGAAGAACGGCCGTTTGGCGCGGCTGGCCGCAATCCCGACGACAAGACTGTCGAACAGGATGCTCGCGCGCCGCACCAGATCCTCGTGGCCGCGCGTAAACGGATCAAACGTCCCTGGATAGATCGCCCGGATCATCGCCGCTCCATTCGATTAACTGATAGCTCACCTGTCCGGCGCGTGCAGCGCGCAGCGCCCGCCACGCACCATGCGCTTCGAGCGCCCGTTCCGATTCCACGTACACGCGCGCGCGCGCCGCGAGTACGCGCGGCAACCGCTCCAGCAGTTGCGGCAGCACATTCTGCCTGAACGGAGGGTCGAGGAAAACCACGTCGAAACGCTCCGCCGCACGCTCCAACCACGCGGGAGCGTCGCCGGCGACCACCTCGACCGCAGAAGCGCCGAGCCGCTCGCGGTTGGCCGCGAGCGCATTGCAGGCGGCACGGTCGCGTTCGATCATTACTACCCGGCGAGCACCGCGCGATGCGGCCTCGAAGCCGAGCGCGCCACTGCCTGCGAACAAATCGAGGCAGGCTAAACCCTCGAGCGACTGGCCGAGCCAGTTGAACAGCGTCTCGCGCACGCGGTTCGGCGTCGGCCGCAAACCTGGGCGCGCCGGAAACGCAAGCAACCTGCGTCGGTACGACCCGCCTATGATGCGCACCTGCCCCGTCGTGCCATTCCGATTGCGAGCGAGCGCGTTCACACCTGACCCGTTTGCTAGAATCGGGTCAATGGTAGCCGGTTTGCGCGGCACGCCAGCCCCCTCCGATGTTCGGCCTGCTAAAGAAATCCGTCGATCAAGCGCCGGCCCGTCCGTGGGCGGAGCGGCTGCGCGCGGGCCTCGCGCGCACGCGCGGAGTCCTCGGCACGGATCTCAGCGCGCTGTTCAAACGCAGAAACGTCGACGAAGCGCTGTTCGGCGAGCTGGAAACGGCACTGATCACCGCCGATTGCGGCGTGGAGGCGAGCGCGCAACTCATCGCCGCGTTGCGCGCGCGCGCGCGCAGCGAGCGGCCTGCCGACGGCGCGGAACTCAAGCGCATGCTGAAAGAGGAGTTGATCGCGTTGCTCGCACCGCTCGAGCGCGCGCTCGAGCCCGCGCACGCGCGGCCGCTGGTGATCATGTTCGCGGGCGTCAACGGCTCGGGCAAAACCACCTCGATCGGCAAACTGGCAAAGTTCTTCCGTTCGCAGGGCCGCAGCGTGCTGCTTGCGGCCGGCGACACCTTCCGCGCCGCCGCGCGCGAGCAGTTGGTCGCCTGGGGCGAGCGCAACGGCGTCACCGTCATCGCGCAGGCGTCGGGCGACCCCGGAGCGGTGGTCTATGACGCGATAAACGCCGCACGCGCGCGATCGATCGACGTAGTGCTCGCAGACACCGCCGGGCGCTTGCCGACGCAGCTGCATCTGATGGAGGAGATCAAGAAGGTCAAGCGCGTGATTGCCAAGCTCGATCCCGAGGCTCCGCACGAGGTGATCCTGGTACTCGACGCGAACATCGGTCAGAACGCGCTCAATCAGGTGAAGGCATTCGACGCCGCGCTCGGTCTGACAGGGCTGGTGCTCACCAAGCTCGATGGCACCGCGAAGGGCGGCGTGGTGGTGGCCATCGCCGCGCAGGCGCGATCCAGCCTGGCGCAGGCACGATCGACGTCGAAACGCCCGCTCTCGCTGCTTTTCGTCGGCGTAGGCGAAGGCATCGACGACCTGCGGCCTTTCTCGGCGCGTGATTTCGTAGACGCCCTGGTCGAGTGATCGGCTTTTCCAGCGTCGCCAAGCGCTACCCTGGCGGCCTCGAGGTGCTCAGGGACGTTTCGTTTTCGATCGGAGCGGGCGAATTGGTCTTCGTCACGGGCCACTCCGGAGCGGGTAAGACCACGCTGTTCAAGCTCATCGCCGCAATTGAGCGCGCCACCAGCGGCACGGTGCTCGTCAACGGCCAGAATGTGGGCGCGCTCAAGCGCACGGCCATTCCCTATCTGCGGCGCAACCTTGGCCTCGTATTCCAAGACCAGAAACTGCTCTACGACCGCAGCGTCTTCGAGAACGTGATGCTGCCGCTTGCTTTTTCTGATTTCTCGGTTCGCGAGGCCGCCCGCCGCGCGCGCGCCGCGCTCGACAAAGTGGAGTTGTTGGCGCGTGAGCGTGCCCGCCCGATCCAGCTCTCCGGCGGCGAGCAGCAACGTTTGGCGATCGCACGCGCGGTCGTCAACCGGCCTGCGATCCTCATCGCCGATGAGCCGACGGCGAACCTCGACGCAGCCTCGGCAGAGAGAATCATCGAGCTGTTCCTGTCTTTCAACCAGGTCGGGGTCACGGTACTGATCGCGACCCACGATGAACGGCTCGTGGCGCGCCTCGGGCGGCGCACGTTGCGGCTCGAACAGGGCCGGCTCGCAGAGGACATTGCGGGAGCCGCGAGATGATTGCGTGGTTTCGCCAGCATGGACGTGCGCTTGCGGCTGCCGTGGCCAAGGTGCGCGCGCAACCGATGACGAGTGCGCTGAGCGCGCTGGTGATCGGTATCGCGCTGGCCCTGCCGGCGGGCGGTTACGCCCTGCTCTCCAACCTGTCGGGGATTGCCCAGCGTACTTCGATCGAGCCGCAACTCAGCCTGTTCATGTCGACCGAAGCGAAGGCCGCGGAAACAGAGGCGCTCGGCAAGCGCTTGCGGGCTGATCCGCGGCTCGCTGCGGTTCGCTTCGTGCCGCGCAACGAAGCGCTTGCGGCTTTGCGCAGGACCGGGGCGCTCGCGGAGGTTTTCGCAGCCCTGGAGCACAACCCCCTGCCTGACGCCTTCGTACTGCGCCCGCGCGACGCCGCTCCCGACGCACTCGACGCGCTGGCCGGGGAATACCGCCGGCTCCCGGGCATCGCGCACGCGCAGATCGATTCGGACTGGGCGAGGCGGCTCGCGGCGCTGATCCGATTGGCGCGATCCGGGATCTTTCTGCTCGGCGCGCTGCTGGGGATCGGCCTGGTCGCCGTGACCTTCAACACGATTCGCATGCAGATCCTCACCCAGCGCGAGGAGATCGAGGTCGCAAAGCTCCTCGGCGCGACCGACGGCTTCATCCGCCGGCCATTCTTCTACCTCGGCGTAGTGCAAGGACTGGCGGGCAGCGTGGTCGCGCTTAGCATCGTCTCGCTCAGTCTGGCGGTACTCGATCGCGCGGTGCAGTCGCTCGCGGCGACCTACGACGCGAGCTTTCAGCTGAGCCACCTCGCCCCCGCCGATGCGGCAGCGGTCGCGGCCCTGGCGGGCTTCCTCGGATGGCTGGGGGCTTGCTTGTCAGTAAGTATATACTTACGTCAAATAGAGCCTAGCTGATGGATAGGATCAAGGTATCCTGAGGAACTCCATGCGCGATTAGCACTCAAACGCTCAGAGTGCTAGAATGGAATAATTGGAGACCATGACCATGCAAACCTCGTTGGCGCTGCCCGTCCCGGTTTCGATTCCGCTTGCGACCGGCAGTCTGGAGAGTTACGTCCGCACCGTGAATCGCTTCCCGCTGTTGAGCGCGGAGGAAGAGCAGCGACTCGCGGTTCGCCTGCGCGACCACGGCGATCTCGACGCCGCGCGAGGACTGGTACTTTCGCACCTGCGCTTGGTAGTCGCCGTGGCTCGCAGTTATCTTGGATACGGCGTGCCGCACGCCGACCTTATCCAGGAAGGCAACATTGGCCTGATGAAAGCAGTGAAGCGCTTCGATCCGGACCGTGGCGTACGCCTAGTCTCGTACGCCATCCATTGGATCAAGGCGGAGATCCATGAATACGTCCTGCGCAACTGGCGGCTGGTTAAGGTCGCCACCACCAAGGCCCAGAGAAAGCTGTTCTTCAATCTGCGTTCGATGAAGATCGGGCTGGCGCCGCTGTCGGTCGCCGAAGTCGGGAAAATGGCGCGCGATTTGGGGGTAAAGCCTGAGGAAGTTAAGGAAATGGAAACGCGGCTCGCCGGCCAGGAAATCGCGTTCGAGGCTGACGACGACGAAGACGCATACGCGCCGGTGAATTACCTGGTCGCCAACCCCGATTCCGAGCCTTCCCGCATATTGGAGCGGGAGGAATCAGAGCGCCTGAGCACGGAAGGCGTGGCAAACGCGCTTGACGGCCTCGACCCGCGCAGCCGGCGCATTGTCGAAGCGCGCTGGCTGGCGGAAAAGGATTCCGCCACGCTGCACGACCTCGCTGCCGAATTCAAGGTCTCGGCCGAGCGCATCCGCCAGATCGAAGCCAAGGCGCTCGAGAAGATGCGCAAGTTGATGGAGTCTTGGGGGGCGCAAGGGGCACCCGCTATTGCCGCCCCCGCCGTGTGAGCGGCCGTCTATTGCGGCCTTGCGCTTACGGCTTCAGCGCAGGCGGTGATTTCATCGAAAAGCACCAGGAGGCGAAATCGGGCGAGGCGAGTACTATTCGAGGTGAATGACCCCGCGCTGGATCGCGAACCGGACCAGCCCGGCCAGATCGCGGATACCGAGCTTTTCCATCAGCCGCGTACGGTAGGTTTCAACCGTCCTCGGCGACAGCGCGAGGCTGTCGGAGATTTCGGCGACCTTCCTGCCCTCCGCGAGCAACTGCAGCACCTCCCGCTCGCGCCCGCTCAACCGCGCCAGCGGATCGTCGGCGCCGTCTCCGACCGCGTACTCGTCGATGATCATGCTCGCGAGTTCCGCGCTCAGAAAGCGTTTGGCGGCGCTGACAGCGCGGATCGCAGCGACGAGCTCGCGCGAGGCGGATTTCTTCATCACGTAGCCAAGCGCCCCGACCTGCACGGCCCGGCGCACGTGCTCCACGTCCGAATACATCGAAAGCATGACCACGCCGCTGTGCGGGCAACCCTCGAGGATCCTGCGCGCGGCTTCCGCGCCGTTCAGCTCTGGCATCGAGTAATCCATGACCACGATGTCGGGCTGTAGCTCGCGCGCGAGGCGGACGGCCTCGAGGCCGTTGCCGGCGATCCCGAGCACTTCCATGTCCGGTTGCGCCGCGACGATGTAACGCAATCCATCCGCCACCATCGCGTGGTCGTCCGCGATCAATACGCGGATGCGAAGGCTCAGAGCGGCACCCGCACGCGCAGCGTAGTGCCGGCCCCGGCGCTCGAGGTCACCTCAAGCTGGCCTCCGATTGCTGCGGCGCGCTCGCGCATCGTCCGCATGCCCAGCCCGATGCGCGTGCCTGAATCGGCGGCTGCATCGAAACCGGAGCCGTCGTCGCGCACCTGGAAGATGAGCTCGCCTTGTTTGACCCGGATGGTGATCTCGATGTTGCGAGCGTGCGCGTGCTTGGCGGCGTTGTTCAGAGCTTCCTGGGCGATACGGAATAGCGCCACGTCCCGCATCGCGGCCGTCTCCGGAGTGAAGTCCTCGTCCGCATCGACCGTCACCGCGATTCCGGTTCGCAACGCGAACCGCGCGCCGTGCCAGCGCAGCGCCGCGGCGAGCCCGATGTTGTCGAGCATCGGCGGCCGCAGTTCGGCGGTAATGTCATCGATCATCTTTGCCGTCGCCCCGAGGATCTCGAGCGAGTCCCGCAGGCGTCCCTCGATCTCGGCGGAACCGCGCACGCCGACATTGCCGAGCAGAATATCGAGGTTGATGTACAGCGCGGTAAGGTTCTGGCCGATTCGGTCGTGCAGTTCGCGGCTGAGATCGCGCCGCTCCACCTCTTGGACTTCCACCAGCCTGCGCGAGAGCGCCTGCAGATCCCCCGCCGCCTTCTGCAGCGCTTCCTGGGCGACTACGCTCGCCGTAACGTCCATGCCGATGCCGTGGTAACCGCGGAACTGGCGCCGTTCGTCGAACATGGGCCGGCCGCTCAGGCTGATGTAGTACTTCTCTCCGGCCGCGTTCCCGCGGGCGATGACGAGATCGCGGAATTCACGATGCGCCTCCAGATCGGCCCGGTGCCGTGCCCAACCCTCCGCGGACATGTCCGGGGCTTCGATCTCCCAGCGCGTCTTGCCCTCGAACGCCTCCCGCCGGATCCGGCGGCGGGAGACCAGAACTCCGGTCATCCGTACGAAGCGGTGGTTCTCGTCGGTCTCCCAATACAAATCGGAGAACAGTTCGGTCAGGCTGCGAAAGCGCTCTTCGCTTTCGCGCAGGGCCCGCTCCTGCCGCTTTCGCTCCGTGATGTCGGTTGCAGTAACCAGACGCAGCCTGCGGCCGTCCAAGTCGAAATCGTGCGCGGTGACCTCTGCGTCGAACACCTCGCCGTTGCTCCGCTTGTGGCGCCAGGTTCTGACGATGTCCACGTCGGGCGGCTCATGCGAACCGCTTCTGAAGCGCTCCTCCTCCCCAGCGGGTCGGAGGTCAAGTGCGCTCATGTGCAAAAGCTCCTCGCGCGTCCATCCGTAGCGTTGCACCATCTTCTCGTTGGCAGCCACGATGCGCAGCGTCTCGACGTCGTAGACGTATATCGGCTGCGGGCTGGCATTGAACAGCGTCTGGTAGCGCCGCTCCGCCTCACGCAGTCTCGCGGGGGCGCGTCGTTCTTGGCCATCGAGCTTTTGATCGAATTCGTGTACGTTATTCACGATGTTCACCGGGGCTGAAAACCGGGACGCGCGTTCGGCGGTCCCTTGTTTGATTTTACTCCCAGTCGGTGCCGGGCAGGCCGGCAAGGCGTGCGGCCGTCAGTGCGGGGGATTTTGACGGTGTCGATCTTGTGCGCGAGGTCTCGGCGCGGGGCTTCCTTACTGCAGGTAGTGGTCCACCAGCAGCGCCGCGAACAGCAGCGCGAGGTACAGAATCGAGTAGCGGAAGGTGCGATGCGCAAGGCGGTCGCTGTAGTGCGCGTACAACGCGATCGAGTAGCCGATGAATATCCCGTCCAGCGCGCAGGCCGCGCCAAGGTACAGCCAGCCGCTCATGCGGATCGCGAACGGCAGCAGCGTCACGCCGAACAGGATCAGCGTGTAGAGCAGCACCTGAAGTTGGGTGTAGCGCTTGCCATGGGTGACCGGCAGCATCGGCAGACCGGCCTTGGCGTACTCCTCGGTGCGGTACAGCGCCAGCGCCCAGAAATGCGGTGGCGTCCATGCGTAAATGATCAGGAACAGCAGCAGTGCCTCGGTCGTCACCTCGCCCGTCACCGCCGCCCAGCCGAGCACCGGCGGCATTGCGCCCGAAGCGCCGCCGATGACGATGTTCTGTGGCGTGGCGGGTTTCAGTATTACCGTGTAGATGACTGCGTAGCCAACGAACGTTGCGAGCGTGAGCCACATGGTGAGCGGGTTTACGAAATGCACCAGCACCCAGAGGCCGAGACCGCCCACCGTTCCCGCGAACACCAGGGTCTGCAGCGCGGTCAGTTCGCCGCGTGGCAACGCTCGCCCGCGCGTGCGCCGCATCGCCGCGTCGATCCTCTGCTCGACCAGGCAATTCACCGCCGCGGCCGCGCCCGCCACCATTGCGATCCCGAGGGTGCCCGCGAGCAGGATCTGCGTCGCAACCATGCCCGGCGTGGCGAGGAACATGCCGATCACCGCGGTGAAGACAATCAGCGAAACCACCCGCGGCTTGGTGAGCGAATAGAACGCGCGCATCCTGCGCATCAGCGTGCGCGGTTGCCCGGAGGTCTCACTCAGGCGTAGCTCGGCGGACACGATCAGGGGGACGCGCCGGCGCGGCGCTCGGTCTGGAGAAGGCGCGGATCTTATCATCGCCTTCAACCGATCTGCGATGTTTTCAGCAGACGCTGCAAGTCCTTGATCATCCGCGTCGGATCCGGGTTGCGCGGAAAACGCATCATCAGGTTGCCGAGCGGGTCGACGACATAGATACGGTCTTTGGCCGCGCCTTGCGGCGCAAACTGGCCGGCGAGCCTCCGCGACGCAGCGGACTCGATGCGGGTACCTGATATCGCGTCGAGCAGCGCTTTGCGCGGCGCCACGCGATCGGTCACCAGCCACAGCCGCTCGACGCGGGACTGCTCCTTGCCTTGCGCCTTGCGCACCTGGCGCATCAAGTAGTGCTTGCGCTCGCAATGGGCATCGCAGATGCCCGAATCGAACTGCACTAGCACCCACTTGCCCTTCAGCGCAATGATGGTCGCGTCGTCAAGCGGGAGGGGCGGCAACAACTCGCCGTAGTTCGATCCCTGCTCGGGAGTCCACCACGAGTACGCAAGGTAGCCTGCGGCGACCGGCAGCATGAAGAACGCCGCCAGCGCAAGCAGCTTGATCCGGCCGAGACGGCGCGCGCGCTCCGCGTCAAGCGATGTGCGGTGGGCGTCCATTGCGAAAGCTCAGCACGAGGAAGATGATGACCGATAGCGCCGCGAGCGAGTACCACTGCCCGGCGTACATGCGGTGCCTGTCGAGGAGCGCGTCGTGCGCCGGCCAGTCCTGGACGAGGCCCTCTTCGGAGGCGTCGCGCTGCTCGATGAAGAACGGGTGGAGGGACAGGCCGCTCTCCAGTTCGAACCGAGCCACGTCGATGTTCTGCCGCACGCGGCCGTGGCCCGGCGCGCCGGGTTCATAGATGCGCGCGACGCCTGGAACCGCCAGACCCGTGATCACGCGGATGCCCGGCGGAACGGCATGCGCCGGAGGAGCATTCCCCGACGACGGGAGCCAGCCGCGCAGCACGAGCACGTAACGCGGGCCGTTCTCTATGCGTAGCGGCGTAACGACGTAATACCCGGGCCGGCCGCGGTACAGGCGGTTGCCGAGAAACAGCGTGTGCTTTGCGTCGAACTCACCGCGCGCTTCGACCCTGTGCCAGAGGTAGTCCCCGGCCGCGACCGCATCGGCACCGAGCCGGGTCGCGGGCGCGCGCTGGTAGCGGGCCAGGCCATCGGCGATCACGCGCTTCTGCGCGGCGCGGTCGGACTGCCAGTTTCCGAGCGCAACCCCGAGCGCGCAAAGCCCGGCCGCGACCAGCGCGGTCCACGCGGGAAACGCCAGCGGCCCGAGTTTCATGCAGCCCGCATCGCTCGAGGCGCAGGACGCCGTCGGCTACACTGCGGGCTGCATAGCCCACCACACCGCCTCCCCACCTTCCCCAGCACCCGGCGCTTGCGCATCGTCGTCTACGTCCTGATCGCCCTGATCCTCGCGAGCCTCGCCTCGGCGCTGGTGTTCGTGTTCCGCGATCGCAGCGGCTCGAAACGCGCGGTCAAGGCCCTCGCGCTGCGCGTCGCGCTGTCGATCGCACTGTTCCTATTCCTGATGGCGGGCTTCTACTTCGGTTTCATTCCGCAGAAGCTCTAGCTGCAAAGCAAACCGGGGAACCGCGAGAGGCTCCCCTGCTTCACCAAGTCTCAGGCTGAGAGGGCGTTACAGCCAGTACACCAGAATAAAGAGCAACAGCCACACCACGTCCACGAAGTGCCAGTACCAGGCCACCGCCTCGAACGCGAAATGGTGGTCCGGCTTGAAATGCCCCGACAGGCAGCGAAACAGCATCACCGTCAGCATGATCGCGCCGATGGTCACGTGGAAGCCGTGAAAGCCGGTCAGCATGAAGAAGGTCGATCCGTAGACCCCGGTCGACAGCTTGAGGTTGAGTTCGGAGTACGCGTGGCCGTATTCGAAGATCTGCAGGCCGAGGAAGGTCACGCCCAGCGCGATGGTGAGGAACAGAAACAGGTTGAGCTGTCCGCGCTTGTTGTTGACCAGCCCCCAATGCGCGATCGTGAGCGTCACGCCGGAACTCAGCAGCAGCAGCGTGTTGATCGCCGGAATCCCCCACGCGCCCATTGGCGTGAACTTCTCGGCAAATCCCGGTCCCGCCGAAGGCCACAGGTTCTTGAAGCCCGGCCACAGCAATTCGTTGCTCAGCAGGCTCGAAAGATCGGGCACCGACATGGCGCGGGCCCAGAACAGCGCCCCGAAGAATCCGGCGAAGAACATCACCTCGGAAAAAATGAACCAGCTCATTCCCCAGCGGAACGACAGATCCTCCCAGCGCCCGTATTTTCCGCCCTCGGACTCGCGGATGACGTCGCCGAACCAGCGGTACATCATGTAAAGCAGGATCATGAAGCCGAGCGACGTCGACACCCATCCGCCCATCGAGCCGTTGAACACGAACGTCGCGCCGAGCGCCATCAGGAACAGCGCGGTCGAGCCCATGATCGGCCACGGCATCGGCTGCGGCACGTGGTAGTGCTGCTGCCGTGTTGCGGAGGTTGCGGTTTGCGCCATGCTTTTCTCCCTGCCTCGGTCAGCCGACCACAAACCTGACGATCGTGACCAGCGTCAATACGAACAATACCGCCACGACCACTCCGGCGATGATCACGTGCACCGGGTTCAAGGACGCCGACTCGTGGTCGGCCTTGCGGCGCACCCCGATCATCCCCGAGAGCACCGCCTTGAAAGTCTCGAATGCTCCCGCCATCACGATCTTTCCTTCGACGTGCCGGGCACCTCGAAGAAGGTGTACGACAATGTAATCGTATTGACGTCCTTCGGCAGCGCCGGATCGATCAGAAACACCACCGGCATTCTGCGCGTTTCGCCACCGGCGAGCGTCTGCTGGGTGAAGCAGAAGCACTCCAACTTGCGGAAGTACTGGCCCGCGCGCTGCGGGCCGTAACTGGGCACCGCCTGCGCGGTGACGGGCACATCGCGCACGTTGGCGATCTCGTACTCGATCTGCGCGAGTTCGCCCGGATGCACAGTGAGGTGCCGGACCATGGGCCGGAAACGCCAGGCCAGATTGTGCGTATTGGCATCCAACTCGATGGTCACGCTGCGCGCCAGATCCACCTGGGTATTGGCCTGGACGGCGTCGGGCGCGATGAAGTTGTTGACGCCGAGCGCCTTGCAGATTTTGTCGTAGAACGGCACCAGAGCGAAGCCGAAACCGAACATCGCCAGCGCGACGACGAACAGCTTCACCAGCATACGTCGATTCTCGCGCCCGCGTTCGTCGAGAAGCGTCTGGTTCATCGCAGCAGCCAGTACTTGGCGATGATGCCGAGAAAGAACATCAGCGCGACGGTGGCGAGAATCAATCCGGTCCGGGCGTTGCGTGTCATCGGCGCGCTACTTGATCACCGGCGGCGTCTCGAACGTGTGATACGGCGCAGGCGTCGGAATCATCGTCCAGTCGATCGAATCGGCGCCTTCCCACGGCCGCTGCGGCGCCTTCTCGCCACTGCGGATCGCTTTCAGAACGATATACAGGAACAGCAGCTGCGTCAGGCCGAATCCAAACGCGCCGATCGAAGAGATTTTGTTCCAGGTCTCGAACATCAGCGGGTAATCCGGGATGCGGCGCGGCATGCCAGCAAGGCCCAGGAAATGCTGCACGAAAAAGATCATGTTGAAAAAAATCATCGACAGCCAGAAGTGCCATTTGCCGAGCGTCTCGTCGTACATCCGGCCAGTCCATTTCGGCAACCAGAAATAAATGCCGGCGAATGCCGAGAACAGGGCGCCCGCGACCATCACGTAATGGAAGTGCGCCACCACGTAATAAGTGTCCTGCAGCTGGATATCGACCGGAACCAGCGCCAGCACCAGCCCCGTAAAGCCGCCGAGAGTGAACAGGAACAGGAATCCGCACGCAAACAGCATCGGGGTCTCGAAGCTGAGCGAACCGCGCCACATGGTGGCCACCCAGTTGAATACCTTGACCCCGGTGGGCGCTGCGATCAGCATGGTTGCGTACATGAAGAACAGCTGCCCCGTGACCGGCATGCCCACGGTGTACATGTGGTGCGCCCAGACCATGAACGAAAGGATTGCGATCGCGGAGGTGGCGTAGACCATCGAAGCGTAGCCGAACAGGGGTTTTCTCGAGAACGCCGGGATCACCTGCGAGATCACCCCGAATGCCGGAAGGGCGATGATGTACACCTCGGGGTGGCCGAAGAACCAGAAGATGTGCTGGTAGAGCACCGGATCGCCGCCGCCTGCCGCGTTGAAGAACGAGGTGCCGAAGTGGCGGTCGGTCAGCGTCATGGTCACTGCGCCGGCGAACACCGGCATTGCGGCCAACAGCATGTAAGCGGTGATCAACCAGGTCCAGCAGAACAGCGGCATGCGCATCAGCGTCATGCCGGGCGCGCGCATGTTGAGGATCGTGGTGATGATGTTGATCGAGCCCATGATCGAGCTCATGCCGAGCAGGTGGATGGCGAAAATGGTGAGGTCCATGCCCATGCCCATCTGCACCGTAAGCGGGGCGTAGAGCGTCCAGCCCACACCCGGCGCACCACCGGGCATGAAAAACGACAGCATCAGCATTGACGCGGCGAAAGGCAGGAGCCAGAAGCTCCAGTTGTTCATCCGTGCAAACGCCATGTCGGGCGCGCCGATCATCATCGGGATCTGCCAGTTTGCGAAGCCCACGAACGCCGGCATGATCGCGCCGAACACCATGATCAGGCCATGCATGGTGGTCAGTTGGTTGAAGAAATCCGGGTTGACGAATTGCAGGCCGGGTTCGAACAGTTCGGCGCGGATCACCATCGCCATCGCGCCACCGGTCATGAACATAATGAAACTGAACCACAGGTACAGCGTACCGATGTCCTTGTGGTTGGTGGTGGTGATCCAGCGCATGATCCCGCCATACCCGCCGCCATGGTGGTCGTGCGCTTGACCGTGGCTGTCGATGACTGCACTCATGAAAGTTCTCCTGGTGTTGCCTGTTCGAAGGCGCCTACTTGCGCAGCGCCTTGACTTCAGAGGGCTGAATCGCTTCGCCGGTCTTGTTGCCCCAGGCGTTGCGCGTAAAGGTGATCACCGCCGCCAGCTCGACGTCGTTCAGCTGCTTGTCAAAGGCGGCCATCGCCGTGCCAGGCTTGCCGTTCAGCTCGAGCGCGATCTGGTCGTTCTTCGGGCCGTTGACGACCTTCGAGCCGTCGAGCGGCGGGAAAGCGGGTGGGGCGCCCTTGCCGGTTGCCTGGTGGCAGGCGACGCAGTTGGCCGCATAGACCTTCTCGCCGCGCGCCTTCAATTCGTCGAGTGTATAGCTCTTGTTCGGGTCATCGGCGCTGGCCGCGGCGAGCTTTTTCTGCTCGGCGACCCACTTCGTATAGTCCTCCGCCGACACCACCCGCACCACGACCGGCATGAACCCGTGGTCCTTGCCGCACAACTCCGCGCATTGGCTACGGAAAGTACCGGTCTTGTCCGCCTTGAACCAGATATCGCGGATGAAGCCCGGAATCGCGTCCTGCTTGGCGCCGAACACCGGCACCCACCAAGAGTGAATCACGTCAGCGGCAGTGGTCAGCACCCGCACCTTTTTGCCGATCGGCACCACCAATTCGTTGTCCACCTCGAGCAGGTAGTGCTCACCTTTCGGCGCGCGGCCCTCGATCTGATCGCGCGGCGTGGACAGCGTCGAAATGAAGCTGATGCCCTCACCCTCGCCCTTGATGTAGTCGTAGCCCCACTTCCACTGGTAGCCGGTGACCTTGATGGTGATGTCAGCGTTGGAGGTGTCCTTTTGCGCGATGACCGTCTTGGTAACGGGCCAGGCGATGACCACGAGGATGATCAGCGGGATCACCGTCCAGATGATCTCGACGGTGGTGTTCTCATGGAAGTGAGCGGCCTTGTGGCCGACCGATTTGCGGTGCGCGTATACCGCCCAGAACATGAA
Source organism: Burkholderiales bacterium (assembly GCA_017880775.1). Taxonomy (GTDB): domain Bacteria; phylum Pseudomonadota; class Gammaproteobacteria; order Burkholderiales; family SG8-39; genus JADGRQ01. The sequence continues at coordinate 152,889 of JADGRQ010000003.1, read as the reverse complement.
ACCGAACACGCCGACGAAAATCACCGTGACGAGAATCATGACCCACTCGTGCAGGTCGTGAATGTCCGCGGCGAGCCTGGAGGCCGCCGGCTGCAGGTTCCAGGGCGCGGCCGCCTCCGCGTTCCCGGACGAAACCGCCGCCGCAAGCACGCACCCATAGAGCAACGCGGTCAACAAACCGGGTGCCGTCATGCGTGGCCGATCGAATCTCATGTTTTCCGTTCCCCGTCCCATTTGCCGTGTAACCGTCTGCGAAGCTCGGTCGCAAGCCCGGCGCGCGATTGTTCGTCCAGGTGCCGTCCGATCTCGAGTTGCGCGTCGCGCGCCCGGAGCCACACCCGAATCCCCCCGCCCCCTTCACCAAGCACCACCTGCGCCCGCGAAAGATCGAATTCGTGCACCGCAGTGCGCTCCGAATCCCGCACCTCGACCCGAACCCGCCCGGCTGCGAACTCGATCCGCTCGCAATCCGTCGCGTGGCGTCCGACCACCAGAAACGCCGCTGCCAGCACCAGCAGTTCCACTCCGGCGAAAGGCAGGATCAGCCACGCCCCGAAACAGGCGAACCCCGCTCCGATGCCGAGCGTCACCAGCGCGATCAGCACGAAGACGCGCCACAGGCCCGAGGGTGAAATCGAGCAATTGCGCTTCAGCAGCAAGCTCAAATCGTGCGCTTGCCCTGTAAACGCCCCTTCGGCGTGCGCGGCCTCCATGCTCGGTGTGAAGTCTGGTGAACCGGGATCGCAGCGGCCAAAGGCGCGCCGAAGTACTGCGGCAATTTATCACAGGGCGGCGTCGGGACACAAGTCAAAACCCGAGACAAATCCTCCGATTAACGCTTTTCAGGATCGCGTTCAGCGGCTCGAACGCGACGCGCGATTCATGCGCACGATCGAGCGAGTGTCGAGGCGCTTGCGCGGCGCGCCTTTCCACGCGTGGCCGTAAACCACTTCTGCACTGAGCGAAATCCTGCCATCTACCGCACGCGATTCGAGCGCGTCGCGCAGCGCGGCCCAGCGGCGCTTGCCCATCAGTGTCTTGCGGCGTGCGGCAGTACTCGAGGTCTGTCCGGTCGCGCGCAGATCCGCAACCAGCGCCGCCGCGCTGGCGAAAGTCAGTGTGATGATTTCCATGTCCATCACCGGCGCAGCAAAACCGGATTCGGACAGCATGTCGCCGAGATCGTGCATGTCGTGGAAACGGTGTACCTGGGTTGCGGCGCCCGCAGCCTCGCATGCGCCACGCAGCTCCTTCAGCGTATCGGGACCGAGCGTGCTGAACATGAGCAGCCCATCGGGCCTCAACACACGGCCGAATTCGGCCAGCGCAGGCAACGGATCCGAGACCCAGTGCAGCGCCATGTTGGACCAGACCAACCCGCAACTGCCCGCGACCAGCGGCATGCGCCGCATGTCAGCGCACACGGCAGCCGGTCCGCGAGGCCCCAGAATCCGGCTCATCCAGCCCGCGCGTGCTGACCGCTCACGAAGCATCGCGCTCGACCAATCGAGCGCGACGTGGAGCGCGTCCGGATAGCGCCGGCGCAGTCCCTCGGCCTGCGGCGCGGGTCCGGCGCCGGCGTCGAGAACCACACCCGGCGCCAGGCGCACCAGCTCCAGCCGCTCGAGCATGCGCGCGCCGATCTCCTGCTCGAGCCGCGCGGCCGCAAGATAGGTCGGCGCGGCACGCTCGAACGCGCGCCGAGCGCGCGGCTCGTCAATGCGGTATTCATCCATGCGTGGCAGGCTGCCGCATAATCCTACACATGTCCGAAGGCAGCCTGCTCGGCCGTCTCGCCGCGACCGTGTTCGGCGGCAGTTGCTATGTCTGCCGCGGGGCGACCGGTCGCGGCGCCCTCATCTGCTCCGCGTGCGAGCGCGACCTGCCCGGGCTCGCGCCTGAGCGTTGTCCGCGCTGCGCACTGCCGACTCCAGGCGCCCAGGTCTGCGGCCGCTGCCTCGCGGACCCGCCCGATTTCGACGCCACCATCGCCGCGTTCGCCTATGCGTTCCCGGCCGATGTGCTGGTGAAGGCGCTGAAGTTCAACTCCGAGCTGGCGCTTGCCCCGTACCTGGCTGGCCACCTCGCCAGGATGCTCGAACGCTCGAGCGCGGTGGATCTGATCATCGCCGTGCCGCTTCATCCGCAGCGCCTCGTCGAACGCGGCTACAACCAGTCGGTCGAGATCGCGCGCGCGCTGTCGCGCTGCCTGCGCAAGCCGCTTGCGACCCGCGGTTGCGAACGGCTGCGCGACACACCGGCGCAGGCCGAGCTGCCGCTCGATGCGCGCAAGGAAAACATGCGCGGCGCGTTCGCATGCTCGCTTGCGCTGGCCGGCCGAAGCGTCGCGCTGGTCGACGACGTGATGACCACGGGCGCGACGCTCGATGCGCTCGCCGGCGCCGTCAAGCGTGCGGGCGCGCTCAGCGTCGAGAACTGGGTCGTCGCGCGCACGCTGTGAACATCATGGCGTACAGCTGAATGTTCGAGATCGTCCTGTATCGGCCGGAGATTCCCCCCAACACCGGTAACGTAATCCGCCTGTCGGCCAACACCGGAGCGCGGCTGCACTTGATCGAGCCGCTCGGATTCACGCTGGAGGACCGGCAGCTGCGGCGCGCCGGGCTCGATTACCACGAGTTTGCCGCGATCCGCACGCATTCGAGCCTCCGCGATTGCGCGCAGTTGCTCGGCGAGCGCCGCTGGATCGCGTTCTCGACGCGAGCAGCGCAACGCTACAGCGACCTCGCTTACCGCGATGGGGACGTGCTGCTATTCGGGCCGGAAACGCGCGGCTTGCCGGCCGAACTGCTAGCGGGTTTTCCGCCCGAGCAACGGGCACGCCTGCCGCTGATGCCGGGAAATCGCAGTCTGAACCTTTCGAACGCCGTCGCGGTGGTCGTCTACGAAGCTTGGCGCCAGCTCGGCTTTCCGGGCGCAAGCTAGCCGCGTTCATCAGCCTTCTTCGCGCGGATCGCGCGCGAGCAACGCTTCGAGCGCCGCAGCCGGCGTCGCGCGGGCGTCGAGCACCGCATTCACCGCGCGGGTGATCGGCATCTCGACGCCCAGCCGCAGCGCGAGTGATTGCAGCTCGCTTGCGGAACGCACGCCCTCGGCCACATGGCCCAGCTCGCGGAGAATCTCCGGCAACGGCCGTCCGCGCGCGAGTTCGAGCCCGACGCGGCGATTGCGCGAAAGGTCTCCCGTGGCAGTGAGGATCAGATCGCCCGCGCCGGTCAGACCCATGATGGTCTCAGGCTGTGCGCCCAGCGCAATGCCCAGGCGCGAGATCTCCGCCAGACCGCGCGTGATCAGCGCCGCGCGCGCGTTCTGCCCAAGGCCCATGCCGTCGGAAATGCCGACTGCGATCGCCAGGACGTTTTTCACTGCGCCGCCGATTTCGACCCCGATCAGGTCGCCCGAATAGTAGACCCGGATCCGGCCGCCGTGCAGTGAAAGCGCCGCACGGCGCGCGAACGCCTGATCTTTCGCTGCCAGCGTCAGCGCGCAAGGCAAGCCGCGCGCGACTTCGAGAGCGAAAGACGGGCCCGACAGTGCACCGCATTCGGCGCGCGATGCGCCCAGCGTTTCCTCGACCACCTGGTGCGGCAGCAGGCCGGAGGACTGCTCGAAACCTTTGCACAGCCACACCAGCGGCGCGCCAATCTCCGCCGCACGCATCTGAACACACAGCTCGCGCAGGCCCGCCGCCGGCACCGCGAGCAACAACAAGTCCGCCGCCTTGCAGGCAGATTCGAGGTCCGCGTCGAGCGTGAGACCGGCGGGCAGCTCGATCTCGGGGAGGTAGCGGAGGTTGCGCCGTTGGTCGCGCATGCGCGCAAGCTGGGCCGCATCGCGCCCCCAGAGCGTGACGCGATGGCGCGATGCGAGCGCGACCGCCAGCGCGGTACCCCACGCACCCGCACCGAGCGCAGAAACATTCATCGCTACGGCGAGCGCGAGATCAATCGCCCCAGAGCAATGCGGCTTTGACGTAGCCCGTCGCGCCGTCGGCGTGGCGCACGCGCACCCATCCGCCGGGAAGGATTTCAACCAGTTCGAGCGCGACGCTCTGTGCTGCGGTGAATGCCGGCGGAGCGCCATCTTCCGCGCGCGCGAGCGCATCGGCGTGCGCTGCGGTGACGATCACCATGCGTTTCTCGGACAGCGACTTGCGCTCGACCCAAGAAAGCGCCCCGGTGTGGTCGCGCACCTTGATCCACGCCTCGAGGCTGACGATCACTTCGACCGGATAGAAGCGCGCGGCGACGAACAGCGGCGTGGCCGCCCGCGACGGCGCGTCGTACATCACCACGCCGTTCTCGGCGATCGAGCGGAACTCCGCGCCAAACGCAGAAACGCAAACGCCCGCTCCCAGGAGAATGGCAAGAAATGATCGCATGACCTTCACCGGTTCAAGGAGGGGCAACGGGGGAACCTCGGTTCCCCCGTTATTAACTGGCTATTTCAATTTTCGGCCCGGCGGGTTGCTGCGCCTGCTGTAGGCGCTGCGCATACAGCGCCTCGAAGCTGACCGGCGAGAGCAGGACCGGCGGAAAGCCGCCCCGGGTGATGAGGTCGGAAATGGTCTCGCGCACGTAAGGGTAGACCACCGTCGGACAAACGATTCCGAGGAGCGGGTTGATTTCGTTCTCGGGGACGTTGCGGATCGCGAAAATGCCGGCCTGCGCCGCTTCGGCGAGGAACATGGTCTTGTCGCCCGCTTTTGCGGTGACCGTGACCGTCACCACCACTTCGTACAGCCCGTCGCCGAACTTGTTTGCCTCGTTGTGCACCTTCACCTCGAGCTGCGGGGTGTCGGCCTGCATGAACACCTGGGGGGCGTTCGGAATCTCGAGAGAAAGATCCTTGACGTACAGCTTCTCGATGCTGAAGGACGGTTGCGTTTCGCTCATTGGGTCAAAGCTCTCTCAGGTTGACTGCAGAAGGGCATCGAGTTCCCCGGCCCGTTCCAGTTCAAAAAGGTCGTCGTAACCGCCGACGTGCCGATCGCCAATCCAGATCTGCGGCACGGTGCGGCGACCGCTTTTCTTGTCCATTTCGGCGCGGCGCGAAGGTTCGAGATCGACGCGGATCCTGGTCAGATCGGTGACGCCTTTGTCCGCCAGCAGGCGCTCCGCCGCCTGGCAATACGGACAGGCCGTGGTACAGTACATCAGCACCGCGGCCACCGGCTACTTCTCCACCGGCAGGCCGGCCTGCTGCCATGCGGCGTATCCGCCGGTCAGGTTGTACACCTCCGCAAAGCCGCGCTGTTTTAGCACGGGCATCGCGCTGGACGCGCGGCTGCCGCCGTCGCAGTAAACGATCACCGGCTTGCCTTTCAACTTGTCGAGGTCGGCTGCGCGCGCCCCGAGCTGCGCGAGCGGCATGTTCCTCGCGCCGAGAATGTGCCCCGCGGCGAACTCCGCGGGATCGCGCACGTCGAGCACCGGCGCGTCCTTGCGGTTGATCAGCCGCGTGGCGTCCAGCGTGCTCACCCACGGGCCGCCGGTACTGCGGCGCACGAACGGCCAGAGCAGCATCCCGCCCGAGAGGAACGCGACCGCGATCAGCAGCAGGTTGTTCTGGACGAATTCCATGGCACGGGCGCGCTGCAATGATCGTGACGGCTAACGCGTTTCATCCTGCCATTATAATTGACCCGTGCACAAGCTCGTCCTCCTTCGACACGGCGAATCCGACTGGAACCGCGAAAATCGCTTTACGGGCTGGACCGACGTCGATCTGTCGGAAAAGGGCGTCGAGGAAGCCCGTGCGGCAGGCCGCCTGCTCAATTCCGGCGGTTACAGCTTCGACCTAGCCTATACCTCGGTCCTGCGCCGCGCGATCCGCACACTGTGGCTCGCGCTCGACGAGCTCGATCGGATGTGGATTCCGGTGGAAAAGCACTGGCGGCTAAATGAGCGGCACTACGGCGCATTGCAGGGCCTGAATAAAGCCGAGACGGCGGCGAAATTCGGCGAAGCCCAGGTACTCGCCTGGCGGCGCAGCTACGACACGCCACCGCCCGCGCTCGAGCCGGACGATCCGCGTTCGCCGGCCGGAGACCCGCGCTACGTCGGACTCGACGCTGACGAACTCCCTCTCACCGAGTGCCTCAAGGATACGGTAGCGAGGGTGCTGCCCTTCTGGAACGCTTCGATCGCACCGGCCGTGCACGCTGGCCGGCGCGTCATTGTCGTCGCGCACGGCAATTCCCTGCGCGCGCTGATCAAGCACCTCGACGGGGTGAGCGACGCCGAGATCGTGGGGCTCAACGTTCCGACCGGCGTGCCGCTGGTTTATGAGCTCGACGCCGCTCTCAAGCCGCGCAAGCACTACTACCTGGGGGATCCCGAAGAGGTCGCGCGCCGCGTCGCCGCCGTCGCGGGCCAGGGCAAGGTCAAAGCCTCAAGCGCGTGAAGTGGGCCGCCGCGGCTTGCATCCTTGCAATCGCGGCAGCCTATGCAGCCCCCGCCGGGGCGCAGGCAGGCGCCGAGGACCTCGCTGTGCTGCGCGCGCGGATCGAAGCGCTGCGCAGCCAGATGGACGCCGCCGAGTCCTCGCGCAAGGAGGCGCGCGATGCCCTGCGCGACAGCGAGCGCGCGATCTCCGACGCAAACCGTGGTTTGCACGCGCTCGAAGCCGAGCAGCGTTCGGTGCGCGACGAGCTTGCACGCACCGCCATGCAGCGCGAGGAGCTCGGGCGCTCGGTGGCGCGCCAGCAGGCGCTGCTTGGCCGGGTGCTTGCCGCGCGGTATGCCGCCGGCCCACCCGATGCGCTGCGCGCCGCCTTGGCCGGCGGCGACCCCAGTGAACTGCCTCGCACGCTCTACTACCTCGCCACGCTGTCGCGGGCCGCGGCCACAATGTTTGACACATTGCGAGGCAATAGCGCCGAGCTGGCGCGGCTCCAGGAGCACTCGCGCGAACGCGCGGCGCGAATCGAGGCCATCGAGGGCGAGCGGCGCGCCGAGCGCCAGAAGCTGCTGGTCCAGGGGCGCGAGCGGCGCCGGTTGCTCGAGCAGCTGTCCTCCGAGATCCGCCGCCAGCGGCGCGAGTTGAAGGGGCTGCTCGCCGATGAGACGCGCCTGACGCGCTTGGTCGAGGAGATTGCCCGCGTGATCCAGGCGCGTCCGAAAGCGGGCTTTGTGCGCAATGAGCGCGTGCCGGAGGCGGGCATGAGCGGACCGTTTTCGGCGCTGCGCGGCCGGCTTCGCCTTCCCGTACGCGGGGAACTCGCGGAGCGTTCGAAGGGTCTACGTAATGCTAATGCGGGAGGCACGGGCGCGAAGGGGCTGTTCATTCGGGCTCCCGAAGGTGACGCAGTTCACAGTGTCGCCACCGGTCGGGTGGTATTTGCCGACTGGATGCGCGGATTCGGAAATATGTTGATCGTCGACCACGGCGAAGCCTACCTGTCGATCTACGCGAACAACGAGTCGCTGCTCAGGCAGACCGGCGACGAAGTGGCCGCTGGCGACACGATTGCGACGGTGGGCGCGAGCGGTGGGCGCGAGGAATCGGGCCTATACTTTGAATTGCGGCATCTCGGACAGGCTGTTGACGCTTTGCGCTGGGTAAAACTCAGGTAAAGTGTTCTTCGCCACAGGGCATGCGGACCGCCAGGAGCGGAAAAATGGGTAACAAGTTCAAACAAATCGGGCTGATCCTCGTCGGCGTCGTCGCCGGCGTACTGGTGAGCCTCAATTTTTCGGCCGTCGCCGATCGCGCGGAGCGCCTGCCGCTGCCAGTGGAAGAGTTGCGCGCATTCACCGAAGTATTCGGCGCCATCAAGTCGAATTATGTCGAAACGGTCGAAGACAAGCGCCTGATCACCGAGGCGATCAACGGCATGCTCTCCGGCCTCGATCCGCATTCGGCATATCTGGACGCAGAGGCATTCCGCGAGCTCCAGGTCGGCACACAGGGCCAATTCGGCGGGCTGGGCATCGAAGTCGGCATGGAGGACGGCTTCGTCAAGGTGGTTTCGCCGATCGAGGATACTCCGGCTTTCCGCGCCGGCATCAAGCCGGGAGACCTGATCATCAAGCTCGACGACACCCCGGTGAAGGGCATGACGCTCAACGATGCGGTGAAGCGCATGCGCGGCAAGCCCAAGACCAACATCACGTTGACCATTTCGCGCAAGGACGAGCCGCAGCCGTTGATCGTCACGCTGATGCGCGATGTCATCAAGGTGCAGAGCGTGAAATCGAAGCTGATCGAGCCGGGCTACGGCTGGGTGCGCGTCTCGCAATTCCAGGAAACAACCCCGGACAACATGGTCAAGCACCTCGAAGGCTTGGTGAAGCAGGGCGCGCTCAAAGGGTTGGTGCTCGATCTGCGCAACGATCCGGGCGGCCTGCTATACGGCGCGGTGGCCATTTCGGCTGCGTTTCTGGCGCCAAAGGCGCTGGTGGTATCGACCGACGGCCGCAATGCCGACGCCAAGCGCAAGTATTTCGCCGTCCCCGAGGACTACCTGAGGAGCGCCGGCCGCGACGACGTGCTCAAGAACCTGCCCGCGTCGGTGAAAAACGTGCCGATGGTGGTGCTGGTGAACGGCGGCTCGGCCTCGGCCTCGGAAATCGTCGCCGGGGCGCTGCAGGACCACAAGCGCGCCACCGTGATCGGCACGCAGACCTTCGGCAAGGGCTCGGTACAGACCATCATGCCTCTAGGCAACAGCACCGCCATCAAGCTCACCACGGCGCGCTACTTCACGCCGAACGGTCGCTCAATCCAGGCGAAGGGCGTCACCCCGGACATCATCGTCGAGGAGCCGGGCGGCACCGCCCAGATCGCACGCGTGCGCGAGGCGGATCTGCAACGGCATTTGAAGGACGCCGATGAGGCCGAGAAGAAGGGGGTTGCGCCACCGGAGAAGCCGGCGGTCACGCCAGTGCCGCCCGCTGTGACCGGTGACGGGAAGACGCCCGCGAAGCCATTGGAGATGGGTTCCAAGGAAGATTTCCAGCTCAATCAGGCGATCGCTTTCCTGAAGGGTGAGCCGGTCAAGGGCCAGCCCACCAAGGCCGTTGCGGACGCCAAGCCCGCCAAGTAACGCCGCTGGAAAACGAGCAGCTTCTCCGCTACAGCCGACACATCCTCCTCCCGGAAATCGGGATCGAGGGGCAGCAAAAGCTGCTCGCCGCCCGCGCGTTGATCGTCGGTGCAGGGGGGCTCGGGTGTCCGGCGGCGCTCTACCTCGCGGCAAGCGGAATCGGACGTCTCACGCTCGCTGACGCCGACAAGGTCGATCTCACCAACCTGCAGCGCCAGATCCTGTATTGCACCGACTCGGTCGGCATGCCGAAGGTCGAGGCCGCACGCACGGCGCTCCGGGCGGTCAATCCCGGAGTAGAAGTGGTTGACCTGCAGCAGCGGCTCGAAGCCAAAGACATGATGGAACTCGTCTCCGGCGCCGACGTCGTACTCGACTGCTCGGACAACTTCGCTACCCGCCACGCGCTGAACCGCGCCTGCGTCGCACAACGCAAGCCGCTCGTGTCAGGCGCCGCGATCCGCTTCGATGCGCAATTGATGGTGTTCGATTTGCGGAAGCCGGATGCGCCCTGCTACGCGTGCCTGTTTCCGGAAGACGGAGAGGTCGAAGAAGTGCAGTGCTCGCAGATGGGCGTATTCGCGCCGCTTACCGGGGTCGCCGGCGCGCTGCAGGCGATGGAGGCGATCAAGCTGGTCTGCGACGTGGGGGAATCGTTGAGCGGGAGATTGCTGTTGCTCGATGCGCTGCGCGCCGAATGGCGGAACGTGCGGATTGCGAAGGATCCTGGCTGCGCAGTTTGTGGATCAGGTTAGGCAGCGCGCGGATCAATTTCCTTCTCGATTTTCTTGCCCACGGTTGACGCGGCCACCTTTCAAATCCAGAGCGACGAGGGCAAGGCCGCAGCTACGCCGCGAGATACCGCCGCTGTGACCCGTAGCTTTCGGTAGGTTTCTTCGCGAAGCCGCTCTTCGCGTACTGGTGCAAACATCCGGTCGCGTAACGCACCATCGCCGACGCCCGCGCGGCGGCATCGCCGTCGGTGGCGTCGCGCAGAGACTGCTTCAGCGTCGCTTCAAATCGGTCAAAAAACTGATTCATCCGCACCTGCAGCCGCTCATGCTCGCCAACCAGTGCCTCACCGATCATGACGCGCACCATGCCGGGGTTCTTCTCGGCGAACGTCAGGAGCATTTCTAGGAGCTTGTCGGCCTGGCCCCGGCCGTCAGACTCGTCGGCAGTTATCTTGTTGGCCACCGTGAACACCGAATTCTCGATGAACTCGATCAGCCCCTCGAACATCTGCGCTTTGGATGCGAAGTGGCGGTAGAGCGCGGCTTCTGACACATCGAGACGCGCGGCGAGCGCCGCAGTGGTGATCTTCTCCCAGCGCGAAGCCTCAAGCATCTGCGCGAGCGCCTTTAGTATTTCCAGGCGGCGCTCACCTCTCTTGCGTTCGCTTTTTTCGCGCGGCATGGGGGCGGGAGAAAGACGCGGCGATTGTACGCTGCTAACCTGCGTAGCGAAACGCCAGCCGCGGCAACTCCAGCACCGAACCCACGCGCAGGTCGACGTAGCCCGGGCGCTGCGCAAGCGGGCTCACCCAGACCGTGGACATGCCGAGCCGCTTGGCGGCCCGCAGGTTGTCGAGTGAATCGTCGATCAACGCACAGCGGTGCGGATCGAGCTGGTGGACGCGTAGCAGCACGTGAAAGCCGGCGAACGCGGGCTTTGGCCGGTAACGCGTGTTCTCGATCGTGTACACGGCATCGAAATAGCGGTGCAGCCGCATCGCGCGCAGCACGGCTTCGGCGTAATGGCGCGGTGCATTCGTAAACACGAGCTTGAGGCCCTGCAACCGCTGCAATGCATGCAGCAGCGCGTTGTCGTAGACCACCATGCGTTCGATGTCCGGAAACTGGTGGGTCTCCCACAGGAACCCGCGCGGATCGGTACCGTGGTGACGCATCAGCCCGTGCAGCGTGGTGCCGTAACGGCGCCAATAGCGCTGGCGCAACTGGTTGGCGGCATCCTCGTCCAGGCCGAGATGGCGCTTGAGCCAGTCGCCGATCTGCAGATGCATCGACGGAAAAATGTGCACGCGCGCATCGTGCAGGGTGTTGTCGAGATCGAAAATCCACACCCGCCGCGAAGGCGGCAACCGGGCAAACCGCACCCCTATCTGCTTTTTATGAGTGTGCCGACGCCTTCGTCGGTCAGGATCTCGAGCAGCAGCGCATGCTCGACACGCCCGTCGATGATGTGCACCGCCTTCACGCCTGCGCGCGCGGCATCGATGGCCGAACCGATCTTCGGCAGCATGCCGCCGGAGATGATGCCCTGGGCGATCAACTGATCGATCTTCTTCGGCGTGAGACCAGTCAGCATCCTGCCGTCCTTGTCGAGCACGCCCGGCGCGTTGGTGAGCATCACGAGCTTTTCAGCGTGCAGCACCTCGGCGAGCTTCCCGGCGACCAGGTCGGCATTGATGTTGTAGGACTCGCCCTTCTCGCCGACGCCGATCGGCGCCAGCACCGGAATGAAACCGCCTTTCTCGAGCGCGTCGATCACCGACGGATCGATCGATGCGATCTCGCCGACCTGGCCGATGTCGATCCTCTCCTCGGGCTTGTCCTTCGACGGCAGCAGCATTTTCCTTGCGCGGATGCACGCGCCGTCCTGACCTGTCAGGCCGACCGCCTTGCCGCCCGCCTGGTTGATCAGCGTGACGATGTCCTTGTTGACCATCCCGCCGAGCACCATTTCGACGACGTCCATAGTCTCGGCGTCGGTGACGCGCATGCCCTGTACAAACTCGCCCTTCTTGCCCAGTCGCGCGAGTACCTGCTCGATCTGCGGGCCGCCGCCGTGCACCACCACCGGATTCATGCCCACCAGCTTGAGCAGCACCACGTCGTGCGCGAAGCTGCGCTGCAGCCGCTCGTCGGTCATCGCGTTGCCGCCGTACTTCACTACGATGGTCTTGCCGTGGAACCGGCGGATGTAAGGCAGCGCATGCGCGAGAATCTGCGCACTGCTGTTGGCCGACGGGGGGCTGGACATAAGTCGGCCGATTCTACAACGCAAAATTCAAAGGGCCGGCTCTTGCCGGCCCTCTGTTTGCGTCGGAACGTTTACTGGATGGTGACCGACTTGCGCGCCGCGGCGGCCTTCTTCGGCAGCTTCAGTTCCAGCACGCCATCGGCGAACTTCGCTTCGGCCTTCGCGTCGTCGATCTCCTGCGGCAGTGTGAAGCTGCGCTCCACCTTGCCGTAGGTGCGCTCGGTGTGGATCAGCCGCTCGCCTTCCTTGACGTCCTTCTCGCGCTTCACTTCGCCGGCGAGCGTGACCTGCGCGCCGTCGATCGAAACATGAATGTCTTCCTTCTTGACGCCCGGCAACTCTGCGTGCACGAGGTAGCCGCCGTTGCTCTCGACGACGTCAACCTTTACGCGCGGCAGCGCAGTCTGCGCGCCCTCGTAGACCATCGGACGGACGAAAAAGCCCTTGAACAGGTCGTCGACCAGGTCGTTCAGCGGCTCGAAACGGGTGATGTTTGCCATGGTTCCTCTCCTAGTAGATTAGCGGCGCATCCTTGGCGCCATGTCATTACAAATGGGGGGCCCCGGGACCGTTTCAAGACCCGTTGCCGTAGGGATCCCCCGCGGGTAGAGTGCGCAACGCATGAAAGATGAGAATCATTTTCAGGACGAAGTCGAAGCGCACCGGACCTACCTGCTGCGTTACGCCAATCTCCAATTGCGCAACGCCACCGTCGCGGAAGACGCCGTTCAGGACACGCTGGTCGCAGCCCTCACGGGCCAGCAGCGTTTCGCCGGGCGCTCGGCGGTACGCACGTGGCTGGTCGGCATCCTCAAGCACAAGATCGTGGACGCGATCCGCAAGCAGAGCCGCGAGGTGGCGTTCGCCAACGCACCCGGCGATGGCGACGGCGGCGAATCCGACACCCTCTTCAAGGTCGACGGCCACTGGCAGGACGTGCCTGCGGACTGGGGCAACCCGGAGCAAAGCTTCGGGCGCAAGGAATTCTACGCCGTGCTCGAGGAGTGCCTCGCAAAACTGCCGAAAAGGACCCGGCAGGTCTTCATGATGCGCGAGCACCTCGGCACCCCGACTGACGAGATCTGTAAGGTTCTCGAAATCACCCCGACCCACTGCTGGGTACTGCTGTATCGCGCGCGCATGGCGCTGCGCGCGTGCCTGCAGCAGAAGTGGTTCGACGGAGCGCGGTAATGATGAGTTTGAGGTCGTGCAGGGAAGTCTCCGCGCTCGTTTCGCAGGGGCTCGACCGCGAGCTCGGGTTCGGCGAGCGCCTGGCGCTCGGCCTGCACCTGCAGATCTGCAAGGGCTGCCGCGGGTTCAGCCGCCAGATGGCGTTCCTGCGCAGCGCGCTCGAGCGCCTGCCCGAGGACGACCCCCAAGCCCGCGCGGGCGCTCAGAGCACGTAGCGCGCGAGGTCTTCGTTCCGCGCCAGCTCGACCAGCCGCGCATCGACGTAGGCGGCGTCGATCACCATCGCGCCGTCGCCGCGCTTTCCCGACTCGAACGAGATCTCCTCGAGCAGCTTTTCGAGCACGGTGTACAGGCGCCGCGCGCCGATGTTCTCGGTCGTCTCATTGACCGAGTAGGCGATTTCCGCGAGCCGCCGGATCGCCTCGGGCCTGAACTCGAGCGTCACGCCCTCGGTTGCGATCAGCGCCTGGTACTGCTCGGTCAGGCAGGCGTCGGTCGAGGTCAGGATGCGTTCGAAATCCTCGACCGAGAGTGAATCGAGCTCGACGCGGATCGGAAACCGTCCCTGAAGTTCCGGAATCAGATCCGACGGCTTGGCGAGGTGGAAAGCGCCGCTCGCGATAAAGAGAATATGGTCGGTCTTGACCATACCGTACTTGGTTGACACGGTGGTGCCCTCGACCAGCGGCAGCAGGTCGCGTTGCACGCCCTGCCGCGAGACATCCGCGCCGGCGACTTCCTGCCGGCTGGTGATCTTGTCGATCTCATCGAGGAACACGATGCCGTTGGCCTCGACATTGGCGAGTGCCCTCGCCTTCAGGTCTTCGTCGCCCGCCAGGCGCGCGGCCTCTTCCTCGGTGAGCTGGAGCAGCGCCTCGCGCACTCTCATCTTGCGCGTTTTGCGTCGCCCGCCCGACAAATTCTGGAACATGCCCTGGATCTGCTGCGTCAGCTCCTCCATTCCCGGCGGCGCCATGATCTCCATCTGCGTCGCAGCCATCGAAACTTCGACCTCGATATCGCGCTCGTCGAGTTCGCCCTCGCGAAGCTTCTTGCGGAACTTCTGGCGGGTCGGATTCTCTTCCGCCGGCTCGGTGCGCATTGCGTAAGACGCCTCGCGCGGTCCGGGCAGCAGCAGGTCGAGGATGCGCTCCTCGGCGGCCTCCTCGGCACGTCCGCGCACCTTGCGCATCGCCTGCTCGCGCGTCTGCTTGACGCTGATTTCGACCAGGTCGCGGATGATGGCATCGACGTCGCGCCCGACATAGCCGACTTCGGTGAACTTGGTCGCCTCGACCTTGATGAACGGCGCGTCCGCCAGCCGCGCCAGGCGCCGGGCGATCTCGGTCTTGCCCACCCCCGTCGGGCCGATCATCAGGATGTTCTTCGGCGTGATTTCGCTGCGCAACGGCTCGGCGACCTGTTGCCTGCGCCAGCGGTTGCGCAGCGCGATCGCCACCGCGCGCTTGGCGCGCGCCTGCCCGACGATGTGTTTGTCCAGCTCGTGGACGATTTCCTGCGGCGTCATCGATGACATCCGGGCTACTCCAGGACTTCGATCACGCGCTGGTGATTGGTGTAGATGCAGATATCGGCGGCGATCGCGAGCGAGCGCTCGACGATCTCGCGCGCTCCGAGCTCCGTGCTCTCGAGCAGCGCCCGCGCGGCGGCCTGGGCGTAAGGGCCGCCCGAACCGATCGCGACGATGCCGTGCTCGGGCTCGAGCACGTCACCTTGACCGGTGATCACCAGCGAATGCTCGCGATCGGCGACCGCGAGCATCGCCTCCAGCCGGCGCAGCATGCGGTCAGTGCGCCAGTCCTTGGCGAGTTCGACGGCCGAGCGCAGCAGGTTGCCCTGGTGCTTCTCGAGCTTGGCTTCGAAGCGCTCGAACAGCGTAAATGCGTCGGCGGTGCCGCCCGCGAAGCCGGCCAGGATCTGGTCGTTGTAGAGCCGCCTGACCTTGCGCGCGCCACCCTTGATGACCACATGGCCGAGGGTGACCTGGCCATCGCCGCCGAGGGCCACGCTGCGCCCGCGGCGTGCGGAAAGGATGGTGGTGCCGTGGAACTGTTCCATGCCGGAAACCGGGGACGGGAGGTCGAGAAAATGGGGCCGCAACGTCGAAATGCAACCCCGCGAGCCTTGTATCACGGGCCCTTCGCTGGTGCAACGTCGGGCTTCGAGAGCAATGCCATTGCCGCGGCGATGACCACCATCGCGCACACGATCATCGAGCCGGACGGAAGGTCGGTCATCGCCGAGGCGATGAGGCCGAGCGCGTACCCGAGGACGCCGATCGCGTAGGCCTTGAGGTAGCGTTGTTTGCGCGAGTAGAAAGTCGCGAGGGCCGGGACGACCAGGGTGATGAAGACCAGAAACAGGCCTACCAGTTGGACCGAGATGGTCACGGCGCAGGCGAACAGCACGTAGAAGCCGATCCGGCCGAGTCGCTCACCGAGACCGAACCAGAGCGCGAGAATTCCCGCGTAGAACAACGCTTCGAGCGGCAGGCGTGCAGGGTTGACCCAGAGAATCTGACCGATCAGCAGCTCTTTGAGGTTCTCGCCGCCGTGAGGATTCTTGGCGAGCAGAAGGATCGCAACGCTCGAAGCGAGCACGAAGACGACGCCGATGATCGCTTCCTGCACCTCCGGCCAGCGGCGCTCGGTCCAGGTCAGGACGAATGCCCCGACCAGCGCCGCGCCGAGCGCCGCGATCTGAACCGCGGCGCCGGTCGGGTTCCAGCCCAGGAAATCCGCGAGAATCACGCCAACCCCGGCGATCTGCGCCACCGCGAGGTCGATGAACACGATGCCGCGGTCGAGCACCTGCATGCCGAGGGGCACGTGCGTCGCGGTGACCAGCAGGCCGGCGATGAACGCAGGCCACAGGATGCCGAGGGTCGCCGCGTCGAGGTTCATTTAGCCACGGTCAGCAGCCGCGCGATGGTGTCGTCGAACAATCCAAACAGATCTTTCGCCTTGTCGGTCCCGCCCACGGTGAAGGGCAATTGCACGGCCGGGATGTTGGCGCGCTGTGAGAGAAACTCGGCGGCTCCGGGACTGTTATAGGAGGAATACACGACCGCCTTCGCCGGATCGCGCTTCATGTGCTCCACCAGTTCGGCCAGATGCACCGGCGTTGGCTGCAAGCCGGGCTTGGGTTCGAGCGAACCTGCCTCCCGCATCGCGGCCCAGTTGATGAAATAGGACATGTCCTTATGGTAAACGACGATCGGCATGCCCTTGAGCCGCGAGGCTTCCTGCTCCCAGCGTTGCATCGCCGCCTGCCAGCGCTGTTGGAAGGATGTCGCCCGCGCCTGGTACACGCCCGCATTCGCCGGATCGAGCCGCGCCAGCCGCTCGGAGACTACTTCGCCCACCTTGGCAATGTTGCGCGGATCCAGATGAATATGCGGGTTGCCCGACGGATGGATATCGCCCAGCGCACGGTCGATCACTTTCGGTATTTCCAGCCTGACCACGAATTGCGACGCTTCGAGATTGCCGATTTCGCCCGGCTGGATTTTCGGATTTCCCGACTGCGTCAACAGCAGCGGCAGCCAGCCGATCTCGAGTTCCGATCCGGAGCAGATCACGAGGTCGGCCGAGCGGATGCGCGCGATCAGGCTGGGGCGCGCCTCGATGCGGTGCGGATCCTGCAGGGACGTTGTCGCGTTGAACACCGAAACCTTGTCGCCCCCCAGCTCCTGTGCAAGCGCACCCCACTCCGGTTCGCAGGCAAAAACGTTGAGCGCCGCCGCTGCCGGCAACGCTGCCGCTGCAATCGCCGATGCGACGAGAAACTTCAGAATCGTTTTCATGTTCGCCACCTCAGAATTTGTGCGCACCATGGGCACCAAGGCTCATGATGTACTGGAGGAAAATCTGGTTGTCGGTCGCGCCCGGCTGCGAGTAGTCGCGCGCGAACTGCAGCCGCAGGCGGCTGAACTCGCTCGCGCTCCAGTCGATCATGGCCGTGCTCCTGTGTGGGTCGTAGCCAGCCAGGATCGGGAAATCGGCGGCAGTGAGCGCGCCGGAATTCACCAGAGCGTTGCTGGTGGTGCCCGAATTCAAACGGTCGTAGCGCAAGCCGACCCGCCACGTCGGCGCGAATTGATACACCCCTTGAAGGTACCAGCCCGATTGCGCTGAGGCGTACCCGCCGACCTGCGTCCCGAATGATTGCGCCATGGTGTCGTAGGTGAGAACGCCGTCTTCCCTGCGCCGGAAGTACTCGCCCTGCAGCTTGAAGTTGGTGTACGTCGAGTTCTGGTTCGGCGCCCACTTCAGCACCCCGTCGAGCGCCCACAGCCGGCTCTTGCCGGTGATGCTGTTGGTGACGCTGGTGCCGGTCGAGTCCAGATCGGCGAACGTGCGGTCTTGCGGCGAGGTGCTCAGGTACGAAAGTCCGGTTTGCCAGGCGATGCTCGCTCCGAGATCTCCGCCCAGGTGCGCGAACAGGTTTCCTGAGCCGAAACCGTTCTTGTTGCGGCCGCCGTCCGGACCGCCGGGAAACTTTCGTCCGCGCCCGGCTTCGAGTCCCAAGTCGAAATAAAGCTGGGTCGGTGCCACCCATTTGAACTGGACGCCGTCCTCGTTGAGCTGGTTACCGAGAAACACCTTGTTCGCGAGCGGCGCGTCGGCGAAATCCCACGCGTGCGCGTGGACTTGGTTCAGGTAGCCGATGCCGGAGAAGAATCGCCCGGCCTTGATAGTGAAGCCGCTCGGCAGAGACAGCGTCTGGATATAGCCCTCCTCGATGTCGATGCTGCTGTTGTCGGGGGATATCGAAGCGATCAGAGTGCCGCGAAAGTTATGGTCAATGTTGGAGGCTAAAGCGAGCTCGGATTCACCCAGGCTGAGACCGCGCACCGGCGGCGCGACCTCGTCGAGAGTTGGCACGAAGCCGTTGATGCGGAATTTCGCCGGGTCCTGCGACAGGTTGGCATAGATGCCGTTCATGATCACCGACACGCCCGGATTGAAGGCGCTTTCGCTCGTCGGCCGGCTGCTCGCCTGGACCGCAGCCTGATTCGCCGTGGTCTCCGCCTTGCTTGCGGCCGCTTCGGCCTTGCCGGCCGATTGCTCCGTTTGCTGCAGCCGCTTCTCCAGCGACCCGATGCGTTGCTCGTAGACTTCCTTCAACTGGCGGACCTGCTCGCGCAGTTCCTTCAAATCGTCTTCGGTCGCCGCATGGGCGGCCTGGGGTATACCGAGCGCCGCCGCAACAGCGAGCGCCGTGACATTCACGCTGACCATGTCGCTTCTCCTTGAACTGCGTTGGCGACACGCCTCTCGGGCGGTCGCTGACACACCACCGCCTGGCAAAGCGGGGCTCGGTCGAAAAGCAGCTAGGAGAGTACGGGAGGCGCGCGCGAATCGAACACGATTCGCGGCGGGTGGAGCGGAGGCAGCGTGAAGCGCGCGGCGCCCGACAGCTCGGCGCGCGGCGGCTCGAGCGAGAACGCGAGAATCGGCAGTGCGCTGTCGAGCGCATGAAACGCAAGGCATTGCTCGGCCGGATGTCCGAGTGGCGGCGCGCTTTTCCCGCCGCCCGCGGCGAGCTTGAGGTCGTGCCCGAGATGCGACAGCGCGTGCAGCTGCGCGGCCTGCTGCGTGAACAGCAAGGCCAGCGCGATCAGCAGGTGGCGCAGGGTGCGGCTCATTTCACGCATGCTTCCATGTGCCGGAGATTCTACCCCGGGTCAGGCGACCTTGGCTCCGGCCAGGCACTGCTCAAGCCCTGCAATAAACAGGTCCTTCGGCAGCTTCTTGCCGATGAAAACCAGAATCGACGATTTCTTCTCGCCCTTGCCCCAGGGCTTGCCGACGTCGCCGCCCATCATCATGTGCACGCCCTGAAACACTACGCGTTTGGCTTTGCCTTTCATCCACAGCACGCCCTTGTAGCGCAGCAGGTCGGGGCCGTACACCTGGATCATGCCGCCGAGGAATTGCTCGAGCTTTTCGCCGTCGAACGGTCTGTCGCTTCTGAACACGAAAGACTCGACCTCGTCGTGGTGCTCATGGTGGTCCTCGGTGAGGAACTGCGGGTCGAGCTCGAGCACCGCGTTGAGGTTGAAGCCGCGGATGTCGAGGATCTCCGCGATCGGCGCCTCGCCGAAATGGACCGGCTTGATCGGTGCGCGCGGGTTCATGCGCTTGATGCGCTCGGTGAGGCTCTTCACCTCCGCCTCACCCACCAGGTCGGTCTTCGACATCAGGATGCGGTCGGCGAAACCCACCTGCTCCTGCGCCTCGTGGAACTCGTCCAACTGCGTTTTCGCGTGTTTCGCATCCACCACCGTGAGGATCGAATCGAGCAGGTAGTACTCGCCGATCTCCTCGTCGACGAAAAACGTCTGCGCAACCGGCCCTGGATCGGCCATGCCGGTGGTTTCGATGATCACGCGGTCGAACTTCAGCTCGCCCTTGTCGCGCCTTTGCTTCAGGCTGCCGAGAATGCGGATCAGGTCGCCGCGCACGGTGCAGCAGATGCAGCCGTTATTCATCTCGACGATTTGCTCGCTGCCCGATTCGAGGATCGCGTTGTCCACCCCGACCTCGCCGAACTCATTCTCGATCACGGCGATCCTGTGGCCGTGGTCTTCTTTCAGGATGCGGTTGAGCAGCGTGGTCTTGCCGCTGCCGAGGAAGCCGGTGAGGATGGTGACCGGAACCGTGTTCGCTTCAGCCATCGTGTCTGCCTTGCCCCAGAGGGTACGCGGGAGGCGAATCTACCACGCCCGCACGATCAGCAGCCCCTTCAAATATTCCCCTTCGGGAAAATTCAGCGCCACCGGGTGATCCGGCCCGGCCGCGAAATGCTCGATCACCCGCGCATCGACGCCGGCGTCCAGCGCCGCGCCGGCGACGATCTTCTGGAAGAATTCGAGCGGCACCCCGCCGGAGCACGAGAAAGTGGCGAGCAGCCCGCCGGGGGCGAGCAGCTTCAGCGCGAGCAAGTTGATGTCCTTGTAGGCGCGCGCCGCATTTTCCGCCTGCGCCGCGGTGGGCGCGAACTTGGGCGGATCGAGCACGATCATGTCGAACTGCGCGGCGCGGTCGCGCAGCGAGCGCAGGTACGCGAATACGTCCGCGACTTCGAAGCGCAGGCGCGAAGCGTCGAACGGGTTGGCCGAGAGATTCTCGCGCGCAATTTCGAGCGCAGGCGCCGAGCTGTCCACCGCCACTACGCTGTTCGCGCGGCCCGCCAGCGCCGCGAGCGCGAACCCTCCGGTGTAGCAAAACCCATCGAGCACGTTGCGTCCTGCCGCGAGCGAGCGAACGCGCTGGCGGTTCTCGCGCTGGTCGAGGAAGAAGCCGGTCTTCTGCCCTGCGGCGACGTCGACGCGAAACTGCAATCCGTGCTCGTGGATCGCGACGCGGCCCGCGGCGTGCTCCCCGCGCACGAACCCCGCGCGCGGGTGAAGGCCCTCGAGGGTGCGCACCTCGGCGTCGGAGCGCTCGAAGATCGCCTCGCAGCCAGTGAGTTCCATCAGCGCGTCGAGGATTTCCTCGCGCCAGAACTCCGCGCCCGCGGAGAGAAACTGCGCGACCAGCACGTCCGCATAGCGATCGACGATCAACCCGGGCAGGCCATCGGATTCGGCGTGCACCAGGCGCAGCGCATTGGTGTGGCGCGCAACCGGCAGCGCTTCGCGCAGCGCAATCGCGCTCGCGAGCCGCTGGCGCAGAAAGGCCGCGTCGATCTTCGCCTGCGCATCGAAACTCCACACCCGCGCGCGGATCTGCGAACTCGGGCTCCATGCGGCGAGCGCGAGCCGCGCCCCGTCGGCCGAGCGGAGCTCAACGGTGGCGCCCGAATCCGGCGCCTGCCCGACTGCCCCGATCGCGCCCGAGAACACCCACGGGTGGCGCCGCTTGAGCGATTTCTCGCGCCCTGCCTTGAGCGTAACCGTCGGAATCGCGACGGTGCTCACTTCTTCTTCGCCCGCGGATGCGCTGCGTCGTACACCTTCGCCAGCGCCTGGAAGTCGAGATGCGTATACACCTGCGTGGTCGATATGCTGGCGTGGCCCAGCATCTCCTGCACCGCGCGCAGGTCCTGCGAGGACTGCAGCACGTGGCTGGCGAACGAATGGCGCAGCACGTGCGGATGGACCTTCGCATTCACACCCCGCCGCTGGCCGCGGCGCCTGAGGCGCAACTGGACCACGCCGGGCGCGATGCGCCCGCCACGCGCGCCGACGAACAGCGCACGTTCATCGGCGTTTGCGAGTTGCGCGCGTGCCGCCAGCCAGCGTGCAAGCGCATCGCGCGCGAGGCTGCCTACCGGAACGGTGCGCGTCTTGCGGCCCTTGCCGGTCACCGTGACTTCGCCGGCGCGCAGATCGAGCGCGCCGGCGCCGACATCGAGCGAGACCAGCTCGGCCAGGCGCAGGCCCGACGAATAGAGCAACTCGAACATAGCCTGATCGCGTAATTCGTCGGGCGGCGCGCCGGCCCCGGCCTTGTCCGCAACGATTTCGAGCAACCGCGCCGCCGCTTCGGGCGATAGCGCCTTGGGCAGAGTTCTCGGCGCTTTGGGCGCGCGCAGGCCGGCCATCGGGTTGCGCGCGAGCCCGCGATGGCGCGCGAGCCAGCGATACAGCCCGCGCCAGGCGGAGAGTGTGAGCGCGATGGTGCGTGGCGAAAGGCCTTGCGCGCGCAGTTGCGCTGCATGGCGCCGCAGCTGGTGGGTGTCCAACTGGTCGAGCCGCCGCGCGCCCGAGAGCCGGCGCAGCTGCTCGAGCGCGTGCCGGTAGTTAGCCAGCGTCGCGCCCGACAGCCGGCGCTGGTGCGCGAGCGCATCGAGCCAGGCGGCGACCAGCGGATCGTCCGAAGGTCGAGCCGCTTCGCCGGAAGCCATGCGGGTGGCCATGGCCCCGCGGCTACAATCGCGCGGCGAGCGCAGCGGTCACGGATTCACCGATGCGCCGCAGGTACAACGTGCCCATCTCCGGATAGAAACGCTTCGCGTCCTCGCTGCCGAGCGCGAGCAGCCCGAACCTCGCGGTGGCGCCGAGCGGAACCAGTGCAAAGGAACGCACGTGCTCGCGCGCGTCGCCGAACCAGTCGCCGAAGGCATCGTTCGCGACCGGGCCGCACTGCGGCGCGACCATCGACTCGACACGGGCGCGCTGTGCGTCCGATACCGGCGCGCCCTCGGGCGCTGCGTCCGGCGGCGACTTTCCCCAGACGCGCAATGCCACGTGCGGAACCGAGAAATCCTCGCGCAGATGAAAATACAGCGCTCGCACCGCACCCGCGAAATCGCGCGCGCCGAGCAGCGCCATCGAGAGGCGATGGACTTTCTCGCTGATAGCGTCGTTGTCTTCGCCGTAACGGATCAACTCGAACAGCTTGGACTCGAGCAGCTTGCATTTTTCGCGCAGCGTGACCAGCTGGCGCTCCGACAACGGGATCGCGCGGCCGCCGTGCGGGTGGGGGACGTAGATCGCCTCGAGCAGGCCCGGGTGCTGGTCGAAAAACCCCGGATTAACCTTGAGGAAGTGCGCGACGTCGTCGGCGTTCATGTCGGTCTTCAGATCTCCACCACGCCCTCGTACACCGTCTGCGCAGGGCCCTTCATCCATACGGCATTGTCGCCGCCCTGCCAAGCGATGGTCAATCTGCCGCCCCGCGTTTCGACCGCTACGGGCGAAACCAGCAGCCCGCGCAGGATGCCCGAAACCACCGCCGCGCAAGCGCCGGTGCCGCACGCGAGCGTCTCGCCCGCGCCACGCTCGTAGACGCGCAGTGCGATGCGCTGAGGATCGAGCACCTGCATGAAGCCCGCGTTGACGCGCTTTGGGAATCGCGGATGGTGCTCGATCGCCGCCCCCTGCACGCCGACCGGCGCGGCGTTCACGTCCGCAACGCGCTGCACCGCATGCGGGTTGCCGATCGACAGAATCGCCAGTTCGACCGGCGCGTCATCGACCACGATGGTCTGCAGCAGTGGCTGCTCCGGAACCGGCGCGCCCATGTCCACCGAGACTTCGCCGTCCTGCTCCAGCCTGGGACGGATCATTCCGCCCAGCGTCTCGACGGTGATCTCGCGCTTTGTCGTCAGGCCTTTTGCGTGCACGAACTTCACGAAGCAGCGCGCGCCGTTGCCGCACTGCTCGACCTCGCCGCCGTCGGCGTTGAAGATGCGATAGCGGAAATCCGCCCCAGCGGCGCTCGCCTCCCGCGTCGGCGGTTCGACGACCAACAGCTGGTCGCAGCCGACCCCGAAATGCCGGTCGGCGAGCCGCCGGATCTGCCCGGCGTCGAGCGCGAACTGCGCGTGGCAGGCATCGAGCACGATGAAGTCGTTGCCCGCGCCCTGCATTTTCGTGAAAGCGAGCTTCACGGTGCCTGCAACCGCACGGGCGCGCGGGCCGCGGAAAACCGCGTCAGCCGCTCGCGCACCAACCGGCCGACTTCGAGCGCGAGGGCAAGCGCGCGCCGGCCGTCCTCACCGGTCACCGGCGGATCGCGCTCGTCGCGCACCGCGCTGACGAACGCCTCGATTTCGGCGCGCAACGCGTCGGCCCCGTCAAATCCGGATTCGTTCTCGACGGTGCGCGCGCCGTCGGGCGCCTTGCGCACCGCGCGCAGCTTCGCCGCCTGCAGGTCGGCAGAGATGTACAGGTCGGTCTGGAACACGCGCAGCTTGCGCACCGGTGATTGCGACACCCGGCTGGCGGACAGGTTGGCGACACATCCGTCGGCGAACTCGAGGCGCGCGTTGGCGATGTCGATCGAATCGGTGAGCACCGCAAACCCGCAGGCCGAGACCGATACCGGTTCGCTGCGCACCATCGCGAGCACGAGGTCGAGGTCATGGATCATCAGGTCGAGCACCACGTCGACGTCGGTACCGCGCTGCTTGAAGCCCGACAGCCGCTCGCAGTCGATGAACAGCGGCCGGTCGAGCTGCTTCTCGAGCGCGCGGAAGGCCGGGTTGAAGCGCTCGAGATGCCCGGCGCCGAAACGCACGGCGCGCTCGCGCGCGAGCGCGACCAGCGCGTCAGCCTCCTCAAGCGTGCGCGTGACCGGCTTTTCCAGCAGCACGTGCACGCCGGCATCGATCGCGGCGAGCGCCACGACATAGTGCGACTCGGTAGGCACGGCGATCGAGACCAGATCGACGCGCGGCAGCAGCTCACGGTAATCGAGCAATGCCGCGCAGTGCAGTTCCGCGCCGACCTCCTTGGCGCGCATCCCATCGGAGTCGGCCACGCCGACGAGTTTCACGCCTTTGCATCCGGCGTACTTCTCGGCATGGTAGCGGCCGAGGTAGCCGACCCCGATCACTCCGGCGCGCAAGTCTCTCATCGGGAAATCATACTCAGTAAAACTGCGCCTCGCCCGAAGGGCGCGTCTTGAAGCGCTTGTGCATCCAGAGATACTGCTCGGGCATCTCCAGCACCCGCGATTCGATATATGCGTTCATGCGCCGCGTGTCGGCTGCGAGATCGCCGCTGGGGAAATCGGCCCATGGCGGCTCGATGGTCAGAACGTATCCGCCACCGCCTGGCAGGATGCGGGTCACCGCCGGCAGCACCTTTGCCCCGGTGATGCGCGCCAGCCGCGGCAATGCAGTGATGGTCGCCGCCGGCACGCCGAAGAACGGCACGAACAGCGCGTCGCGGGCGCCATAGTCCTGGTCCGGAAGGTAGAAGAACGGGCGCCCGTTGCGTATGTCGGCGATCGCGGCACGCAACCCGTCCTGGCGCGACAGGAGCCGCTGATCGCCGAAACGGGTTCGCCCGCGGCGCAACAGCGCGCTGAAATGCGGGTCCTTCTGATTGGCAAATATCGCGACGGCGTCGATCTCGCAGGCCAGGCGCGTCGCCCCGGTATCCAATGCGACGAAGTGGGGCACCAGAAGAATCACCGGCCGGCCGTGCAGCGCGCGCAGGTGATCGAGCCCGTCGATGCGCACCAGACGCTCGATGCGGCTACGCGGCGCCCACCACAGCAGGCCACGCTCGACGAAGCTGCGGCCAAACGCGCGGAAATGCGCGCGCGCCAGCCGCTCGCGATCGGGCTCCGGCATCAGCGGAAAGCAGCGGGCCAGATTCACGCGCGTAACGTGCCGGCGCTCGGGAATCAACCAGAACAGGGAAGTGCCCACGGCCTCGCCCAGTCGGGCGAGCAGTCCGAGCGGAAGGAAATGCGCCAGCCACATCAACGCGACGATGACCCGGCTCATCGCGCTCCGCGCGATCCAGAAACGCCTGCGCCGCGGTCCGCCGACGCTTGCGCCACGCGTGCCGGCGTCTTGTAGCGGTTGTAGCCCCAGAGATACTGCTGCGGCCGCTCGCGGATCAACGCTTCGATCGCGCGGTTGAGCGTTCGCGTTTCGCTCTCGCCGGGCAGCGGCGCGGGAAACGGCCGGACTGAAAGCGCATAGCCGGCGCCGGCGGGCAGTCGCTCGGCGAACGCGATCAGGCAAACCGCGTCATCGCGCGCAGCGAGTTTGTTCGCGAGCGACATGGTGTAGGCTGGCCGGCCGAAGAACTCGGCCCACTCCCCTTCGCCCTGGCCCGGCACCTGGTCGGGCAGGATCCCGATGGTCTCGCGGCGCTTGAGCGCGTCGAGCAGTTTGCGCACGCCCCTCAGGTCCGGCGTGGCGAGCGTGACGTTCGGCCGTTCGCGCCCCGCGCGCATGAACGGCTCGATCCAGGCGATCTTGGGCGGGCGGTAGAGGATCGTCATCGGGATCTGCACGGTCGTGTACAGCGCGCTGATTTCGAACGAACCCAGATGCGGAGTCAGAAACACGATGCCGCGCCCCGCTGCGCGTGCCGCCTCGACCAGTTCCCAGCCCTGCACTTCGCGCACCAGCGCGGCGACCTCGGCGTGCGGCAGCAGCCACAGCGCGGGCAGTTCGGTGATCATCTTGCCCGCTTCCGCTATCGCGGCGCGGCGCGTCGCCGCGTCGCGATAGCCGGCGGCGTCGAGGTTCTCGCGCAGATGCTTTCGGTAGCGCGGCGAGAGCGCGTATATCGCCCAGCCGAGTGCCGTACCGGACGCATGCAGGACGGCGAGTGGCAGACGCGCCGCCAGCTGCATCAGCGCGCGCGCGATGACATTTGTTGACACCCGCGGGGCCGGCGATACGCTATTGGAGACAGGCAAGCTCTGGTATCCTTGCAACCCTTTTTTCCACCCGTCCCAGCCACCACAACGCTTGCAGAGGCGGCCACGCAATGAGCGAATTTCTTTTCACCTCCGAGTCGGTCTCCGAGGGACACCCGGACAAGGTTGCGGACCAGATTTCGGACGCGATACTCGATGCCATTTTAGCCCAGGACCCCCGCTCGCGCGTCGCGGCCGAGACTCTGGTGAAGGACAATCTCGTGGTCCTCGCCGGCGAGATCACCACTGGTGCGCAGCACATCGACTACCGGGAGATCGCGCGCAAGACCATCAAGCGCATCGGCTACACCGATCCGGCGATCGGTTTCGACGCCGACACCTGCACGGTGCTGGTGGCCTACGGCGAGCAGTCGCAACACATCGCGCAAGGCGTCAACGAGGGAAGCGGGCTGGATCTCGATCAGGGCGCCGGTGACCAGGGCCTGATGTTCGGCTACGCCTGCGACGAGACGCCGGGACTGATGCCGCTGCCGATCTGGCTTGCGCACCGCCTGGTCGAGCGCCAGTCGGAGGTGCGCCGCGACGGCAGGCTTTCCTGGCTGCGCCCGGACGCGAAGTCGCAGGTCACCATCCGCTATGTCAACGGCAGGCCCCATTCGATCGAGACGGTGGTGCTCTCCACCCAGCACCGGGCGGGACTGACCCATGAACAGATCAAGGAAGCGGTGGTCGAGACCATCATCAAGCCGGTGCTGCCCAAGGAACTCGTGAAGGGCGATATCAAGTACCTGGTCAACCCGACGGGCGCTTTCGAGATCGGCGGGCCCAAAGGCGACTGCGGTCTCACCGGGCGCAAGATCATCGTGGACACTTACGGCGGTTCGGCTCCGCACGGAGGCGGCGCATTCTCCGGCAAGGACCCCTCCAAGGTGGACCGTTCAGCGGCCTATGCGGCGCGCTACGTCGCGAAGAACATCGTCGCGGCGGGTCTTGCGACCCAATGCCTGGTGCAGGTGTCCTACGCGATCGGCATGGCGCAGCCTACCAGCGTGATGGTGACCACGCAGGGCACGGGAAAAATTTCGGATGAGGCGCTCTCCAGTCTGGTGCGGGCCAACTTCGACCTGCGGCCCAAGGGGATCATCCACATGCTGGACCTGCTGCGCCCGATCTACGAGAAGACCGCCGCCTACGGCCACTTCGGCCGCGACGAACCGGAATTCACCTGGGAAGCCACGGACAAGGCGCTGGCGCTGAAAGCCGCCGCCTAGCGTTATAATCCGCGCCTGCTGAGGGGCGCTGCGACCGGGATTCCGCCCGGCCAGGCTCAGCAACCTACAACGGCGCTCGCACCGGAAACGGTGCGGGCGTTTATCTTTTTTGGGAGTCGCTTTCATGAATGCTGCCGTTCCGAACCCGAAGTTCACCGATTTCAAGGTCGCAGACCTGTCGCTCGCCGACTGGGGACGCAAGGAAATCCGCATCGCGGAGACCGAGATGCCGGGCCTGATGGCGATCCGCGAGGAGTTTGCCGCCAGGCAGCCGTTGAAAGGCGCGCGCATCACAGGCTCGCTGCATATGACCATTCAGACCGCGGTGCTGATCGAAACGCTGAAGGCGCTCGGGGCGCAGGTGCGCTGGGCCTCGTGCAACATCTTTTCGACCCAGGACCACGCTGCAGCGACGATTGCGGCCGGCGGCACGCCGGTATTCGCGCACAAGGGCGAGTCGCTGGAGGAATACTGGGAGTACACCCACAGGATCTTCGACTGGCCCGACGGCAACCCTTCGAACATGATCCTCGATGACGGCGGCGACGCAACCCTGCTGCTGCACCTCGGCTCGCGGGCTGAGAAGGACGCGTCGGTGCTCGCCAAACCCGCAAGCGAAGAGGAGAGGGTCCTGTTCGCCGCGATCAGAAAGCGCCTCGCCGCGCAGCCCGGCTGGTATGCCAAGAGCCTCGCCGCGATCCGCGGCGTGAGCGAGGAGACCACCACGGGCGTGCACCGGCTCTACCAGATGCACGCGAGGGGTGAACTCAAAATCCCGGCCATCAACGTCAACGACTCGGTCACCAAGTCGAAATTCGACAACCTGTACGGCTGCCGCGAATCGCTGGTGGACGGCATCAAGCGGGCCACCGACGTCATGATCGCCGGCAAGATCGCGGTGGTGGCGGGCTACGGCGACGTCGGCAAGGGCTCGGCACAGGCCCTGCGCGCGCTGTCGGCGCAAGTGTGGGTGACCGAGATCGACCCGATCTGCGCGCTGCAGGCGGCGATGGAAGGCTACCGCGTGGTGACCATGGACTACGCGGCGGACAAGGCCGACATCTTCGTCAGCGCCACCGGCAACTACCATGTGATCACCTACGACCACATGGCGAAGATGAAGGACCAGGCCATCGTCTGCAACATCGGCCACTTCGACAACGAGATCGACATCGCCTCGATCGAGAAATGCACCTGGGAGGAAATCAAACCGCAGGTCGATCACGTGATCTTCCCCGACGGTAAGCGCATCATCCTGCTCGCCAAGGGGCGACTGGTGAACCTCGGCTGCGGAACCGGCCATCCCTCGTACGTGATGAGCTCGTCATTCGCCAACCAGACCATCGCGCAGATCGAGCTGTGGAGCGAGCGCGACAGCGGCAAGTACGCGATCGGCGTGTATACCCTTCCCAAGCACCTCGACGAAAAAGTGGCGCGGCTGCAACTGCAGAAGCTGAATGCGCAGCTCACCACACTCACGGATCAGCAGGCGCAGTACATCGGCGTGCCGAAAGAGGGGCCATACAAGTCGGACCAGTATCGCTACTGATGAAGCAGCACCCGCGCGCATTCAGCTTCGAGTTCTTCCCGCCGAAGACGCCCCAAGGCAAAGCGAAGCTGCGCACCACCTGGCAGCAGCTCGCGCAGCTTCAACCGCGCTTTTTCTCGGTGACCTTTGGCGCGGGCGGCTCGACGCAGCAAGGCACAATCGAGACAGTGCTCGAAATTCGCAGCGCGGGGCACGAAGCCGCACCGCATCTGTCGTGCGTCGCGTCCAGCAAGGCTGATATCGCCGCGATTCTCGAGAACTACAAGGCCAACGGCATCCGCCACATCGTCGCCTTGCGCGGCGACCTGCCATCGGGAGTGGCGATGGCGGGCGAGCTGCGCTACGCCAACGAACTGGTTGCCTTCATCCGCGAGACCACCGGCGACTGGTTCAACATCGAAGTCGGCTGCTATCCCGAATACCACCCGCAGACCCGCAACGCACCTGACGAAATCCGCAATTTCAAGCGCAAGATCGACGCCGGGGCCAACGCGGCGATGACGCAGTACTTCTACAACCCGGACGCATACTTCCGCTTCGTGGACGAGTGCGAGGCTGCCGGAATCTCGATCCCGATCGTTCCGGGCATCATGCCGATCGGCAACTTCTCGCAGCTCGCGCGATTTTCCGATGCCTGCGGCGCGGAGATCCCGCGCTGGCTGCGCATCAAGCTAGAGGGCTATCGCGACGATGCCGCGTCGATCCGCGCCTGCGGGCTCGACGTGGTAACGGCGTTGTGCGACCGGCTGCTCTCGGCAGGCGCGCCGGGGCTGCATTTCTATACGCTCAACCAGGCCGGGTTGACCTCCACGATCTGGGAACGCCTCGGATTGAACGCCGCGGATTAACGCCGGCGCGCCGGCCGACTCAGGCCGCGCGCTTCTTCCTCTGCGCGTCCTTCGCATGCATCTGCGCGTAGGCGCCGTGCGCCGCGGCTTCAGCATCGCCGACGTGCACGGGCAACCCCATGTCTGAAAGGACCGAGCCGAGCGCCGACAGGCACAGCATCACGTTGTCCGGGCGGCACGAGTAGCCCATCAGGCCGAAGCGCCAGATCTTGCCGGCAAGCGGCCCCAGTCCGGCGCCGATCTCCAGGCCGAACTCGGTCAGCAGCGTTTTCCTCACCTCGGCTTCGGCAACGCCGGCGGGGCAGTACACGGCATTCATCTGCGGCAGCTGGTTCTTCTCGGCTACCAGGAACTTCATGCCCATGGCCTCGAGCCCGGCCTTCAGCGCGACGTGATGGCGCTGGTGGCGCGCCCAGGAATTCTCCAGCCCTTCCTCACGGATCAGCAGCAGCGCCTCGTGCAACGCAAACAGCGAATTCGTCGGCGCGGTGTGATGGTAGGTGCGCGTGGTCGCGCCCCAGTAGCCGAGCAGCAGGTTCATGTCCATGAACCAGCTGTGGATCCTGTCCTTTCTCTTTTTTACGCGCTCGACCACTGCCTCGGAGAACGACACCGGCGAAAGTCCGGGCGTGCACGACAGGCACTTCTGGCTCGCGGAGTAGATCGCGTCGATTTCCCACTCGTCCACCTTCACCGGCGTGCCGCCAAGCGAAGTCACCGCGTCCACGATCACCAGCGCGCCGTGCTTGTGCGCGATCTGGGTCAGCAGCCGGGCATCGGACTGGCAGCCGGTGGATGTTTCCGCTTGCACGAACGCCACGACTTTCGTGTCCTTGTTCTTCTTCAGCGCGTCCTCAAGCTTCTGCGGGTCGACCGGCGTGCCCCACGTGTCCTCGACCACCACCGGCACACCGCCGCAGCGGATCACGTTCTCCAACATGCGCCCGCCGAATACGCCATTCACGCAAACCACCACCTTGTCGCCGGGCGCAACCATGTTCACGAAGCAGTACTCCATGCCGACCGAGCCGGGGCCCGAAATCGGGAAGGTGAGCGGGTTCTTCGTCTGATAGACGTAGCGCAACAGCGACTTCAGCTCTTCCATCATCTCGACGAAGACCGGGTCGAGGTAGCCGATCGCCGGCTGGCTCATGGTGGTGAGCACGCGCGGGTGGATCTCGGTCGGGCCGGGCCCCATCAGCGTGCGCTGCGGCGGGTGGAACGAATGGATGCGCTTCGAGGGGGCGTAGGTATTCATGGCGTCCTGTCCTGGTTGGATTCCGAACGGCGCGTCGTCGGGCCGCGACTTCACGCGCACGGGGTTGACGGCACTGGCTTCGTTCAGCACTTCGACGGCGGAGACTTTCCCTCCGGTAACGCGCTCGACCTCGCCGGCCCAGCGGGCGGGCACGTAACCGATCTTGACCCAGTGATTGACCACCGCGCGGTCGAGCTGGAACGCGCGCGCGACATCCGCCTGACTGCCGAAAAGCTCGACGAGTTGCTGTGCGCAGTTCATGGATCGATCCAGCTTGTAAGTCTAGCCTGTCAAGGTACGGTTGACAAGCTGGCCTTTGGAACGCGACCCGACAGCGACCGTTACCGTGCGGATTTTTGCGCACCCAGCCGCCCGACCAACGGCAGCTTGATCGCCGGATCGAAAGGGTCGATTCCGAAGGTCAGCCCCAGAATGTTGAGCTCGATGCCCTCGACGCCGCTCGCGGTGACGGCGAGCAGCCCGCCGAGCGAGAGCTGGAAGCCGCTGCCGCTGGGGGCGGATGCGAATAGCCTGTCGCCGAGGTAGTCCTTGCCGATCGCGGTGGACGGCAGGCCCACCTGCAGCTCAGGCACCGCGCGGGTTATCCAGGCGACGAAGGTGTTGGAATTGGGGCCCGGCCAGGCGGTGTACTCATCGGCATAGGGGTACTCGTGTACGGCGCGCTCGACCTTCGCAATCAATTCGCCCACCCCTTTACCGCGCTTGTCCGCCAGCAACTCGGGCGCATTACCGAACCAGCGCGCGTCCGGCGCGCGCTGGCTGATCACCAGCGCCGAGCCGCTCGAGCGCAGCCGCCAGCCGATCACTTCGTATACGGTATAGGTCTTCGCATCGGCCGGCTTGACCGCGACCCAGGTATGCACGCCGAAGGCGCCGCGCCAGCCCCAGGTGCGCGCCGCGTAGACCTGTACCACCGGCTCCGTTGTTTCCAATGGATCGGGCGCAAGGCCGACCGGCTCGTGGCTCGCGGTGCGCCAGTCCTGCCCCCGGACCCCCGCCGAGAGAACCAGCGCCAGGAAACCTGCGAAGACGGACCAGCTGACAATTCGAAGGACGCGCAGGCTCACCTAGGCTTCGGCAAACAAAGGCTCGCCGAGTTCCTCGGGATCGAAGGCCCGGTCCCCGTCAGCGTCTTCCACCCCGGTCGGCTTGAGCCCGATAAAATCGAACAGCTTGCGGTCCATCAGGTGCGACGGCCGCACATCCGACATCGCTCGCAGGATCGACGCGACGCGCCCCGGGTGCAGCTTCTCCCATTGGCGCAGCATTTCGCGCACGACCTGCCTTTGCAGGTTGTCCTGCGAGCCGCACAGCGTGCAGGGAATGATCGGAAAGCCCTTCACCGCTGAATAGGCTGCAAGATCATCTTCCTTCACATACGCCAGCGGCCGGATGACGACGTGCTTGCCGTTGTCGGACACCAGCTTCGCCGGCATCGCCTTGAGCTTGCCGGCGTAAAACAGATTGAGAAAAAACGTCGCCAGGATGTCGTCGCGATGGTGCCCGAGCGCGATCTTGGTCGCGCCGAGCTCGCCGGCGACGCGATACAGG
Source organism: Burkholderiales bacterium (assembly GCA_017880775.1). Taxonomy (GTDB): domain Bacteria; phylum Pseudomonadota; class Gammaproteobacteria; order Burkholderiales; family SG8-39; genus JADGRQ01. Next base: position 120,024 of record JADGRQ010000003.1, on the reverse strand, counting down.
ATGCCGCGGCGCAGCCGCGAGCACAGCGAACACATGGTCCTGCCCTCGGGGATCACGCGCTTCACCACCGAGTAGGTGTCCTGCTCCACGATCCTGAACGGCACGCCGCGCGACTCGAGGTACTCGGGCAGCACGCGCGCGGGAAATCCGGGCTGCTTCTGGTCCAGGTTGACCGCGATGATGTCGAAATCCGCCGGCGCCTTTTCCTTCAACTGCAGCAGCACGTCCAGCATGCCGTAGCTGTCCTTGCCGCCCGATAGGCAGACCATCACGCGATCACCGTGGCCGATCAGGTTGAAATCGGCGATCGCCTCGCCGACCTGGCGGCGTATCCGCTTTGCCAGCTTGTTCGCCTCCAGTGAGCTCCTGCGCGGATCGCGGCGCAGGTGGACGGGTTTCATCTTGCTTCCAAAGCCATGGGTCTTTGCCATTCTAAACCGCTGGTGGAATACTCAGCCTCTCATGAGCGAGAGTAGCTGCAAATACGTCGGCCCGAGCGGTGTTTCGTGCCCCGAAGCGGCCCAAGGACAGGCGCGCCTGTGTTATTGGCACGACCCCGCCGTCTCAAAGAGTGACCCCGGGGTGAAATCACGGCTCGAGAAGCTTGCCCGCAGCGGTCGCTCGCTGGAGGGCTACGTGCTGCGCGGCGCCGATCTGCGCGACACTGATCTTACTTTCGGCGACACGAACCACCGCGTGGATCTGTCTCACGCCGACCTCTCGCGCGCCGACCTGACCGGCGGTCACCTGTTCAACGTCGACCTGCACGGCGCGAGTCTGTTGAAGGCCCGATTGAACGGCGCGAATCTCAACAATGCCAACCTGGAGGATGCCAATCTGCTGGGCGTCGAGTTGGAAGGCACACGGCTCGAGCGCGTGCGCTGGGGCAGGCATTTGCTCCAGGAACGGCTGGCGCGCGCCACGCACCGCGACGGCCGCGAAGACGAAGCGATGGATCTCTACGCCGAGGCCGAACAGATCTCGCGCCATCTCACCGCCGTGAACGAAAGCCGCGGTCACTACATCCTCGGCGGCTATTACTACCACAAGGAAAAAATCATGCGGCGCATGCAGATGCGCCTGTACAGCCGCGAATGGGCGGCGTCCAAGCTGGTGGACCTTCTGTGCGGCTACGGCGAGGACACGCACCGCGTGATCGGCTTTTCGCTGGGGGTGGTGCTCGTCTGCGCCGTACTGTATTTCCTGTTCGGCGTGCGCGCCGACAACACCATCGTGGTGCTGAACCCGAAGGCCGGTCTGCAGCACAACGTGCTGGATCTTCTGACCTGCTGCTATTTCAGCGTCGTCACGTTCACCACGGTGGGTTTCGGAGACGTCGTCCCGGTGGGCCTGTCACGCGCGGTGGCGGCGATTGAAGCCTTCATCGGCGTGTTTTCCATCTCCCTGTTCGTGGTGGTGTTCGTGCGCAAGATGATGCGCTAGAAGCGCGGCGCGTCAGGAAAACACCGAGCGGCCGCCATCGACCGCCAGCACCTGCCCGGTGACGAACGATGCGGTGCACAGGTAGAGCACCGCCTGCGCAATGTCCTCGGGACTGCCGATGCGCCGCAGCGGCGTGGTGGCGATGATGTGCTCGCGCTCGGCCGGATCAAACTGGCCGTCCTCGGGCCAGGCGATCGTTCCTGGCGCGACCGCGTTCACGCGCACCGACGGCGCGAGTTCGAGCGCGAGCGAGCGCGTCAATGCCGCAAGCCCCGCCTTGGCGATGCTGTAGACGACATATCCCTTCAACGGTCGCTCGGCGTGGATGTCGGTGATGTTGACGATCGCGCCCTGGACCTTCACCAGGTGAGGCGCCGCGGCCTGCGCGAGAAACAGCGGCGAGCGCAAATTGGAGCCGGCAAGCTCCTCCCAGTGCGCGGTCTCGATTTCGCCCACCGCGGTCGGATAGAAGGACGAGGCGTTGTTCACCAGTATGTCGAGCCGCTTGTAGCGATCGAGCGCCGCACTCACCAGCGCCTGCGGCGCGATCGGCGCCAGCAGATCACCCTTCAGCTTGACTGCGCTTCCGGCACGCGCGTGGTTCAGTTCAGCTTCGAGTCCGGCTGCATCGGCCTCGGCCCCGCGGTAGTGCAGCACCAGGTTCGCACCCGCTGCGTGCAGGCGCCGCGCGATCGCGGCGCCCAGGCGGCGCGCGGCGCCGGTGACAAGCGCGGTTTTGCCCTGCAGCGATGGTTCCATGGCGGTCGCGTGATTCTAGGGTAAATTCCCCTGCATGCGCCTGGTCGAACTACCCGCGCCCGACGCGAACGCGCTTGCGGTGAGCCGCGCGCTGGTCGAGTGCATCCGCGCCGAACTCCGCGCGCACGGCAACTGGATGAGTTTCGCGCGTTACATGGAACTGGCGCTCCACGCGCCGGGCCTCGGGTACTACGCGGCCGGTTCGGCCAAGCTCGGCCCGGGCGGCGATTTTGTCACGGCGCCGGAGCTGGGGCCGCTGTTCGCTCAAACGCTCGCCGCGCAGGTGGCGGAGCTGGTTGGACAAACCGGCGGTGCGATCCTCGAACTAGGCGCGGGCAGCGGGGCGCTCGCCGAAGGCCTGCTTGCAGAGCTTGCGCTCGGCGCGGGGATTCTTCCCGATTACTTCATTCTCGAAACCAGCGCGGAATTGCGCGACCGCCAGCGCCAGCGCATCGGCTCGCAGGCGATTTGGCTGGACCGTCTGCCGGAGCGGTTTCGCGGCGTGGTGATTGCCAACGAAGTCGCCGATGCGCTCCCGGTGCATGCGATCGCGTGGACCCGGAACGGCATCAAGGAGCGCGGCGTCTGCGAGAATGAGGGAGAGTTGGCATGGTCGGAGCGTGCCGCGGCGGGTGCCGTCCTCGACGCCGCGAGGGCGATCGCGGGCGCGGGTTCGATCGGTTCGCCGCCCCCGGGGCGCTACCAGAGCGAGATCGGGCTCGCGGCGCAGGCGTGGATCGCGTTGCTCGCCGGGACGCTCGAGGCGGGTGCGCTCCTCGCCATCGACTACGGCTTCGCGCACCGGGAGTATTACCATCCGCAACGCTCGATGGGAACGCTGATGTGCCATTACCGCCACCACGCGCACGGCGAGGTCTTCGTTCAGCCCGGATTGCAGGACATCACCGCGCACGTGGATTTCAGCGCGCTCGCCGACGCCGGTGCGCGCGCTGGACTGGACGTGCTCGGCTACGCGACGCAGGCGCAGTTCCTGGTGAACTGCGGCATCACCGAAGTTCTCGGCCGCTGCAATGCCAAAGATGCCGTGCGCTACGCGCCGCGCGCCGCGGAGGCGAACACGCTCCTTTCGCCTGCTGAAATGGGCGAGCTTTTCAAGGTGTTGGCGCTCGGTCGCGGTATCGACGCCCCGCTGATCGGATTTTCGCGCGGCGATCGGGTGCATACGCTGTGAAACGGCGCCTCGCCTGCATCGGGTTGCTTTTCGCGGTCGTCGATCTCGCCTTCGCGGACCCCGACATGGCAGCGGCGCGCAAGCGCCGGGCAGAAAGTCCGCACGGGCCGATGCTCGAGCGCATCCTGCCGCCTGGTTTCGAGCCGCGGCAGCTTCCGCAGCCGGAATCGCGCGGCGCGCAACTGACCATGCGTTACTGCGTACAGTGCCACAACCTGCCCAACCCTGCCATGCACCACGCCGCGAAATGGCCGGCGATCGTCGAGCGCATGGTGCTGCGCATGCAGGGGCGCGGCAACATGGGGACGCTGATGAGCGAGATGATGGCCGGTGTCGAAGCGCCGAGCGGACCCGAGGCGCACGCGCTGCTCGCCTATCTGGCGCGCAATGCGCAGAAACCGCTCGACGTGCAGAAATATCCCGAAGTGAATCGGCCTTCCGGAGAGGCATTCAGGCTCGCCTGCCAGCAATGCCACGTGCTGCCGGACCCGCAACGCCACACGGCCACGCAATGGCCGGCAGTGGTTGCGCGCATGCAGGAGAACATGGAGTGGATGAACCGCGTGACCGGTACCCGGCCGGTGCAAGGCGAGCCCCAGTTGCGCGTCGAGGACATCAACGCCTTCCTCGCGAAGTACGCGAAAAAAGCGCCGCGTTAAGGCCCGCTGCGTCGGTACCCGACTAGAGCCGGGTTTCTTCCAGCCAGTCGAGCAGCGCTTGCGCCGCGCGCTGCCACTCGGTCTCCAGCATCACCGCGTGCCCGAGTCCCGGCACCAGCAGCGCGCTACGCGACTCCGGTTGCATCCGCCCCGCGCAGCCATCAGGCCGGAACCGCCATTCCGCGCACCACCGCCGGCCGCCCGCCGATCGTGTCGTACCAGCGCTTCACGTTCGGAAAGTCGGCAAGATCCACCTTGTGCCATTCATGGCGGGCGACCCAGGGGTAGGTCGCAATGTCGGCGATCGAATACTCCGTGGCGAGAAACGGCGTATCGGCCAGGCGCTGCTCGAGCACCGCGTAAAGCCGCCGCGTCTCCTTCGAGTAGCGCTCGATCGCATACGGCACGGGCTCGGGCGCCACGCGCAGGAAATGATGAGTCTGGCCGAACATCGGGCCCACGCCGCCCATCTGGAACATCAGCCATTGCAGCGCCTCGTACTTGCCGCGCACGCTTGCCGGGAGGAACTTGCCGGTCTTGCCGGAGAGGTAGACGAGAATCGCGCCGGACTCGAACATTCGGAACGGCTTTCCGTCGGGGCCCTCCGAGTCGGCAATCGCCGGGATCTTGCTGTTCGGACTGATCGCGACGAACTCGGGCTTGAACTGCTCGCCCTTGCCGATGTCGATCCGGTGCGCCCGGTAAGGCAGGGCGCATTCCTCGAGCATGATGGACACCTTGCGGCCGTTGGGCGTGGTCCAAGTGTAGAGATCGATCATCGCTTGCGCTCTCCCCAAGTTTTCGAAAAGCGCGCAGTTTAGCGGGTTTGCGCAGCGCCTCCGTCAGCCCGATGCAAACTTGCGCCGCAAAACACCCGCATCCGGCCGGCGGTTCGGATCGTATCATTGGGGTATCGCGCACGAGCTCAGGGACATCGTGAAGCGCATCCTCGTACTGTTCGCCAAGGACTGGGACCGGCTGGAGTTCAGCCGGCCAGAATACCGCGACCGGTACGAATTCATCTTCGAGGGCTTCGATCTGTTCCGTTTTCCCGGGAACGCGCAGCTGCTCTGGTTCGACGTGTTCGGCTACGTCAACCGGCTGGCAGCGCGATTCAGGCGCGAGCGGCTCGATGGCATCGTTTCCAACAACGAGCAGTTCGGCGCGCTGGTCGCGGCCGTGCTTGCGGAAAAGCTCGGGCTGCCAGGCAACGACCCGCGCACGGTGATCACCACGCAGCACAAGTTTTACGGGCGCAGCGCTTACGCCCGGCTCGCCCCGGATGCGACGCCGCGCTTCGCCGCTTTCCCTTACACCGTGCGCCGGCGCGACGAGCTGGCCTTCGAGCTGCCGTGCTTCGTCAAGCCGATCAAGGCCACCTACTCGGTGCTCGCGCGCCGCATTGACAGCTTTGATCAACTGCGGCGGCACCTGCGTTTCTGGCCGTTCGAGAAATTCCTCATCAAGAGGCTGGTCAAGCCGTTCAACGACCTGATGGCGTGGTACACCGACTACCGCGTCGATGCGCACCACATGATCGCCGAAGAACTGCTCGACGGGGTACAAGTCAGCCTCGACGGGTATGCGCACGGAGGTGAAGTCCGCGTGCTCGGGATCATCGACGAGATCATGTACCCGGGGACGCAGGCATTCGCCAGTTTCGAGTACCCCTCGCGCGTTCCCGCGGAGGTGCAAACGCGCATGACCGCACTCGCCGCGCGGGTGCTGCAGGGCATCGGCTACCGGCACGGTTTCTTCAATATCGAGCTGATGTGGCAGCCCGAAAGCGGGCGGCTGAATATCATCGAGATCAATCCCCGCATGGCGTCGCAGCTCGCCTACCTGTACGAGGCGGTGGATGGAGTGAACCCCTACCGGATGGCCCTCGATCTGGCGCTCGGAGACGCGCCGCGTGTCGAGCGTGCCGCGACCGTGTATCGCCACGCCGCGAGCTTCGCGTTGCGCAAGTTCGACGGCAAACCGCTCGCCGCCGAGCCGACGCAGGAAATGCTCGCGCAGGTGCGCCACGAATACCCGGACGCGCGCCTGATGCTTTATCTGAAGCGCGGGGCGAGCCTGGCGCGCGAGATGAAGTGGCTGGGCAGCTACCGTTACGCGGTCGTGAACATGGGTGCACCGTCCAGCCACGATACCTACCGGCGCCTGCAGGCGATGCGTCGCCGCCTGTTTGTGGAATGAACTAGCCGAGCGCGGCGCGCACGGCGGCGAGACGCGCTGCTTCGATGTGTCCGGAGATCTCCGCGGGTTCGCCCGCCGCGCGCGCAACAGCGCCTGCGTCGATGGAGGTTGCCGCTTCAAGCGCCCGCCTCAACCTTTGCGCGGCATGCGCCGAGCCCGGTCCCGGCTCCGCCAACTGCAGAGCCGCGAGCAATTCCCCGAACCGCTCGCCGCGACGGAACGTATCCGCTTTTCTCAACAGCACGAGCAGCGCCTCGGGTGAGGCGTTGGCTGCACCACGCAAATCCGCCTGAAAACGCAAAGCGAGCAGCCCCAGATCGCGAACCTCGGCAGGTGCACGCAAGCGCTCGCACAATCGGTCGATGCCTTCCACGCCGTCTGCACCCAGCGGCCAGACGAGCAGCGCGAAACGAACCGGCAGCGCCGCGCCGGACTGCGCCGCGCGCTCGAGCGCGTCGAGCACCTTTGCCCATGCCTCCCCCTCGAGGGCAGGCACCAGTTCCGGCAGAAGCTTCACCAGCGCTCCGCAGCGTTCCAGCGCAAGCAGCATTTCGCCAGGGTAGGCCTCCTCCAGCCCACGCGCGAATTCCTGCCAGACGCGCTCGGCCACGAGATGGTCGGCCTCGCCGGCCTCGACCATGCGGCGCATCAGCGCCAGAGTCTCGTCGGCGATCCGGAAGCGAAAGCGTGCAGCGAAGCGCGCAACTCGCAGGATACGCACCGGATCCTCGGCAAACGCCTCGCTCACGTGACGCAACACTCCGTCTTTCAGGTCGCGCGCGCCACCGAACGGATCGACCAGCACCCCCGCCTCGTCTTTGGCCATCGCATTGATCGTCAGGTCGCGCCGCGCGAGGTCTTCTTCGAGGGTGACGTCGGGCGCGCTGTAAACCGTGAAGCCGCGGTAGCCGCGGCCGCTCTTCCTCTCGGTGCGGGCAAGCGCGTACTCCTCGTGCGTGTCAGGATGCAGGAATACCGGGAAATTCCTGCCGACCGGCCGGTAGCAGAGCGCGACCAGCTCTTCAGGCGTCGCGCCGACGACGACCCAATCGCGGTCGGCGACCGGCAGCCCGAGCCATTCATCCCGCACCGCGCCGCCCACGATGTAGGTCTTCATCGATGGCGATCAGCCGTACATCTCGAACGCTGCAATCATCTCGACCTCGCGCTCCGCATCCGCCAGCCACCGCTTCATTGCCGGCAGCGCGAGCATTGCGTCTGCGTAGGCGCGGCAGGCCGGCGGCAGTTCGACCTCATAGGTCTGAAAGCGCAGAACCACGGGCGCGTACATCGCGTCGGCGATCGAAAAACGCCCGAACAGAAACTCGCCGTTCGCCGCGGAACGCGCGCGGCAATCACCCCAGATCGAAACGATGCGCGCGATTTCCTCCAGCACTTCGGGCGTACGCCCCTTGCCCGGATGGCGCTTGCGGCAATTCATGCTCATGTGCTGGCGCAGGTTCGCAAAACCGGAGTGCATCTCGGCGCTGATCGAGCGCGCCAGTGCGCGCGCGTCCGTTGCCTCGGGCCACAGTCCCGGATGTCTCTCGGCGAGGTATTCGGCGATCGCGAGCGAATCCCAGACGCGCACCTCGCCATCCACCAGGCATGGCACCTTGCCCGAGGGCGAGTAGCGGAGGATCTCCTGCTTCGCGCCTGCGCCGTACAGCGCAATGCGCACTTCCCGGAACGCAATTCCGGCGACCTGCATCAGCAACCACGCCCGCAGCGACCACGACGAGTAATTCTTGTTCCCGATAACCAGCGTTGAAACAGTCATTCCACTAGCGCCTTGCCCGATCCCGGAATTCTGCGTAATGAGCGCGCGGCCCGCTATCGACGAGGTAATGCGGCGCGACCGCTTCGAGCGGCATCGCCGCAATGCCGAAGGGCAGCAGGCAATCGCAAACGCTCGGAACTTGCATCGAGAGCAGGTTGTCGCGCGACATGAGCGTCCCGGGAAGATGCTCGAGCGCCCATGCCAGCAGGTGTGCGAGCGAGCCGGGCAGGCCGATCACCATGCGTCTGCGGCTGGTCACGCGGCAGACATACTCGACCAGCTGGCGCAGGGAATACACGCTCGGGCCGCACAGGTCGTAGCGCTTGCCGAACGACGCGTGGTCTTCGAGCGCGCTGACCAAAGCGCGCGCCACGTCGCCGACGTACACCGGCTGGAAGCGGGCCTCTGCGCCGGCTAACGCAAGCACCGGCGTAACCGAGACCAGTCGCGAGAACAGATTGAGGAAGCGGTCCTCCGCGCCAAACACCACTGAGGGCCGGAACACGCTGGTTGCGATATCCATCGCCGCGAGAACCACCTCCTCGCCGGCGGCCTTTGAGCGCAGATAGTCGCTCGGCGCGGTGCGCTCGGCACCGAGTGCACTCAGGTGCAGCAGGCGTCGCACGTGGTGTTTGCGACAGGCGGCGACGATCGCGCGCGGCAGCTCGACGTGCGCGCGCGCGAAGTCCGGTCCGTAATCGTTCGGCCAGCGCTCATCGGGTCTGCCGTGCCGGCCGTGCAGAATACCCACCAGGTTGATCACTGCGCCACGTCCAGCCACGAGCCATTGCAGCGTCGGCGGATCGTTGATGTCGGCTTCGACGACCTCGACCGTGGGAAGCAGAATGAGGTGCTTGGCGTGATCGCGGCGCCGCGATGGGACGGTCACGTGCGTTCCGCGCGCAGCGAGCGCGCCGACGACGTGCCGGCCGACGAAGCCGCTTCCGCCGAGCACGAGAATGTTATCCGTCATGGCAGTTCTTCGTTGAATCGATCGCCGGCCGTCTTCGCGGGAATCGTCCCGAGGCGCGCCTTGAGCGATTGACGGACGCCGCCGAACAGCGCGGCGTAATACACCGTGTTCGCCATCACGCTCTTCACGTAATCGCGCGTCTCGTTGAACGGGATTGTCTCGGCGTAGATCGCGCCCTCGAGCGGCTTCACGCCGCGCCAGCGCCGCGCGCGCCCGGGGCCCGCGTTGTACGCGGCAGAAGCGAGCACCGGGTGGCCCAGATCGTTCAGCACCAGCCTGAGGTAACGCGAGCCGAGCGCGATATTGATTTCCGGCTCGATGACTCTCGCCGGACGGAAATCCACCAGGCCAGCCTTGCCCGCGACCCAGCGCGCCGTCGCCGGCATCAACTGCATCAGCCCCTGCGCACCGGCGACCGATTTCGCATTGGCGATAAAGCGGCTCTCTTGGCGGGTCAGGCCGAGCAGCCAGGCTTCATCCAGATCGTGCGCCTTCGCGTACTCGCGGAAAACTTCTCGGAACGGCGCCAGATAACGCAACCGGAAGTTGTGCAGGGACACCGTCCGGATGGCGGTGTTGATCGCTCGGTCGAAAATCCCTGCCTGGCGCGCGAGCTCCGCGGCAGCGATCAGATGCGCATCGTCGAGATTGCGCACCGTGAACGCCCATTCGCGCGTCGCGTCGCTGCGCAGATTGAGTCGGTAGAGTTCGAGCGCGCGCGCGAGGCCCGGATTGGCGCGCGCGCGGGCCACTTCATCCGCGCCCGGCTGGTGAAACGGCTCAGGCACGCTGAACTCCTCTCCGAGTTCGTCCGTAGCGAGCATGCCGTAAAAATTCGGTTTGCCCGCAATGCGCAGCAGGTAGGCGCGCGCGCCGTCCGGCCGGCCGGTTGCGCCGAGCGCGCGGGCATACCAGTACGACCAGGCCGCGTCCTGATGTGCCGCGAGGGACATGCAATCGACGGCCTCGATCACCGGGGGCCACACGCCGGCACGCAGCGCAGCACGCACCTTCCACGCGAGCTGCTCGTCGTTCAACATGGTATCGCCAGCGCGCGCATACCAGTCGGCGGCTTCCGGAATCAACCGGCGCGCGGCCTCGTACGCCACGCGTCCCCACAGGTGGCGCAAATCCGGGGCGGGCAGCAGCTGGCCGAGGCGTCCTTCGAGGCGCTCGGCGACCGAGCGCGGTTCGTCGCGAGCGATGCGCGCCGCTGCAAACATCGCCATCTCGCGCTGCGGACGGATATCGAGCGCCTGTGGCAGCGAAGCAAGAAGCTTCTGCGGTTGGGTGGCGGCGAGCGCGAGTTGCCGTTCGTCGGGCGTCTCGCCGGCAGGCAGCCAGCCGATCGCACCCCGCGCAGCGTCCAGCTGACCCGCCTCGAGGAGCAGCCTTACGCGCTGCCATATGTCGCCAGCCGTGAATTTGCCGGAGCGGACTGCCTCCTCGGCGACCATCACGCAGCCCACAGGCAGGGACTTTGGCTCAAGCCAGAACTGCCCCAGCTCGTCGAGCGCGCTGCGGTCACCCTTGGCCAAGCGCGCGGCAAGCCCGTAGCAGCGAATCTCTGCGTCTTCGACCGTGAGCGGCGCGCGCTCGAGTTCGAAGGTCTGCCAGTCGCCGCGTTTACCGAGCTCTTTGAGCCACTCGGTGCGCAGCCGCTCGGCGACGTAGCTGCCCGGTTCCCGCGCAAGAAACGCCCGCACTTCTCCCGATCCGATGTCTTCGAGGCGCAGCTTGAGCCGCCAGTATTCGAGCCAGGGTGCGAGCAGATGCTCTTCGAGGCCGGCGGAATACCGCGCCAGCTTGACCGGGTCGCCCGCACGGAACGCCGCCTGTGCCGCGAGAATCGCGTCGTCAGCAGACATTCCGCGCGGCGGTTTCGCGCCGGATGCAGGCAGCGCGGCGCAGGCGCCGACCAGACCTAACAGCAATATGCGAAAATGCCGCGAAATCATGAACTAAGGATAGCATGGACCCCGAGCATTTGAAGCGGTGGCGCAGCGCCGAGAGAAAACGGCTGCTCGCCGCGCGGCTTGCGCTCGATGCCGTCGCACTCGAGGGGTTGCGCAATGCGATCGACACCCACCTCGAGCGCGCGTTTCCGGGGCTCAGCGGGCGCGTCGTCGCGTTCTGCTGGCCAATACAGAACGAATACGACGCGCGCCATCTGGCGCGCCGGCTTCGCGCGCGCGGGGCGCGCACCGCGCTGCCCGTGGTCGTCGCGCCACGCACGCCGCTCGCGTTCAGGCTCTGGATTCCCGGCGATCTGCTGGCGCAAGGCGCGCTCGGCATTCCCTATCCCGCAGCCGGTGAAATCGTGGTGCCCGGGATTGCACTGGTGCCAATGAACGGGTTCGATGCGCTGGGTTACCGCCTCGGGTATGGCGGTGGGTTCTTCGACCGCACGCTCGCGGCGCTGGCTGCGCAGGGAAACAAGCCCGTCGCGATCGGCGTGGCGTACGAAGCGGCTCGGATTGTAACAATCCATCCGCAGGACTACGACGTGCCGATGGATTACGTGGTCACCGAACGCGGCGTCTACGAGCGGCGCGACGGCAAGCTCGAGTTTCTCGCCGCGTCGGGCGCAACCGCGCCCGCGTCCGGTTACAGCTCACCGGCCTGCGAGGCGCACCTCATCGCATCGGATTACTTCGGCAAACCGGATCGCTAGCCGAGGAACAGCCGGTAGGCGGGATTGCCGCTCTCATCGGCGTGCGGGTAGCCGAGCCTGCCGAGAAAGCGCCGAAACTGGCCCATCTCCTTGCGCGGCACCTGGATGCCGACCAGGATGCTGCCGTAGTCGGCGCCGTGGTTGCGGTAGTGAAACAGGCTGATGTTCCAGGTCGGGTTCATCGCCGACAAGAACTTCATCAACGCGCCCGGCCGCTCCGGGAATTCGAATCGGTAAAGCAGTTCGTTCCGCGCCAGCGCGGAGTGTCCCCCGACCATGTGGCGCATGTGTTCCTTGGCGACGTCGTCGTCCGACAAGTCGAGGGTTTCGAAGCGCGCGCGGCGCAGCGTGCGCACGATGCGCGCCGTTTCCTCGCGCCCGCGCACCCCGACACCGACAAAAATGTGTGCCGCCTCGGCATCGACCATGCGGTAGTTGAACTCGGTGATGTTGCGCCCGCCCAGCACGGTGCAAAAGCGCCGGAAGCTGCCGCGCCGCTCCGGGATGGTGACCGCGAGGACCGCCTCGCGATGTTCGCCGACCTCCGCCCGCTCGGCAACGAAACGCAGCCGGTCGAAATTCGTGTTCGCCCCGCAGGCGATCGCGACCAGCGTCTTGCCTTTCGCGCCGGTGCGCTCGACCCATGCCTTGGCGCCGGCGATCGCCAGCGCCCCGGCCGGCTCGAGAATCGAGCGCGTGTCCTCGAACACGTCCTTGATCGCGGCGCAGATCTCGTCGGTGTCGACCAGGATCATCCCGTCGACGTATCTGCGCGCGAGACGAAATGTTTCGGCGCCGACCCGCTTGACGGCGACCCCGTCTGCAAACAGGCCAACATGGGCCAGCGTGACGCGCCGACCGGCCTTGAGCGAGCGCGCCATTGCGTCGGAGTCCGTCGGCTGGACGCCGATCACCCGGACCTCCGGGCGCAGGCGCTTTACATAGGCCGCGATGCCGCCGATCAATCCGCCACCGCCGACCGCGACGAAGACCGCGTCGATCGGACCCGGATGCTGGCGCAGGATTTCCATGCCGATGGTGCCCTGTCCCGCGATCACGTCCGGATCGTCGTAAGGATGAATCAGCGCCAGGCGCCGCGCGCGCGAGAGCTTGCGCGCATGCAAGTCGGCATCCGAGTAGGAATCGCCATAAAGCACCACCCGTGCACCGCGCGCAGCCACCGCCTCGATCTTGATGCGCGGCGTGGTCACCGGCATCACGATCACGGCGCGGCAGCCCAGCTTCTGCGCTGCGAGCGCCACGCCTTGCGCGTGGTTGCCGGCGGATGCCGCGATCACGCCGCGCCGCAGTGCTTTCGCGGGCAGCATCGCCATCTTGTTGTACGCGCCGCGCAGCTTGAACGAGAACACCAGTTGCATGTCCTCGCGCTTGAGCAACAGGCGGTTGCCGATCCGCGCCGACAGGTTGGGCGCGAACTCGAGCGGCGACTCGAACGCCACGTCGTAGACACGGGCGGTGAGGATTCTTTCGAGATAGTCTGTGGGTTTCACGCGAAAAGCCTAGCACATTGGACGCTTTGCTCTCTGCTGAGGGCGGACTCGCAGCTGTGCTCGACGCCAGCGCGCCGCGCTGGATCGGGCGCTACGGAAGCCCGGTCACGTTCTTCGCCTGGCTCCCGCTGGTGGGCGATGCGCTTTGCGTGGCGGCGGGATGGCTGCGCGTCAGCTGGCTCGCCGCGCTCGGTTTCATGGCGATGGACGGCTGACGCGATACCTGGTCGTGGCGCTGCTTTGACGAACGCAGGCAGCGTGCGGGTTGTCTGTGGTTTGCTTACTTCAGGCCGGGCTGCCCCGACGCGCGCCCCGCGCTGCGCGGCGCCGTAAACGCCGCCTGCGCCGCTGTTCGCGGATCGAGTTCGATATCTCGAACGAAAGCCAGATGAGCAGACTGCCGACGCCCGCGATGATCGTCAACGGGTCGGCAACAAACTCCCGAACCTTCTCCATGATAGACGCTATGTCCCCTTTCGAGTCCAAGCCCAGCGGAATTTCCGCAGGCGTTTCCGGCAACGATGCAGCCCCCCCGGTCAATGGGCCGGAATGAATGCTCCGCTCTTGCAGCGCGGCCGCGGCGCTCACCGTTGTCACAGGCCGCGATTCTTCCATCAACGACGCGTTCAGAAGCGTCGGCCACAAATCGGAGCCGTTCATGAGCAGCGTGGCTCGGCCGCCGCTGAGCGTCAGACTGAAATCGACTCCCACGATGGACATACTTACCATGTCCGTCTCATCGACAACGGAGTCCCGGATGAGCTTGAGAGCGTTGTCGACGGCCTCCCAGAGCATGGCCTGCGCGGCGTTGACCGGTTCGCGCGCGCCCGCCGAGCGCCCTTGTTCACTGCCCGCGGCCGGAGCGACCGCCGGGTTGGCACCCGCATTGTCGGTGTCGCGCAACAGCGGGTTGCGAAACAGATCGCCTTGGCCAGGCGTATTGCCGAAATTCCCGGGCAAGCCCTGCGCGACGTCCAGGCTGTTCTGCGGCGCATTGTTCCAGTTCTGCCGGCGCCCGAGCGCGCTGCCGTCGACACGGATTTCATCGATCACAAGCGGCGAACGGAACGACGGCCCATCGATTGGCGGCGTGTCTCGCTCCGCGCGCGCGAGGATCTCCGGCAGCCGGTCGTCGCCCTCGGGCGCGGCGAACACCGCTTGTCTGTCGCCGATCAATACCGGCTCGGCAACCGAATCGAACGCGACGACGACGCTAGCCAGCAACAAGCTGGAAACAGCACATCGCAGCGTGCGAAATGTGGGTCGGTTGCTCATCTGTGCAATGCCTGCGGCGACGCTGCGGGCGCAGTCAACTCTTTGTGTAAGCGATCGGTCAAGAAACGGCGCGCACAGGTACCCACCCGGCTGACCGGGAACCGTTGGCGTCTGAGGTACGACTGCTGCAATTGATAACCTGACTACAGCTTGAGGAGCGAAGCGGTCCCTGTGCCACACGCTAGTTACAATTCTCCCTCTTCCACAGGGTCGAAGCAATAAACACGCCCAAAAAAATAAATGCTTTCAATCAATTGATTAGGGACATGCGGCCCGCGCGTGCGGGGCCGATTGTAAAATTTTTTGACACACAAATGCGGCCAATTTCCTTGTTTATTCCAGCAATCTTCGCGCAACCGACCTGCTACCCGAGCAGACGCGCCTCGAGCTCGTGGCGCTGGATCTTCCCGCTGGTCGAGCGCGGGAACTCGGCCAGCTCGACGAAGCGCACTTCCTTCGGGCGCTTGTAGCCGGAGAGTTTCTCGCGGCAGCGCTCGAGAATGTCCTCTGCGCGCAGCCCCGGATCGCGGCGCGCGACGAAGGCCACCGGCACTTCGCCCCATGTCGCATCGGGCTTGCGCACCACCACCGCGTCGGCGACCCGCGGATCGGCGAGGATCACCTGCTCGATCTCCGCGGGATAGATATTCTCGCCGCCCGATTTGATCAGGTACTTGACGCGATCGACGAAATCGAGCGTGCCGTCCGGGTTGCGGCGGAACACGTCCCCCATATGGAACCAGCCGTTGCGGAAATCCCTGGCGTTGGCCTCCGGGGCGTTCCAGTAGCCCGAAAACAGCGTCCCGGCGCGAATCGCGAGCTCGCCCGGCATCCCCTCGGGCACCCCTTCATCGTTGGCGTCCACGAGCCGGATCTCGCAGAACGCGCTTTGTCGCTTCGCCAGCCGCGTCGGCGCCTCGCCGATCGGGATCAGCGATCCGGTCGCCGGCGGCAGACCGGTTTCGGTCGATCCGAACGAGTTGAGAAATGGTGCCCCGAGCAACGCGGTCACTTCCGCGATCTGCCGGCGCGGCACCAGATCGGCCATCGCGCCGCAGAACCCGATGCCAGCGGGCCGAACCGGGCGCGCACGCAGGGCCTCGATCATCGCGTCGATCATGCCGGGAATCAGGATGAACCAGCCGGTCCGGTCGCACTCGATCGCATCGATCAGCGCCTGCGGCTGAAAGCCGTCGATCACGACGACCTTCCCCCCGCGCATCAGGGTAGAGAGCGCCTGGTCGGTGGAAGCCATGTGATACATCGGCGGCCAGGCGATGAAGGTGTCGCCGGTCGGAACCGACAACTCCGCGCCGAAGCATAGACCGCGCATGATCATCGCGCGGTGGCTGATGACCGCGCCCTTGGGCAGGCCCGTCGTGCCGCTGGTGTAGAGGATGACCAAACCGTCCTCGGGATCGATCCCCGCGTTCGCCGCGCCGCCCGCGGCGGCCGCGAGAAGCGCCTCGTAGCCCTCGTCAAGGACCACGCGATCGTGCGGCACGAGATCGAGCCGCTCGAGCGCGCCGGCGAACTCGTTCTGATGGATCAGGACGCGCGGTTCGACCAGATTGATGCAATGAGCGAGCTCGCGGCCGGCCAGACGCCAGTTGAGCGCCGCCGTGATAGCGCCGATCTTGGCGCACGCGACCTCGACCTCGACGTATTCGGCACAGTTGCGCGCGAGCAACGCAACGCGATCGCCCCTGCGGACACCGCGTCCGAGCAACACGCGGCCGAGCCGGTCGGTGCGCTCATCGAGCGCTCGATACGTGAACTGCCGCTCGCCGTCGACCAGCGCGATCCGATCCCGGTTCGCGGCAGCGCGGTGGCGAAACAGGCTGCCGACGGTCGTGCAGCCCGCTGCGGAGGTCACGTTCGGCATCAGGCAGCTTGCAACTTCGCGACGCTCACTGCAAGCCACTTTACCCCCTGCTTGCTGAAATTGACCTGCACGCGCGCGTCGTTGCCCTGCCCCTCCGCATCGACGATCACCCCGGCGCCGAATTTCGGGTGGGTGACGCTCTGACCGATGTGGAAACCGCTTACCTCGCGCACCTGGCCGAATCCTTTCAGCTTGGGCGCCCCATGCGTTGCACTCGGCGTCGGCGCGAAGGCCGAGACCGCGGCCTTCCTGCGTTCCGCGAACCGCGGCGTGAGCCATTTCGTCAAGCCTTCCGGAATTTCATCGAGGAACCGTGACGGCAGGTTGTAGCGCGTCTGACCATGCAGCATCCGCGTCTGCGCGAACGACAGGTACAGCCGCTGCCGCGCGCGCGTGATGGCAACATAGGCGAGGCGCCGCTCTTCCTCCAACCCGTCGCGCTGCATGACGCTCTGCTCGTGCGGAAACAATCCTTCCTCGAGGCCGGTGAGGAATACCGCGTCGAATTCCAGCCCCTTCGCGGAGTGCACCGTCATCAACTGCAGCGCGTCCTGGCCTTCGCCCGCCTGGTGTTCGCCTGCCTCGAGCGCCGCGTGCGTGAGAAATGCGGTCAACGAATCCATCGCAACGGGTTCGGCATCGCCCTGGCCGGTTTCGAGGCCGGCGCGGGTCTCCTCGATGTCGAAGGCCGCGGCAGCAGTCACCAGTTCCGAGAGGTTTTCGACGCGGTCGGCGCCGTCGCGCTCGGCGCGGTAGTGCTCCACCAGCCCCGAGCGCGCCACCACGTGTTCGACGATTTCCGCGAGCGGCAGCCCCTTGGTCTCGGCTTGCATCAGCGCAAGCAGCGAACGGAAACCCGCCAGTGCGCTACCCGATTTCCCCGTCACCGCATCGATGGCCGCATGCAGGCTCCCGCCGCGCGCTTTGGCCGCGTCCTGCAGGTTTTCGATGGTCCGCGCGCCGATGCCGCGCGGCGGAAAGTTCACCACGCGTAGGAACGCATTGTCTTCGTCGGGTTTGGCAGCCAGCCGCAAGTAGGCAAGTGCGTGCTTGACCTCGGCGCGCTCGAAAAAGCGCAATCCCCCGTACACGCGGTAGGAAATGCCGGCACCGAACAGCGCGTGCTCGATCACGCGTGACTGGGCGTTCGAGCGATACAGGATCGCGATATCGGCGAACCGCCTGCCCTCGCGCGCAAGCGCCTGCGCCTCATCGACCAGGAAGCGCGCTTCGTCGGCGTCGGATTCGCCCTCGTAGATGCGCAGGCGTTCGCCCTCGCCGATCGCCGTCCAGAGGTTTTTCCCCAGACGGTTGCGGTTGTGCGCGATCAGCGCGTTGGCTGCATCAAGGATGTTGCCGTGCGAGCGGTAGTTTTGCTCGAGCCGGATCACCTTCTGGACGGCGAAGTCGCGCTCGAAATCGGCCATGTTGCCAACATGCGCGCCGCGAAACGCGTAGATCGACTGGTCGTCATCGCCGACTGCGAACACCCACGCAGACCGGCCCGCGAGCAGTTTGATCCAGCGGTACTGCAGGCGGTTGGTGTCCTGGAACTCATCCACCAGGACATGGCGGAAGCGGCTGGCGTAGTGCTCGCGCAGGATCTCGTTGTTGCGCAGCAGCTCGTAGCTCCTCAGCAATAACTCCGCGAAGTCGACCACGCCCTCGCGCTGGCATTGTGCATCGTAGGCGGCGTACAACTCGGCCTGGCGGCGTGTCATGTCGTCCGCTGCGGGGACCTCGCCCGCGCGCATGCCCTCTTCCTTGCGCGCGTTGATGAAATACTGCACCTCGCGCGGCTGAAAGCGGTCTTCGTCAACGTTCGATGCGCGCAGCAAGCGCTTGACCGCGGCGAGCTGGTCGGCGGAATCGAGGATCTGGAACGCCTGCGGCAATCCCGCTTCGCGATGATGAGCGCGCAGCATGCGGTTGCACAGGCCGTGGAAGGTCCCGATCCACATGCCGCGCGGATTCGCGGGCAGCATCGCGGCGAGTCGCGCGAACATCTCCCGTGCGGCCTTGTTGGTGAACGTCACCGCGAGTATTCCGGCCGGCGACACCGCGCCGCTTTTCAGCAGCCAGGCGATGCGCGTGGTGAGTACACGCGTCTTGCCGCTGCCGGCCCCGGCGAGGATCAGTGCGTGCTGGTCCGGCAGGGTAACGGCGGCGAGCTGCTCGGGATTAAGGTGTTCGAGATGGAGCGACAAGACGAGCGATTATAAGGCGCGTATAACTCGCCACCGACTTTACCGGGGCCTAACGACAGCCCGCCTCACCCCGAGACCTTCGGATCGGCGATCCCGTACTTGCCGCGCAAGTGCCCCGCAAGAGTCTCCGCATCGGCCTTCGACGGCAGTTGCGCGATGCGCACATGGTAGAGCGTTTTCTCGCCGACCTTCACCGGCAGGATCGTCGCCGCATAGCCGGCCTCGCGCACGGCGTCGTACACCGCCAGCGCCGCGTCCTGCGTCTCGACGGAGGCGAGCGTGATTGTCCATCTGCCGCCGCGCCGCGCCGCGCCACGCCCCGTTTCGATCGCGGTTTCCTTCGACCACTCGGCGAGCTGGGCGTCGGCCACCTTGCCCACCGGCAGCGTCTGGCCCCTGACGCGTTGATAGAACTGCAGCGGCTGGTCCATCGTCACCGCCGCCTCGCCCTGCGCGCCGACTTCAATCCGGCCCTCGATCAGGCAGACGATCTGACGTTCCTCGGTCGATTTGCCCCACAGGTCGGTGCCGCGGATTCCGGCGGTCACGGTCCGGATGGTGATATTGACCTCCCGGTGCCGCTCCTTCTTCAGCACATCCGTCGTGAAACGGAAGGCGCCCTCGAGTACGTTCATCGTCGCCTTGAACAAGCCGCCGCGCTGCGGTGCAAGATCCTGCAGCCGCAGCGACGCGTTTTCGCCCAGCTGCACCAGGCTACCTTCGGAGAGCTTCACGTAGACGCGCGCGCCGGCACCGGTGCGCAGCTCGTCGCCACCCTTCAGTTCCATACCCGGCGCAAGCGGCACGCGCTTGGCATCGCGCTCCACCCAGGCCGGCATCAGCACGCCCTCGACCACCGCGGCCTCCGCCGCAAGCGAGATCCTCGCCCCCAGCGCAATCGCGGCAGCGAGCACCATCATCGGCAAACGCTTCATTGCAACCTCCCTCGATCTGTCCGACGCCTGCTTTTACGGCGCAGCGCCGGAACTGGATGCGCGCTTGTCTATAATCCACCGTTTCTGCCAACTACGCCACGCCGGCGAGCGCGCAATGCAAGTCCACTACGATCCGCAAAGCATCGAGCGCGAAGCCCAGGGGTTCTGGGACGGCGCCGGTTCGTTCCGCGCGCTCGAGGACGCGTCCAGGCCAAAGTACTACTGCCTTTCCATGTTCCCCTATCCGTCGGGAAAGCTGCACATGGGGCACGTGCGCAATTACACGATCGGCGACGTGCTCACCCGGTACCACCGGATGCGTGGCAAGAACGTGCTTCAGCCGATGGGGTGGGACGCGTTCGGCCTGCCGGCGGAGAATGCGGCGATGGCCAACAAGGTGCCGCCGGCCAAGTGGACCTACGACAACATCGCATACATGAAGCGGCAGTTGAAGTCGCTCGGCTTCGCGCTCGACTGGGAGCGCGAACTCGCTACCTGCCGCCCTGACTACTACAAGTGGAACCAGTGGCTGTTCACGCGCCTGTTCAGAAAGGGCCTTGCCTACAAGAAAACCGGCGTGGTGAACTGGGACCCGATCGACCAGACGGTGCTCGCCAACGAGCAGGTGATCGACGGACGCGGCTGGCGCACCGGTGCGCTGGTGGAAAAGCGCGAAATCCCGATGTACTTCCTGCGCATCACCGCGTATGCGGAGGAACTGCTGGCCGAACTCGAGCGCATGAGCGGCTGGCCGGAACAGGTCAAGCTGATGCAGAAGAACTGGATCGGCAGGAGCGAAGGCGTGCGCTTCGGCTTTCCGTACGAGATTGCCGGAGAGCGCAAGCTCCTGCATGTCTTCACGACCCGCGCCGATACGATCATGGGCGTCACCTTCTGCGCGGTGGCGCCCGAGCATCCGCTGGCACTACACGCCGCGAGAGACAACCCCGCGCTCGCCGCTTTCATTGCGGAGTGCCGCGCCGGCGGGGTCACCGAAGCGGAGATCGCGGTGCAGGAAAAAAAGGGCGTGGCCACCGGCCTGCACGTCACGCACCCGATCTCCGGCGGGCGCGTTCCGGTGTGGGTCGGCAATTACGTGCTGATGGGCTACGGCGACGGCGCGGTGATGGGCGTGCCGGCGCACGATGAGCGCGACTACGCCTTTGCGCTCAAGTACGGCCTGCCGATCAATTGCGTGATCCGCCATCCGGCGGGCGACGACGTGCCTCCGCCGTGGCGGCCGGAGTACGCGGCGTGCGGCACCTGCATCAATTCGGGAAAATACGACGGCCTCGAGTACGCGCGGGCGACCGAGGTCATCGCCGCCGATCTGAAAGCGCGCGGGCTCGGCGACAAGCAGGTGCAGTGGCGGTTGCGCGATTGGGGCGTTTCACGCCAGCGCTACTGGGGCACCCCGATCCCGATCGTGCACTGTCCGGCGTGCGGCGACGTCCCGGTGCCCGACGAGCAGCTGCCGGTGGTGCTGCCCGAAGACCTGGTTCCGGACGGCAGCGGCAATCCGCTGGCGAAGCGGCCGTCGTTCTACCAGTGTGCGTGCCCGTCGTGCGGCAAGCCCGCGCAGCGCGAAACCGATACCATGGACACCTTCGTCGATTCTTCGTGGTACTTCGCGCGTTTCTGCTGCCCGGGCAACGACCGGGCGATGGTCGACCAGCGCGCGCAATACTGGATGCCGGTCGACCAGTACATCGGCGGCATCGAGCACGCCATCCTGCACCTGCTCTACTCGCGGTTCTTCACGCGCGCAATGCGCGACGAAGGCCTGCTGCCCGGCGTTTCCGAGCCGTTTTCCAATCTGCTGACCCAGGGCATGGTGCTCGCCGAAACCTACCATCGCGATTCGCCCGAAGGCCGGCGCGAATGGGTCAACCCGGCCGAAGTCGAGGTGACGCGCGATGCAAAGGGAAGAATCGTCGCAGCGCGTCGGCGCGGCGACGGCGCCGACGTCGCCTATGCCGGTGTCGGCACGATGTCGAAGTCGAGGAACAACGGCGTCGATCCGCAGGCCCTGATCGACAAGTACGGCGCCGACACCGCGCGCTTTTTCATCATTTTCGCTTCGCCACCCACGCAGTCGCTCGAATGGTCCGACGAGGGGGTGGAAGGGTCCTACCGGTACCTGAAGCGGCTGTGGAACTATTGCGTGAATTTCGATCGCCCCGGTCCCGCCGTCGCCCCCGGACTGCGCAAGGCCACGCGCTTCGAAATCCATTCGGTACTCCGCCAGGCGAACTACGACCTGCTGAAGCACCAGTTCAATACCGTGGCCTCAGCGGCGATGAAGATCCTGAATGCCTTGGAGCGCCTCTCCGCTGGTCGGAGCGAACCCGTCGCTGTGGAAGGCTTGTCGATCCTGCTTCGCCTGCTCTCGCCAATCACGCCTCACGTCTGCCACCGTCTGTGGCGCGAACTCGGCTTCGGCAGCGATATCATGCAGAAAGAGTGGCCCGACCCCGAGCCGGCGGCACTGGAGCAGGAGGAAATTGACTACGTCGTACAGATCGGCGGCAAGACGCGCGGCAATCTGCGCGCGCCCAAGGCGGCCGACCAGAGCGCCCTGGAAACGCTGCTCAAGGCGAGCGAGTTGGCGCAGAAATATTTGATGGGAAAAGCAATCAAGCGGATCATCGTCGTGCCGGGCCGCCTAATCAACGTCGTCGTCTAATGCGATTCGTCATTGCACTTCTGCTCGCCACTGCGCTCGCAGGCTGCGGCTTCCAGCTGCGCGGCACCGCCGCCCTGCCGTTCGAGACCCTGTTCATCCCCAACACGACCGGCGGAATAGGCCTCGACCTGAAGCGCAACATCCAGTCCGGCACGCGCACGCGCGTGGTGGACGATCAGAAGCTCGCGCAAGCGGTCCTGCAGTTCACGGTAGACGCAAGAGAGAAAAACATCCTGTCGCTTTCGAGCTCCGGCCGGGTGCGCGAATTCCAACTGCGCTACCGCGTCGGGTTCCGCGTGCACGACGGCAAGGGCAGCGAATTCCTTCCGGAATCGCAGATCGTCCTCACGCGCGACTTCAGCTTCAACGATACCGACGTGCTCTCCAAGGAGCTCGAGGAAGCGCAGATCTTCCGCGAGATGCAACTCGACATGGTGCAGCAGATCCTGCGCCGGATCTCGGCAGCAACGCCGCCCAAGCCGGTCGTTCAATAACCTTTGAACCTGCGCGGCGAGCAGCTCGAAGCACACCTCGCGAAGACGCTGGCGCCGCTGTACGTGGTGCACGGCGATGAGCCGCTGCTCGCTCTGGAAGCAGCCGACGCGTTGCGCGCAGCGGCGCGCCGGCAGGGCTGCGAAGAGCGCGAACTGATGATCGCGGAGCGGTATTTCGACTGGAACGCGCTGCGTGCCGCGGGTGCGAGCCTGTCGCTGTTTGGCGGGCGCAAGCTGGTCGAGCTGCGCATTGCGTCGGGCAAACCCGGCGCCGACGGCGCTGCCGCAATCACCCGTTACTGCTCGAATCTCAATCCGGACTGCACCACGCTGGTCGCGTTGCCGCGACTGGACAAGGCGACGCAATCCTCGGGCTGGTTCACTGCGCTCGCCGGCGCCGGCGTGGTGGTCGATATCTGGCCCGTCGAGCGAGCGCGCCTGGCTGACTGGATCGGCGCGCGGCTGGCGAAATGCGGCCAGCGCGCCGGGCGCGAAGTGCTCGAGTGGCTCGCCGACCGCGTCGAAGGCAACCTGCTGGCCGCGCACCAGGAAGTGCAGAAACTCGCTCTGCTGCTCCCGCCGGGCGAGCTCGATGCCGACACCGTGCGCGAGGTGGTGGCCGACGTCGCGCGCTACGACGTGGCGCAGCTCGGCGCGGCGCTGCTGCAGGGCGACCTAGCGCGCTACGCCCGCGTGCTCGAAGGCCTGCGCAGCGAAGGCGAAGCCCCGACCTACGTGCTGTGGCAGCTTGCCGAGGAGTTGCGCGCGCTGGCACGCATCCACGCCGGGCTCGCGGCGGGGCGCGCGCAGGATGCGCTGTTCCGCGAGAATCGCGTCTGGCGCAACAAGGAAGCGCTGGTGCGCGCCGCGCTCAGGCGCCTGCCGCGCGCCGCGATCGAAGCGGCGCTGGTGCGCGCCGCGGCGATCGACCGCATCATCAAGGGGCTCGACCGGTTGCGCGGGCGCGGCGACCCGTGGGATGAATTCCTGAAACTGGGCTTATCATTGCCCCATGAACGCAGCGCTTGAGGCAAGCACCGACCTGAGGTCTTACATGCACGCCATCGGCCGCCGCGCGCGCGCGGCCGCGCGTGCGCTGGCGCGCGCCGATAGCGCGCTGAAAAACCGCGCGCTTGGTGAAATGGCTGCGGCGATCCGCGCGCGCAGCGCCGAGTTGCTGGCGGCCAACGCACGCGATGTCAAACAGGCGCGCGCCGGTGCGCAGAGCGCCGCCTTCATCGACCGGCTGGCGCTCGACGCAAACGGCGTCGAAGCGATGGCCACAGGGCTGGAGAGCATCGCCGCGCTGCCGGACCCGGTCGGCGCGATCACCGATCTGCAGCGCCAGCCGAGCGGAATCGATGTCGGCAGGATGCGCGTGCCTCTCGGCGTGATCGGCATCATCTACGAATCGCGCCCCGACGTGACCGCGGATGCCGCCGGGCTTTGCGTCAAATCGGGCAACGCATGCATCCTGCGCGGCGGCTCGGAAGCCCAAGCATCCAACCGCGCGATCGCCGCGTGCGTGACGGCCGGGCTTGCCGCGGCCGGATTGCCCGAGTCCGCCGTGCAGATGGTGCAAACGCCCGACCGCGCGGCCGTCGGGGAATTGATCACCATGACCGAGTACGTCGACATCATCGTGCCGCGCGGCGGCAAAAGCCTGATCGAGCGGTTGGCGCGCGAGTCGCGCATTCCAATGATCAAGCACCTCGACGGCGTATGCCACGTGTACATCGACGACGCGGCCGATCCGGACATGGCGGTGCGCATCGCCGACAATGCCAAGACGCAGCGCTATGGCACCTGCAACACCATGGAGACCCTGCTGGTGGCCGAATCGATCGCACCAGCGGTGCTGCCGCGGATCGCCGAGATCTACCGGGCAAAGGGCGTCGAAATGCGCGGCGACGAGGCGGCGCGCCGGCTGATCGCCGGTGCGAATCCGGCGAGCGAGGACGACTGGCATGCCGAGTACCTGGCGCCGATCGTCGCGATCCGGGTGGTGAGCGGCATCGACGCCGCGATCGAGCACATCGAAAAATACGGCTCGCGGCATACCGACGCGATCGTCACGCAGGACGAGGCGCGCGCGCGCAGGTTCCTGCGCGAAGTCGATTCCAGTTCCGTGCTGGTCAACGCCTCGACGCGCTTCGCCGACGGCTATGAGTACGGTCTGGGCGCGGAAATCGGCATTTCGACCGACAAGCTGCACGCGCGCGGCCCGGTGGGGCTGGAGGGACTGACCACGCAGAAATTCGTCGTTCTCGGCCATGGAGAACTGCGCAACTGATGGATTCCGAGCCAATCGGCATCCTCGGCGGCTCGTTCGACCCGGTCCACAACGCGCATCTCTCGATCGCGCACGGCGCGCTCGCCCTGCTCGGGCTCGAGCGCGTGCTTTGGCTGCCGAGCGGCGTTCCGCCGCACCGCGCGGCGCCAACGGCCGGCATCGCCGCGCGCCTCGAGATGCTGCGCCTCGCGATCGCCGGCGAAGCGCGCTTTGCCATCGATCCGCGCGAGCTCGCGAAGACCACTGCCGCTTACACGGTCGACACGCTCCTCGAGTTGCGCTGCGAGCACGGCGATGCGCGAGCGCTGGTGCTGCTGATCGGTGGCGACCAATACTCGCGGCTCGGGACATGGCATCGCTGGCAGGATCTGTTTGCGCTCGCGCACCTCGCGGTGTTCGCGCGCCCGGGTTGGTCGCCCGATGCGGACGTACCCGACGCGCTGACCATGGAGCATGCGCGGCGCCATTGCGCGCCAGGCGCGGACTGGCGCTCGCGCAGCGCCGGCGCAGTGATCGAGGTGCCGATGGAGCCGCTGGCGATCTCCTCGACCGAGATTCGCGCGCGCATCGAGCGCGGCGACGTTCCGCGCGACATGGTGCCGCCGGCGGTTCTCGAATACATTTTCCTCAACGGCCTCTATGGAAATCCGTAAGAAGCAGCGCGCCGTGGTCGACGCGCTCGAAGACGTCAAGGGGCGCGACATCGTGGTGTTCAACGTCGAGCGGCTTTCGCCGTTGTTCGACCGCGTGGTCATTGCGAGCGGCGATTCTTCGCGCCAGGTCAAGGCCCTTGCCGAACATGTCGCCGACAAGCTCGGGCAACTGGGCGTCAAGGCGCGCGGCACTGAAGGCGGCCTGGGCGGCGAATGGGTGCTGGTCGATCTCGGCGACGTGGTGGTGCACGTGATGCACCCGACGGTGCGCAGCTATTACAACCTCGAGGAACTCTGGGGCGGGAAGCAGGTGAAGCTGAAAAACAGGACCGCCAAACGCGTCGCGCGCAAACTTCCCCGAGCCAAGAAAAAGCCTTGAGCAGGATCAGCATCATTGCGGTGAGCGGCAAGCTGCCCCGCTGGGCGGTGCAGGCGTGCGACGAATACCTGCGTCGCATGCCGCGCGGCTGGAGCGCCGAACTCATCGAGGTCAGGGCCGAACCGCGCAGCGGCGGCCGCCCGGCCGCCGCGCTGCTGTCGCGCGAGGCCGAGCGCATCGACGCGCGCCTGCCGGCCGGCGCGCGCCTGGTCGCGCTCGACGAACTGGGCCGCGACCTGACCACTGTGCAGTTCGCGGGACGCGTCGCCGTCTGGCGCGCCGATAGCGCGCCTCTCGCGTTTCTAATCGGTGGCGCCGACGGCCTCGAACCCGGCCTCAAATCGCGCTGCGCCTACCGGCTGCGAGTATCGTCCTTCACGCTGCCGCATGCGCTCGCGCGCGTGGTGCTCGCCGAGCAGCTGTATCGCGCGGCAAGCCTCGCCACCGGCCACCCCTACCACCGGGAATGAAGCGCGCGCTCTGCTAGACTCGCCGCTCACCTCGGATCAGGGGAACACAACGGTTCCCCCGAACCCCCTCGGGCAGCGATGCGCACAGGTCCAGAACGCGGTATCTACCTTGCCTCGCGCAGCCCGCGCCGGCGCGAACTGCTCGCGCAGATCGGCGTGCGTTTTCACCTGCTGCTGTTCCGCGCGCTTGCGCCTGCTGACCCCGAATTGGACGAAGCGGCATTGGCCGGAGAGGCGCCGCGGGACTACGTCGCCCGTGTTGCGCGCGCCAAGGCCGAGGCCGGCTGGCGGCGCATGCTCCGGCGCAACCTGCCGCGCGCGCCGGTGCTCGCCGCCGACACCACGGTGGCGCTCGAGGACCGCATCCTCGGCAAGCCTGCCGACCGCCGCGAAGCCGCAGCGATGCTCGGCGCACTCTCGGGCCGCCGCCACGAAGTGCTCACCGCGGTGGCGGTAACATTCGACGAGCGCACCGAGCTTGCCGTAAGCGCGAGCGAAGTCGAGTTTCGGCCGCTCACGGCGGACGAGATCAGGGATTACCTGGCCAGCGGCGAGGCCGACGACAAGGCCGGCGCCTACGCGATACAAGGGGTCGCTGCGCGATTCGTGCGCGAGATGCGCGGCAGCTATTCCGGCGTGATGGGGCTGCCGCTCTATGAGACGGCCCAGTTGCTGGACAGAATCGGCACCCGAAATGAGCGAAGAAATTCTCATTAACGTCACGCCGCGCGAAACGCGCGTCGCGGCCATGCAGAGCGGCGTGGTGCAGGAGCTGATGGTCGAGCGCGCGGCGAGCCGCGGTCTGGTCGGCAACGTCTACATGGGACGCGTAGCGCGCGTCCTGCCCGGCATGCAGTCGGCATTCATCGAGATCGGGCTCGAGCGCGCGGCATTCCTGCACATCGCCGATATCTGGGAGAACCGCAGGAACGGCGAAGCGCGCGGCGATCCCGTCAAGCCGATCGAAAGGCTGCTCGCCGAAGGCCAGCCGCTGCTGGTCCAGGTGGTCAAGGACCCGATCGGCACCAAGGGCGCGCGCCTGTCCACCCAGGTTTCGATCGCCGGGCGGCTGCTGGTGTACCTGCCGCAGGATCCGCACATCGGCATCTCGCAGCGGATCGGGGACGAGAGCGAACGCAGCGCGCTGCGCGAGCGGCTGCGCGGGCTGGTGCCGCCGGAGGAGAAGGGCGGATTCATCGTGCGCACGCTCGCCGAAGCCGCAACGCGCGAGGAGCTGGCTGCCGACATCGCCTACCTGCGCCGCCTGTGGGGCGACATCCGCGAAGCATCGCTCGGAGCCACACCGCCGCGGCTGCTGTACCAGGACCTGTCGCTTGCCCAGCGCGTGCTGCGCGACAGTGTGACCGACGCCACCGAGCGCGTGCTGCTCGATTCGCGCGAGAACTACGTCAAGCTGGTCGCGTTCGCCGAGCAGTACACGCCGAACGTGGCCGGACGCCTCGCGCATTACACCGGCGAGCGCCCGCTGTTCGACCTGTTCAATGTCGAGCAGGAGATCGAAAAGGCGCTGGCGCGCCGGGTGGAACTCAAGTCGGGCGGATACCTGATCATGGACCAGACCGAGGCGATGACCACGGTCGACGTCAATACCGGCGGATTCGTCGGTACGCGCAGCTTCGACGATACCGTGTTCAAGACCAACCTCGAGGCGGCGCAGACCATCGCCCGACAGTTGCGCCTGCGCAACCTCGGCGGCATCATCATCGTGGATTTCATCGACATGGACACGGACGAGCACCGCCACGCGGTGCTCGAGGAATTCAAGCGCGCGCTGGCGCACGATCGCACGCGCCTGACGGTCAGCGGCTTCACCCAGCTCGGGCTGGTCGAGATGACACGCAAGCGCACCCGCGAGTCGCTCGCCCACGTGCTGTGCGAGCCCTGCCCGACCTGCGAGGGGCGCGGCGAGGTGAAGACCGCGCGCACCGTGTGCTATGAGATCCTGCGCGAGATTCTGCGCGAGGCCCGCCAGTTCAACGCGCGCGAATTGCGTGTGCTCGCCAGCCAGGCGGTCAACGACCTGTTCCTCGAAGAGGAGTCGGCTGCGCTGGCCGAGCTGTCGGATTTCATCGGCAAGCCCATCTCGATGCAGGTGGAAACCGGTTACCTGCAGGAACAATTCGACATCGTACTGATGTGAACGGGGAACTCATGAACGACATCGTGTTTCAGTCCGCCAGGAAACTCGCGCGAGCGCTGCGCGCGCGCAAGCTGTCCTCAGTCGAACTGATGAAAGCGTACATCGCGCAGGTCGAGCGCGTGAATCCCAAGGTCAACGCAATCGTCACCTTCCTGCCGGAGCAGGCGTTGAAGGAGGCGCGCAAGCTCGACGCGAAGCTCGCCCGTGCGAAGTCGTCCGCCGGCGTGGGTGCGCTGGCGGGGTTGCCCATCGCCTACAAGGACATGATCCTCACCAAGGGGATCCGCACCACCTTCGGCTCGCCGATCTACGCGAACAACGTGCCTAACCTGGACCACCTGCTGGTCGAACGCCTGAAAGCGGCCGGCGCGATCACGCTCGGCAAGACCAACACGCCGGAGTTCGCCGCCGGCAGCCAGACCTTCAACAAGGTGTTCGGCGCGACGCTCAATCCCTATGACCTCGACAAGACCTGCGGCGGCTCCTCCGGCGGCGCGGCGGTTGCGGTGGCCTGCGGCATGCTGCCGTTTGCCGATGGCTCCGACCTCGGCGCCAGCCTGCGCAACCCTGGGAACTTCTGCAACGTGGTCGGCTTCCGGCCAACGCCGGGCCGCACGCCCTATTACCCGGGCACCGATGTCTGGGCAACGCTTTCGGTCATCGGCCCGATCGCGCGCACGGTCGAGGACACTGCCTTCCTGTTCTCGGCGATGGCCGGCCCCGACATCCGCTCGCCGATCAGCATCACCGAGCCCGGCACGTTGTTCGCGAAGCCGCTGGCGCGCAACTTCAAGAAGGTGCGCGTTGCGTGGAGCAAGGACCTCGGCGGCCTGCCGGTGGACACGCGCGTGGCGGCGGTGCTGGAGAAGCAGCGCAAGGTGTTCGAGTCCCTCGGATGCATCGTCGAGGAAGCAGAGCCGGACCTGAGCGGCGCCGACGAAGTGTTCCACGTGCTGCGCGCGGTCGGCTTCGTGGGGCGCTATGCAGAACTGCTCAAGCAGCACCGCGACAAGATCAAGGACACGGTGGTGTGGAACATCGAGGAAGGCCTCAAGCTCGACGGGCCGCGCATCGCGCGCGCAATGACGCTGCGCTCGGACATCTATCGGCGCATGCGCGAGTTCATGGAGCGCTACGAGTTTCTGCTGCTGCCGGTGAACCAGGTCGCGCCTTTCCCGGTGACCCAGCCCTATGTCGAGTCGATCAACGGCGTGAAGCTCGGCAACTACATCGACTGGATGAAGACCTGCTACTACATCACCGTCACCAGCCACCCGGCCATTTCGGTGCCGGCTGGGTTCACTGAAGACAGTCCGGCGCTGCCGGTCGGGCTGCAGATCGTCGGGCGATATCGGGATGACTTTGGCGTGCTGCAGCTCGCGCACGCGTTCGAGCAGGCGACCGGCGCGTGGCGCGAGCGCCCGCCGGTTGTTGCCTGACCGGACTTTCGCTACTCGCGCTGACGTGTATTTGAGGTAACGCGAGAAGGCCGCCGGCGCCGAGCCACCAGCAGCGCGGCCAATCCCGCCAGTGCCAACCCGAACGTCTGCGGCTCCGACACCGGGGCGGCCACATGGGCGGCCACATCGCCGGGGCGCACAGCCACTGCATACAACGCATTGGTCTTACTGAAGTCGATCTGGAAGCCACCAGAGGTACCGAACTCCCACGCGACGAACGTAACCGGCGCGTACACCGTACCGGACCAGTAGGCGTCGGACTGCAGATTCTCAAAGGGATCCGTGTTCGTCAAACTACCTGCCGTGTTTCCCAACTGACAGCATGATTGATTCAACGAGTGCCATTGAGTCTGGCCTCTTTTCCACATAGAATCCACATATAGCAAATATAAGCGGGTATTTTCTATGCCTCAACTGCATTTCTACGTTCCCGATGAGGTCGCGGAGCAAATCAAACGGCGCGCTGCGCAGGCCGGGCAACCGGTCTCCCGATACGTGGCCGCGTTGGTCAAGCGCGACGCCGAACAAGGCTGGCCGGAAGGCTATTTCGAACGCATCGCAGGCGTGTCGCGGGACGACGCCATCAACCACGAGCCTTCAGGGCCGCCGGAGGAACGGCTGCCGCTGAAGTGAAATATCTGCTCGACGCGAACACCTGCATCCGGCTGCTCAATCGGAGCCATGCAGGCGTGATGCAACGCTTCATGGCTTGCGAGCCGGCTGATATCGTCTTATGCAGTGTCGTCAGAGCCGAACTGCTCTATGGCGCAAGACGCAGCGCACGTGTCGAGTTCAACCTCAGGCGCCTGGATATTTTCGCCGCGCCGCTGCAAAGCCTGCCGTTCGGAGATCGGGCCACGCACGACTACGGACTCATACGCGCCGATCTGACGGCACAAGGCAAGCCCATCGGCGCAAACGACCTGATGATTGCCGCGATCGCGCGCGCCCATGACCTGATACTCGTCACCCACAACACCGGCGAATTCAGCCGGGTGGCAGGGCTGCGAGTTGAAGATTGGGAAAGCGCATAGGATCCGTTGATTGCGAAACGCCATCTAGCCCCGCACGGTCGTGTCGGTAACCGCGAAGGCGCGGCCGAATTCAGAGGCGTTCCACAATTGGCCGTTCCGGAGTCAGCCGCAGCACTCGGTGCGGGTGCGCGGCGCGGGCCGCAACTTCGCGCGCAGCCATTCGACAGCATCCGCGAATGCCGCGGCCATCGCCTGCGCACGCATGCGCCGCGCGGCACGGGTGTAGCGCTCCACCGGTTCGGTGTCGATCGCCGGCCGTTCAAACGACTTCGTTTCGGCAGTCGCGGGCGGCACGATCTCCACGTCTGCGGAGTCGAACGTCGTGATCATCGCCATGCCGTCGCGCTCCAGCACGGCGCTCTCACCGGGGGCGAGCACGACGTCGTCGTAGCGCCCGTCTTCGGTGACCCAGACGTCACCGGCGACAGCGACGATGCGCGTACCGCGGGCATGCGCCAGTCTGAGTACGCGCCGCTCGGGCAGTGCGCGATCCAAATGGTAAAGCTTCGGTCCGGCAATCGTGTCCATGGTCAGTTCCTCTGTTCGTATTCATGAGAATCATGAAATGTGCGACAATTCTCGGCGACTGCTCCCTCTTCTACAAACGACGGTTTCTCATCTTTCGCATGAAAATTAGTAATGCCTAACCGACGCTACCGCCTCCCCCCGCTCGACCGGCTGGAGGTGTTCGAAGCGGCGGCACGCACCCTGTCGTTCACCCGGGCGGCCGAGGAACTCGCGCTGACCCAGTCCGCGGTGAGCCGCTCGATCGCCTCGCTCGAGGAGCGGCTGGGATTCGCGCTGTTCGAGCGTCGCCACCGCGCGTTGGCGCTCACCGAGCGCGGTCAGGCGCTCAATCACGCCGCCACCGAGATGCTCGAGCGCCTCGATGAAACGATCGCGCGATTGCGCGGGCGCGATGCGGCGCGCGCGCTGACCGTGACCACGCCGCTTTCGTTCGCATCGCTATGGCTGATCCCGCGCCTGGCGCGCTTCACGCGCGCGCACCCCGAGGTCGACGTGCGCATCGCGGCGAACAACGAGATCGTCGATCTCGAGCGCTCGGGCATTGAGCTGGCGATCCGGTACGCGACGTCGGAGCGCGCCCCGGGCGGCGCGAAGCTGTTCGGCGAGGAAGTGTTTCCGGTGTGCAGCCCCGCGCTGGTCCGCGACCGCGCGCGGCCGATCACCCGCCCGGAGGACCTCGCACGGCACGTGCTGCTGCACATGGACAACGCGGGCCAAATGCCGTGGCTGGTCTGGGAACCATGGATCGAGTCCGCCGGGATCCCGGATCTGAAGCCGGCCGGCGCACTGCATTTCAGTCACTACGACCAGTTGATCCAGGCCGCCATCAACGGCCAGGGTGTCGCGCTCGGGCGGGTGCCGCTGTTGCGCGAGCAGTTGCGCTCCGGTGCACTGCTCGCGCCCTTCAAGCGAGGGATCGCCTCGCCGCGCAGCTACTACGTGATGCGCTCGGCGCGCGCGGCGAACACTTCCGAAGTGGACGCATTCATCGCCTGGCTGCATGCCGAAGCGGCGGGAGAAGTCTCGAGCGGGACCGAAGCAAGACCACGTGCCCGCCGGCGCACTACTTCACCTTAGCGACCCGCCCCATCAGGTAGAACTCGTCGTTCGGGCGCATCGAGGTGACATTCGCCATGCGGTTGGAAAGCGCGAAAAACGCGGCAATCGCGGCGATGTCCCAGATGTCGTCGTCGGAAAAACCCTGCGCGCGCAGCGGCGCGAAGTCGGCGTCCACGATCGCACCTGAGTTCAGCGCGACCTTCATCGCGAACTCGAGCATGGCCGTCTGGCGCGGCGGGATGTCGGCCTTGCGGTAGTTGACCGCCACCTGGTCGGCGATCAGTGGATTCTTCGCGCGGATGCGCAGGATCGCGCCGTGCGCGACGACGCAGTACTGGCAATCGTTCGCGCCGCTGGTGGCGACCACGATCATCTCGCGCTCCGCCTTGGTGAGACCCGCTTCCTTTTCCATCAGCGCGTCGTGATACGCGAAGAAGGCGCGGAACTCTGCCGGCCGGTGCGCAAGCGCAAGGAACACGTTCGGAATGAAGCCCGCTTTCTGCTGCACCGTGAGAAGCATCGAGCGGATGTCCTCCGGCATTTCTTCGAGCTTCGGGATCGGAAAACGGCTGATCGGATTCGCGCTCATTTCGGCCTCGGTATGGAATAATGCCGGCGCGCAAGTGTATGCCAATGGCGCCCACACCAACTGCCTGGAGGAGACCGCATGAACGACCCCGCCAAGTTCGCCGATCCGCACATGGAGAGCCTGTTGCCCGAAGTGAAATTTTCGCGCCGGGGCTTTCTCGCCTCCGCCGCCGCCACGGGCTTCGCGCTCGGCGCGGGACCGGTGATCGCGCAAACCGCCATTCGCACCCCGGCAGAAGGCCTGGATGTAGCCGACGTAAAAATCCCGGTCGCCGGCGGCGAGATGCCCGGCTACACCGCCGCGCCGAAGAAGGCCGGCAAATTCCCTGTAGTGATCGTCGTCCCTGAGATATTCGGCATGCACGAGTACCAGAAGGACATCTGCCGCCGGCTGGCCAAGGCCGGCTATTTCGGCATCACTCTCGATCCGTTCTTCCGTATCGGCGATCTGTCGAAGATCCCGGAAT
This sequence comes from Burkholderiales bacterium, assembly GCA_017880775.1. GTDB lineage: Bacteria > Pseudomonadota > Gammaproteobacteria > Burkholderiales > SG8-39 > JADGRQ01. Next base: position 86,260 of record JADGRQ010000003.1, on the reverse strand, counting down.
TCAAGGAAGTGCTCGCCAAGGCCAACAGCCTGGACGACACCCAGATGCTCGCGGACCTCGACGCGCTGGTCGCATTCGTCGAGAAGCAAGGCAAGGCAAACGCGAAGAAGCTCGGCATCACCGGCATGTGCCGCGGCGGGCGCACCGTCTGGATGTACACCGCGCACTCGAAAAAGATCAAGGCAGGCGTGTCCTGGTACGGCGGGCTGAACCCGACCTTGCCGGCACAACCGCTCACGCCGCTGGACATCGCCGACCAGTTAAATGCTCCCGTGCTCGGCCTGTATGGCGGCGCGGACCAAGGGATCCCGATCGCGATGGTCGAGCGCATGCGGGCTGCGCTGTTCGCCTTCGGCAAGGACAAGCAGTCACCGATCCACGTCTATGAAGGCATGCCGCACGCCTTCCACGCGGATTACCGGCCGAGCTACCGCAAGGAAGCAGCACAAGACGGCTGGAAGCGCATGCTGGCATGGTTCAAAAAACACGGCGTGGCGTGACGCGACGCACCCGCAAAAAAAGGGCGGCCGAGTCCGCCCTTTTTCCTTTGACGGATGGGAACTTCGGTTCATCCGGGTTCTCCGTGGCGAGGCGGTAGCTCGGGGTCAGAGCAATTTGGTGCTACGGCGTAGAATCGCGGGGAAGCGAACCCCAAGGCAGATCGCCATGAAGGAATTCGACCGCATCACCCACAACCCGAAGGTCATGGGCGGCAAACCCACGATCCGCGGCATGCGCGTCACTGTGGGCATGATCGTGCGTCAGATCGGCGCCGGCCATGCCGTGGAGAAGCTGTTGGCGGACTATCCCTATCTTGAGCGCGAGGACATCCAGCAGGCGCTGCGGTATGCCGCCTGGCGAATCGATGAGACGGAGTTGACGCTCACGGACGCATGAAAATTCTGGTCGACATGAATCTGTCCCCGCACTGGGCGGAGACGATTCGGGCGGCCGGAATCGATGCGGTACATTGGTCAAACGTCGGCAGCGCGACCGCGGAAGACGAAGAGATTCTCGCTTGGGCGGCTGAGCACGGTCACGTTGTGTTCACCCACGATCTCGATTTTGCGGCAATCATCGCGGCTTCGGGCGATCGCGGTCCGAGCGTGGTACAGCTCCGATCGGAAAGCGTTGCACTCGAGGCTCTGGCTGCAACGGTGATCGAATCGATCCGGCGCTCCTCCGAGCAGTTGGCGGAAGGAGCAATCGTGACTGTGGAGCCGAAGCGCTCGCGTGTTCGCCTGTTGCCGCTGAAGCCTGATATGGAATAAGGCAGCGACTGCCCCGGCGCAGTTCAACGACTGCGGTGGAGTTCAACTGACGCGGCTTGGCCAGCACCTCCTCAGGTAGCGCGCCGCGATCAGTCGGCGTACACGCCCGCCGACTTGATCAGCGGGCCCCACTTGTCGATCTCGCTCTTGAGGAAGGCGCGCAATGCATCAGGTGTCGCGCGCTTCAAATCGATCGGCTCGGTGCCCAGGTCGTTGAAGCGAGTCTTCACCGTCGGGTCCTTGAGCGCCTCCTGCAACGCGCCGACCAGCTTGTCGATGACCGGCTTGGGCGTTCCCTTCGGCGCGTACAGCCCATGCCACACCGACACATTGAAGCCTTTCAACCCCTGCTCGTTCAAAGTCGGGATGTCCTTCAGCGACGGCACGCGCGTAAGCGTGGTCACGCCGTACACTTTGACCTTGCCGCTTTTGATCTGCGCGGTGGTGTTGGTGGTCTGGTCGCACATGAAATCCACCTGGCCGCCGAGCAGGTCGTTCATCGCCGGCCCGGTGCCCTTGTACGGCACGGTGAGAAAGTCGGTCTGGATCGCGCTCATGAACAGCATGCCGCACAGGTGCGAGGCCGCGCCCACACCGGCGTTGGCATAGGTGACCTTCGCCTTGTTGGCCTTGATATAGGCGAGGAACTCCTTGAAGTCCTTGGCAGGAAAATTCTGCCGCGCGATCAGCGTCATCGGCACCTCGTTGATCAGGCCGATGTACTCGAAATCCTCGAGCGGCTTGTAACGCAGGTTGCGGTAGAGCGTCGGCGCGGTCGCCATTCCGATGTGGTGGATCAGGATGGTATAGCCGTCCGGATTCGCCTTGGCGACCTGCTCGCCCGCCAGGATGCCGCCGGCACTGGGCTTGTTCTCGACGATGATCTGCTGACCCAGCGGCTTGGACATCGCCTGCGCCATGACGCGCGCCACGGTGTCGGTGGGTCCGCCTGCGGCGAACGGCACGAGCATCGAAACGTTCTTGGTCGGGTAGCCTTGCGCCAGGACGACCGGCGCGGCCAGCAGCATGGCCAGCGAAGCAACGAGGCGGAGTTTCATCTTGGATGTCCCCTCCTGAATTGGCGCGCCCGAGACGATTCGAACGTCCGACCCCTGCCTTCGGAGGGCAGTACTCTATCCAGCTGAGCTACGGGCGCTTTCGAAGGCGCGAAGGATAGCCCGTTTCACCGCCAGCGTCCACGCGGGCGGCGTTCCAGCGAGGCCATTTCAAGCTAAAATCAGCCCTTTGCAGCAACATCCGCGTCAAAGGATCTGCGCAATGAGCCAGACGTCTGCGCCCGCGAGCGAGGTCGACGAGCACGCCTCGTTCATCAAGACCCCGCAGCAGTTGATTGTGGTGGTCCTGCTCGCCTTCCTGGTGCCGATTTTCGGCATTGCGCTGGTCCTGCAGATGGTCGTCGGCGGCCATCACGCGGAGCCCGAATCGCTCTCACCCGAGGCAGTAAGCGCCCGTATCCAGCCCGTCGGCCGCGTCGAGGTGGTCGATGCCAATGCGCCGCGCGTTTTGAGGAGCGGCGAGGAGATCGTGAAAATCACCTGCTCCGCCTGCCACGCCGCGGGCGTTGCCGGCGCGCCGAAGATCGGCGATAAAGCCGCCTGGGGCCAGCACGCCAAGGAAGGCCTCGACCACCTTCTCCAGTCGGCGATCAAAGGCAAGGGTGCGATGCCGCCGCGCGGCGGCCTGCCCGATCTTTCGGACCTCGAGCTCGCGCGTGCGATCGTCTACATGGCAAACCAGTCGGGCATGAATCTGAAAGAGCCGGCGGCATCTGCAGACGGGACGATTGCGTCCGCCGCAGCGGCCAAGCCGGAAGGCAAGAAGCGCAAGTAATCCGGCGGGGCCGCACTCGGGGCCCTGCTTTCCCGCCCCATGCAGTTCGCCTTCATCATCGACCCGCTCGCATCGCTCAAGGCGTATAAGGACACGACTGTTTGCATGATGCGCGAAGCGCACGCCCGCGGCCACACGGTGTGGGCCTGCGAGCAGCGCTCGATCGCGTGGCGCAGCGGCGACAAGCGTGGCGACGGTGTCGGCGCGGAGTTCACGCGCATCGCACTCACCGGCGACGACGAGAGCTGGTACCGCGTGCTGGAGACAGTGCCGCGCCGCCTCGCCGAGTTCGACGCGGTGCTGATGCGCAAGGACCCGCCGTTCGACCTGGAGTACGTGACCAGCACCTGGCTGCTTGAGCAGGCCGAGCGCGAGGGCGCGCGCGTGTTCAACCGACCGGACGCAATCCGCGACCACAACGAAAAGCTCGCGATCGCCGAGTTTCCGGACTTCGTCGCACACACGCTGGTCACGCGCGACCCGCAACGGCTGCACGCTTTCATCGACGAACAGCGCGACGTGATAGTGAAGCGCCTCGACGTGATGGGCGGGGAGAACATTTTCAGGGTGCGCGCGGACGATCCGAACCGCAACGTGATCGTCGAAATCATGGCGGCGAACACCGCGCGCAGCGTCATGGCACAGCGCTACATCCCGGAGATCAGCGAGGGCGACAAGCGCATTCTGCTGATCGGCGGAAAACCGGTTCCGCACTGCCTTGCGCGGATTCCGAAGCCGGGTGAGTCGCGCGGCAATCTGGCCGCCGGCGGCCGGGGCGAAGCGCGGCCGCTCGGAAAGCGCGAGCGGCAGGTCGCCGATGCCCTCGGACCACGGCTTGCGGCGCGCGGCCTGCTGCTGGTCGGCCTGGACATGATCGGCGACTGGCTCACCGAGATCAATGTCACCAGCCCCACCTGCTTTCGCGAAATTCAGGACCAGACCGGGTTCAACGTGGCCGCCATGTTCGTCGATGCGCTCGAGGCAGAGTGCAGCGCACCACGCGGCAGGCGCGCCTGAAGCGATGCGCGGCGCGGTCGGAATCCTGATCATCTCGCACGGCGCCCTCGGCGAGGCGCTGATCGAGTCGGCCGGTCACATGCTCGGCAAGCCGCTCGATGGCGTGCGGCAACTGACGGTCAGCGCCCGGGATGATCCCGAGGCGCTGTTTGCGCGTGGGCGCGATCTCGTCAAACAGCTTGACCAGGGCGCAGGCGTGCTGGTGATGGCCGACATCTTCGGCGCAACCCCGGGCAACATCACCGCCCGGCTGCTCGTCGCCGGGCGGGTCGAGGGCGTCTCCGGTGCGAGCCTGCCGATGCTGGTGCGCGCCCTCACCTACCGCGAATCTCCGCTGGCGACCGTGCTCGAGAAGGCGATGAGCGGCGGCCACGAAGGCGTGGTGCACATGAACACGGATCGCTGCTGTGGCCCGGGCTGAGGTGACGATCGTCAACAAGCTCGGCCTGCACGCGCGCGCCGCGGCCAAGCTCACGCGGCTCGCCAGCCGCTGCGCCTGCGATGTCTGGCTGACGCGCAATGGCCGGCGCGTGAACGCCAAGAGCATCATGGGCGTGATGATGCTCGCGGCAGGCAAGGGCGCGACGATCACCATCGAGACCGAAGGCAGCGACGCGGAGGCCGCGCTCGAATCGCTGACCGCGCTGATCGCCAGCAGGTTCGACGAGGCGGAGTAGTGAACTTCGTCCTGCACGGCTCGCCCGTTTCGGCCGGCATCACGATCGGCTACGCGCACCTGGTTTCGAGCGCGCGGCTGGAAGTCGCGCATTTCGAGATCCCCGCTGCGTCGATCGACGCGGAAATCGAACGCTTCGATGCCGCGCTGGAACTGGTGCGCGGCGAGCTGCGCGAACTCACCGGGCATATTCCGGTTGACGCTCCGGCCGAATTCGGAGCGTTCGTCGACATGCATCGCATGATCCTCGACGACTCGACGCTCTCCGAGGTTCCGCGCGCGCTGATCCGCGCCGAGCAATGCAATGCGGAGTGGGCGCTGGTGCGGCAGATGGAGGGCCTGGTCGGGCAGTTCGACGCGATCGAGGATCCGTACCTGCGCGAGCGCAAGGCCGACGTGCAGCAAGTGGTCGAACGCGTGCTGAAGGCGTTGCTCGGCCACCCGGGGCCGACCCCTCCGCAGACATCCGACGAACAGAAGCTGATCGTGGTGGCGCACGACCTGTCGCCCGCGGACATGATCCTGTTCAAGCAGCACGAGTTCGGCGGCTTCGTCACCGACCTGGGCGGCGTCACTTCCCACACCGCGATCCTCGCGCGCAGCCTGGGCATTCCGGCGATCGTCGGCTTGCACCTCGCGCGCCACATGATCCGCGAGAACGATCTGCTGATCGTGGACGGGTTGCAGGGAGTGTTGATCGTCGCGCCCGACCCGGCCGTGCTCGGCGAGTACCAGCTGCGCCAGTCGCAGCTGGAGCTCGACCGGCAGAAACTCAGGCGCCTGCGCACGACGCCCGCCACCACGCTCGATGGCACGCCGATCGAGCTCTACGCCAACATCGAGCTGCCGCAGGACGTCGAGGCTGCACGCGAGGCGGGCGCGCAAGGCATCGGGCTGTTCCGCACCGAGTTCCTGTTCATGAACCGCCGGGTCATGCCTTCGGAGGACGAGCAGTTCGAGGCCTACCGTGCGGTGGTTGCCGCGATGCGCGGCCTGCCGGTGACCATACGCACGCTCGACATCGGTGCAGACAAGGCGCTCGACGGCGCAAGCGGCGATGCCGGGCCCAACCCCGCGCTCGGACTGCGCGCGATCCGCTACTGCCTTGCCGAGCCGCAGATCTTCATCACGCAATTGCGCGCGATCCTGCGCGCGTCGCAGTTCGGCCGTGTCCGGCTGCTGATCCCGATGCTCGCGCATGCGCACGAGATCGAGCAGTTGCTCGCACTTTTGCGCCAGGCCAAGGCCTCGCTGGCCGAAGCGCACCTGCCCTACGACCGCGGCATCGAAATCGGCGGCATGGTCGAAGTGCCGGCGGCGGCGCTTGCCCTGCCGATGTTCATGCGCAGGCTGAACTTCCTGTCGATCGGCACCAACGACCTGATCCAGTACACGCTGGCGATCGACCGGACGGACGACGCGGTCGCGCATCTCTACGACCCGCTGCACCCGGCCGTGCTGCATCTGGTGGCGCACACGATCCAGACTGCGAACCGGGCCGGGATGTCGGTCGCAGTGTGCGGCGAAATGGCCGGCGACCTGGCGTTTACGCGCCTGCTTCTGGGCTTCGGGCTGCGCAACTTCTCGATGCACCCGGCGCAACTGCTGGCGGTGAAGGAGCGCATTCTGCGCTCCAGCCTCGGCGAGCTGGCACCGCTCGCAGCTCGCGTGCTGCGCTCGCCCGACAGCGCGAAGACGCGCGGGATGATCGCAAAGCTCAATTCCTGATATGAGACCCGCGACAGCTACGTCTGCGTGCTGGTCGACGCACTGGTGGCAAGCGGCGCGGCTCGGCTCGGCTATAATCCGCCTCGCGCCGATTTGATGTTCAGCTTGCGGGCGCGTTACAAATACAGCTAAAGAGACGGCTCCAGAAAGCCCGTTCTCGCGCAAGCTGAACGGGTTGTTGTTTTCGGAGCCAGCGTGATCGTCGAGGCGAGGAAGGCGAAGTTCTCCGAGCCGCTCAAATTGAAGGGCGGTGCGACACTGCCCGAATTCGAGATCGCCTACGAGACCTATGGCGAGCTGAATGCCGCGCGCTCGAATGCCGTGCTGGTATGCCATGCGCTGAACGCCTCGCACCACGTGGCGGGAACGTATGCGGACAAGCCGGACGACGTCGGCTGGTGGGACAACATGGTCGGACCCGGCAAGCCGCTTGACACCAACCGGTTCTTCGTCGTCGGCTCGAACTACATCGGCAGCTGCTTCGGTTCGACCGGGCCGACCTCGCCGAATCCCGCCACCGGCAAAGCCTGGGGCGCGGACTTCCCCGTGGTGACCGTCGAGGACTGGGTCGCGGCGCAGGCGCGCCTGGCCGACCGCCTGGGCATCGAGCGCTTTGCCGCCGTGATGGGCGGCAGCATCGGCGCGATGCAGGCGCTGCAATGGTCGCTTTCGTTTCCGCAGCGCGTGCGCCACGCCATCGTCATCGCCGCCACGCCGCAGCTTTCGGCGCAAAACATCGCCTTCAACGAGGTGGCGCGCCAGGCGATCATGACCGATCCAGATTTCCACGGCGGTCACTATTACGAAAAAGGGGTGGTGCCGCGCCGCGGCTTGCGCATCGCGCGCATGATCGGGCACATCACCTATCTGTCGGACGACGCGATGATGGAGAAGTTCGGCCGGCTGCTGCGCGGCAAGAGCGCGCCGGGCTACGACTTCAACGTTGACTTCGAGATCGAGTCCTACCTGCGCTACCAGGGCGACAAATTCGCGGATTATTTCGACGCCAATACCTACCTGCGCATCACCAAGGCCCTCGACTACTACGACCCTGCGGCCGACTTTGGCGGTGATCTCGCAGCGGCGATGGCGCGCGCGCAGGCGAACTTCCTCGTCGTCTCCTTCACCTCGGACTGGCGCTTTGCGTCGTCGCGCTCACGCGCGATCGTGAAAGCCCTGCTCGACAACCGGCGCGTGCTGTCCTATCTCGAGATTGACGCGCCGCAAGGCCACGACGCGTTCCTGATGGACGATGCGCGCTATATCGGCGCGTTGCGCGCCTATTTCGGCAACATCGAGCTATGACCGAAACCGAGCACATTGCGCGCTGGGTGGTACCGGGAGCACGGGTGCTCGACCTTGGCTGCGGGGACGGCACGCTGCTCAGGCACCTGTGGCAGACTAGGCAGGCGCCGGGGTACGGCGTGGAGATCGATGACGCCCAGGTGCTCGAGTGCATCAGGAACGACGTCAACGTCCTGCAGATGGACCTGGAGGACGGCTTGTCCGCGTTCCAGGATGGCTCGTTCGACTACGTAGTTCTCTCCGAGACCCTTCAGACCATTCACCATCAGGAAGCACTGCTACGCGAAATGCTGCGCGTCGGCCGAGAGGCGATCGTGTCGTTTCCGAACTTCGGGTTCTGGAGGGCACGGCTGCAGATCGCGGTCGGCGGCCACATGCCCGTCTCCAAGGAGTTGCCCTATCAGTGGTACGACACGCCCAACGTACACCATTGCACGCTGGTCGACTTCGAGGACCTCTGTGCCAAGCTCGAGATCCGCGTGCTCGAGCGTCTCGTGCTGCGCGAGGGCAAGCCGGTGAGCTTGCTGCCGAATCTCCTCGGCAGTCTCGCCGTCTATCGCGTCAGCGCCTAGCTCGGAACATGGGAACCCAGGTTCCCCCGTTACCCTCTCCTAGCGACCGCGGAACTTCGGCTTGCGCTTTTCGGCCAAGGCCTTGCGGCCTTCGAGCGCGTCCTCACTCGCGTGCGCGGCGTCGATCGCCGCCTGCACCTCGCGCATCTCGACGTGCCTCGGATCGAGCAGCGCGGCGCGGATGCCGACCTTGGCGGCGGCAATCGAAAGCGGCGCGTTCTCGCCGATTTCCTCAGAGATCGCGGCAAAGGCGGCAGGCAGCTCGGCTGCGGGCACGACACGGTTGACAAGCCCGAGCGCGAGCGCCTCGGCGGCCGCGACCCGCCGCCCCGTGAACAGGAGTTCGGTCGCATGCGCCGGGCCGATCATGTCCACCAGACGCTTGGTGCTGGGGTACGAGAGCGCGCTCCCCAGACGCACCCCCGGATGCGAGAACTCGGCGTCGTCAGCGCAGATACGCAGGTCGCAATACAGTGCCACCGACAGCCCGCCGCCGAACCACGCACCGCGAATGCAGGCGAGCGTCGGCTTGCGCGTTCCGACCACGGCGCGGTAAGCGCCCTCCATCGCGGTGATGTAAGTGGTGGCGACGGCGACCGAGCCGGGCATGGCGGAGAACTCGGTGATGTCGGGGCCGGAAACCAACGTGCGTTCGTTGTCGCCGGCGAATGCGATCACGCGTACCTTGGGGTCGCGCTCGTGGTGCGCCACGGCCTCTGGAAGCGCCACGATCATCTCGTACGTGACGGCGTTTGGCCGGGGCGGGTTGGAGAACAGGATCCAACCGATCCCGTTCTCGCGACGGATGACAAGTTCGGCCATGGCGGTAGATAGGCGGTTGCGATCATTATAGAAGGAACCGGCGGGAACGGCGCCGGTCCGGCTAGCGCCTGTTCCAGTCGTCCTCGTCCTCGAGGATGGCTATGACGGTGGCTGCAGGAGTCCGGCCTGCTGCCGCAGGTACTCCTTGCGTTTCATGTCGAGGTACTCGCCCTGCTCCATTTCATGCAACTGGCGCGGATAGCGCTCAGCGGCGGCGAACCAGTCGCGAAGACGCTTTTCGAGCCGTGCCTGCGGCGGCGCGGACAAAGCGCCGAGAAAGGCCTCGATCGCGAGGTAATAGCGCATGGTGTTGCGTTCCACCACGCCCCGCGTTCCGCCGATGGGCAGGGGCTGGCCGTCGGCTTGTGTCCCGGCGACGGTAAACCCCACCTTGCTTCTCCCGATCGTGCCGAGATAGACCTGCATCGCCAGCCGTCCCGTCAGGCCAAAGGCATATGAATACGAAAGGTGGATGAATGTCCGGCCGCTATCCACCGGAACTGCCTCGAGCACGATGCGGTAATTGCGCGTGCTGAACGGCCCCTGGTCCGCGTTCAGCCTCACCTGCAGGTAATTCGTGGTTTGGGCGGCGACTCGATAGACAAACTCCACCCGGTAGGCCTGATCCAGCGGCTGGTCGTATTTCTTGCCGATACGTACGTCGAGGACGCTCCCCCGGCCGCCCGTGGACGCACGGCAGTATTTGGTATTGATGTGCAGGATCAGAATCTCGCACCAATCGCCCGGACTGTTCAGCGCCGCAGCCGCCGTGGCAAACGGGTGATCGATGAGCGCATATATATCGCCCGTCACGCCATCCGGGGATTCGCTCGAGTCCAGATGCAGAGGCTTTTGGAACTGGTTGTTGCTGAGCTGGTTGCGCAATTCAGCGTACTTCGCGCGCAGGCTGCCGGCCGAATTCACGTCTGCGTCGCCGGCATGGGCAAGGGCCGCGCCCACGCACAGCACGGCAGCCGCAACAACTCGCACCGGCATCCACGCCGCTTTCATTTGCGCTGTTTGTCTCGCGGCCACGCCCGCGTCTGTCACGAATGCCCGGCGTCTACAGCAGGCGTTGCCACATTCGAGCGAATGTTTCCCTCAGGCGATTGCCGATCGAACGCTGCTCCCATTCTTCAAGTGTGATGGCATTGCAGACGGCCAGGTCCATCTCGAACATGGCCCGCATCTGCGCGCCGAACCCCTGTCCCAGGATCACGGCGTTGACCTCGTGATTGTGCAGGAAACTGCGCCAATCGAGGTTGGTCGATCCGATGGTCGACCACACACCGTCGATGAGCGCGGTCTTTGCGTGCAGCAGCGGGCCGCGTCGCTCATGGATTTTTACTCCCGCCTCCAGCAGCTCGGCATAGTAGGACCGTCCGGTATGGAACACCAGCCAGGAATCGGTATTGCTCGGCAGGATGAGTTTCACGTCCACGCCGCGTTGCGCGGCGTCCTTGAGGGCGGCGAGCAGCTGCGGATCCGGGACGAAATAGGCGTTGGTCAGGTACACGCTGGTTTCAGCGCTGCTGATGGCCGAGATCAGCGTCGCGTAGATCAGGCTGTAAGGCTCATCGGGGGAGCTGCCGATGGCGCGCACGACCTCCTTGCCCTTGCTTGTGAATTGCGGGAAATAATTCCTCGGCGCGAGCGGCTCACCCTTTTGCTTCTCCCACGTTGCGAGAAACAGTTTCTGGAACTCGCCGACCACGGGTCCATCAAGCTGAAGGTGGGTATCGCGCCACGGAGGCCCAGTGTCGCGCCGCTGCTTGGATTTGGATGACTCGCTGAACGACCCCCCCGAATAAACACTGCTGATGTTGATCCCGCCGAGGAACCCGGACTGGCCATCCACGACCAGCAGTTTGCGGTGATCGCGCTGATTGACGTTCCAATCCGCTCTTGCAGCCAGCGGGTTGACGGGATTGAACTCCAGAACGCTGATGCCACGATCGGTGAGACGCTTGAAGAATTCCCTCGGGGTATCCATCGACCCGACGCTGTCGTAGATAAGGCTCACCTGCACACCCTGGGCCTGCTTCTCGATCAACGCGTCGGCAAAGCGTTTTCCCACTTCATCGTCCTCAATGATGTAGGTTTCCATATTGATATGGTCTTTCGCATTGCGAATGGCCGTGAACATGGCCTCAAACGTCGACGGACCGTCCTGCAGCAGGACCGCCCTGTTGCCCACTACCAAGGGGCTCCCGACGATGCCCTCTTCCAGTGCCAGATGCCGGTCGAAGATGCTGGTTTGTTCGCCGCGGCTCTTGAGCCGCGCGAGGATCGCTTTGCTTTCCCGGGTAGAAAGCGGGCCGCGCGCGCCGTCCATTTGAACAGGCTCGTCCCGACGCATTGCCATGTCGGGAACGATGGTCGGCAGCGAACCGCATCCGGCAAGGGCAGCGAGCAACACTGCCGCCAGGCATCCCGCGATGCGGCACCGAACCACTGACCGCATCGACCTGTTCGGCAACACCGCCTCCACGTCAGTTCACGGTGCGGGTCATTCTCTGCACGACGACTTCTACGGCCTCGCGCTCATCCTCGTAATCGACAAGGCTTTCGCTTACGCGATCGTCGAAGGTGTCGGCGAAGTCGCCCTGCAGCGCGGCATACTCGGGATCGCTCCAGGCGACCGGAACTTTGCGGGAACGAAATGCAGTGCGTTTCATGATCTCACTTGTGTAGAACTGCTCCCAGGCCTGTGGGACTTTTCCGAGACGGACAGTCTATGCGCCTCCGCAATGGAAATATGTGAAACTAGGTGCGGAAGCCAACATTGCAGGTCGCGAACGCGCCGACCGTGGCCAAGCCCGCGTTACCTCAGGATTCCGGCGCAGCGTCGAGCGCCTCGATCCGCTCTCGCACCCAGACGAGCAGCGCAAGTCCCGGCAACGCAATGACAAAGGTAAACAGGAAGAACAGTTCCCAGCCCAGGCCTTCGACCAGATAGCCCGCCGCCGGACCGACGTAAACGCGCCCGACGGCGGAAAGCGCGGACAGCAGCGCGTACTGCGTCGCGGAAAAGCGCCGGTCGCAGAGCGCCATCAGGAGCGCGACATAGGCCGCGGTCCCCATCCCGCCGCAAAGGTTTTCCAGCCCGATCACGGTGACCATGAGCGGATAACTCTTTCCGTTCGCCGCGAGCAGCATGAATCCGAGATTGGTAAACGCCTGCAGCGCGCCAAAAACGAGCAGCGCACGGAACAATCGCATTTTCGCCATCAGCGCGCCGCCGGCGAGCGCGCCTGCGATGGTTGCAGCCAGGCCAAATCCTTTGTTGATGGCACCGATCTCGGTGAGCGAGAACCCGGGGCCGCGCAGCAGGAACGTCGTGGTGAGGTTACCTGCGAACGCGTCGCCGAGCTTGTAGAACACGACGACCAGCAGCATCAGCACAGCGCCCCGACGCGAGAAGAACTCGGCAAGCGGCTTTGCCGCCGCCGCATCGAGCGATTTCGGCGCTTCGCCTTTCGGTTCCGGCTCGACGGCCAGCCAGGTGGCGAGCATGCCCACGCCCATCAGCCCCGCAATCAACCAGTAGGTCGCGTGCCAGCCGAGCCACTGGTCGGCGAGGATCAGTGCGCCCGCGCCCGAGACCAGCATCGCAAGGCGGTAGCCGAGCACCGAGACGGCAGCACCGGCACCTCGCTCCCCGCGCTCCAGCCAGTCGGTGCGCAGCGCATCGAACACGATGTCCTGCGATGCCGAAAGGAACGCGACCGCAAGCGCGGACCCCCCGAGAAGCCACGCGGAATCCGCCGGCGAAAGCGTGCCCATGAAGACGATCGCGCAGGCGAGCGTCACCTGGGTGACGAGCAGCCAGCCGCGGCGCCGCCCCAGGAACGGAAGCGCGTAACGGTCCATCACCGGCGCCCAGAGAAATTTGTAGGTATAAGGCTGGCCGACCAGCGCGAACCACCCGATTGCGACGATATCCACCCGCTCCGAGGCGAGCCAGGCCTGCAGAGTTCCAGCGGTCAGCGCGAGCGGCAGGCCCGAGGAGAATCCTAGCAGCAGCAGCAGCAGCATCTTCCGGCTGCGGAAGATCTTCAGGTAATCAGCCGTCGAGCTTCCACTCATACTCGATGATGAGCGGCGCGTGGTCGCTGAATCGCTTCTTCTTGTAGATCGACTCGCGCCGCGCGGTCTGCGCGACGCCCGGAGTCGCAAACTGGTAGTCGATGCGCCAACCGACATTTTTTGCCCAGGCCTGGCCTCGGTTGGACCACCAGGTGTACTGCTCGGACTTGGCGTTCAGCCGCCGGAACACGTCCACGAAATCGACCTGCTCGATCACCTGCGTGAGCCAAGCGCGCTCTTCCGGAAGGAAACCGGAATTCTTCTGGTTCGAGCGCCAGTTCCTGAGGTCGATCTGCTGGTGCGCGATGTTCCAGTCGCCACACAGGATGACTTCGCGTCCGCTCGCCTTGAGCTTGCGCAGTTTCGGCAGGAACGCTTCCAGAAACCGGAACTTCGAGTCCTGGCGATGCGGCCCGCTCGAGCCGGAGGGAAGATAGACCGAAACCACCGAGAGATTGCCGAACCGGGCTTCGAGGTAGCGCCCTTCCGCGTCGAACTCGCGCACACCAAAGCCCTTGACGATCTTGTCCGGGGCGTAGCGGCTGTAGAGCGCCACGCCGCTGTAACCCTTCTTCTGCGCAACCGAGAAATACGCGGCGTAGCCCTTCGGCGCGCGCATCGTCTCGTCTAGATCGGACTCCTGCGCCTTCAGCTCCTGCAGGCAGACGACATCGGCCCGCTGCGCCTGGAGCCAGCGGTAAAGCCCTTTCTTCGCGGCCGAGCGGATGCCGTTGACGTTGAGGGTGAGGACCTTCACGCGGAAGGGAAGCTCGAAACGCCGCCGTGCGCCGCCGACCACCCGGCAGGTGCGCGCAGGAACTTCTCGACTTCGTCGATCTGCGCGGCCTGCAGGTAGCCTCCCTGCTTCACCACGCGCAGAACGTCCCACCAGGTGGCAAGGTGGTGCAATTTCACGCCAAGGTCGCTCATCGTCTTTTTCGACTCGGGAAAGATGTCGTAGTAGAAGTTGACGAAAACGTGATCGACGATCGCGCCGGCATCGCGCAGCGCCTTGCAGAAGTTGATCTTGGAGCGTCCGTCGGTGGTGAGATCCTCGACCAGCAGCGTGCGCGCACCCTCCTTGATGTCGCCCTCGATCTGCGCATTGCGCCCAAAGCCCTTTGGCTTCTTGCGGATGTACTGCATCGGCAGCCCGAGCCGGTCGGCGATCCACGCCGCATACGGGATTCCCGCTGTTTCGCCGCCCGCGATCACGTCGAACTGCTCGAACCCGGCGTCACGCGCAAGCGTGACGGCAGCGAAATCCACCAACTGGGTGCGGATACGTGGATAAAAGATCAGCTTGCGGCAGTCGATGTACACCGGGCTCGCCCAGCCCGAAGTGAAAATGAACGGCTTTTCGTCCGAGAACAGCACCGCGTTGACCTCGAGCAGCATTTTTGCGGTGATCTCGGCGATCAGGGCCTTGTCGGCGAAATTCATGGGCGGCTCGCGCGGATGGTGACTGCGATTCTAGCGCACGGCAAGCGTCAACCGGCGCGCAGGCACGCACGTTGGTGCGGATGAACCGCTCCTTGAGCGCAGGCATGGAATGACGGAGAATGCGCTTGTTCGACGGGCGTCCTTACGGGGGACAGAAATGCATCGCTTGAAAGTCGTCGCTACGCTTGCGGTGTTCGCCGCCGCGCTGCCGCTCGCGCTTCACGCGCAGGCGGTCCGCTGCGTCGGCAAGGACGGCAAGAAGTATTTCGGGCAGACCGTGCCGTCGCAGTGCGTCGGACAGGCGGTCGAGTACCTCGACAAGTCCGGCAATGTCGTCAAGCGCGTCGCGGCGCCGCTCACCCTCGAACAGCGCGCCGCAAAAGAAGCCGAAGACAAGAGGAACGCCGAAGCTGCCGCTGCGGCAAAGGACGAAGCGCGTCGCAACCGCGCGCTGCTGGAGACTTACACCAGCGAGAAGGACATCGCCTTTGCCCGTCATCGCGCGCTGCAGGACAACGAAGTGGCGGTCAAGGAGATCGAAGGCCGGATCGCGCAGATCGACAAACGCGGCCAGGAACTGAAAAGAGAGATGGAGTTTTACCAGGGCAGGAACAAGCCGCCCGCCAAGCTGTCCGAGGACGTCACGAACAACGAGATCGACCTCAACGCGGCACAGCAACTGCTGGCTGCGAAGAAAAAGGACGTCGACACCATCAATGCCAAGTACGACGAAGACAAGAGGCGCTTCGTGGAGTTGAACAAGGGCGGCGCGGCACCGGTGGACGCGCCGGCGGCGGCGAAGGACTCCGCCACGAAGGATGCCAAGAAATAGCCCTCAGCCGGAGAGCTTGCGCCGCAGAATCTCGTTGACCTGCTGCGGATTGGCCTTGCCTTTGGTCGCCTTCATCACCTGGCCGATCAGCGCATTGAAAGCCTTGGCCTTACCGGCGCGGTAGTCCTCGACCTGCTTTGCGTTGGCGGCGAGCACTTCGTCGACGATCTTCTCGACCGCGGTAGAATCGGAGAGCTGTTTCAGGCCGCGCTTCTCGATGATGGCGTCGGCGTCGCCTTCGCCGGACCACATCGCGTCGAACACTTCCTTTGCCATCTTTCTGGAAAGCGTCCCATCGTCAATACGGGCGACTAGCCTGCGCAACTGCTCTGACGTGACCCGGCTTTGCGCGAACTCAAGACTCTCCTCATTCAATTTCGCACTCAATGGACCCGTAATCCAGTTTGAAAGGCTCGGAATATCGTTTCTTGATGCCCCGGTAAATGCAGACAATGCGAACGTCGACGATTCACGACTGGACATGTGCTGATTCGCCTGATCGGGCAAAAGCCCGTATGCAATGAGTTTGCCGTATCGCGCTTGCGGTAGTTCCGGCATCGAGCCCTTGACTTGCTCAATCCATGCCTCCGACACCTCCAGCGGCAGCAGATCCGGATCCGGGAAGTAACGGTAGTCGTGCGCATCCTCTTTCGATCGCATCGACCGCGTCTCGTCGCGATCGGGGTCGTAGAGGCGTGTTTCCTGCACGAGCTTCCCGCCATCCTCGAGAATCTCTATCTGGCGCTTCACCTCATACTGGATCGCCTGCTCCATGAAGCGAAAGGAATTCAAGTTCTTGATTTCGGCCCGCGTACCGAGCGGCGCGTTCGGCTTTCGCACGGAGACATTGGCATCACAGCGGAACGAACCCTCCTGCATGTTGCCGTCGCAGATATCGATCCAGCGCACCAGCGCGTGCAACGCCTTGGCGTAGGCCACCGCCTCCTCCGCAGAGTGCACGTCCGGTTCGGTGACAATCTCCAGCAACGGCGTTCCAGCCCGGTTGAGGTCGATGCCGCTCATCCCGTGAAAATCCTCGTGCAGCGACTTGCCGGCGTCCTCTTCAAGATGCGCGCGAGTAAGCCTCACTGTTTTCTCACCCTGCTTGGTGAGAATCGTCAGCGATCCACCTTTTACGATAGGCAGCTCATACTGGCTGATCTGATAGCCCTTGGGCAGGTCGGGGTAGAAGTAGTTCTTGCGCGCGAACACCGAACGCCGGTTGATCGTCGCGCCGACCGCCAGCCCGAACTTGATCGCGCATTCGACCGCGCGCTTGTTGAGCACCGGCAGCACGCCCGGCAGAGCGATGTCCACCGCGCTCGCCTGGGTGTTGGGCGCGGCGCCATAGGCGGTCGAGGCGCCCGAGAAGATCTTGCTCGCAGCGGCGAGCTGGGCGTGCGTCTCGATGCCGATCACGATCTCCCAGTTCACAATGGCGTCTCCGTCGGCACGCGCGCGTGCCAATCAGTCGCAAGCTGGTAGCGGTGCGCCGCGCCGAGCATGCGCGCCTCGGAAAAATAATTTCCGATGATCTGCAAGCCGACCGGCAGACCGCGCGAGTCGAATCCGCACGGAATCGACATTCCCGGCAGTCCCGCGAGGTTGACCGCGATGGTGAAGATATCGTTGAGGTACATCTGCACCGGGTCGTCGGTGTTCGCGCCGTGCGGGAACGCCGTGCCTGGCGCGGTGGGGCCCATGATCAGGTCGCAGCCGCCGAATGCCGCAGCGAAGTCGCGCGCGACCAGGCGCCGCAGCTTCTGCGCCTGCAGGTAGTAGGCGTCGTAATAACCCGCCGACAGCACATACGTGCCAATCAGGATGCGCCGCTTCACTTCCGCGCCGAATCCCTCGGCGCGCGATCTGCAGTACATGTCCAGGAGGTCGCGATACTGCGCGGCGCGGTGGCCATAGCGAACGCCGTCGAAGCGCGAAAGATTGGACGACGCCTCCGCCAGGGCGAGCACGTAATACGACGGCAGCGACAGCCGCGTGTTGGGAAGGTTCACCTCGACGGTGCTGGCACCGAGCGTTTCGAACTCGCGAATCGCCTCGCATACCCGCGCCGCGACGTCCGTATCGACGCCCTCGCTGAAATACTCCCGCGGAAGGCCAATGCGCAGTCCAGCGAGCGGTTTGTCCAGGTCTCGCGCGTAGTCCTCGGGCTCGCGCTCGAGGCTGGTCGAGTCGCGTTCGTCAAAGCCCGCCATGACGTTGAGCAGCAGCGCCAGGTCCGCAGCGCTCTTGGCCATCGGCCCGGCCTGATCGAGCGACGACGCGAACGCGACCATCCCATAGCGGGAAACCACACCATAGGTGGGCTTGAGCCCCGAAATCCCGGACATCGCTGCCGGCTGTCGGATCGATCCGCCGGTGTCAGTTCCGGTGGCGGCGGGCGCAAGGCGTGCCGCCACCGCGACCGCCGAGCCCCCGGAGGACCCCCCCGGAACGCGCGTCGTGTCCCAAGGGTTACGCACCGGGCCGAACCACGAGGTCTCGCTGGATGAACCCATCGCGAACTCGTCCATGTTGGTCTTGCCAAGCAGTACCGCACCAGCGGCGGCAAAGCGTTCGACCACGTGCGCGTCATAGGGCGACGTGAAGTTCGCAAGCATGCGCGAACCGCAGGTCGTGCGCACGCCGCTGGTGCAGAAGATATCCTTGTGGGCGATCGGGATACCGTTGAGCGGGCCCACCGCGTCGTGCAGCCGCGCTGCGTCGGCGCGCCGCGCGCACTCGAGGCTGCGCTCCTCATCGACGGTGATGAACGCGTTCAGCGCTCCGTTCAACCGGGCGATGCGCGCGAGGAACATCTGCGTCAGCTCGACGCTGGAAAGTTTCCCGCCCGCGAGCGCAGCGGACAGTTCAGACAGCGAGGAATTGAGCACGGTGCAGGGCGGAGCTCTACTCGATCACCTTGGGCACGAGGTACAGCCCGTTCTCGACGGCCGGTGCGTTCGCTTGGTACCGGGCGCGCTGGTCGACCTCGCTGACCACATCCTCGCGCAGGCGTTGGGTCACGTCGAGCGCATGGGACATCGGCTCGATGCCGGTCGTGTCCACGGCCTGCATCTCCCCGATCAATTCCATCACGCGGTTCAGACCGTCGAGCACGGTCTGTTCTTCGCCCGGGTCGATCGCGATACGCGCAAGCAGGGCGATGCGTTGGACGTCGTCGAGGCTGAGGGACATGGCGGGAAACGAAGTCGTACCGGGCCATCAGGGGCTGCCCGAAGGGCCCGCCGACCTGTCATTCGCCGGTCGCGTTAGGGTATCATAGAGCGCTTTATTGACACAGCCTTAGCCACCGGAGTTGAGGCGCAACCCGAGAGGGGCCTGCTACGCAAATGTTCGGCTTCCTGCGCAGTTATTTTTCCAACGACCTCGCCATCGACCTCGGCACCGCGAACACGCTGATCTATGTGCGCGGCAAGGGCATCGTGCTCGACGAGCCGTCGGTGGTTGCGATCCGCCAGGAAGGCGGGCCTAACGCGAAGAAAACGATTCAGGCAGTCGGCAAGGAAGCGAAGATGATGCTCGGCAAGACGCCGGGCAACATCGTCGCCATCCGGCCGATGAAGGACGGCGTGATTGCCGACTTCACCGTCACAGAGCAGATGCTCAAGCAGTTCATCAAGAAGGTGCACGATTCGCGCCTGTTCTCGCCCAGCCCGCGCATCATCATTTGCGTGCCGTGCGGCTCGACCCAGGTCGAGCGGCGCGCGATTCGCGAGAGCGCCATCGGTGCAGGCGCCGGCCAGGTGTACCTGATCGAGGAACCGATGGCGGCGGCGATCGGCGCGGACCTTCCCGTCGCGGAGGCGACCGGATCGATGGTGGTGGACGTCGGCGGCGGCACCACCGAGGTCGGCGTCATCTCGCTCGGCGGCATGGTGTATTCGGGCAGCGTGCGCGTAGGCGGCGACAAATTCGACGAAGCGATCATCAATTACATCCGCCGCAATTACGGCATGCTGATCGGCGAGCCCACGGCCGAGAACGTCAAAAAGCAGATCGGCTCGGCGTTTCCCGGATCGGAGGTGCGCGAGATGGAGGTCAAGGGCCGCAACCTGGCCGAGGGCATCCCGCGCAGCTTCACCATCAGTTCCAACGAGATTCTCGAGGCGCTCACCGAGCCGCTCAATCAGATCGTCTCCGCAGTCAAGAGCGCCCTCGAGCAGACGCCGCCCGAGCTCGGCGCTGACATCGCGGAAAAGGGCATGGTGCTCACCGGCGGCGGCGCGCTGCTGCGCGACCTCGACCGGTTGCTGATGGAGGAGACCGGACTGCCGGTGATCGTCGCCGATGATCCGCTTACCTGCGTGGTGCGCGGCTCGGGCAAGGCGCTCGAGAAGATGGAGCACTTCGGCCGGATCTTCACCGATGACTGAGTGAAAGGGGGCAACCTCCTTTCCTGCGCTGATGGAGCACCAACCGCCGCCGTTCTTCAAACGCGGCCCTGCTCCGCTCGTCCGGCTCGCTTTTTTCGCTTCTCTTTCCGTCGCGTTGCTGGTGATCGATGCGCGCTTCCGTTACGCCGAAGCGCTGCGCAGCGCGCTTGCCGCAGCCGCCTATCCGTTGCAGAGCATCGCCGCCGCGCCCGGGCATTTCCTCGAGCGCATCTCGGGGTTCTTCACCAGCCAGTCCGCGCTCCTCGGCGAAAACGCCGAGTTGCGCTCCCGGCTGCTCGCCGCCAGCCAGCAGGCGCTGCGCTATGAGGCCGCCGCCGCGGAAACCGAGCAGTTGCGCAGGCTGATCGGCGCGGCCGAGCGGCTGCCATTTGCCGCTACGCCGGTCGAAGCGCTCTATTCAGGTCGCGATCCGTTCGCGCGCAAGCTGATCGTCGACAAGGGAACTGGGCAGGGCATCCGTGCCGGCCAGGCGGTGGTCGATGAGCTCGGCGTCGTTGGACAAATCACGCGCGCGTATCCGATGGTTGCGGAAATCACGCTGCTTACCGACAAGGACCACGCGATCCCGGTACAGGTGCTGCGCACCGGCTTGCGCGCGGTCGCCTTCGGCGCGGGCGCATCGGGCACGCTGGAGCTGCGCTTCATGGCGGCCAATGCCGAAATCCAGAACGGCGACCAGCTAGTGACATCAGGCATCGACGGGACCTACCCGCCCGGACTGCCGGTCGCAAGCGTGGTGCGCATCGAGCGTGACGCGGCGTATGCTTTCGCGCGCATCGTCTGCCAGCCGGCGGCGGGTGTGGAGCGCAACCGCTACCTGCTGGTACTCGCAAATGAACCGAAGCGGCTTGTGCTGCCCGATGACGCCGAGAGTGAGCGCAAGGCGGTGAAGGGCAAACGACGGCGCAAGGATGGGGCCGATGGCGGTTAAGAGCGAGCCGCGCCCCCAGCACATCCTGCTCCCGGTGCGCGTGACGACCGTGGTCGCTTCGTTCGCGCTCGCGCTGTTCGTCAATTTCCTGCCGTGGCGCGACCCCGCGCTTGCGCCGGACTTCGTCGCCCTGGTGCTCGCGTTCTGGTGCGTGCGACAGCCGCGGTTGGTCGGCCTCGGCATCGGCTGGCTGCTCGGCCTGCTCACCGACGCGGGCAGCGGCGTGCTGCTCGGGCAGCACGCGCTCGCCTACTCGATGCTCGCCTTCGGTGCGCTGACGCTGTCGCGGCGCATCCAGTGGTTTCCAATGACCCAGCAGGCGCTGCACGTGGCGCTGCTGCTGGTCGCCGCGCAGATGGTTGCGATCGTGGTGCGCATGGCCGCGGGGGCCGATTTTCCCGGCTGGCGGCTGCTGGTCGGGCCGCTGCTCGGCGCGGCGCTCTGGCCGGTGCTCACCTTCGTCCTGCTGATCCCGCAGAGGCGATCGGTCGAGATCGACAAGACGCGACCCATATGAGAAAGGCGGGCTCCGGCAGTATGCCTCTCCCCCTTTTCAGTTTCCCACGCATGACATGCGTCTAGCCGAACTGAAAAACCACCAGCGCGAGCTGTACCACTTCCAGCTGCGCATCGGCATCGCCGCAATCGCGGTGAGCGTGGCGTTTGCTCTGCTTGCGGCGCGCTTCGTCTACCTGCAGGTGATCCAGTACGATTTCTACCACACCAAGGCCGAAGACAATCGCATCTCGGTCGTGCCCATTGCGCCCAACCGCGGCCTGATCCTTGATCGCAACGGCGTGGTGCTGGCGCGCAACTACTCGGCGTATACGCTCGAGATCATGCCGGGCAAGGTCGCGGACCCGGAGCGCACGGTAAACGAACTGGCCGATGTGATCGAGATCCAGGCGAAGGATCGCACGCGCTTTCGCAAACTGATGCAGGAACTGCGCAATGCGGAATCGATTCCCATCCGGACGCGGTTGTCCGACGAGGAAGTGGCGCGCTTCGCCGCCCAACGGTATCGCTTTCCCGGCGTGGAGATCAAGGCGCGCCTGTTCCGCCAGTACCCGAAGGGCGAACTCGCCTCGCATGTGATCGGCTACATAGGCCGCATCAACCAGGCCGAGAAGGAAAAGCTCGACGAGGAGGGACTGGCGGCGAATTACCGCGGCACCGACTTCATCGGCAAGACCGGCATTGAAGCCAGTTACCAGCAGGAACTGCACGGCGCCGCCGGCGTCGAGCAGGTCGAAATCGACGCCGCGGGCCGCGGCATTCGCACGCTGTCGCGTACCTCGCCGCAATCGGGCAACAACCTCACACTCACGCTCGACATCAAGCTGCAGGAAGTGGCCGAGGCGGCGTTCGGCGACAGGCGCGGTGCTCTGGTGGCCATCGATCCGACCACGGGCGGCGTGCTTGCGCTCGTCTCGAAGCCGGGCTTCGATCCCAACCTGTTCGTGGACGGCATCGACGCCGCGAGCTGGGAAGCGCTCAACTCATCGCCCGACCGGCCGCTCAACAACCGGGCGCTGACCGGGCAGTACCCACCGGGATCGACCTTCAAGCCGTTCATGGCACTCGCGGCGCTCGAACTGGGCAAGCGCTCGGCCTCCTACACCATCAGTGATCCGGGATTTTTTTCGCTGCCGGGGGTTTCGCACCGCTGGCGCGACTGGAAGGCGGGGGGTCACGGCGCGGTCGACATGCATCGCTCGATCGTGATCTCGTGCGACACCTACTACTACGGACTGGGCAACGAACTGGGCATCGACAACATCCACGGCTTCATAAGCCGGTTCGGCTTCGGTGCGAAGACCGGCATCGACATCGACGGCGAGAAGTCGGGCCTGCTGCCCTCGCAGGACTGGAAGATGAAGCGCTACAGGCAGAAATGGTTTGCCGGCGACACGATCTCGGTGGCGATCGGCCAGGGTTACAACCTCGCCACGCCGGTGCAGCTCGCATACGCAACCGCGATCCTTGCGGCGAACGGCGCCGGGTACCACCCGCACCTGGTGGCGCGAGTGGAAAATGCTCGCACCGGCGAAATGCGTTCGCTCGAGTCCTCGCCCGAGCGCGGCGCGAGCTTCAATCCGGCGCACGTCGCGCTGGTGAAGAGCGCGATGGTCGACGTCACGCGCCCCGGAGGGACGGCTGCCCGAGCCGGGGCGGGTGCGCCCTACACGTTTGCCGGCAAGACCGGCACCGCCCAAGTGATCGCGATGAGGCAGGGTGAAAAATACGACGAAAAGCGCGTCGCCGAGCGGCACCGGGATCACGCACTGTTCATCGCGTTCGCGCCGGCGGAGAGCCCGAAGATCGCGCTCGCCGTGCTGGTCGAGAATGGCGGGCACGGCAGCTCGGTAGCCGCGCCGCTGGCGCGCGCGGTTCTCGACTATTACCTGCTTGGCACCCAGCCCGAATCCGCTTCGAGGCCGGCCGACGCGGACGACGAAGAGGAGGAGGCCGACTGACGCTGCCGATCGCATGGAGTTGATCCAGTTTACCCCCCGCCGGATCATCGCGCGCCTGTCGGCCGGCATCGACGGCGCGCTGTTGATGATCGCGGTTGCGCTGGTCGCGCTCGGCCTGGCGACGTTGTACAGCGCCAGCTATGACCTGCCCGCGCGCGTCACGGGGCAGGCGATGAACCTGCTGGTCGCGTTCGGTCTGATGTGGCTGATGGCCCAGATCCCGCCGCAGACGCTGATGCGTTTCGCCGTGCCCGCCTACGCCGCGGGCCTGCTGCTGCTGATCGCAGTAGCGCTGTTCGGCGACGTGGTAAACGGTGCGCGCCGCTGGCTACATGTCGGCGTGACGCGCTTCCAGCCCGCCGAGGTGATGAAGATTGCGATGCCGCTGATGCTCGCGTGGTGGTTCCACCGTCACGAAGCGAGTCTGCGCGCTCGGGAATTTTTCGTCGCGGGCGTGATGCTTGTCGTGCCGGTGGTGCTGATCGCGCGCCAACCCGACCTGGGCACTGCCGTACTTGTCGCGGCCGCGGGTTTCTATGTGATTTTCTTCGCCGGCCTGTCCTGGAAGGTTCTGCTCGGAGTAGGCGCCGCCACGCTCGCGGGCCTGGCACCGCTCTGGGGCCTGCTGCACGACTATCAGAGGCGTCGCATCCTCACCCTGCTCGACCCGACTCAGGACCCGCTCGGCGCCGGGTACCACATCATCCAGTCGACCATTGCGGTCGGCTCGGGCGGCATCGGCGGCAAGGGATGGTTGAAGGGCACGCAAACACATCTCGAGTTCATCCCGGAAAAACACACCGACTTCATCCTTGCGGTGTTCTCAGAGGAGTTCGGCCTGGTCGGCAACGCTCTGCTGCTCGGGCTCTACATCCTCCTGATCGCCCGCGGGCTGATGATCGCGGCCAACGCGCCAACCTCTTTCGCGCGCCTGCTGGCAGCCTCGATCACCCTGACTTTCTTTACCTACGCGTTCGTCAATATGGGCATGGTCACCGGGATCCTCCCGGTGGTGGGCGTGCCGCTTCCGTTCATTTCCTACGGCGGCACCGCGCTCGCGACGCTGTTCGTCGGCATCGGCATCCTGATGAGCATCCACAAGCACCGCAAGCTGGTTCAGACCTGAGCTGCCGCAGCGGCCCGTCACGCTTGGAAGAAAAGTATTTTGCGGCGCGCAAGGGCCGTGAAATGTCGTTTCGTATTACGGAATAGAGACATCGTAATCATTTGTTAACCAAAGATATTCTGGATTTTTTCTTGATATCTTGCGATTATTGCAGTGCGCTATTAATTTCGCTCATTTTGAACGGTGGACTTCACGTAAGGGGACCGAAATGCTGAAACGCGAACAAGAGATCGCCGCACTGAAGAAGGACTGGGCGGATAACCCACGTTGGAAGGGCCTGAAGCGCGGCTACACAGCCGAAGATGTTATGCGCCTGCGCGGCAGCGTGAAAATCGAACACACGCTGGCCAAGCTCGGTGCGGAAAAACTCTGGAAGATGTGCAACGAGCGACCGTTCGTGAACTCGCTCGGTGCGCTCACCGGCAACCAGGCGATGCAGCAGGTCAAGGCGGGCGTGCCGGCGATCTATCTTTCCGGCTGGCAGGTCGCGGCTGACGCCAACGATTCGCTCTCGATGTACCCCGACCAGTCTCTCTACGCGGTTTCCTCGGTGCCGACGGTCGTGAAGCGCATCAACAATGCGCTGGCTCGCGCCGATCAGATCCAGACCATGGAGGGCAAGGGCGACATCGATTTCTTCGCGCCCATCGTGGCGGACGCGGAGGCGGGCTTCGGCGGCGTGCTGAATGCATTCGAGCTGATGAAGGCGATGATCGACGCGGGCGCCGCCGGCGTGCACTTCGAGGACCAGCTCGCCAGCGTCAAGAAATGCGGCCACATGGGCGGCAAGGTGCTGGTGCCCACCCAGGAAAATGTCCAGAAGCTGATTGCGGCACGGCTCGCCGCCGACATCATGGGTGTTCCCACCGTGCTGCTTGCGCGCACCGACGCCGAGGCCGCCGATCTCGTGACCTCGGATTTCGACGAGAACGACAAGCCGTTCCTGACCGGCGAGCGAACGTCGGATGGGTTCTACCGCACCAGGAAGGGCTTCGACCAAGCGCTTTCGCGCGGCCTCGCATATGCCCAGTACGCCGATATGGTGTGGTGCGAAACGGGCACACCGGACCTGGAGTTCGCGCGCAGGTTTGCCGAAGGCATCCAAGCGAAATTCCCGGGTAAGATGCTCGCCTACAACTGCTCGCCGTCGTTCAACTGGAAGCGCAATCTCGATGACGCGACCATCGCAAAGTTCCAGCGCGAGCTCGGCGCAATGGGTTACAAGTTCCAGTTCATCACGCTGGCCGGGTTCCACTCGCTCAACTACTCGATGTTCGAACTCGCACACGGCTACGCGCGCAACAACATGAGCGCTTTCGTCGAACTGCAGCAGAAGGAATTCGCCGCGGCCGAGAAAGGCTTCACCGCCGTCAAGCATCAGCGCGAGGTCGGCACCAGCTACTTTGACGACGTGACGCAGACGGTCTCGGGCGGCAAAGCGTCGACCACCGCGTTGCACGGCTCGACCGAAGACGAACAATTCTTCGACGACAAGAAGAAAGCCAAGCTCGCCGCGGTATAACACCTGAACCGGCGCCAAGCGGATGAACCAGCCGGCTGCCCGCCCCGCCTCGGTGGAGCCGCTCTCCGCCGGGGTAGCGCTGCGCGCGCTGACTGCAGCCGAGGTCGCGCGCAGCATCCTCGAGGGCTTCGACAAGCACTACCGCCTGTTTCGCGCAGCCGCGGCGAAGGCGCGCCACTGCTTCGAGCGGGCCGACTGGCCGGCGATGCGGGAGCTGGTTCGGTCGCGCATCCAGATGTACGACCAGCGCGTGGCCGAAGCCGTGGCAAGCCTGCTCGCCGCCTATCCGCAAACCGAGCACGATGAATCGCTGTGGCCGGCGATCAAGCTGTCCTACATCCCGTTGCTCCATGAGCACCGGCAGCCGGAACTGGCGGAGACTTTTTTCAACTCGGTCGCCTGCCAGGTACTGCACCGGCGCTACTACCGCAACGAGTTCATCTTCTGGCGACCGGCCGTCGCAACCGAGCATCTCGAGGGCGCGACGCCGGCCTACCGCAGCTACTATCCGCGCAAGGGCGGTGCCGGCCTGCGCGCGACGCTCGAGTCGATCGTGCGCGACATCGGGCTGGCGAACCCGTTCGAGGACCTGCATCGCGATCTGCGCAACGTGGTGCACGCGCTGCGCACACACTTCGCGCGGCCGACGCGTGCACGGCCGAACCTGCAGATCCAGGTGCTCGGTTCCCTATTCTTCCGCAACATGGCGGCCTACATCGTCGGCAAGGCGATGAACGGCCATGTGGAGCTGCCGTTCGCGGTGCCGATCCTGCAGAACGAACGCAAGGAACTGTATCTCGATACGCTGCTGCTCGAGCAAAACCAGCTGCTGGTCCTGTTTTCGTTTGCGCACGCCTATTTCTTTGTCGACATGGAGGTGCCGGCGGCGTACATCTCGTTCCTGAGGCAACTGATGCCGAAGAAGCCGCGCGCCGAGATGTACATGGCGGTGGGACTGCACAAGCAGGGCAAAACCGTGTTTTACCGCGACCTGCACTACCACCTGACGCACTCGTCGGACAATTTCGTCACCGCGCCCGGGATCAAGGGCATGGTGATGCTGGTATTCACGCTGCCGTCGTTCCCGTACGTGTTCAAGGTGATCCGCGACCGCTTCGCCCCTCCCAAGGAGATGGACCGCGCGACGGTCAAACAGAAGTATCTGCTGGTGAAGTACCACGACCGGGTCGGCCGCCTCGCGGACACGCTTGAGTACTCGCTGGTCGCGCTGCCGCTGGAGCGGTTCGATGTCGCGCTTCTCGAGGAGCTCAAGTCCGAGGCGGCATCGAACATCGAGATCGACGGCGACCGCGTGGTCATCAAGCACGTCTATATCGAGCGTCGCATGCAGCCGCTCAACCTGTACCTCGAGGAAGCGCTACGCGACGGCGACGCGGATCGGCAACGCCACGTGCTGCGCGAGTACGGCAGCGCGATCAAGGAGCTCGCCGGCGCCAACATCTTTCCGGGCGACATGCTGCTCAAGAACTTCGGGGTGACGCGTCACAATCGCGTAGTGTTCTACGACTACGACGAGATCGTGTACATGACCGAATGCAATTTCCGGCGCATTCCGGCGCCGCGCAACCACGAAGAGGAAATGTCGGCCGAACCCTACTATTCAATCGGGCCGCATGACGTCTTTCCGGAGCAGTTCGGCGGCTTCCTCGTCTCGGACCCGCGCATGCGGGCGATATTCCTCGAGTATCACCTCGACCTGATCGATCCGGAATTCTGGATCGGCAAACAGCGGCTGATCGGCGAAGGACGCGAAGAGCATGTTTTCCCTTACCCGGAAGAAGCGCGATTCCGGCGTTCCGGCAAGGGCGTAGCGGCCTAGGCTGGCGGAAGCAACGCCTCCGGTCCGCGTTTTGCGCCGCGCACCGACACGCGCTTGGTGCGCGAAGAGAGCCCCGCCTCGATCATCACGTCGCGCCGCGCCGCGCCGAGCGCCGCGGCGAGGAATTCCACCAGGCAGTCGTTGGCAGCCCCGTCCACGGCGCGTGCCGCGAGGCGGATTTTCAGGCGCCCGCCGTGCAGACCAGCGACTCCGGAGCGCCCGGCGCCTGGCTGCACGTGCAGTTCCAGAACCAAGCAATCGCCGTCACGCCTGAACCAGCCCGCTGGAGCCGAGTATTTCACAGCATGGCCGCGACCAGCCCGCGCGCGTACGCGACCGGTATCAGCAGCACCTGCAGAACCACCAGCAACACGAGCGGCGAGAGGTCGATGTTCGCGATCGGCGGCAGGATGCGCCGGATCGGCCTCAGGAACGGCCGGGTAAACGCGTCGAACACCGGGGCGAGCGGCGTGTAGGGGTTCACCCACGACAGCACCGCGTGCACGATCACCGCGGCAATCAGCAGGTATAGGGAATAACGCAACAAGTCGACCAGGGCGAGCGCGCCGAGACCCACCAGGTCCGGCGCTGCGAAGAAATCGTGGCCGTGCACCGAGTACACCGCCCACAAACCGGCGAACTGCACCAACCAGGCGCCGACCAGCGAGGCGAAATCGATCTGCCGCAGGGGCGGAACGATGCGCCGCGCCGGCAGCACCAGCCAGTTGCTCACCGTCACCACGAATTCGCCCAGCGGATTGCGGAACGGCACGCGCAACCACTGAAAATGAAAGCGCGCGAGCAACGCGAAGACGAAGAACCCCGCCACGGTTTCGATGAGGAACTGCGCGATCTGGGCGAGCACGGCGGGGCGCTAGTCCTTGGCGAGTTCTTCACCGAGCTCGGCGCTGCGCTTGCGAGCCGCTTCGACTGCGCGTCGAAAGCGCTCCGTAAGCCTCTCCTCCTCGAACACCTTGAGCGCCGCCTCGGTGGTGCCGCCTTTGGACGTGACGCGTTCACGAAGTATCGAAACATCCTCCGCGCTACGCGCCGCCAGCTTGGCAGCACCAAGAAAAGTCTCGATAGCGAGTTTGTTGGCAGTCCCGGCCGGGAGGCCAAGCTCAATGCCGGCTGCGCGCAGCGCCTCGATGAACAGGAACACATAGGCTGGTCCGCTGCCCGATACCGCAGTCACTACGTCGAGTTGTCCTTCGTCGTCCACCCTGACCGTACTTCCCATTGATCGCAATATTTTTTCGGTACGAACCAGGTCTTCCTCGCTCACATAATCGAGCATCGGGTAATAGCCGGTAATGCCTGCCGCGATTAGCGCTGGCGTATTCGGCATGGCGCGAACAAGGCGCTTATATGCTCCAAGGCGCTGGGAAATAGCCGTCAGAGTCACCCCGGCCATGATGCTAATAATGAGATTCGTATTCCCGGTTATCCCTAACTGTCCAAGCGCCTCGCGCATTTGCTGCGGCTTCACGGCAAGAACGATGACTGTGTCCGCGTCCATCACCGTATAGGTATTAGCAGGCGCGACGCAGAGAAACTGCCCCGAAAGCGAATTTCGCTTTGCCGCATCCGCCTCGACGACGCGGATATGATCTGCGCGAAAACCTGTCTTCAGTAGCCCGCCGATCATCGCGCCCGCCATGTTTCCGCCACCGATGAACGTGATGTTCATGCAGCGTCCCTGACGCGTTGCCGCTTGCCGAATATCGCCGTTCCGACCCGTACCAACGTCGAGCCTTCCGCAATGGCCGCTTCCAGGTCGTCCGACATCCCCATCGACAGCGTATCGAGCGGCAGCCCATCTGCACACAGCCCTTCGAAAACCTCGCGCACGACGCCAAACTGAGCGCGTTGCAGCGCCATATCGTCGGTCGGCTCGGGAATCGCCATCAGCCCGCGCAATCGCAGCCCCGGCAGCCGCGCCACAACCTGTGCGAGTGCAATCGCGTCGATAGCCGACACACCGCTCTTGCTGGATTCGCCCGAGACATTGACCTGGATCAGCGCATTCAGGGGAAGCAGCCCGGCGGGCCGCTGCTCCGAAAGCCGCCGCGCAATCCTCTCACGATCCAGGGTGTGCACCCAGCCGAACCGGCCAGCCACCTGCTTGGTCTTGTTGCTTTGAAGGGGGCCGATCATGTGCCATTCGATCTGCAGCCGCCCGAGCGCGGCCATCTTCTCCAGAGCCTCCTGCACGTAGTTTTCGCCGAAGGCGGGTTGGCCCGCTGCAAATGCTTCCTGGATCGCGCCCGCGGGGTGCGTTTTGGACACCGCCAACAGCGACACGGAGCGGGGGTCGCGACCGGCGTCGCGCGCGGCGCCCTCGATACGCGCGCGCACGGCTTGCAAGTTATCGGAAATCGTTGCCATAATCCCCTGAGGAGACACGTGCCTGCGCGCCCGGGAAGCGCCCAGCGGCGAACCCACCGACGCGGAGGAATTGTAATGGATCTCACCGAACTGCTCGCCTTCGTAGTCAAGAACAAGGCAAGCGACCTGCACCTCTCGTCGGGCCTGCCGCCGATGGTACGCGTGCATGGCGACATCAAGCGCATCAACATCCCCGCCATGGAACACAAGGACGTGCACGGGATGATCTACGACATCATGAGCGACGGACAGCGCAAATTCTACGAGGAAAACCTCGAGTGCGATTTCTCGTTCGCGGTGCCGAACCTCGCGCGCTTTCGGGTCAACGCTTTTGTGCAGAACCGCGGCGCCGCCGCGGTGATGCGGACCATCCCCTCGAAGATCCTGTCGCTCGAGGAACTGAAGTGCCCGAAGATCTTCAAGGAACTCGCCGACCAGCCGCGCGGCGTGGTGCTGGTGACCGGCCCGACCGGCTCGGGCAAATCCACCACGCTGGCCGCGATGGTCAACCACAAGAATGAAACCGAAGAAGGCCACATCCTGACCATCGAGGACCCGATCGAGTTCGTCCACGAGTCGAAGAAGTGCCTGATCAACCAGCGCGAGGTCGGTCCGCACACGCTGTCGTTCTCCAACGCGCTGCGCAGCGCGTTGCGCGAAGACCCGGACGTGATCCTGGTGGGCGAAATGCGCGATCTGGAAACGATCCGTCTCGCGCTCTCGGGCGCGGAGACCGGCCACCTGGTGTTCGGCACGCTGCACACCAGCTCTGCGGCCAAGACGATCGACCGGATCGTCGACGTGTTCCCGGCGGCGGAGAAGGAGATGATCCGCTCGATGATCTCGGAATCGATCCGCGCGATCATCTCGCAGACACTGCTGAAGACCAAGGACGGCCAGGGGCGCGTCGCCGCGCACGAGATCATGATCGGCACGCCGGCGATCCGGAACCTGATCCGGGAAAACAAGATCGCGCAGATGTACTCGTCGATCCAGACCGGCGCCCAGGTCGGCATGCAGACGCTCGATCAGAACCTGCAGGACCTGGTCAAGCGCAACATCGTTTCATTGGCCGAAGCGCGCACCAAGGCCGCCAACAAGGACAACTTTCAAGGCTGAATCGGGGCAGCGGACCAGGAGAAAGACATGGAAAGAGAACAGGCAACCAAGTTCATGTACGACCTGCTGCGCGCATTGGTGGCGAAGAAAGGTTCGGACCTCTTCATCACCGCGGGCTTCCCGCCGGCCATGAAGGTCGACGCCAAGATGACGCCGGTGTCCCAGCAGGCGCTCACGCCGCAGCACACCGGGGTGCTGGTGCGCTCGATCATGAACGACAGGCAGGCAGCCGATTTCGAAGCACACAAGGAATGCAATTTCGCGATCAACCCCGCGGGCATCGGGCGCTTCCGCGTCAACTGCTTCGTGCAGATGGGCAGCGTCGGCATGGTGCTGCGGGTGATCACCACTTCGATCCCGAATTTTGAGGACCTGAAGCTCCCGCCGGTGCTGAAGGATATCGCGATGACCAAACGCGGCCTGGTGCTGTTCGTCGGAGGAACCGGTTCGGGCAAGTCGACCTCGCTCGCCGCCATGATCGGTTACCGCAACGAAAACTCGTACGGCCACATCATCACCATCGAGGATCCGGTCGAGTACGTGCACCCGCACAAGAACTGCGTGATCACCCAGCGCGAGGTGGGCGTGGACACCGACAGCTGGGAGGCGGCGCTGAAGAACACGCTGCGCCAGGCGCCCGACGTGATCCTGATCGGCGAGATCCGCGATCGTGAGGTGATGGAGCACGCCGTGGCTTTCGCCGAGACCGGCCACCTTGCGCTCGGCACGCTGCATGCCAACAACTCCAACCAGGCGATGGACCGCATCATCAACTTCTTCCCCGAGGAGCGCCGCCAGCAGCTGCTGATGGACCTGTCGCTCAACCTGAAGGCCGTGGTCTCGCAGCGCCTGATCCCGGTGAAGGAGGGCAAGGGCCGCGCCGTGGCCGTCGAAGTGCTGCTCAACACGCCGCTGATCAGCGACCTGATCTTCAAGGGCGAAATCCACGGCATCAAGGACGTCATGAAAAAGAGCAAGGAACTCGGCATGCAGACCTTCGACCAGGCGATTTTCGACCTGTACGAAGCGGGCCGCATCGGCTACGAGGACGCGCTGCGGTTTGCCGATTCGACCAACGAGGTGCGCCTCAACATCAAGCTGCACGGCAAGGAAGCCAAGGACCGCGACATCACCAAGGGCATCGAGCACTTGGATATCGTGTAGGTGCGGGGCTGCGTCGAGCCGGTCGAGTACCGGTCCATATGGCGCTACCCGGCAAGGCCGCGATGCTGCTGTCCTTCGACGTTGCGCCGGAGGCAACCGGCGAACACGACGATTGGCATACCCACGAGCACATGCCGGAACGGCTGTCGATTCCCGGCTTCATGCGCGGTTCCCGCTGGGTTGCGCTGTCGGGCGCGCCGCGATATTTCGTGATGTACGAGGTCGCGGAGCTTGGCGTGCTCGATTCGGCCGCCTACCTCGAGCGGCTCAACAATCCGACCGCGTGGACCACCAAGATGATGGCCCACTACCGCGGCATGACCCGGGGCTTGTGCCGAGTGTCAGACAGCTTCGGCCTGGGGATCGGACAAGCCGCGCTGCTGTTGCACTTCACTCCCACATCAGGAAAGGCGACGGTCGTGCATGAATGGCTGACACACCAGCTGCTGCCGGACCTGGCGTCGCGACCCGGCCTGGCCAGCGCCCATCTGTTCGAAGCAGCGCTGACACCCCGGATGACGGGCGAACAGAGTATTCGCGGCATGGACGCTACCGTGGGCTGGGCGCTCGTTGTGACCGGCTACCGGCCCGAGACGGTAACTTCCATATCCGAACACGAATTTTCCAGCGAACGGTTCGCGGAACATCACGCGGCGCATGGACGCGTGAGGGGAATCTACCGCATGGAATACTCGCTCACCGACAGAGAGCTTCACCGCCCCCGGTGACTGCCCGCGACGATCGCGAACTCGTACAGCCGGCATTCGAGCGCGCCGTTGAAGAGCGGCGTGCGTTTCGCTGGCTGCAGCCGGATGAGTTTCGCAAGCCGCGTATCCGAGCTGAACAGGTAGCAGCGCCAGCCGGCGAAGCGCGCCTTCAACGCGTCGCCGAGCGCAGGGTAGAAGCGCGCGAGCGCCTCCTCGGAGCCGATGCGCTCGCCGTAGGGCGGGTTGGCAACCAGCACGCCGGAAGGAGCGGGCGCTGCGCGCGTGAGGATGTCGGCCTGCTCAAGCTTCACCCAGCGCTCGACGCCGGCAGCAGCGAGGTTGCGGCGCGCTGCCGCAAGCGCGTGGGAATCGTTGTCGCTTCCATAGAGCTGGAGCTTCGGCGCATGCGACGCCGGCTCTGCCGCGTTTTCGCGCACGCGCTGCCACAGCCGCGCGTCGAACGAGGCAAACTTTTCGAAGCCGAAACTGCGCTTCGCGCCCGGCGAACGGCCGCGCGCCATCATGGCGGCCTCCACGAGCAGCGTGCCGCTGCCGCACATCGGGTCGAGCAGAGGCTCCTCCGGCCGCCAGCCCGTGAGCCTCAGGATGCCCGCAGCAAGGTTCTCGCGCAGCGGCGCTTCCCCTGCCTCGGTACGCCAGCCGCGTTTGAACAGGGGCTCGCCCGAGGTGTCGAGATAAAGCGTGCCATGAGTGCGTTCCAGGAAGCAGTGGATGCGCACATCGGGCGCGGTGCGATCGACGTCCGGGCGCCCGCCGCAGGCATCGCGGAAGCGGTCGCAGACGGCATCCTTGATGCGAAGCGTGGTGAAGTCGAGGCTCTTCAGCGGGCTCCTGATCGCGGTGAGGTTCACGCGCAGGCTGCGCTCGACCCCGAACAGCGCGGGCCAGTCCACCTCGCGCGCCGCCGCGTAGACGCCGGCCTCATCGGCATACTCGAACTCGCGCACCCGCCAAAGCACGCGCGAAGCGAGGCGCGACTCCAGGTTGGCGCGATAGCAGGTTTCCCAGGAGCCGGCGAACCCGACGCCTCCCGCCGCCGGCGTGACTGCGTCCGCGCCCAGCGCCGTCAGCTCCGCGGCGAGCAGCGCCTCGAGGCCGCGCGGGCACGGCGCGAAAAGCGATTCAGAACGGTTTGAGGACAACGAGGAGCACTGCTGCGAACAGAATCAGAACGGGAAATTCGTTGAACCAGCGGAACCAGACGTGCGTTCTCGCATTGCGGTCGTGCCTGAAGTCCGCGAGCAGCTTGCCGCACCACAGGTGGTACACGACGAGCAGCGTGGCCAGCACCAGCTTGATGGTCATCCAGCCGCCGGCGTCGCGGAACCAGCCCAGCCACAGCCATAGACCGAACGCGAGCGTGAGCACCGCACCCGGCGTCATGATGCCCCAGTAGAGCTTGCGCTCCATCAGCTTGAAGCGCTCGATGCCGGCGCGGTCCTCGGCCATCGAGTGATAGACGAACAGGCGCGGCAGATAGAACAGTCCGGCGAACCAGGTCACCATGAAGACGATGTGCAGCGCCTTGACGAGGAGCATATCCGCTTCGCAAGCCTATTTGAGCATGCGCAAAGCGTTCATCGTTGCCAGTTGTATTGCACGATCCCGCGCAGCACGTGCAGCCGCCGATGGAAAAAATGGTCCGCGCCCGGCACCACGGTAATCGGCAGGTCCTGCGGACGCGCCCAGTCGAGAACGTCCGCGAGCAGCACCGTTTCGTCCCTTTCGCCGTGGATCACGATCGAATCGCGCGGCACCGGTCGCGCTTCGAAATGCTTCACCGCAACGCCGACCAGCAACATCCGTCCGGGCGCGGCCTCGGCAAACGCCAGGCGATCGGCAACCCGCGTCTGCACCGCTGCGCCGAACGAGAATCCGGCAAGCACGGGTGGCGACGCCGGATGCAACGCGCCGAATTCGCGTCCGGCGTAATCGAGCGTGGCGAGCAAGTCGTCACACTCGCCGCGCCCCCCGTCAAAAG
The DNA here is from genome assembly GCA_017880775.1 of Burkholderiales bacterium. Classification (GTDB taxonomy): domain Bacteria; phylum Pseudomonadota; class Gammaproteobacteria; order Burkholderiales; family SG8-39; genus JADGRQ01. The sequence goes on along the minus strand of JADGRQ010000003.1, from coordinate 50,963 downwards.
CGCCTTCGCTCGCGCCGACACCGCGGAAATTGGGCCGTAGCACGAGGTATCCGAGTTCGGCCAGGCTGCGGGCGAGGGTCTGTACCACCTTGTTGTCGAGTGTCCCGCCGTACAGCGGATGCGGGTGAGCCACCAGCGCAAGGCCACGCACCGGTCCAACGGGCGTGTCGACGGCGCATTCGATACTCCCGGCCGGGCCGGGAATCAGCTCGCGTCGCGTCGTGCCACGGCTCATGCGGACGTTTGCACCTTCGGGGATCCGGGAAAAGCGGCGAGGAAGGCGGATTCTAATCGACGCTCGGTGTCTTCGCGGCGGGACGCGCGGCAACCAGCGCGAACACGCAGACGAGCGCCGCGAACGGCCAGAGTGCCGAGACCAGCCGCGTCAGGCCATTCAGGTTGAGGAAATGCCCCTGTTGCCAGAGCTTGAGAATTGCGGCGAGGTACGGGTTGGAAGGTGCGAGATTCACCAGCGCGGTACTGCCCATCAACAGCAACGCCGCTAAAGCGAGACGCAACGTTCGCGGCAGCGCGACCACCAGCAGCGCCACCGGCGCGCCGAATGCGAGACCTTTCATTCCGCCCGGTGTCAGCCAGGACAGCACATTCTGCGCCTGGAACACGATCGCGAATGCCACCGTTTTCACCGCCAGAGCGGCAACCAGCAGGATGGCCACGACGACGCGCGCCGGCGCCCCCGGCTGCACAAGCACCGATGCGAGAGCAGCCACCGCCACCAAGTGACCGAACGCTACCAGCGCCTCAATGGTGACGAACAACTCGGGCGCATGCACACCGCCCGCAGGCGGGGCAAACCACTCGCGCAGGTCGCCGGCGCCGAACAGCAACGTCGTGGCGTCCAATTGCGTAAGCAACCACAGCGCGAGCATGACCAGCCCGAAATCGGTGCGCGGACCCGGCGTGAACCAGGCCGTGCGCAGGGCGAGCAACGGGCCCTTCTCGAGCAGCCAGCGCGCCAGCGGTACCGCGAGCAGTGCGCCCGCGAGCGCCCCGGCGGTATTGCTCAGTACGTCGAGCTTCGAGGGGATGCGCGCAGGAAGCAGGCTTTGGGCCGCCTCAAGCGCAATCGACAGGGCGGCCCCTGCCGCCAGCGCGACCAGTACCGAAGCAGACGCGGAAAGACGCGAACGCACCGCAAGCACGCACAGGAACCCGAACGGCACGTAGCCGATCAGGTTGGCGCCAACGTCGAACGGCGTGACGTAGCGCGGCCAGGCGCCCGTCAGGAACGCGAATACGGAAAGACCCTGGTCGCGCCACCCGGAGAGCGGATAGAGCGATGCATAGACCACCAGCAGCGCATAGACGACAAATAGCAGTCTCGCCAGCGGCGAGCGGCGCGAAGCCTCAATGCTGGGCGTGGGCGTGCTCCGGTGCGCGCGAGGCGATCGCGGCCCACAATCCGATCGCGATGGTGAGCAGCAGATACAGCACGACGAAGGCAATCAGCATCAGCGAGATCCGGTCCGAAGCGCTGCGCGATTATAGCGAGGCGCGACGTCTCCACACCTGCCAGCGTTCCTTGCCGGCGAACACCGGCAGGCATTGTTCATCGGGAACGATGCTGTCCTCGAGGCGATCGAAGGCGGTTGCGAGCAGAGCCTCGAGCGCGGTCGCGTTGATGCCAAACGGCGGGCCCCTGACGTTGTCATCGAAGTAGTAGAACCCGGCTAGCAGGCCGCCCGGCGCGAGCAGCGCCGCCACCCGTCGGCCCCAATCGGGCCACTGGCCGCGTGGCAGCGCACACAACAGGGCGCGCTCGTAAATCACATCGAACGGCGTGGCATCGTCCTCGAATCCAAAGAAATCCGCTTTGCGAACAAGATGCCCAAGGTCGCCCAGCTCACGCCTCGCCGCCGCGAGCGCGGCGTCGCTGAAGTCGATCGCCAGTACCTCGCAACCGGCCTCGGCAAAGCAGCGTACCTCATAGCCGCTGCCGCAGCCCGGAATCAAAACCCGGGCGCCGCGCAAGCGCGCCGCCTGCGCAGCGACCCAGGCGGCGAGCATCGGAGGCACGCACCGCGCATCCCAGGGCGTGACACCCGCTGCGTAGCGCGTGTCCCAGAAATCCGGGCGCGAACTGTCCTGGGCCACGTCCCGGGCAACTAAGCGAACAGCAGCACGATCTGCACCGCGAGGCCGGTCGCGAGAACCGCGAGAACCGCGGCGAGCAGCCGGTTGCGGCGCGACTGTTCTGCGCGCAGCCGTTCGAGCGCCTGTTCGACGGCGCCAAGCCGGTCCTGCGCGAGCAAACGATGCGCCAGCCGCGGCAGCTGCGGCAGCGTACTTGCCCAGTACGGCGCTTCGCGGCGCACTGTGCGCAGCAGCGCCCGCCAGCCGACCTGCTCGGTCATCCAGCGCTCGAGATAGGGTTTCGCCGTCTGCCAGAGATCCAGATCGGGATCAAGCTGGCGGCCGAGCCCCTCGATGTTAAGCAGCGTCTTCTGCAGCATCACCAGCTGCGGCTGGATCTCGACGTTGAAGCGGCGCGAGGCCTGGAACAGACGCAGCAACAGCCGACCGAAGTAAATCTCCTTGAGCGGACGCGCGAAGATCGGCTCGCAGACGGCGCGGATCGCGGCCTCGAATTCGTCCACGCGCGTCCCGGCCGGCACCCAGCCCGCCTCCACGTGCGCCTGGGCCACGCGGTAGTAATCGCGATTGAAGAATGCGATGAAGTTCTGCGCCAGGTAGTTCTTGTCGATGTCGGACAGCGTGCCCATGATGCCGAAGTCGAGCGCGATGTACTGCCCGCGCAGCGCGCCTTGCGTGTTGACGAGGATGTTGCCCGGATGCATGTCGGCGTGGAAGAAGCCGTCGCGGAACACCTGCGTGAAAAAGATATCGACGCCGGCGCGCGCCAGCCGTGGCATGTCGACGCCTTTGGCGCGCAGTTCTTCGAGCTGATTCACTGGCGTTCCGTGCATGCGCTGCATGGTCATCACCCGCTGGGCGCAGTAGTCCCAGTGCACCTCCGGCACTGCCAGCAGAGGCGAGGCGTGGAAATTGCGCGCCAGCTGCGAGGCGTTCGCCGCCTCTCGCATCAGGTCAAGTTCGCCCTCGAGGTGGTGGGCGAATTCCGCCACGACTTGGCGCGGCTTCAGGCGTCGGCCCTCCGCCCACAGCCGCTCGATCAGCGCCGCGGCGGTCTCGAGCAGCGCCACGTCGCGCGCAATCGCAGCCTCCACGCCCGGGCGCAGCACCTTGACGGCGACTTCGCGCCCACCGGGGGTCCCGTCCCTCAGACAAGCAAAATGCACCTGTGCAATCGACGCGCTCGCTTTCGGCTCGCGCTCGAACTCCAGGTACAGCTCATCGATCCGCCGCCCAAGCGAACGTTCTATTTCGGCAATCGCTTGATCAGGTGCGAACGGTGGCACGCGGTCCTGCAGTTTCGCGAGTTCGTCGGCGAGGTCGCGCGGCAGCAGGTCGCGTCGCGTCGAGAGCACCTGGCCGAACTTGACGAAAATCGGACCCAATGCTTCGAGCGCGCGACGCAGGCGCTCAGCACGCGGCGTATCGAGTTCGGCCCCGGTCAGGCGCGCGAGCCATGCCGCCAGCCGCGCGCCGCGCGCGCGCGGCACAAACTCGTACAAACCGAAGCGCAGCGCGATCGCGAAGATGCGGGCCAGCCGTGCAATCCGCTCCACGCGCCGCTCTCACCGCCCGGGCGACGCGGCGCCGGCCAACTCGAGCCGCTTGGCAAACCGCGCAACCCGATCGCGAAATTGCGCGACGCCCGCCGCAAAATCCTCCAGCTCGCCGCGCGCGACCAGCAGGCGCCGCTCTTCGACCGCGTATTCCACGACGTTCTCGGCAAGGCGGCGCGCCGCCTCGAGATGCCACGCCGCGAAGGCGCGCGCTGCGCCGGCCACCCGGTGCGCGAGAACGTCGCCGAGGAGGCTGGAGAGATCTTCTTCGGCGTCCCAGCGCAGGTGGCGCGCGAGCAGCATGATCTCGCTCGCCAGCCGGGCGTTCCCCGAGACGTCGAACATGTGCACCAGCCGATCTTCGCCGGGAGCCGCGGAGGCGAGAATTCCGAGAACCCCTCTACGCAGGTTGAGGGTCAGGGTCGGTGCGGCGTCACCCGGCGCAATGTGACCACCATCGCGAATCGCAAGACGCACCGGTGGTGCGGGTGCGCCGGCGAATTCGACGGTCTCTCCGGCAAACGGGGCCAACCTCGCGCGTGCCCACGGCTCGGAGTCGAGCAACTTGTTGAGCAGGACCGCTGCCGGAAGGGTGATCAGGCGCATAAATAATGAAGGCCACCCGCAGTGGCCTTCGGATGCAACTTCGAATACTGCGGCGGACCGCTCAGTGCATCTGCTGGATGCCCGCAAGCAGCCAGCCGCTCGAGCCGTCGACGGGCTTGGCGAGATTCCAGACTTCCTCGAATGGGGTCGGCGCCTGGCCGGGTGCGTCGCTCACCAGCCCGGAAAAACGCACGCTCGCCCAGTGTTTGTCGCCCTCGGTCACGACTTCGAGCAGATCCGCATTGAGCGTCACCACATCTGTGCGCTGCGCCGCAGGCTGCGCAATGTCCGCGCGCATGGAATCGAACATTTCCGGGGTCGTGAACTCACGCAAAGCCTCGGCGTTGCCGGAGTCGTTGATCCCCTGCAGCTTGATGTAGTTGAGCTTGGCCTGGCGCACGAAGCCCGCTACATCGAAGCCTGGCGGGACATTCGCTGGCGCGGCTGCGATCATTGGCGGTTGCGCATCGAAGCCCGAGACCTGTGATGGCGGTGGTGCCGCGACGGTTTCATTCCCGAGCCCGGCATACTGCATTGGCGGCGAGGTCTGGCCGCGCTGCGCTTTGAGCATGCGAAACACGGCAAACGCCGCAAACACAAGCAACGCAAGCATCAGCATGCTCATGACCGGGCCGGCCATGCCGCTCGAGCCCAGCATCCAGCCAAGCATGCCTCCGATCGCGAGCCCGCCGAGGATCCCGGCCCAACGGCTTCCCGCGGGTTGCGGCGCAGCCGCCGGTTTCGCCTGGACAGGCGCGGCTTGCTGCGCTTGCCGCGCCGGTGTTGCCGCCGGTGGAGTATTGGCGATCGAGCGTTGCGCGCCCAAGCTACGACCGCCGCCCAGCCTTGCCGCCGCTGCCTGGTCCATCGTCAGCGAGACGCCGAGCAGAACGGCGCACACGCCCAAAAGTATCTTCTTCATTTCCGTCCTCGAACAGTTTGCTCCCTAGTTTGCCCTAGGTGTTCCGTATCCTACCCCGACTCAGGCCGTCTTGTAACCACGATGCACCGCAGCCACCCCGGCAGCCAGATTGAAATATTGGACCCGTTCGAGCCCTGCGCGTTCCAGCATCGCCGCCAGCGCCGCCTGGTCGGGGTGCACACGGATCGACTCCGCGAGGTAACGGTAGGCCGCTGCATCCCCGGCGACGCGCGCCCCGAGCCAGGGCAGCACGCCGAAGGAATAGCAGTCGTATGCCGGGCGCAATGGCGCCCATACCTTCGAAAACTCGAGCACCAGCAGCCTGCCCCCGGGCTTGAGCACCCGCGCCATCTCGGCGAGCGCCGCGTCCTTGTGCGTCATGTTGCGCAAGCCGAATCCCACGCTGACGCAGTCGAAGTAGCGCGCCGGAAACGGCAGGCGTTCCGCGTCGCACTGCGCCACGGGTACGGACAGGCCGGCGTCGAACAACCGGTCACGTCCGCGTGCGAGCATGTTGGCGTTGATGTCGGTCAGCCAGACCGCGCCCTGTGGTCCGACCCGCCGCGCGAATGCGCGCGCCAAGTCGCCGCTACCACCTGCCACATCCAGCACGCGATCCCCTGGACGCACACCCGAGATCGCCACCGCGAACGCCTTCCAGATCCGGTGCAGGCCGAGCGACATCAAGTCGTTCATCAGGTCGTAGCGCGAGGCGACGCGATCGAACACCCCGCGCACCCGAGCCGCCTTGGCGCGTTCATCCACCGCTTCAAAGCCAAACTGCATACGATCAGTCAAGGAGCCTTCTTCTGTCTATTTAGGGTAAGTATGTACTTGCACTTCACACTAGTTCGGCAACTGCTCGAACCCGACGCGCTCGAAGTCAATGCCACGCTCGATCATTGCGTCGAGGCGCAAGCGCGCCGGCTTTTCGATGAAAGCCTCGATCACGCGGCCCGGCTTGAACCAACCCGCCGGGAGCACCAGCGTCGGTGGCATACCCAGCGTACTCTCGCCGCTCAGGGTCAATGCCTGCGTGTATTGCTCGCGCCCGGAAATGTTGACCCCGACGGGGCGTACCGCGACCGCCGCCGGTACGCCGGCGAGCAGGCGCAGGCCGGTGTGCAGATCGCCCTCCTCGCCCTGCATCAACCAGCGCACCTGTGCGAGCATGAAATTCTTGCTGTCTTCAGGTCGAACCCCGACCAGCTGGCCATGCGCAAAGCGCTTGCCCGGGTTGCCCGCGCGCCGCACCATTTCCAGGCCCTGCACGCTCTGGTCCTCAAGCTGCCAGTGCTCCAGCAGAAAGCCGGCCACCACTCCGTAATTGTCTTCGTCACGCGTGCTGACGCGCCCGAAAGTGGCGATCTGATCGTGCTCCTTCTCTGAAAGCTCGCGCCGCTCCCCGGGTTGGCGGAACACCTTGCCTGCAATGTGGTAGTGGATCGCCGCCATGTCGTTGCACGCCTGCGCGACATCGGAGATGTGCTTGCGATCGTGCGCGCGCGGCGTTCGGGGCCGGCACCACTGCCGGTAGAGGAACACCAGCAGCTGCTCGCATGAGGGCTGCACGCAATCCTTGCCCAGGGCGAGCTTCGAGGGCGATTCGCCCTTGCGCAACAGCGCGATGCGGTTGCGCAGACTCTTCGCCAGCGGGCGTGAATCGAGGTAGCGCAGCTCGCCTCCTTCGGGCTTGCCACGCTCGGCGCAGCGCGCGCCGGCGAGATCCACCCAGAGCGGCGGTATTTCCGCGCCTTCATCGATCGGAGACCGGGCGACGTCCACCTTCCCGGCCCAGCGTTCGAGCAGGTAGGCGACGAACGTGATCTGCCGCTGCGACAGTTCGTTCGGATTGACCAGGCCCATCAGCGTGGCCCGCATGTAGGCGATGCGCGGCGAGGTATCGGTGATATCGCGATTCAGGTAATCCTTGACGGCGACATCGGTGACCTCGAGTCGCTCGGCCGAGGCATACATGTCGTTGAGCGCCCGCCAGTCGGAAACCGGAACCTGGCGGTATGCGCGGTAGTGATGAAACATCCGCAAGCCCAGATAGGCGAGAATGCGCTGGCACACCAGCGCAGCCTGGCCACGCATACCCGGCTCGCCCGCGACGCACGCCTCGAAGCAGCGCAGGTAGCCGAGGCGCATCGCATCCCAGAGCTCGATGGTGTGCTCGAATACCGTGGCTTCGGCCTGGATCATCGGCAATGCGCGGTTGGTGAAGCGCCGCGCCTGCTCGATCTGCACGAACTTGACCGCCTCGCGCAAGGTCTCGAGCGTTGCGAGGCGCACCGCACCCTTCAGGCTGGCTCGGTTGAACTCCCCGACCGCCGCGAGCAGCTGGCGCTGCGCCACGACGACATTGGCAAGCGGTATGTTCTCGAGCCACAGCTTGCAACTGTCGGGATCGTCGAACTGCAGCGCTGCGTTGGCGTCGGAATCTAGCTGAGGCGTTTCGCTCATGAAAGGGTGTCCGGAATCATTTCCGCGGCAACCGGCGCGCCGCTCAGAGCAGCACGCGCTCGATCCCGCCCCGGTTCGCCTTGCCGACGAACTCCGGCAGCCAGTCGGGGCCGAGCAGACGACGCGCCATTTCGACCACAATATAGTCGGAGTCGATCCCGGTGTCACCCGCGAAGCGGGCCAGTCCCTGCAGGCACGACGGGCAGGATGTGAGAATTTTCACTGCTTCGCCGTCGCCGGCGCCCGACCTGCGCCGCGCCTCGATCTCGGCCAAGCGGTACGCAGCTCGCTGATCAACTGCCAGCCTTCTTCGCCCAGCAATCGGCGCACGATCTCACGGTCGGAAAACGAGGTGTAGTTGTACGGAATTTCGCGCAGGCGGGCACTCACCGGGGCACCTCCTCGGGCGGTGCATCGCGGGCGCCGAAAACGTCGCAATAGCTGACATAGAAGCTCGCGAACAGCGTCGGCAACAGCATCAGCAGGAACGGAAACAGCACGCCGAGCAGCGCGCCGCGCGCCTTGCCGCCGGTGACCAGCATCGCGCCGAGCACCAGCGCCGAGGGCAGGACGAACAGCACCAGCGCCGCAACGGCGCCGTACAACAGGAACGCGCGCCAGTTGATGAAGCTGGCGAAGAAGCTGAAGAACAGCGCCTTCGCCGCCGAAAGCCCGTGCCAGGCCACCAGCACCGGAGCGAACCAGAATGCCATCATTACCGGACCGTACAGCGCCGCCGAAACCACCAGCGCACCGATGAATTCGTCGGAGGCCAGCACTTCCGCAGAAGGCCTCTGCCCGGTGCTCATCCAGCGCGCGAGCGCGCCGCCGTCGGCAAGCGCGGTCGCGGCAAGCAGCGCGGCAATTGCGGCGAAGTACACGACGCCCAGTGCGAGTTGCGTGCCCGCGTGCCGGCGGAAACCCGCGACGAGGTTGGAGAGCTCGAGCGGCGAGCGGTGTTCCGCAGCGCGGCTTGCCGCCATAAAGCCGACCGAGAACGCGGGAACCAGCATCGATGCCACCACCACGCCGATCACCGGAACAAAGCTAATGACGGTCATCACCATCCAGTAGGCGAAAACCAGCGCGAGCCAGGCGAGCGGCGCGGCGCGGAACAAGCCGAAACCCTCCCTCACCCACGACCAGCCGCGACCCGCCGGCAGCACGCGTGCCTGCATGCGCGCCTCAGCCTGGCCAGGGCGCGGCGAAATCCGCGGCCGCGCGCAGCGCAAGGACGTCGCGGAAATGCTCGGGGTCGTGCACGCGCACCAACTCACCCGCGCGCGGCAGGTGAAAATCGTGCAGCCGTGAAAGCCAGAAGCGCAGCGCAGCGGCGCGCAGCATCAGCGGCCACGCGCCGCGCTCGAGTGCAGTGAACGCCCGTGCCTCGGCATAGGCGCCGAGCAGCGCGAGCGTGCGCTCGGTATCGAGCCGACGGTTGCGCGCGGGATCGACCAGGCACCAGTCGTTGGCGCACACGGCCACGTCGAACAACCAGCAATCGACGCCGGCGAAATAGAAGTCGATCACGCCGGAGATGCCGCCTGCCTCGAACAGGGTATTGTCGCGGAACAGGTCCGCGTGCACCGGGCCGCGCGGCAAGTCGGGGAAACGGTACAGCGCCTGGAAGCGCAATTCCTCGTCGAGCAGCCGCTGGCAATCGGGGTTGATGAACGGCCTCACCTGCGACGCGGTGGCGCGGCACCACTTTGCACCACGTGGGTTCTCCAGAAAGGCTCCGTACGAGCGCCCCGCGAGATGCATGCGTGCCAGCAGCGCGCCGAGCTGCGCGCATTGCTCGCGCGAAGGCTGCTCAAGCGACCGTCCGGGCAATCGCGTCACCAGAGCCGCGGGCTTGCCGTTCAGGTTGCCGAGCAGGTTGTCCGAAAGGTCGGCGATCGGCGCCGGGCAGGGGATCCCGTGGCGCGCGAGATGCGCCATCAGGCCGAGATAGAAAGACAACTCCCCGGCGCCGAGTTTCTCGAACAGCGTCAGCACGAAACGGCCCTGCGTAGTGGCGACGAAGTAATTGGTATTCTCGATACCCTCGGCAATCGGCTGCAACTCGGTGAGCACGCCGACCGAGTAGCGGGTCAGCCAATGCACAAGTCGTTCGGGTGTAACTGGCGTGAAAACGGACATGAAATGAGCAGGGGAAGGCTCAAGGTGCCTTCCCCCGCGCCTCCATCCCCGGAACTATCAATCGAAGGTGAAGATCTGCCAGAGCGGCGCGCTGTTGCCGGTATCGAGCGAATCGCGGCGCATCCAGTTGCCGTTGCCGGTGGTATCGATCAGGAAATACGGCGTGCCGCCGGGCGGAGTCACCTTGTACCGCGTCACCCGGCCGCCGTCGTAGACGGGCTCGACCTGGTCTTCGTCGCGGGTCGGGATGCGCACACCCCGCTCGGCCGTATCGGCATCGCGCAGCCCCGGCGGCGGCGGGGGCGGCACCGGAAGCGGCTCAAGCTTGGGCGGCGGCGTCTGTGCGAACGCGGCGGACGAGGTCAGCAGAGCGAGCAGGATCAGAAAACGGCGCATGGCGGCGGCAGAGGAAACGCGTCGATTCTAACAGAAGGCCGCACCGCACCACCCGCTCTTCGAGGGAACTTCAGAGGTTGAGCAGCACTTCGTGCTCGGCCGGGGATGGCTGGAAACCGCGCTTCTCGTAAAAGGAGAAGATCGCGTCGACCACCCGTTGCGGCTCGTCGATCACCTGCAGGAGATCGACGTCGCCAGGGTCGATCATGCCTTCGCCCGCCAACCGTTCGCGCAGCCAGTCGATCATGCCGCGCCAGAACGGTGAGTGCATCAGGATGATCGGCATCCCGCGCGTCTTTCCGGTCTGCACCAGCGTCAACGCTTCGAACAGTTCGTCGAGCGTGCCGAAACCGCCCGGCAGCACCACATAGGCGGTCGCGAACTTGACGAACATCACCTTGCGCGCGAAGAAGTGCTTGAAGCGCAGGCTGATGTCCTGATACTGGTTGGAGGGTTGCTCTTGCGGCAGATCGATATTGAGGCCGATCGAAGGCGAGCGGCCGAGAAACGCGCCCTTGTTCGCTGCCTCCATCACGCCCGGCCCGCCGCCGGAGATCACCGCGAAGCCCCCGCATCCGACAGCAGCCGTGAGGTCGTCTCCGCGAGACCGAAATATGGCGACTTTCGTGCGGCGCGTGAGCTGCCAAACACCGAAACCGCCGGGCGGATGCCCCCGAGACGCTCGGTCGCCTCGACGAACTCTGCCATAATTCCGAATATCCGCCAGGCTTCGCGCGCCGAGATCTCGTGGCCGCCGCCTGCGGGCTTCGGAAGTTTTTCGCTCATCGTGTCCACCGATTCCTCGCCGTTGCCGCCGCACACGCTGCTGCTCGTGGACGGTTCGTCGTACCTGTACCGGGCGTTCCACGCGCTGCCCGACCTGCGCAACGGGCGCGGCGAGGCCACCGGCGCGATCTACGGCGTACTCGCCATGCTAAGGCGGCTCGCAGCCGATCACAAGGCTGTCGCGAAGGCATGCGTGTTCGATGCCAAGGGCAAAACTTTCCGCGACGATCTCTACGCCGAATACAAGGCGCACCGCCCGCCGATGCCGGACGATCTCGCGGCGCAGATCGCGCCGCTTCGTGAAGCCGTCGCCGCGTTCGGCTGGCCGGTGCTCGCAGTAGAGGGCGTGGAAGCCGACGACGTGATCGCCACGCTCGCGCACCTGGCGCGAAGCAAGGGCATGCGCTGCATCGTCTCCACCGGCGACAAGGACCTCGCGCAACTGGTCGACGAGCGCGTCACGCTGGTCAACACCATGTCCAACGAAAAGCTCGACGTCGAGGGCGTGAAGGCCAAGTTCGGCGTGCCGCCGGATAAGATCGTCGACTATCTGACGCTGATCGGAGACGCGGTCGACAATGTGCCGGGCGTCGACAAGGTCGGGCCCAAGACCGCCGCAAAATGGATCGCGCAGTACGGCTCGCTCGATGGCGTGATCGCGCATGCGGCCGAGATCCCGGGCGCGGTGGGCGAGAATCTGCGCAAGTCGCTCGATTGGCTGCCGCAGGCGCGAAAGCTGCTGACCGTGAAATACGATGTCGAATTGCCGGTGACGCTCGAAGACCTTGCGCGCGACGGTTACGACCCCGCCAGACTGCGCGAGCTGTTCGCGCGCTTCGAGTTCAAGACCTGGCTGAGGGAACTCGAAGGCGGCGCGCCAGCGGAGCCGCGGCGCGATCCTGCACCTGCCGCCACGGCGTCCGCGGCACCCTCGTCGCCGGCGGCGGCTTCGTCCCCCGGCGCGCCCGCAGCGCTCGCGGCGAACGTGGCGCGACGCAGCTACGCGATGATCGCCGACGAGGCCGCGCTGCGCGCGCTGATCGCGCGCCTGGAAACGGCGGAGCTGGTCGGCTTCGACACCGAGACTACGGGTCTGGAGCCGATGATCGCGAATCTGGTCGGAATGTCCTTTGCGCTGGAGCGCGAAGCGTTCTACCTGCCGCTCGCCCACGAATATCCCGGCGCGCCCGAGCAGTTCGGCGTCGAGCGCGCGCTCGCGCTTCTGCGGCCGTGGCTGGAAAGCCCGGTCCGCCGCAAAGTCGGCCAGAACCTCAAGTTCGACGCACACATCCTCGCCAATCACGGCGTGAAGCTCGGCGGCATCGCGCACGACACGCTGCTCGAATCCTACGTCTACGAAGTGCACGAGCGCCACGACCTGGATACGCTCGCGCGGCGGCATCTTGGCTGGCAGACCCTCTCGTACGACGATGTGACGGGCAAGGGCGCTTCGCGCATCCCGTTTTCTGCCGTGGATGTGCAGCGCGCCACGCAATACGCCGCCGAGGACGCCGACTGCACGCTCGCCGTGCATCAGGTCCTGCACCCGCGCATCGCCGCGGACGGGAAGCTCGCGTACGTGTACGAGAAACTCGAGATGCCGGTGCTGCCGGTGCTGCTGGAGATGGAACGCAATGGCGTGCTGCTCGACAGCGGGAAGCTGGAAGCGCAGAGCCACGAGCTCGGACGGGAAATGTTCGAGCTCGAGCAGAAGGCATACGCGGCCGCCGGCCAGCCGTTCAATCTGAATTCGCCCAAGCAGATCCAGGAGATCCTGTTCGGAGGGCTGAAGCTGCCGGTGAAAAAAAAGACGCCCTCGGGCCAGCCCTCGACCGACGAGGACGTTCTGACCGAGCTCGCGCTGGACTATCCGTTACCGAAGCTGCTGCTCGAATACCGCGGGCTCGCCAAGCTGAAATCGACCTACACCGACAAGCTGCCGCGCATGGTGGACCCTCAGACGCGGCGCGTGCACACCACCTACTCGCAGGCGGTGGCGGTGACCGGACGCCTCGCGTCGAACGATCCGAACCTGCAGAACATCCCGATCCGCACGCCCCAGGGGCGGCGCATCCGCGAGGCCTTCATAGCGCCGCCGGGCGCGAAGATCGTCAGCGCGGACTACTCGCAAATCGAACTGCGCATCATGGCGCATATCTCGGGCGACGCAGGGTTGATGAAGGCATTCGAGCGCGGCGACGACGTGCACCGCGCGACCGCAGCAGAGGTGTTCGGCGTGCCGCTGGCGCAGGTGTCCGCCGATGAACGACGCGCGGCGAAGACCATCAACTTCGGCCTGATCTACGGCATGAGCGCCTTCGGCCTGGCGCAGAACCTCGGCATCGAGCGCGCCACCGCGCAGGCCTACATCGACAGCTACTTCAATCGCTACCCCGGCGTCGCGCGCTACATGCAGGAGACGCGTGAGCTGGCGAAGAGCCGCGGCTACGTTGAAACCGTGTTCGGCCGGCGCCTGTGGCTGCCGGAGATCCGCAGCGGCGGGCCGCAGCGCAGGCAGGCGGCCGAGCGCGCGGCAATCAATGCACCGATGCAGGGCACGGCCGCCGACCTGATCAAGCTGGCCATGATCGCCGTTTCTGCGTGGCTGGCGAAGGAGAGGTTCGCGTCCAAACTCATCATGCAGGTGCACGACGAACTGGTGCTGGAGGTACCGGCGAATGACCTCGAGATGGTGAAGCAGCGGGTTCCGGAACTAATGCAGAACGTGGCCAAATTGAAAGTGCCGCTGGTCGTCGACGTGGGCGTCGGCGATAACTGGGATCAGGCGCATTGAGACCGCGATCGCTCAAGCGGTGTATAAGGGATCCCCGCTGTTGACGGGCTCCCTGATCGGGGGCAGGATTTCGAAAGGGGAGTGAAATGGGACTGCGACTAAAGTTCAACCTCGTTCTGGCGCTGGTATTTCTGCTGGGGCTCGGTGTCTCGGGCTATGTTTCGTACGACCTGCTGCACAAGAACGCCAGGGACGAAGTGCTGCGAAATGCCGGCGTGATGCTGGAAGCGGCGCTGTCGATGCGGGCCTATACCGTGGGTCACGTGCGCGCCAAGCTTCGCGTGGTCGAGGACGAGTTCCTCCCCGAGAGCGTGCCGGCGTTCGCGGCAACGGAAATCATGAGTCAACTGCGCAAGAAGTATCCCGACTACGTCTACAAGGAAGCGGCGCTCAATCCGACCAATCCGCGCAACCGGACGGTTGAGTGGGAATCCGACATCGTCAATGAATTTCGCAACAACGAAGGTCGCAAGGAACTGTCCGGAACGCGCATGACCCCCAGCGGCATGTCGATGTACCTTGCCCGGCCGTTCCAGATCAAGGACCCGGCCTGCCTTGCGTGCCACACCACGCCGGAAATGGCGCCGCCAGCCCTGGTCAAGCTGTACGGTACAGGCAACGGCTTCGGCTGGAAGCTGAACGAGGTGATCGGCGCGCAGATCGTTTCGGTGCCGATGTCGCTACCGATCGAGAACGCAAACCGCGCCTTCTACACCTTCATGACCTCGCTCGCGCTCGTCTTCGTGGTGCTGTTCATCATCCTGAACCTGATGCTGTCGCTGCTGATCGTGCGGCCGATCACCAGTATGTCGGCGGCCGCCGACAAGATCAGCGTCGGCGACATGGACATTCCCGAACTCTCCGAAGCGGGCAAGGACGAGGTCGCGCTGCTGGCGAAATCGTTCAATCGCATGCGCCGCAGCCTGGAGAAGGCAATCCGCTTGATCGACGAGAAATAGCCGCAATCCGATGCTGAACGCGGGTGCCGATATCGCGCTGCCGCAGGGCTACGCTTTGAACGAATACCGCATCGAGTCGACACTCGGTGTCGGCGGCTTCGGTCTGACCTACCTCGCCACCGACAGCAACCTCAACCTCAAGGTCGCGATCAAGGAGTTCCTGCCGGGCGAGCTCGCACTGCGCTGCGAGGATCAATCGGTGAAGCCGAAATCGGATTCCACGGTCAATACCTTCAAATGGGGCCTCTCGCGGTTTCTCGACGAATCGCGGACGCTGGCCTCGTTCCGGCATCCGAACATCGTCCGGGTAATGCGGTTTTTTGAGGCGAACCAGACCGCCTACATGGTGATGGAATTCGTCGCCGGCCAGCCACTGAACGAATGGATCGAGGCGCGCCGGCCGCCGGCTGAGCAGGCGGTGTTGAGCATCGCCGGTCCGTTGCTCGACGGGCTCGAGGCCATTCATCGCGCCAATTACCTTCACCGCGACATCAAGCCGAACAACATTTTCATCCGGGAAGACGGCAGCCCGGTGCTGATCGATTTCGGCTCCGCGCGCGGCGCAAGCGTGGACACCGGGAAAACCGCGATCGTCACGCCGGGCTATGCTCCGTTCGAGCAGTATCACGCGCAGGGCAATCAAGGGCCCTGGAGCGATCTGTATTCGTTCGGCGCGGTTCTTTACTGGATGGTGACCGGTTGCAAACCCGTGGAGTCGGTGGCTCGGGTTCGCAAGGACGGCTTGCCGCCGGCGGCCGAGGCGGGCGACCGCTCCCGCTACAGCGCGGAGTTGCTCAAGGCGATCGACTGGGCGCTTGCCCCGCTGGAAGAGGCGCGGCCGCAATCCGTGGCCGAATTGCGCAATGTGCTGCGACGCCTTGTTGCGGTTCCGGCATCCGAGCAGCCCACGATCCTCATTGAACCTAGGCCCGGCCCTGAAGTGAGCTCGCGCCCAACCAGCCTCCCGGCCGCGGCCGCGTACGACCGCGAGACGCTCAAGAAGATCGAGACGGAGCTGGCGGCGCATATCGGCCCGATCGCGCCAATGGTGGTCAGATCGGCAGCGAAGAAAGCTTTCACGCTTTCCCGGCTGATCGAACTGCTTGCCGCCGAGATTGCGGACGACAAGGCTCGGACGGCATTCATGAGGAAATTCGCTGCCGCAGAAAAATCCGTTCCAACCGGCGCTCCGACCGGTACCCCGATGGCCCAGGCAAATTCGGCACCGCTGCGCTTTGACGCGGCCACGCTCACCGCGGCGGAGGCTGCGCTGGCGAAATACATCGGCGCAGTCGCCAGAGTGGTGGTCAGGCGGGCCGCAGGAAAAGCGCGCGATGAGTCCGAGCTCTACCTGCTCCTCGCCGACCAGATAGAAGACAAGGAAGAAAGAAAAGCCTTTGTCAGAAGGGCGCTGTCTGCGTCGAGAAAGGCATAGCGGGATTTGTTCGTGGACCCAGCCGCACAAGCCGCTGTGCTGTTCGCCGACGTGAGCGGCAGCACTCGGCTCTACGAAATGGCTGGCGACGCAATTGCAGCCGCCGCCATCCACCGGTGCATCACGCTGCTCAAGCAGAAGACGGAGAGCGCCGGCGGGCGCGTCATGAGGACCTTCGGCGACGAGATTCTGGCGGTGTTTCCTTCGGCCGACGCCGCTGCGCGCGCCGCAATGGAAATGCAAAGCGGCTTCGCCCAGCTCGCACCCGTGGCTGGAACGAGGCTGGGCGTACGGATCGGTTTCAATTTCGGCCCGGTCATGGAGCGCGACGGCGAACTGTTCGGCGATGCAGTGAATGTCGGGTCGCGCCTTGCCGGCCTGGCCGAGAAAGACCAGATCATCACCTCGTCGGAAACAATCGAGGCGCTGAGCCCCGTGCTCAAGGCTTCCTGCAGGCGGCTCTATTCCGTCTCGGTCAAAGGCAAGGAGCACGAGGTGGAACTCTGCCAGGTGATCTGGCAGCACAGCGAGGATTCGACCAGTCTGGTGATCGCCCAGCCGACCCCCGCACCGCGCAACGTAGCGCTGCGGCTCAGGTACCGCGCCACGGAAATAATCCTCGATGCGTCACGCAGTTCCCTCGCGCTCGGGCGCGATAAATCGGCCGAACTGGTGATCGAGGACGCCAAGGCGTCGCGTGCGCACTGCAAGGTCGAACGCCGCATGCACAAGTTCGTGCTCGCCGACCACAGCGCCAACGGCACCTTCGTCACGGTTGAAGGCGACCCGGAGGTCGTGTTAAGGCGCGACGAGTTCACGCTGCGCGGCCACGGCTGGATCGCTTTCGGGCAGCCGCGCTCGGCTACGGCGGAGCTGGTCGAGTTCTTCTGCGAAGGTTAGAGAATTTATTTCAGCGCCCCGAACACCTTGCTGATGATGCTGCTCGCCGCCCGCGCGGGATTCTCGCGGATCTTCTTCTCCTCCTCGGCGATCATCAGGAACAGGCCGTCGAGCGCCTTCTGCGTGACATAGCTGTCCAGGTTCGCATCGTCCTTCTTGACCAGGCCGAATTTCACGCCCTTCTCCGCGTACTGGTTGTACTTCTCGGCCAGCTTCACCTTCGCGGTGGCCTTCTTCACGATCGGCAGAAAGCGCGTGCGCAGTTGATCCGAGGTCGTGCGCTTGAAGTACTGTGTTGCGGAATCCTGACCGCCGGTGAGAATCCCTTTCGCGTCCTGCATGGTCAACTTCTTCACCGCATCGACCAGCAGTGGCTTCGCCTCCGGCATCGCGGCTTCTGCCGCGCGGTTCATCGCCAGCACCAGCTCGTCGGAATATTTGCCCATGCCCACGCTGTGCAGCATCCTGTCGGCCTTGGCGAGCGATTCCGGCAGCGGGATTCTGACCTTCTGGTTGCCGAAGAAGCCGTCCTGCTTGCCCAGGAAGTCGACCGCTGCGGATGCACCCCTTTCCAAGGCCGCCTTCAATCCCGAGCTTGCGTCCTGATTGGTGATTTTGTCGAGTTGCGCGGTAGCGGCAATCGGATGGACGCAGAACATGACAGCGACCGCGATTAGCGGGAGAATGCGCACCCTCATGGAAAGCTCCTTGTGAATATGAAGTCCAAGCTTATCGCCGGTATCACGTTCGTGGCAATCGCCGCGGCGGCGGTCCTCATGCTTGCCCGCGACAAAACCGCCCCCGAAGTGCGCTTCGCCACCCTTGCGGGGGAGAACTTCGCTACATCGGATTTGCGCGGCAAGGTGGTGCTGGTCAATTTCTGGGCGACCTCCTGCGTTACCTGCCTGGAGGAAATGCCGAAGTTGATCGAGGCGCACCACAAATTTTCGCCGCGAGGGTACGCGACGGTGGCGGTGGCGATGAGCTACGACCACCCCAACCTGGTCGCCGACTACGCGCAAAAGAATGCGCTGCCGTTTCGCGTCGCGCTCGACACCTCGGGCGAAATCGCGCGCCGCTTTGGCGACGTGCGCTTTACGCCCACCACCATCATCCTCGATCGCCGCGGCCGCATCGTGAAGCAGTACCTCGGCGAGCCCGATCGGGCCGAACTTCATGCACTGCTGGAACGAATGGTCGCCGATCCGGCCTAGACTTTCCCGGCCGTAACGCCCGCCGCGTGTGCCTGCTGATCGGCGTGGTAGGACGAGCGCACCATCGCGCCGATCGCGGCGTGCCTGAAACCCATCGCATGCGCCTCGCGCTCGAACATCGTGAACGTATCCGGATGCACGTAGCGCACGACCGGCAAATGGTGCGCCGAGGGCGCAAGGTACTGGCCGATGGTCAACATCGCGACGCGGTGGACACGCAGATCGCGCATCACCCCGAGGATTTCCTCATCGGTTTCCCCCAGCCCCACCATCAGCCCCGACTTGGTCGGCACGGCTGGAAAGCGCGACTTGAATCGCTCGAGCAGCGCAAGCGAATGCGCGTAGTCGCCTCCCGGGCGCGCCTGCCGGTACAAGCGCGGCACCGTTTCGAGATTGTGGTTCATCACGTCCGGCGGCGCCGCGCCGAGGATCTCCAGCGCCGCCTCGAGCCGGCCGCGGAAATCCGGCACCAGCACCTCGATCGTCGTGGCAGGCGAGGCCTCGCGCACCGCGCGGATGCAATCGATGAAATGCGTCGCGCCACCGTCCTTCAGGTCGTCGCGGTCCACGCTGGTGATCACTACGTAGCGGAGCTTCAGCCTGGCAATCGTTTCGGCCAGGTGCGCCGGTTCGCTTGCATCCGGCGCCAGCGGCCGTCCGTGTGCGACGTCGCAGAACGGGCAGCGGCGCGTGCAGATGTCCCCGAGGATCATGAACGTGGCGGTACCCTTGCCGAAGCACTCGCCGATGTTCGGGCAGGACGCCTCCTCGCACACCGTGTGCAGGTTCTGCTCGCGCAGGATCTGCTTGATCGCGTAGAAGCGCGAACCGGGACTCGCCGCGCGCACGCGGATCCAGTCGGGCTTCGCGAGCGCCGGCTGCGGCACGATCTTGATCGGAATACGAGCAGTCTTCGCCTGACCGCGTTCCTTCACACCGGCTTCACGCATGGACGCACTCCAGCAGCTCGATCAGCCGCGACGCCAGTTGTTCGGCCAGGTCCGCGGCGCCGGCTTCGATTCCGAGTTCGCGCGTGCTGGTGACGGCAAGGCCGGGATAGCCGCACGGGTCGATCGCCGCGAACGGCGCGAGGTCGCAATCGACGTTGAGCGCGAGGCCGTGGTAGCAGCGGCCGCGCGAAACGCGCAAGCCGAGCGCCCCGATCTTCGCGCCTGCGACATACACGCCGGGCGCGCCGGGCCTGCATTCCGCACGCACACCATGCGCCGCGAGCGTATCGATCACCGCGCGCTCGAGCATGCGCACGAACTCGCGCACCTTGATGCCGCGCCGCGCCAGATCGACCAGCGCATACAGCACCACCTGGCCCGGGCCGTGATAGGTAATCTGCCCGCCGCGGTCCACGCGCACGACCGGAATCCGCGCAGCCTCTCCGGGCCCGTGCGCGAGATCCGCCGCCTGCCCCAGCGTGTACACCGGCGGGTGTTCGAGCAGCCAGAATTCGTCGGGCGTACCGGGACCGCGCCGCGCGGTGAATGCGCGCATCGCCTCGAGCGTCGGCGCGTACTCGACGCGGCCGAGCCGCTTCACGAGAACGTCGGCGCACGCCGGGCCCATCACAGAACCATCACCACCGCGGGATGGTCGCAGAGTTCCTGGTAGAGCGCGTCGAGCTGTTCGCGCGATCGCGCATTGATGGTCACCGTGAGGCTCAGGTACTTGCCCTGGCGGCTCGGGCGCATCTCCATGCTCGCCGGCTGGTAATCGGGCGCGTGCTTCAGCACGATCTGCATCACGCCCTGCGCGAACCCGCCCTCCGTGCGGCCCATGATCTTCATCGGGAACTCGCAGGGAAACGCGAGGAGCGATTCCCTCTCTTGCGGTGCTGGATCCACGCGCCAACTCAAGTCGCGACCGTCTGCTTGCGCTGCCGCATCACGGTCCGCTTGAAGTCCTGGTAGCCCTGGTACATGCGCTTGAACAAGGGGCCGGGCCTGCCGTCGCCGACAGGCTTGCCGTCCAGCGTGACGATCGCCAGCACTTCCTTCGACGAGGACGTGACCCACACCTCGTCGGCCGAGCGCACCTCGGCTTCCGTCACGTCGCGCAACTCGAGCGGCATGTGCTGCAACTGCGCGATCTCCGCCACCACGTCGTAGGTGATGCCCGGCAGAATCAGGTTCGATTTCGGCGGCCCGACGATGACGCCTTCGACTACGATGAACACGTTCGAAGCGGAAGCCTCGGTCAGCTTGCCGTCGCGGAACATGATCGTCTCCGTGGCGCCGGCGTCGGCGGAAAGCTGGCGCAGCATGCAGTTGCCGAGCAGGGAAATCGACTTGATGTCGCAGCGCAGCCAGCGATTGTCGACCGCCGTCACCGCTGCGCCGCCCTGATCCACCAGCTCGCGCACCGGATTGACCAGCGGATTGGACATCACGAACACCGTCGGCTCGACGCCCGCCGGGAATGCGTGATCGCGTTTAGCCACGCCGCGCGTGACCTGGAAATAGACGCCCTGATCCTCGAACGGCTGCTCGGTGATCAGCTGATCGATGATCTCCCGCCATTGCGTGCGCGTGTACGGATTCTTGATGCGCACTTCGGCGAGGCTGCGCTCGAACCGCGCCAGGTGCTCGTCGACTCGAAACGGCACGCGCGAATACACCGGCACCAGCTCGTACACGCCGTCGCCGAAGATGAAGCCGCGGTCGAGCACCGGCACCTTGGCGTCTTCGATCGGAAGGAACCTGCCATTCAGGAAAACCATGGCGTCACCTCACTTGCTCCACAATCTAAGTGTATCCCAGGCCCGCCCGAAAATCCCCGCAGCCGGCACCGCTTCCAGTGCGATCAGCGGGTATTCGCCCAGCGGCTTGCCCTCGAGCGCCACCCGCAGCGCACCCAGGCGCTGGCCCGCGGCGATCGGCGCGCTGAGCGGCTGTTGCGACTGCAACTCCACCTTCAGCTTGTCCGCACTCCCCTTGGGCACGGTCACGTAGAGATCGTTCGCTACCCCCGCCTTGACCTCGCGGGCGGCGCCCTTGTACACCTCGATCGCGCGCACCGTCTGGGTCTTGTCGTACAGCTTCACGCTGTCGAAGAACAGGTATCCCCAGTTGAGCAGTTTCTGCGACTCCTGGGCGCGCGCCGCCTCCGAGGTCGAACCGAGCAGCACCGACAGCATGCGCCGCACGCCGCGCTTCGACGAGGCGATCAGGCAATAGCCTGCGGCCTCGGTGTACCCTGTCTTCATGCCGTCGATGCTCGGATCGAGCCACAGCAGGCGGTTGCGGTTCATCTGGGTAATGTTGTTGTAGCGGAACTCGCGCATCGAGTAGTACTGTGCGTACGGCTCCGGGAAGTCGCGGATCAGCGCCATCGCGAGCAGCGCGAGGTCGCGGGCAGTGCTGTAGTGCTGCGCATCAGGCAGCCCGCTTGAGTTGACGAAGTGGCTCGACTTCATGCCCAGCCGCTCTGCTTCGCGATTCATCAACTGTGCAAACGCCTCCTCCGAGCCGGCTACGGCCTCGGCAAGCGCGATACATGCGTCGTTACCGGACTGGACCACCATGCCCCGGATCAGCTCATCCACGGTGACCGGCCGGTTCGGTTCGATGAACATGCGCGACCCGGCGGCTCGCCAGGCCTTCTCCGAGACGGGCACCGTCTGCACCGGCACCAGCTTCTTCTCCTTCACCGCGGCGAACACCAGATAGGCGGTCATCAGCTTGGTCAGCGAAGCGGGCTCGAAACGCTCGTCGGCGCGCTCCGCGGCAAGCACCTGGCCGCTGGTCACGTCGATCACCAGCCATGCCTTGCCGATCACCGACGGTGGCTGCGGCGCGCCCGCCTGCGCGAACGCACCGGCGGCGATGAATAGAAATCCGAACAGAAAGCAGCGAAGACGCATGTTTGATCCGCCGAAAAGGCGCGAAGTATAGCTGTGCAGGGGCGAGGGATCCGGACGACGCGCCGAAGCCGCCTGTTTTCAGTTGACCAGCACGAGAACCGGAGCGACGTTCAGATCGACTCGGATGCGCTCGGCAACGCCGCGCGCCTCGTTCTGCGTACGGTATGGCCCGAGGCGCAGCTTGAATAGCCCGTCCACCAGGCGAATCTGGATGGTGCCCGAGAGCCACGCCAGATCGCGTGAGATGCGGATTCGAAAAGTTTCCGCGTTCTGCTCGGCCGCAAACGCTCCGAGCTGGAGGAAAATACCCTTCATCGCGACCGCAGGCGCGGCCTTCAACGGCGCGGCGCGCTGGGCGGCGGGGAGTTCGACGGGGATTTGCTGCAGCTCCACGTTCGCTTCGGGAAGAATGGATTGAATCTCGACGAGGGCGCTTCCGGCTGCGAGCAAACCGAGCTTCGATGCAGCGGTATAGGACAGATCGATGATGCGCTCGGAATGGAACGGCCCGCGGTCGTTGATACGCACCACTACGGTCTTGCCGGTGAGGAGGCTTGTGACACGCGCATAACTCGGGATCGGCAGCGTCGGATGGGCGGCGGTCATCGCATACATATCGTAGGGTTCGCCGCTCGAGGTATTGGATCCGTGATAACGGCGGCCGTACCAGCTGGCGAGGCCGCGCTGGCTGAAGGTCTCTACGCTCACCATGGGCACGTAGGTCTTGCCGAACACTTCATAGGGCCGGTTGGCAAAGCCATTCAGAGGCTCGCGTTTCGGCACCGCGTCGCTTACCGCTTCTAGGTTGGCGGGCGGGTTCTCGCCGGGGCCGTCGTCCTTGTAATACGCGCCGCGGCGCGGCGGCTCAGCGCTGTCGCGGGGCGGGCTCGTGCCGCACGCGGCTACGAGCGACGCTAGCGCCAGTGCGATGAGTCTGGCCGGTCTCACCGTGCGGCGGACTCGTATACCGGATTGCCAGCCACCAGGGTGCAGCGCACCTGGCCGGCGAGCTCGTAGCCGAGAAAGGGTGAATTCTTGCCTTGGCTCTTCAAGCCCTCCGCGGTGATGCGCACCGGTGCCGCCGGGTCGAATACCACCAGGTCGGCGCTCGCCCCGACGGCGATGCGGCCCTTGTCGATGCCGAGCACATGCGCCGGGTCGCTGGTGATGCGCGCCAGCGCCTTCGCGAGCGGCAGCTTTTCCTGTTCCGCCCAGCGCAGCACCAGCGGCAGCAGCAGTTCGAGCCCCGTGGCGCCCGGCTCCGCCTCGCCGAATGGCGTCTGCTTGGCGTCGTCGTCCACCGGCGTGTGGTCCGAGCACACGCAGTCGATGGTGCCGTCGGCGAGGCCGGCGCGCAGCGCATCGCGGTCGCGCGTGGAGCGCAACGGCGGGATCAGGCGGCAGTGCGAATCGAAGAAGCCGAGATCCATCTCCGACATGTGCACATGGTGCACGCCGACATCGCAACTTACCGGGAGTTTCTCGGCTTTTGCCCGGCGCAACATCTCGACCGCACCGGCGGTTGAGATGCGGCACACGTGCAGGCGCGCGCCGGTGGCGCGCACCAGTTCCAGCAGCATGCCGAGCGCAATCGTCTCGGCGAACGCGGGGATCCCCGGCAAACCGAGCCGCGTCGCCACTTCGCCGTCGTGCGCCACGCCGCCGCGCGCGAGGTGCGCGTTCTCGGCGCGCAGCCAGACGGGAAAACCGAAGGTCGCAGCGTATTGCAGCGCCCGCCACAGCACCTGCGTATCGGCAAGCGGTTCGTTCGCCTGCGAGAACGCGACGCACCCCGATTCGGCCAGTTCGGCCATCTCGGTGAGCGCTTCTCCCTTCAACTTCACGGTGAGCGCGCCGACCGGATAGACGCGCGCGCGCGCCTGCGCCTTGGCGCGGCGCCTGAGCATGTCGACCAGGCCCGGCTCGTCGAGCGGCGGATCGGTGTCCGGCGGACAGGCGAGGCTGGTCACGCCGCCCGCCACCGCGGCGTCCATCTCCGATTCCAACGTAGCCCTGTACTCGAAGCCCGGCTCGCGCAGCCGGGCTGAGAGATCGACCAGTCCCGGCGCCACGACCAGGCCCCTGGCGTCGATCACGCGGCTGGCGTGGTCGGCGCGCGAGCGCGCTTCGGCCTCGGCGTCGAGCGCGACGATGCGCTCGCCGTCGACCAGCAGGTTGCCGACCTTGTCCCGGCCGCTCGCCGGGTCGATGATCCTGCCGTTGGCGATCAGGATTCTCATCAGTTCCCAGCAATGATCGACATCACCGCCATCCGCACGGCAATGCCGAAGGTGACCTGCGGCAGGATCACCGAATGCGGGCCGTCGGCCACCGACGAGTCGATCTCCACGCCGCGGTTCATCGGGCCAGGGTGCATCACGATCGCATTCGATTTTGCAAGTGCGAGCTTTTCCGCGGTGAGCCCGTAGTGCTTGTTGAACTCCTGCGCGGAAGGCAGCAACGTGCCGCGCATCCGCTCGTTCTGCAGCCGCAGCATTACCACCACGTCGCAATCCTTCAGGCCCGCGCGCATGTCGTGGAACACGCGCACGCCGAGCGCCTCGACCCGCGCCGGCATCAGCGTCTGCGGACCGATCACGCGCACCTCGGGCACGCCGAGGATGCTGAGTCCGTGGATCAGCGACCTCGCCACGCGCGAATGCAGGATGTCGCCGACCACCGCCACCGTGAGCCCGTTGAAGTCCTTCTTGTAGTGGCGGATCGTGTACAGGTCGAGCAGTCCTTGCGTCGGATGCGCGTGACGCCCGTCGCCGGCGTTGATCACGTGTTCGTGCGGCTTGACGTGGCGGGCGATCAGGTGGGGGGCGCCCGCCTGCGCGTGACGCACGATGAACAGGTCGGCCTGCATCGCCGAGAGATTCGCCACCGTGTCGAGCAGCGACTCGCCCTTGGTCTGCGAACTGGCCGCGATATTCAGGTTGATCACGTCCGCCGACAGGCGCTTGGCGGCGATCTCGAAGGTGGTGCGGGTGCGGGTCGAAGGCTCGAAGAACAGGTTGAACACGCTCTTGCCGCGCAGCAGCGGAACCTTCTTCACCTCGCGCTCGGTGACACCGCAGAACGATTCCGCCGTGTCGAGGATCTGCACCAGGATTTCGCGCGGCAGTCCTTCAACGGACAGCAGGTGCTGCAGCGCGCCGCTGGCAGTCAGCTGCGGATTATTCAACCTCGAGCTCCAGACTGAGCGCGCCCGAGTCGCTGCGCTTCATGCGCAGGCGCATGCCCGCCGGGACTTCGACCTTTGCACCGACGTGCTGCGCGCAGATCGGCAGTTGGCGGCCGCCGCGGTCGGCGAGCACTGCGAGCGAGATGCACGCCGGACGGCCATAGTCGAACAGCTCGTTCATCGCCGCGCGCACCGTGCGCCCGGTGTAGAGCACGTCGTCCACCAGCAGCAGGTCGCGGCCTTCGACCCCGAACGGAATCTTGGTGCGCTTCGGATCGTGGTGCAGTCCTTGCTTGTGATAGTCGTCGCGGTAGAACGCGATGTCCATCAGCCCGAGCGGCTCAGGCAACGCGAGCAATGCGTGCAGCCGCTCAGCCAGCCACGCACCACCGGTGTACAGCCCGATCATCGCGGTATTGGGAGTCAGATGCGGCCGGATGCGCTCGGCGAGCTCGCTGCAGAGCTTCTCGGCGTCTGGCAGCGCGCTCATCGTCCGGGCGGGTCGCGCTGGTCGAAATACTGCTGCAAGATCAACTGCGCAGCGGCGGAATCCACGCCGTGCTGAGCGGCGATCGCGTCGGCGCGAGGCCGGTTGCGACGCAGGCCTTCGGCCTCGACCGAGCTGTAGCGCTCGTCCACCAGCGTCACCGGAAGGCGAAAACGCCCTTCCAGCTGGTGCGCAAAACGCCGCGCGCGCAGGGTCATCGCGTGCGCTGTGCCGTCGGTCGCAAGCGGCAGGCCCACCACCAGGCGCGCCGGACGCCATTCGGCGAGCAGCTTTGCAATCGCGGCAAAACGCGCATCGCTGCGCTCTGCGCTGATTCCCGGCAGCGGGTGGGCAAGCCGGGTCTCGCATTCGCCCGTGGCGACACCGACGCGTTTCTCGCCGAAATCGAAGGCCAGGACCGTGCCGCGACCTGGAGCTTGAACGGAAACGACAGTGGTGGAAGGGCGGGATGGATTGCGCGCGGGACTCATCGCCGCATTACGCATGGCCGGCGTCTTCCGACAGGCTGGCGAGATTCACGCCGAGCAGATCCAGCGCGGCCGCCAGCCGTTCGCCGGCTGGCAGGTCGAAGATGATGCGGTCCTTCGCAGCGACCGTGAGCCACGCATTCTGCGACAGTTCGTGCTCGAGCTGGCCCGCCGACCAGCCGGCGTAGCCCAGCGTCACCAGCATGCGCTGCGGGCCCTCGCCGCGCCCGACCGCCTCGAGGATGTCCTTCGAAGTGGTGAGGCCGATCGCGTCGCGCACCTTGAGCGTCGATTGCCACTGCCCGGTCGGCTCGTGCAGCACGAATCCCCGGTCGGTCTGCACCGGCCCGCCAAAGTAGATCGGGGTGTGCGCGTGTTCCTTGTCTGCGAGCGGGAGCGACAGGCGCTCGAACAGCGCCAGCAGGGTCAGGTCGATCGGCCGGTTGATCACCACGCCGAGAGCGCCTTGCTCGTTGTGCTCGCAGATATAGGTGAGGGACTTCGCGAAATACGGATCTGCCATGGCGGGCATGGCGATCAGGAAATGGTCTGTGAGGTTGATCGGGGACATACTTACCGCCATTTTACCCCTCCCCTTTCGCCAGGCACAGACCGATCGCGCCCATCATCGATCTGCGCCGCCTCAGATCTCCACCATCTCGAAGTCTTCCTTGCGCGCGCCGCACTCGGGGCAGGTCCAGTTCATCGGCACGTCTTCCCAGCGAGTGCCGGGCGCAAGGCCCTCGTCGGGCAGGCCGGCAGCCTCGTCGTAGATCCAGCCGCAGATGAGGCACATCCAGGTGCGGAACTCTTTGTCGTCGGCCATTCGAGGAACGCGTATGAAGGTTGTGGTTTAAAATCGCCCGGCATATTAACTGATTCTCCGGCGGCGCTTATGGGCGTGCGCCCGACCCCCATGTCCAAGCAGCCGCCGATAGTGCTCACGTTTGCAGCCTCCGACCCCACTGGCGGTGCGGGACTGCAGGCCGACCTGCTCACGCTTGCGAGCATGGGTTGCCACCCGCTGTCGGTGGTCACCGCGCTCACGGTGCAGGACACGCGTGGCGTGGAGGACTGGATGGCGATCGACGCCGACTGGGTCGCGGAGCAGGCGAGGAAACTCCTCGAGGACATGCCCGTCGCCGCGTTCAAGCTCGGCATGCTCGGCTCGATCGACAACATCGCGACCATCGCCGCGATCCTTTCAGATTATCCCGATGTGCCTGTGATCCTCGATCCGGTGTTCGCCTCGGGGCGCGGCGACGAACTGGCCACACAGGAAATGGTCGACGCGATGCGCGAATTGCTGCTGCCGCAGACCGCGATCCTCACGCCCAACAGCGTCGAAGCGCGCCGCCTCGCCGAGGAAGACGACGACACGGAAGACCCGGCGCTCGATGTCTGCGCGCAGCGCCTGATCGGGCTCGGGTGCGAGTACGTGCTGATCACCGGGACACACGTCCAGACGCCGGAAGTGGTGAACACGCTGTACGGAGAGGAAGGCGTGGTGCGCACCGATCACTGGAAGCGATTGCCTGGCAGCTATCACGGCTCGGGCTGTACGCTCGCGTCGGCGATCGCGGCCACGCTCGCCAACGGGTTGGATGTCCCTGAGGCGGTGCACGAGGCGCAGGAGTACACCTGGCAGGCGCTCGTCAACGGCTTTCGGCCCGGCATGGGTCAGCATCTGCCGGACCGCTTCTTCTGGGCGCGCGACGTCGAGGGTACGCCCGAGGACGACCGGAGCAGTTCGTGAAGCTGCGCGGGCTTTACGCGGTTACGCCGGAGGGGCTTGGCACTGATGCGCTCATCGCCACGGTGCGCGCGGCGCTCGAAGGCGGGGCCGCGGCATTGCAGTACCGGAATAAATCGATGAATGCCGAATTGCGGCGCGAGCAGGCCTGCGCGCTGCTTGCGCTGGCGCGAAACAAGCGCGTGCCGCTGATCGTGAACGACGATGTTGCGCTCGCGGAGCAAATCGACGCCGATGGCGCGCACGTGGGCCAGGACGATGCAGAAGTGGCCGCCGCGCGCCGCAGGCTGCCGGGTAAATTGCTCGGCGTTTCGTGCTACGCGAGCCTGCCGCGTGCTTGCGACGCGGTGGCGGCAGGCGCGGATTACGTCGCATTCGGCAGCGTCTTCCCGTCACCAACGAAGCCGCAGGCGCGGCGGGCGCCGTTGAGCCTTTTCCACGAGGCGCGCGCGCTCGACGTGCCGCTGGTCGCGATCGGTGGAATCACGATCGGCAACGCACCTGAATTGGTTCATGCCGGCGCCGACTGCATCGCCGTGATCTCGGACCTGTTCGGCGCGCCCGACGTGCGCAGACGCGCGGCCGAGTTTGCACGATTGTTTTCGACCTGCCCCGCCGTCTCGCCATGACCTCACGCAATTCAGAACTGTTCGCCCGCGCCCTGCAACTCATACCCGGTGGCGTCAATTCGCCCGTGCGCGCGTTTCGTGCGGTCGGCGGCACGCCGCCGTTCTTCGAGCGCGCGAGCGGCGCCTACCTGTGGGATGCAGAGGGCAAGCGCTACGTGGATTTCCTCGGCTCCTGGGGACCGATGATCGTCGGCCACACCCATCCGGTAGTGGTCGAGGCAGTGCAGGCCGCGGCCGGCCGTGCATTGTCCTTTGGCGCGCCAACCGAAGTTGAAATCGAGCTGGCAGAGGTAATCGTCAAGCTCGTTCCGTCGATCGAACGCGTGCGGCTGGTGTCATCGGGAACGGAAGCGACGATGACCGCAATCCGGTTGGCGCGCGGCCACACCGGCCGCTCGAAGATCATTAAATTCGAAGGCTGCTATCACGGGCACGCCGACAGCCTGCTCGTGAAGGCAGGTTCGGGCGCCTTGACGTTTGGCAATCCGAGTTCCGCGGGCGTCCCCGCAGAGACCGCGCAACACACGGTCGTGGTCGATTACAACGATCTCGAGCAGGCGAAGCAGGCCTTCCAGGCCAACGCGGATTCGATCGCTGCGGTGATCGTGGAGCCGGTGGCGGGAAACATGAACCTGGTGCTGCCCGCACCGGGTTTTCTCGAGGGATTGCGCGGACTGTGCGCGCTGCACGGCGCGGTGCTGATTTTCGACGAAGTGATGACCGGATTTCGCGTCGCGATCGGCGGTGCGCAGCAACGCTTCCGGATCAAGCCTGACCTCACCACGCTCGGGAAAGTCATCGGCGGCGGACTGCCGGTCGGGGCGGTGGGTGGACGGCGCGAGATCATGGAGCAGCTCGCACCGCTCGGTCCGGTGTATCAGGCGGGGACGTTGTCGGGCAATCCGGTGGCGGTCGCCGCGGGGCTCGCGACGCTGAAACTCATCCAGGCGCCGGGGTTTTACGAGAAGCTGGAAAAGACGACGCAGAGTCTGGTGCAAGGACTGGCCGCGGAGGCGAAGGCTGCGGGCGTCGCGTTCTCAGCCCAGTCGATCGGCAGCATGTTCGGTTTGTACTTTCGCGCGACCGCGCCCACGAGCTTCGCGGAGGTAATGGAGAGCGACCGCGAGCGTTTCAACCGTTTTTTCCACGCGATGCTGGAGCGTGGCATTTATCTGGCGCCCTCGGCGTTCGAAGCGGGATTCGTGTCCGCGGCGCACGGCGCGGCGGAGATCGACGCGACGCTGGCTGCGGCGCGGGAGGCATTCAAGGCCTGACGTCAACGCGTGTCGGCAGTGGGCAGCGGCTTGAAGTGCCTGCTGAGTGCGATTCCCTGGCGTTGGTACGACGGCTTCACGCCACTGCCGTAAAGCCGTGCCGGCGGTGCGATGAGCCGCTCGTAAGCCAGCCGGCCGACAACCTGGCCGTGCTCAATCACGAACGGGACTTCGAACGATCGAACTTCGAGAACGGCCCGCGACCCTTCCCCTCCTGCTTCGGGATGACCAAAACCGGGATCGAAGAATCCGGCGTAGTGAACGCGAAACTCGCCCACCAGCGTGTCGTAGGCAATCATCTCGGCGGCATGCGTCGGTGGAACGTTTACGGCTTCCCTCGAGGCTAGAATGTAGAAGTCCGCCGGGTCCAGCACCAAGCCGCCGCGGCGAGGAGCGTGAACCGGCTCCCAGTAGTCCAGCACGTCGTAGTGTCGCACCTTGTCGATATCGATGAGCCCGGCATGGCTCCTCGCCTTGTAGCCGATGATGCCTCCCGATCTGTCACCCAGCACATCCACCGAGACCGGAACGCCGTCGCGGATATCATTCCTGCTGATCGATGCCACGACCTGATGCTCCTGCTGCAAACGCTTCATCGCTTCGTCGCTGCTCGACGGCTTGCCTCGGCGAATGCGAATCTGGTTTAGCCTGGAACCTTTGCGCACCAGGACACTGAATGTTCGGGGCGATACCTCGGCATAGAGGGGCCCACTGTACCCCTCGCGGACACGATCGAATTCCGTGCCGTAATCGGTAATGAGTCGAGTGAATATGTCGAGACGGCCGGTGGAGCTCTTGGGATTGCCCATCGCGGAAGTGCGTTTTCTCAGCGACAAGCCCTCGAGCAGCGGAACGATATAGACGCAACCGCGCTCCAGCACCGCGCCCTCGCTGATGTCCATCTTGTGCATCGCGAGGTCTTTGAGTTTCATTTCAACCGTCGCGTCCTTCCCTGGAAGGAAACTGGCGCGCACCCGGTACGCAGCCGGCCCCAGGCGAAGGTCGAGGCTGGCCGGCTGATACTGGTCGTCCTGGATCGGCTCCAGAAAACGAATTTCCTTCGTTACCTTAACCTGACGTTCCAGCTCCTGCGAAGGCAATATCCCGGTCGTGTGAATCGCGCCGTCCGGGTCGCCGCCCGGCGCCCGCGCGTCATCGATTCGCGTCGCGTGGGTCAACAATTCGTCTGAGGCGTTCACGGATGTCAAGCTCGTAGTATTTCGTGCAGCAATCCAAGCTGCAATCATGCCCTAAACCAGAAACAACGTCGCCAACCCCAGAAAGATGAAAAATCCACCCGAATCCGTAAACGCAGTGATGATCACGCTCGACCCCACCGCCGGATCCTTGCCGAACCGCGCCTGCATATACGGAACCGCCACCCCCATCAGCGCAGCCAGCACCAGGTTGAGCGTCATCGCCAGGGTCATCACCGCCCCAAGGGCAACATTGCTGTAGAGCACGAACGCGATCACCCCGAGCAGCCCGCCCCACACCAACCCGTTCAACAACGCGACGCCGATCTCCTTCGACAACAGCTTGCGCCAGTAAGGCCCCTGGATTTGACCGAGCGCAATCGCGCGAACGATCATGGTGATGGTCTGGTTGCCGGAATTCCCGCCGATCCCGGCGACGATCGGCATCAGCGCCGCCAGGGCCACCAGCTTTTCGATGGAGCCCTCGAACGCGCCGATCACGCGCGAAGCGATGAACGCCGTCACCAGGTTGATCGCCAGCCACGCCCAGCGGTTCTTGAAGCTGTTCCACACCGGCGCGAAGATGTCTTCTTCCTCGCGCAGGCCCGCTTCGGCCAATCGGGTCTCGGAACTGGACTCCTGAATGTGGTCCACCACCGAGTTCACCGTGAGCCGGCCGACCAGCGCGCCGAATGCATCCACCACCGGCGCCGACACCAGGTCGTAGCGCTCGAACGCGCTCGCCGCGTCCTGCGCGCTGTCATCCGGGTGCAGCTTGACCGCCTCCGGCACCATCACCCGCGAAACGTCGAGTTCGAGGTCGGAAACGATCAGCCGAGCCAGCGGCAATGTGCCGAGAAGTTTTCGGGCGCGGTCGATGACGAACAACTGATCGGTATGGTCGGGCAACTCCTCCATGCGCCGCAGGTAGCGAGTCACCGCCTCGAGCGTGACGTCGTCTCTTACCGTGACCATGTCGAAATCCATCAGCGCGCCGACGCTGCCCTCCTCGAACGACAGCGCCGCGCGCAACTGCGCGCGCTCTTCTGCGGTCAGCGACTGGACGACGTCGGCAAGAACCTCCTTGGGGAGGTCGGGCGCGAGGTCCGCAAGCTCGTCGGTCTCCAGCGTTTCCGCGATCGCCACCAGCTCGTCGGAATCCATGCTGGCGATCAGCGTCTCGCGTACCGCGTCCGAAACTTCCAGCAGGATCTCCCCGTCGCGCTCGGCCTTCACCAGGTGCCATACCAGCAGCCGTTCGTTCAATGGCAACGCTTCGAGCACGTAGGCGATGTCGGCGGAATGCAGCTTGTCGAGCCGCGTGCGCAGCTCCACTAGGTGCAACTTTTGCACCAGCTGTTCCATGAGTTCGCGTCGCGGCGATTCCTGGCGCGCGACCAGGCCCTCGACCTGCTTGTGGCGCGCGAGCAGCCCCTGCACCGCCTCCAGGTTCTCCTGCAGGTCCTCGATTTCCAGCCGGGTGGCGAGTTCTTCCATGTCCGGGGCGGATTTTAGAGAATGCTCAGGGAATCTGTGCGCCCGGCATGCGCGCAAGCAGGATCTCGGTGCGTTTCGCGATGAACGGCGTGCTGCGGCCGCGGTCGTAGCGCCGCGGGGCGGGCAAGATGGCCGCCAGAAAAGCAGCCTGCTCCGGCGCCAGCGCGGCGGCCGAAACCCCGAAATGATGGCGCGCGGCCGCCTCCGCCCCGAACACGCCGGTGCCCCATTCGACGACGTTGAGGTAGATTTCCAGGATTCGGCGCTTGCTCATCGCCGTCTCGAGCATCCAGGTGATGGCCGCCTCCTGGCTCTTGCGCAGCCATGAGCGGCTGCCCGAGAGAAACAGATTCTTCGCCAGCTGCTGGCTGATCGTCGAGCCGCCCGCGACCACCTTGCCTTTCTTCTCGTTCTTGTCCAGCGCCTTCTGGATCGATTCCCAGTCGAAGCCTTCGTGATCCACGAACTTCGCATCCTCGGCCGCCACCACGGCGCGTTTAAGGTTGGCCGAAATGCGATTGTAGGGAACCCAGGCGTGACGCAGGCCGGCCTTGGGGTCTTTCGCGTGCAACTCGGCAAGCCGCGTCTGCATGAAGGCGGTGGTCGGCGGGTCGTGGTCGACCCACCACCATACCTGCGCGAAAAACCATCCTTGCACCGCCAGGAATATGGCGACGACCGCGCCGAAAGCGATGTAGAGGAACTTCACGCGCCGCGCAGTGCCGCGAGGACGGGCGCGGTCTCGGGGTGCACGCCGCGCCAGATGAAAAACGATTCGGCGGCCTGCTCCACCAACATGCCCAGGCCGTCGCTCGCCGCGGCACCCGCCTCGCGCGCAACGCGCAGAAACGGCGTATCGCGGCCATAGACCATGTCGTAGGCGAGCGCACCCTTGGCAAAGATCGCCCTCGGCAACGATGGAAGCTCATCGCTCAGACCGGCCGAAGTGGCGTTGATCACCAGATCAAACTGCTCGCCCGCGAGTTCGGCGTAGCTGCCGCCCGTGGCCGGCGGAAAGCGCCCGGCGAGCTCGAGCGCCTTGCGCGCGGTGCGGTTGGCGATCGCCAAACGCGAGGGCCCCGCTTCGAGCAATGGCGCGACCACGCCCTGCGCCGCGCCGCCTGCACCCATCAGCAGCACGCGCTTGCCCGCGAGGTCGTAACCGAGATTGCGTTGAAGATCCCCGATCAGCCCGGCGCCGTCGGTGTTGTCGCCGTAGGGCACATCGGCGTCGAGCACCAGCGTATTGACCGCCTGCGCTGCGCGCGCCCGCTCGCTGCTACGCGCGGCAAAGCGGAAGGCGTCCTGTTTGAACGGCAACGTCACGTTCGCGCCGCGGCCGCCCGCGGCGCGAAACTCGGCCACCGCGCGCGAGAACCCGTCGATCGGCGCGAGGATCGCGCCATACTCGATCGCCTGACCGGTCTGCCGCGCGAACTGCGCATGGATCCACGGCGATTTCGAATGGGCGACCGGGTTGCCGACGACGGCATAACGGTCGGTCACGCCTTATTCCGTCCAAATTTTGTCCCCGGGGCCGAAAAACCAGGTCCGGGTAATCACCAATATGTCGGTGTCGCGTTTTATGTCGTCCGGGAATGCGGCGTAGGGCGACGCCATGCGCACGATGCGGAACGCTGCCTGATCGAGCACCTTGAGCCCTGAGGAACGCTCGAGCTCGATCGTTTCGACGCCGCCGTCGGCGCGGATAGAGACGCTCAGGCGCAGGTTGCCGTAGAGCTTGCCGCGCGCCTCGGCGGGAAAGTTGAGTGTGCCTACGCGCTCGACCTTGGCGCGCCAGTCTTCCTCGTACTGAGCGAAGCGGTATTCCGTCGCGCGCGCGCCGATGAACTGCTTGCGCGGCCGCTTCTGGTACTCCTCGAGGCGCTTATCGAGCTGCGCCTGCAGCCGCAGCGCGGCGAGCGACAGGTCCGCGAGGTCGCGCCCCGAAACCTGCTGCTGGGGCGTCTCGGTCGGCGCGGCTTGCGCTTCGCTCGGCATGCGATCGGATGACTCGCGCGCCTGCGCAAGCAATTTCTGCTGCTGCGCCTCGAGTTCCTGCTGGCGGCGCTTGGCCTTGGCCAGGTCCGAACCCGGGTCATCCGGCCGCGTGCTCGGCAGCGGCGTCTTCGCGCGGCGCCGTTCGTCCACATTGCCCCCGCCATCGAGGTTGGCCTGCGCGAGCGCCTCGCGTCTGGCGGGCTTCTGCTTGGTCTTGGCGTTGACGATGAATACGTCGAGCCGCTCGGAGTTCGCCTTGAAAGCGAGCCGGTCGGGGAAACGGAAGTGGACCGACAGCGCCAGTGCGTGCAGCAGGATTGATATGCCGACCGATACGGTGAGCACCCGCGACTGGCGGTCCATTCCGGCCCACCAGTCGCCGACCCCCGGCATCGTCAGTGTTCCCGCCACCTGCAGTATCGCTCCCAATCATCCCGGCAACCCGCTAATTGTATGCGCATTATCGGGAATCCGACTCGCTGGTGTCCGCCAATGCCAGCGCCGCCGCATCCGCTATTTCCCGCGGCGTATCGCGCAGCGTTTCCGTGTAGCTGAGCACGAGCGTCCGTTCGATGAGATCGATCGGCCCGACCGCCAGCCTGACCCGCGCGCCGGCGGGCAACTCCGGAAGCGAGGCCACGCGCGCCGTGAGCGGAATACGATCGACGCGCACCAGATTCTCGCGCACCACGCTCGCCTCGACGCTATCGAGCGTTTCCTGCTGCATCCACCGCAGGCACCAGTACTGTTCCATCTGCCGCTGGAATTCGTCGTATCGCGCATAAACGACTTCGAACGCGCGCAGCGCAGAGAGCAGTTCTTCGGAGGTGCGGGCAAACGGCGCTCGCTTGCCGGCGAGACTCGCCACCAGCTGCCACTGGTTGGCGAGGTCCACGTAGCGGCGCAGCGGCGAGGTCATCCACGCGTAGCACGCGACACCTAAACCTTCGTGCGGCTCCGGGTGCACCGCCATGCGCACCTTGCCTGCGCCCTGCGTGCGGTAGATAGCCGCCACGTCGCGCTCGGCGAGCAGCTCACCCCAGCTCGAGTTGGCGAGGATCATCAGTTCGGAAACCAGCTGGTCGAGTGGCGCGCCGCGCAGCCTGGGCTCGATGCTGACGCGCTCGTCTTCGACCGTAAATGTGTAGTCCGTGATCCCGGCCGGCACGCTCGGCTTGCCGCGCTGTTTCTCCAGCGCTATGGCGATGCGCCACAGAACTTCGAGTTCGGCCTCGAATGGGAGTCCCGTGCGCACGTTCTTCGGCAGCGTCTGGTTCAGTGCGGTGCAGAGCTCGTGGCGCAGATTGGCCGCGATGCGCACCCGCTCGATCCGCGAGAACCGGCCGCGCAGCGAATAATCGCCGGGCGAAACGTCGAAGTACAGCGACACCACCGGACGCTCGGTGCCCGCGTCGAGCGAAAGTGCTGCGACGGCGTCCTCGGGCAGCATCGTAATCTTGTTGCCCGGCATATACACGGTGGACAGGCGCTCACGCGCGATAGCGTCGAGCGCCGAGCCCGGCGAAAAGCCGAGCGCCGGTGCCGAAATGTGAATGCCGAGCCGCCAGCCGTCACCTTCCAGCGGCGAAAGCGAAAATGCATCGTCGATCTCGGTAGTTCCACCGTCGTCGAGCGAAAACGCCTCGGCAGCCGCAAGCGGAAGCCCGGCCGTGAACTCCGGCAGAGGATGCGGTGGAAACGCCGTGCCCGCCGGAAAGAATTCGAACAGGAACCGCTCGAAATGATAGGCATGCGTATCGCGCAACTCGCCGCAGCGCTCGAACAGGCGCGCGACGCTCAAGCCGGTCTGCCTGCACGCTGCCTCAAGGGCTTTGGTTTCGGGCTTGTTGCGGTCGGGCGCGTAGAGCAGCTCTGCGCGCAGCGGCCGCAACTCCGCGGGAAACTCCCCGCGCGCGAGCTGCGACGTCCATTCGGCAATCCGCTCCTGCAGCCGACGCTTCTTTTCCAGGCCCGCGAGCGCAAGCTTCAGCGTTTGCTCATTGGCTGCCTGGAAGCGCCCCTTGCCGCGGCGGTAGAAATACATCGGCGCGGCATGCAGCTTGAACAACACGCCCGCGGCTTCGATCGCGCTGGGTTCGCGCCCGACGTAATCACGCGCGAGCTGTGCGAAGCCGAATTCGACGGACCCGCAGCATTGCCACAGAAAATCCGTGTCGAGCCCCGCAGCGTATTCCTGCGCTCGCGCGAGCAGTTCGGCCGGCGCCGGGGCATCGAAAGTCAGGACGACGTTCGACGCCTTGACCTTGCTGCGCCGGCCGTGCGGGCTTTCGACGTGGCGGGAAGCAGGCGCAGACGCAAGCACGTTGCCGACCTTGAGCTCGCCGTCTTCCTCATAGAGGACGTGCATTGCGCGCCTGGAAAAAAGGGAGGCGCGATTATAGAGGGGATCGGCGCGGATTCACGAGCTATCGACCTTCCTTGAGCCGCGCGAACGCGAGAATGCGCGGCAGATGCTCCGGGAAGGATTGCAGGGTATGGTCGCCCCCGTCGCGCACCGACATGCGTGCGCCCTCGTACCTGAGCGCCGCTTCGCGCCAATCGAGCACTTCGTCGCCCGTCTCCAGCAACAACAGATACCGCTCGGGATCGATGCGCGTGGCTTCGAGCGCGCGCCACTGCGCGAGGTGCTCGCAAGTGAGCTGGTATTCGGCGCCGGTGTGGAGGTTCTGCTGTATGCCCAGGTAGGCCTCGAGCCCGACGTACGGGCGGATCGCCGGATTGACCAGCACCGCGCGCGCATCGTGTCTTTCGGCCAGCCAGGTGGCGTAGTAGCCGCCGAGCGAACTGCCGACGAAGGTGATCGGTGCCGGGCGGTGCCGCGCCATTTCGGCTTCGATTACCCGGATCGCATCATTGGGCAGGTCTGGCAGCGCCGGGCAGGCGAAATGTTTGCCGAGCCCGCGCGCGGACATCCATGCGGCCATGGTGCGCGCCTTGTGCGAAGCAGGCGAGCTGTTGAATCCGTGCAGGTAGAGGATCACGCGTCCGCCTGGAGCCGTGCAATGAGCTTTTCGTGCACCCCGCCGAAGTTGCCATTGGACATTACCAGCACATGATCGCCCGGCCGCGCGTCGCGGGCCACGCGCTCGACCAATGCGCCGAGATCCGCGCCGCACCAGGCGCGCTCGGCGAGCGGCGCGAACACTTGCGCGGCGTCCCAGTCCAGGTTCGCACCGTAAACATAGATCCTGTCGGCGGCGGCGACGCTGCCGGGCAACCTGTCCTTCATCACGCCGAGCTTCATCGTGTTCGAGCGCGGCTCGAGTACCGCCAGGATGCGCGCCGCCCCGACCCGCTGGCGAAGGCCGGCAATCGTCGTGGCAATGGCGGTGGGGTGATGCGCGAAGTCGTCGTACACCGTGATTCCCCGCACCGAGCCGCGCAACTCCATGCGCCGCCGCACGCCCTCGAACCTGGCGAGCGCCTCGATTGCGGTCGCTGGCTCGACCCCGGCGTGGAACCCCGCTGCGATGGCAGCCAGCGCGTTCATGCGGTTGTGGTCGCCGCTCAGCGACCAGCGCACCCGCCCCAGTTCCTCGCCCTTGCGACACACCGTGAAGCTCCCGTCGCCCGCGTCTTGTGTCGCGTGCCAGCCATCGGCGACACCGAAGCGTTCCACTGGTGTCCAGCTCCCCCTCTCGAGAACCCGCGTAATAGCGGTGTCAGTACCATTTACGATCAATCTGCCCGACTGGGGCACGATCCTGACCAATTGGTGAAATTGCCGTTCGATGTCTGCCAACTCTGAGAAGATATCAGCGTGATCGAACTCAAGATTGTTCAGAATCGTGGTTTTCGGCCGGTAATGAACGAACTTCGAGCGTTTGTCGAAGAAAGCCGTGTCGTATTCGTCCGCCTCAATTACAAACCTGTCCGAGGGCGGATGCCGGGCGGAAATCCCGAAATTGCCGGGAACTCCGCCGATCAGAAACCCGGGCGCCATGCCCGCGCGATCGAGTATCCAGGCGAGCATGGCTGACACGGTCGTCTTGCCGTGGGTTCCCGCGACTACGAGCACCCACTTACCGTAAAGAATATTTTCAGATAGCCACTGAGGGCCTGACATGTAACGCTGTCCGGAATCCAGTATCGCTTCCATCAAGGGATTGCCGCGGCTCACGACATTGCCGACCACCCAGATGTCCGGCCGGAGGGAAAGCTGGTCTGCGCCATACCCGTCAATCAAATCGATGCCAAGCCTTCGGAGTTGATCGCTCATCGGCGGGTACACGCTTGCATCGCACCCGGTGACTTTCAATCCGGTTTCTCGCGCGATGGCCGCCAGCCCCCCCATGAAGGTGCCGCAAATACCGAGAATGTGCAGATGTCCGGCCGCCATCGTCGCCCAAGTTCCGCAAAAATGCGGCGATTGTAGTCGAATACAACAGCGCGTCGGCTCGAGTATGATGTTGCTCCCTTCTTACCATGCCACCGATGAGCCGCAATCGACTCCGGCAGAACGGGATGCGCGCCGCCATCGCAGCCGCGGCGGCGCGCATCATGGCTGAAGACGGAATCGACGATTACGCGATGGCCAAGCGCAAGGCCGCGCGTCGGTTGGGCGCCGCAGAGACCGAAAGCCTCCCGGCGAATGAGGAGATCGCCTCCGCGCTGCGCGCCTATCAATTGCTCTATCAGGCGGACGAACACCCCGACCGCCTCAACGCGCTGCGCCGCCATGCGCTCGAACTGATGCACGATCTGGCCGCATTCAATCCCTACCTGACCGGTGCAATCCTCGATGGCACCGCGGGGCGCTACGCGGAGATCGAATTGCAGCTGTTTCCGGAGAGCGGCAAACACGTCGATATCTACCTGCTCGAGCACGGGGTGAAATTTGCCGCGCGCGAACAGCGGCGCTATGCCGGCGACCGGGCGCACGCTTCGATCGTGCTGTCGTTCGACTGGCAGGGCTGTCCGGTCAATCT
Source organism: Burkholderiales bacterium (assembly GCA_017880775.1). GTDB lineage: Bacteria > Pseudomonadota > Gammaproteobacteria > Burkholderiales > SG8-39 > JADGRQ01. The sequence goes on along the minus strand of JADGRQ010000003.1, from coordinate 11,337 downwards.
CGAGGTATTCGATCCGCGGGATGAGCGCGTCGCGCTGAAAACTTCGCTGGCCGGACGAGTAATCGAGCGCGCGGGTCTCGCCGAGGTTCGGGCCTTGCTCGATGGCTAGCCGGCGTCAGGCTTTGGTGCTGGTCGCAGTCGGTGCCGTGGCCGCAGCGGCCGGCTGGTATGTTGGACCACGTCTGCAGAAGAATGCGGACGTCGACGGTGTTGCGGCGCTGCTCGCTGCCCCCATGCGCGACCTGGAAGGACGGTCGCGGAGCGTACTCGAATGGAAGGGGCGGGTGCTGGTGTGCAATTTCTGGGCAACGTGGTGCGCGCCGTGCCGCGAAGAAATCCCGGCGCTGGGCAGAATTCGGTCTAGATTGTCCTCGAAAGGTGTTGAAATTGTCGGGATTGCCATCGATCAAGCGTCGAACGTCGTCGATTTCGTCAAACAACTCGACATCATCTATCCTATCCTTATGGCCGATGCCGGCTCGATCGAGCTAATGGGAAGACTGGGCAATTCGGCCGGCGGTTTGCCGTTCACCGTGGTACTCGACCGGGGCGGGAAGCTCGCTTACCGCAAGCTTGGATCCATTGCCGAGGCCGAGTTCGAAGCGCGTATTGCTTCGATCGTCTGATAAAATGCCTCGATCTCCGGAGATCTATTTGAAAAAGAAGACAAAAGCACTTTCGAGGCTCATCCTGGTGATCCATGGGCCGAATCTCAATCTTCTAGGAACCCGGGAACCGGCCATTTACGGGCGGGAGACGCTCGCGGACATCGACCGCCGGCTCACTGCGACGGCGAAGGCCGCGGGAGCCCGGTTGCGGGCCTTCCAGAGCAACCACGAGGGAGGTCTCGTCGAGCGTGTGCAGCGCGCAGCCCGGGAAGCCGTCGATTTCATCATTATCAACCCGGCCGCGTGCACCCACACGAGCGTGGCGCTGCGCGATGCGCTCGCCGCGGTGCAGATCCCGTTCGTCGAGGTTCACCTGTCAAACATCCACGCGCGCGAGCCGTTCCGCCGCCACTCCTATTTCTCCGACCTCGCAGTCGGCACCATCTGCGGGCTGGGCGGCCGGGGCTACGACGCCGCGCTTGATTTCGCCCTGTCGCGCGCCTAATCGCGCGCGCCGCCCGCAAGGACAACCATGGATTTGCGCAAGTTGAAGAAGCTGATCGACCTGGTGCAAGACTCAGGGATCGGCGAGCTCGAGATCACCGAGGGCGAAGAGCGAGTGAAGATCGTTCGCGGTGGCGCCGTCTTGCATAGTGCCGCGTCCGCCGCGGCGCTTGCCCCGCAGGGGGAGGCGCCCCCGGGGCCGGGCAGCGCAAAGCCAGCGGACCCGGGACCTCCGCCCCCCGAGGAGCACGTCGTGAAGGCGCCGATGGTGGGAACGTTCTACCGTTCGCCCGCGCCGGAGGCCAAGCCTTTCGTCGAGGCCGGGCAGAGCGTGAAGGAAGGACAGACGATCTGCGTCATCGAGGCGATGAAGCTGATGAACGAAATCGAGGCCGACGCGACCGGCGTGATCAAGGCGATCCTGGTGGAGAACGGACAACCGGTCGAATACGGCCAGCCGCTGTTCATCATCGCCTGAAGGCGATGATGAACAGCGGCACGCTCGCAACAGAGGAACCGACGGTTCCTTTGTCGCCCCTTCCCTAACGGCAAGCACCGGAAATGTTCGGAAAAGTACTGATCGCCAACCGCGGCGAGATCGCGCTGCGCATTCAGCGCGCCTGCCGCGAAATGGGCATCCGCACGGTGGTCGTCCACTCGGAGGCAGACACCGAGGCGAAGTACGTGAAGCTTGCCGACGAGTCGGTGTGCATCGGCCCGCCCGCGGCATCGGCCAGCTATCTCAATATTCCCGCGATCATCAGCGCGGCTGAGGTCACCGACGCGGAGGCGATCCACCCGGGCTACGGCTTTCTGTCAGAGAACGCCGATTTCGCGGACAAGGTGCAAAAGAGCGGTTTTGTGTTCATCGGCCCGCATCCCGAGAATATCCGCCTGATGGGCGACAAGGTGAGCGCCAAGGCCGCGATGATCAGGGCCGGCGTGCCGTGCGTGCCCGGCTCCGAGGGTGCGCTGCCCGAAGCTCCGGCGGAGGTCATCAAGATCGCGCGCAAGGTCGGCTACCCGGTCATCATCAAGGCGGCGGGCGGCGGTGGCGGGCGCGGCATGCGCGTGGTGCATACCGAGGCCGCGCTGCTCAACGCGGTGAGCATGACGCGCGCGGAGGCCCAGGCGGCGTTCTCCAACCCGACCGTCTACATCGAGAAGTTCCTCGAGAACCCGCGCCACATCGAGTTCCAGGTGTTCGCCGACGAGCACAAGAACGCGGTCTACCTCGGCGAACGCGACTGCTCGATGCAACGCCGCCACCAGAAAATCATCGAGGAGGCGCCTGCGCCGGACCTGCCGGCGAAGCTGCGCGAGCGCGTCGGCGAGCGCTGTGCGGAGGCATGCCGCAAGATCGGCTACCGCGGCGCCGGCACCTTCGAGTTCCTGTACGAGAACGGCGAGTTCTTTTTCATCGAAATGAACACCCGCGTGCAGGTCGAGCATCCGGTCACCGAGATGATTACCGGCATCGACGTCGTACAGATGCAGATCCGCATTGCGGCGGGCGAGAAGCTGCCGTTCCGCCAGCGCGACATCGAGTTCCGCGGCCACGCGATCGAGTGCCGCATCAACGCCGAGGACCCTTACCGATTCACGCCGTCGCCGGGCCGCATCGCGTCCTACCATCCGCCGGGCGGACCGGGAATCCGCGTCGATTCGCACATCTACGCCGGCTACACGGTGCCGTCCAACTACGACTCGATGATCGGCAAGCTGATCGCCTATGGCGCGACGCGCGACCAGGCGATCCGGCGCATGCGCATCGCGCTCTCCGAAATGGTCATCGAGGGGATCCAGACCAACATCCCGCTGCATCTCGAGCTGCTGCATGACAGCCGTTTCGTGCGCGGCGGGACCTCGATCCATTACCTCGAGCAGAAGCTCGCGCAGGAAAACAAGGCGGCGAAATGAGCGCAGGGGGGTCCGGCATGGGTTGGCAGTCGCTGATCGTCGAAGTCGCCGCGCCGGACGCCGAAGCGTTTGCCGAAGCGCTGCTCGAAGCCGGCGCGCAATCGGTGTCGGTGGAAGACGCCGATGCCGGAACCGCGCGCGAGGCGCCGCAGTTCGCCGAACCAGGCGACGCGCCGCAGCCCTGGGAGCGCAACCGCATCGTCGCGCTGTTTGATCCGGAGGCGCAGCCTGCCGGGGCGCTCGCGACGGCGCTGAGCGCAATCGGATTCAATGCCGATTGCAGCGCACCGCCCACGTTTCGCGTCGAACCCGTTGCCGATCGCGACTGGGTGCGTGCGGTGCAGGAGCATTTCCTGCCGCTCAGGATCACCGGAGACCTGTGGGTCGTGCCGAGTTGGTGCGAGCCGCCAGAACCGGATGCCATCAACCTGCGTATCGACCCCGGGCTCGCGTTTGGAACCGGCAGCCATCCGAGCACGCGCCTCGCGCTCGCCTGGCTCGCGGGCGCGCTTCGCGAGTGGCCACGCGGGGCGCCGGCCCGGGCGGCGCGCCCGCGCGTCATGGACTACGGATGCGGTTCCGGTATATTGGCCATCGCCGCGTTGAAACTCGGCGCCGGCGAGGCCCTCGGAGTGGATATCGACCCTCAGGCGCTGGCCACCAGTGCGGAGAATGTCGCGCGCAACGATATCGCGCAGGGCGCAGCCGCGCTGCGGCTCTGCCTACCCGACGAGTTGCCCGACTTCCGCGCCGACATCGTGGTCGCCAACATCCTGGCGCGACCGCTCATCGTGCTCGCGCCGCTGCTGGCTCAACACGCGGCCGGCCGGATCGCGCTTTCCGGGATACTCGCCGGTCAAGGGGAGGAAGTGCTCGCTTGCTACCGGGAGTGGTTCGAAATCTCGGTCACGGCCGAAGAGGAGGGATGGGTGCTGCTGAGCGGACAAAGGCGTTGAGCGCGAACCTGGTCACGCGCTGCCCGGAATGCACCACTACGTTCCGCGTGCTGCCGGCACAGCTTTCGGCGCGCGGCGGCCGGGTGCGCTGCGGCAAGTGCTCGAAGGTGTTCGACGGCCTCGCCAACCTGGTGCAGGATCCGCCACCGGCGACGGTGGACGAACCCTCACCGCAGATCGGCCTGTTCGATCCGCGCGGCCGTCCGACCACCGAAGCGAGCGCGGCTGCGGTTGACCGCGAAAACGCCGACGCAACGCAGCACGCCAAGGCCGATGCATCGGCCGTGCCGGTCGCCGCCGGCACTTCCGAGGGAACCGACGAAGGGCCGTTGCCCGAATTCCTCGAGGAGCGTCCTGCGCCGCGGCAGTTCCGGCTGGTGTGGGGCTTTCTTTCGCTGCTCGCCGCGTTGCTCCTGGCCGCGCAGGCGGTGTTCCAGTACCGCACTGAGATCGCGGCAGCGTCTCCGGAAGCGCGCGCCTACCTCGAGCGCGCCTGCCGGATGCTCGATTGCGAATTGCGTCTGCCGCGGCACGTCGCGTTGATGAGAATCGAATCCTCTGAAGTGGAGGCCGATGCGCGCCGCGCCAACGTGCTGGTGCTGAACGCGGTGGTTCGCAATAATGCGATGTTCGCACAGGAGTTCCCGTCGATCGTGCTGACGCTCACCGACGAGAGCGATCAGCCCGTGGTACGGCGCGTGCTGGCGCCCGCGGAGTATCTCGCCGACGCGCGCAGCGCCGCGCGCGGCATTCCCGCCGGTGGCGAAGAAACGCTGCGCCTGCATCTCGCGACGAAGGTCCGGGCGACCGGTTACCGCCTCGAACCGTTCTTCCCCTGACCGAAAAGGAGCTCGCGTTGTCCACCTTGATCACCGGATCGATCGCGTACGACACGATCATGGTTTTCCCCGACCGGTTCAGAAACCATCTGCTTGCCGACCAGCTGCACATCCTCAACGTCTGCTTCCTTACGCCCGAGATGCGGCGCGAGTTCGGCGGCACGGCGGGCAACATCGGCTACAACCTGAAGTTGCTCGAAGGCGATCCGCTGCTGATGGCGACGGTCGGCGAGGACATCGCGCCGTACTTCACGCGTCTCGAATCGCTCGGCATCGCGCGTACGCATCTGAAGCAGATCCCCGGACAGTTCACCGCCCAGGCCTTCATCACCACCGACCTCGACGACAACCAGATCACCGCGTTTCATCCCGGCGCGATGAACCACGCGCACGAAAATCGCGTTACGCCCGACCTGGGCGCGAAGCTGGCGAGCGTTTCGCCCGACGGCAAGGAGGGCATGCAGCAGCACGCGCGGCAATGCGCCGAGCACGGCATTCCTTTCCTGTTCGATCCGGGACAGGGCCTGCCGATGTTTTCCGCTGCCGAACTCGATGAGTTCATCGGGCTCGCCGACTACGTCGCGGTGAATGACTACGAAGGCAAACTGCTCGAGGACAAGACCGGCCGGAAGCTAGAAGCCATCGCGCGCGAAGTGAAGGCGCTGATCGTCACGCTCGGCGCGCTCGGTTCGCATATTCATGCCGGAGGAAAGCGATTCGAGGTGCCCAGCGTTAAAGCCGGCGCGGTGGTCGACCCGACGGGCTGCGGCGATGCGTATCGCGCGGGGCTGCTCTACGGCATTTCGAACGGCTGGGACTGGGAAAGCACCGGACGCCTGGGTTCGCTGATGGGCTCGATCAAGATCGCGCAGCGCGGCCCGCAGAACCACGCGCCATCGCGCGCGGAGATCGAAGATCGATTCAGGAAGGCATTCGGCTATTCGGCCTGGAAATCCTAGAGCGCTGCGCGAATCTTCACCGCGTACTCTTCGAGCTTCTCGCGCGGCGGATTTTTCACCGGCCAGGTGAGATTCATCCCGTCTGCGTCCCAGCGCGGCACGACGTGGATGTGCAGGTGGAACACGGTCTGCCCCGCCGCCGGGCCATTCGCCTGGTAAATCGACATACCCTGCGGCGCGAACGCGGCGTGCACCGCTCGCGCCACGCGCACAGTCGCGCGGAACACCGCGCCGGCGAGCGTATCGTCCAGCCCGAAGACGTTTTCGACGTGCGGCTTTACCGCCACCAGTACATGGCCGGGATTCACCTGGCCGATGTCCATGAATGCCAGGGTCTGCTCATCCTCGTAGATCCTGGTCGATGGAATCTGGCCGGCGATGATCTTGCAGAATGCGCAGTTCGTCATGCACCTTCTCCCGGCGCCTGATAGCCGGTGCATGGTACCTGAACGATCTCGCGGTCCTCCAGCCGGACCGCGGTAAGCGGACCGCCCCAGACGCAGCCGGTGTCGATCAACAGCACCCGTTCGGTCATCTTCAGTCCGAGTGTGGACCAATGGCCGCTGACCACCTGGGGCTCTTCGCGTGCGGTGCGCAGCTCGAACCACGGCTCAAACCCCGCGGGCGGCTTCGCTTCCTTGGTGCGGACCTCGATATCGCCCCCGAGGGTGCAGAAACGCATCCGGGTCATCACGTTGACGATCGCTCGCAGACGGTTCCAGCCTGCGAGCGCGTCGCTCCAGCGCGAAGGTTCACTGCCATACATCTGCGCGACGAACTCGCGGTAGCCGGGCGCCGCAAGCGCGGATTCCACCTCACGGGCGAGCATCCGTGCGCGCTCGATGCTCCAGCCCGGCAACAGACCGGCGTGGACCATGGCGTACCCGCCGTCGACGTGCATCAGCGGCCGGGTGCGAAGCCACTCGATCAGTTCCGCACGGTCCGGCGCGGCGAGCACCGCGTCGAGCGTATCGTCTGACCGCTTTCTGGTGAATCCTTCGGCGAGTGCAACCAGGTGCAGGTCGTGGTTGCCGAGAACCGTGACCGCTGAAGCACCGAGCGCGCGGACCAGGCGCAGGACTTCGAGGGATTTCGGCCCGCGGTTCACCAGATCGCCGACGAACCACAGGCGGTCGCGCGCCGGGTCGAGCGCAAGCTGCGCGAGCAGCGAGCGCAGCTCGTCGTAACAGCCCTGCACATCGCCGATCGCGTATGTCGCCATGCCGCGGCAACTATACCGCACCGAGCGCGCCGACCTGCTTGCGACCGAGCAACGCCGGCGCGGGTCGGCTGAAAAGGCAGCGTCTCCTTTGCACTCCGCCCATGTTCGCGCTAGATTGCAGGGCGCCGCTTCCGGCGGAAGACGGTACGAGGTGTCATGAGCGACTACGATCACCACCATGACGGCGAGCACGACCGTCCGCTCTCGGGCCCTGCGCTGCGCGTCAAAGCGCTGGAGTCGCTGCTGATCGAGAAAGGTCTGGTCGATCCGAAGGCGCTCGACGAGCTGATCGACACCTACGAGACGAAGATCGGCCCGCGCAACGGCGCCAGGGTCGTCGCGCGCGCGTGGACCGATCCCGCCTACAAGCAGCGCCTGCTCGCCGACGCCACCGCCGCGATCGCGGAGTTCGGCTTCATCGGGCGCCAGGGCGAGGACATGGTTGTGCTCGAGAACACACCCGAGATCCGCAACATGGTCGTCTGCACGCTCTGCTCCTGCTACCCGTGGCCGGTGCTCGGGCTGCCGCCCGTCTGGTACAAGGCCGCGCCGTACCGCGCGCGCGCCGTCATCGATCCGAGAGGCGTGCTGAACGAGCTGGGCAACGAAGTTCCGGAGGACGTCGAGGTGCGCGTGTGGGACTCGACGGCAGAGCTGCGCTACCTGGTGCTTCCCGAGCGTCCGGCGGGGACCGAGGACTGGAGCGAGGCGCAGCTGGCGGAGATCGTCACGCGCGACGCGATGATCGGCGTGGCGAATGTGACCCTGCCGGCGCGGAGCCCGAAATGAACGGCGCGCACGACCTGGGCGGCATGCACGGCCTGGGGCCGGTCGTGATCGAGAAGGACGAGCCTGTGTTCCACGCGCAGTGGGAGGCGCGCATGCTGGCCCTCAATCTCGCGTGCGGCTTTCACGGCAGGTGGAACATCGACATGGGGCGCTACGCGCGCGAACAGATGCCGCCCGCCGAATACCTCGCGACGACCTACTACGAGCATTGGCTTTTCGGCCTGGAAAAGCTGCTCGTCGAACAGGGGCTGGTCAGCGCGAAGGAATTGGACACGGGGCGCGCGGAGGCGAAAGCGCACGGGTTGCGGGCGCTGGCAGCCACCGAGGTGTCGAACTTCCTGCGCAACCGCCGCCATGCGCGGCTCGACGATAACGTGCCGCCGAAATTCAAGGCTGGAGAGCGCGTCGTTGCGCGCAACATCCACCCGACCGGCCACACCCGGCTTCCGCGCTATGCGCGCGGGCGGCGCGGCGTGATCGACCGTGACCATGGCGTATTCGTCTTCGCAGACACCAATGCGATGAGCCGCGACAAGAAGCCGCAGCATTGCTACAGCGTGCGCTTCAGCGCGCGCGAGATCTGGGGGCCCGACGCGTGCGCGCGCGACAGCGTGTACGTGGACCTGTGGGATGACCACCTCGATCCCGCGTGAAGTCGACCTCGGCGCGCTGCCTGCGCTGCCGCGCGACAAAGAGGGGCCCGTCTTCAACGCACCGTGGGAGGCGCAGGCTTTTGCGATGACGCTCTCCCTCCACGCGCGCGGCGTCTTCACGTGGCGCGAGTGGGCCGATGCGCTCGCCGCAGAGCTCGCCGCTGCGGCCGCCCGTGGCGAGCCGGACGACGGCACCCATTACTACGAGCACTGGCTCGCCGCGCTCGAACATCTCGTCGGCGCGAAGAAGCTCATCCCCTCAGAAGAGCTTGAGCGTCGCGCAGACGAATGGGACGCCGCCGCGCGGGCGACACCGCACGGCAAGCCTGTCGAACTGCCGCGCGGCCCGTGAATGAGCGCCGCGATTGATTCGCGTTTGGACGCATGGCCCGAGCTGCCGCTCGAGGCCTGGCGCGAGACCTACGCGAGCCTGCACCTGTTGACCCAGATCGTTGGCAAGGTGCGCCTCGCCCAGACTCCGTGGATGAATCACTCCTGGCACGTCACACTCTACGTGACCGCTCGAGGGCTCAGCACGTCGCCCATAGCGCATGGCACCCGGACCTTCGAGATCGAATTCGACTTCGTGAATCACCAGCTGCGATTGCTTGCTAACGACGGCCGCACCAGCGGTTTCCCGCTGGAACCGCAATCGGTGGCAGCGTTCTACTCGCAGCTCATGGCGACGATGGGAAATCTGGGGCTCCACGTGAACATTCAGCGCAAACCCAACGAGGTCGCCGACCCTATCCGGTTCGACCTGGACGAGATACATCGATCATACAATCGCGAGTACGCTAACCGGTTCTGGCGAATCCTCGTTCAATCAGACCGCGTCTTCAAACAGTTTCGCGCTCGGTTCACCGGTAAATGCAGCCCCGTGCATTTCTTCTGGGGCGCGCCCGATCTCGCCGTCACACGGTTCTCCGGTCGAAGCGCTCCGCAACATCCGGGTGGGGTTCCGAACCTGCCGGACTGGGTTGCCAGAGACGCCTACTCGCAGGAAGTGAGCAGCTGCGGATTCTGGCCGGGCGGAGGTCCAATTCCCTATCCGGCGTTCTACTCCTACGCCTATCCGGAACCGGCCGGGTTTCCGGAGGCGGCGATCAAGCCCAGCTCCGCGTTCTACAGCGCCGATCTGCGGGAATTCATTTTGCCCTACGACGCGGTTCGCCGATCGCAGTCGCCCGACGACACGCTACTCGAGTTTCTGCAGACGACCTATGAAGCTGCGGCCGATCTGGCCAAGTGGGATCGCGGCTTCTTGGAGCGTCGCTAACTCGGGCGGTGCCGCGCTTTCTCGGCGAGGCGATGCCGTTCGTGCAGCAGGCTGGCCGCGTCTGCATTTTCCGGCAACGGCCATGCAGCGATCGCCTGCTTCACGCCCGCATGCGCCATCGCTACATGGGGATCGTCCTGGATGCAGGGCCAGTAGCGTTCCGCGAACGAGCCGCTCGCCGGCGCCGTCTTCGGCGGCGAAAGGAAGTGCTCGACGGCCGGACGTACCGCGCTTGAGAGTTCGTCCATCAGCGCCGGCTCCGCATCCCGCAGCATGTCTATGTCGACCATCAGCTCCGACAGGGAGCGCAGCCAGGCGAAGTAAGGATCGGTCGCGAGCAACTGCAGGAGCGGCCCGGGGTTGACGACCGTGACGCGTTCGCGCTCGTAGTCACGGCGGGCATGCTCCAACAAGGCGCGATGCAGTTCGCGCAATGCGCCCGCCAGTTTTCCCCATTCCGCCGCATCAGCCATGACCTCAGGCTCCGCGAATGTAGGTAACGAAGCCTTCCATGAACTTGCGAATACTGTCGCGCGTGGCTGCGTCGGCGATCTCGCCTTTCGCGTCGATCACGCTGCCCGCGCGCGAAACGAGCAGGCGCCCGCCCGACCATAGGTCCGCGCCCAGGGTTCGAAACACGGGCAGCCACGCGTTCTGCGAAAGGATCGTGCCGAATCCGCCTGGAGAGGCCCCGACGATTGCGACGGGCCTGCCCCCAAATACGCGCGCGATATCTCCAGGCGGGCGCGAGAGCCAGTCGATGGCATTCTTCGCTACACCCGGAATGCTGTTGTTGTACTCCGGGGTTACGAGCAGCAGGCCGTCGGCGCCGGCGATCGCGTCCTTCACGCGCGACACCGCATCGGGTATGCCGTGCGCAGCTTCGTCATCGGCGTCATAGAGCGGCATGCCTTTGATCGACTCGATGCGAAGCTCGCTGCCGGAAGGCGTCATCGACGCGGCGGCGCGAAGCACCGCGGAATTGTACGAGCCGCGACGCAAGCTGCCGGAGAGACCGATAAGGGTGATCATTTATGGACGCTATTTCTTCTAGAACGCCGCGTCAAGCCTGCGGTACTGAATCGCTTCAGCCAGATGCTCCGTGGCGATTCGCGCCGAGGCCGCCAAGTCGGCAATGGTACGCGCGACGCGCAAAATGCGGTGAAAAGCCCGGGCTGACAGGTATAGCCGCGCGATCGCCTGCCGCACCAGCGCTTCGCCTGCCGCATCCAGCGCGGCGTGACGCTCCAGCTCGTGGGTCGACAGCGCAGCGTTGATGCCATCCTGGCGGCGCAGTTGCGCCGCGCGGGCCTGCTCCACGCGCGCGCGCACCGCAGAGCTCGGCTCACCCGCGGCCGGCGCGAGGAGTTCGGACTCGCTTGGCGCAGGAACCTCGAGTTTGAGGTCGATGCGATCGAGCAACGGCCCCGACAAGCGGCCGCGGTAGCGCCCGATCTGGTCGGGTGAGCAATGACAGCGACCGTTCACGTGGCCGAGGAATCCGCAGGGGCAGGGACGCGTTGCTCTTTTGCAATTCGTGCCCATTCGACTTAAAGCATTGAAACCAAAGGAACCTGATTTGGAGCCTCGTACGCTGGGCGAGCACCT
>JADGRQ010000036.1 GCA_017880775.1 Burkholderiales bacterium | reverse complement strand
GCTGATGTCCCTGACGCTGTTGGGCGCGATGCTGATGTCGCTGACGCGAGTCGGAAACCGCCGATAGTAGCGGCAGTACTCGAGCCAGTCGGCGCCGAGCGTGAGCTGACCCCAGTTCTCGCTCGGAATTTGCGCGAACAGTCTGTCCGCCCGGGCCAGGTTGTGCTTCAGCAGGGTACTCCAGGCCGTCATCAGAGCCGCTAGACAGATCGCAATGGCGAGCGCCCTGCCGAGGCGTGTCCGCCAGAGCCGCGATCCGGGACCGAGCGCGCCGCGCATGCTGGTTCGGGTGCGCATCAAATCAGACGCCGTGGTTGGCTGCGCGACAGACGGCGCGCAGTGAGAGCGTCCCGTGCTGAGCTCATGTACAGGTATGCCGCGACGCCCGGGCCGCTCATGGCGGCGCGAAAAAGCCGGGTAAGCCCGATGAACTTGTCGATCTAATGCACGTTCCTGCGGTCGTCGACTGGATGGAACGTGCGAACGATCGATGACTCCTAAAATAGCGCATGCCGTTCTCTTCGACGATGCGATAGAGTGCCTCGCGAGGCGCGGAAGAAGTCAGCGTCCATCGAGGGTTGCAATGGGTCCCTCGCTCGATTGAGAGTCGCCCGGTCGGCCATTACCGCTGCGGTGAATCCTGCCGCCGCCCGCCGAATGGGTACGACGTCCCCGCCCGCAGCCAGCGCGTCGAGATAGTTCGACGATGCGTGCATCATATCCAAACGCTCGTCCATGAGCAGTGACTTATTGTACGTCGCCCGGATTCGATCCTTCTCCATATGCGCTCGCACCGACCGAGCCGCCGCCGCGAACTCCCTGTAGTGCAGACCTTCGGGTGCGCTCCCATGACGCATCAACTACTTGGTCCTCGACACCCCCGCGAATCCGCGAAGTTCGGCTAGATTCAGCCACGCGAGTCAACTCGGTGCGTTTTCCGCGCGCCGCCCGGCCATATTGCCCAACAGTTCGGCCAGACGGAGGGGTAGACTCACGACCGTCAGGAATGAGCGCTCTCCTCACCAATACACTCGCCAGCGTCCTGCTGCCGCCCTTCTGCTTCATCTTAATGGGTGGCATCGGGCTCGCCGTGTGGCGCCGGCGCCCGCGACTCGGCCGCAATCTGGTTGCCGCGTCGTTCGCATTGCTGTGGATCGTTTCGACCGTTGCATTTGATCGTCCGTTTTTCGAAGCGATGGGGTCGCCGGCACCCGTGGACGTGCGCGCAGCGAACGGCGCCCAGGCGATCGTCGTGCTGGCCGGCGGACTCTATCGCAACGCGCGGGAGTATGGCGGAGCAGACACGGTCAACTCACGAACCCTCGATCGCGTGCGATACGGCGCCTGGCTGGTCAGGCAAACGGGGCTGCCGGTGCTCGTGTCGGGCGGCCGTCCGGATGAAGCGCCTGCGTCGGAAGCCGAAGTCATGAAGGCCGTGCTGGAGAACGAATTTTTCACGCCCGTCCGGTGGGTCGAGGTGGAATCGAAGAACACCTTCGAGAATGCCCGCGCGAGCGCGCGGATTCTGCGCGCAGCCGGGATCGGCAAAGTCTTCCTGGTCACGGATTCGTTTCACATGCGCCGCGCAGTTCAAGCCTTCGCGCCGACCGGGATCGAGGTCATTCCTGCGCCAGTGAACCTCGGCACCGGACATGCGCTGACCTTCAGTAGCTTTCTGCCCAGTCCGGTCGCGTTTACCAACAGCTACTTTATTGCGCACGAATTGCTGGGCCGCGCCTGGTACGCGATCAGGGAGCACTTCGAATAACGAGATTGCCCGGCCGGTAGCGATGGGGAAGGCAGCAGGTGGTGACGAGCGAATCGCGCTCGCGGATCGGAATTTCGGACCGGTTGCAGCGCCTCCGCTATAATTGCGCACGAAATCCGGTCAAAACCGTCGATTTCTCCTGCATTTTTCCGGGTTCCCATGCCTCGCGCCGTACGCAACCTCGCAATCATCGCCCACGTCGACCACGGCAAGACCACGCTGGTGGACAAGCTGCTGCAGCAGGCCGGCGCGTTCGCCGCGCATACGCGCCTCACCGAGCGCGTGATGGACTCCAACGACATCGAGCGCGAGCGCGGCATCACCATCTTCGCCAAGAACTGCGCCATCGACTACGCCGGCGTGCATATCAACATCGTCGACACCCCCGGGCACGCGGATTTCGGCGGCGAGGTCGAGCGGGTGCTCGGCATGGTGGACGGCGTGCTGCTGCTGGTCGACGCCGTCGAAGGGCCGATGCCGCAGACGCGCTTCGTCACCCGCAAGGCGCTGGCGCTGGGCCTCGAGCCCATCGTCGTGGTCAACAAGGTCGACCGCGACGGCGCGCGCCCGGAGTGGGTGGTCAACCACACCTTCGACCTGTTCGACAAGCTCGGCGCGAGCGAGGCGCAGCTCGATTTTCCGGTGGTCTACGCATCGGCGCTGGAAGGCTGGGCGGCGTTCCAGCCGGGCGAACGCGGCAGCGATCTGCGCCCGCTGTTTGAGACCATACTCGGGCGCGTTCCGGCGCCGCGCGACATCGACACCGACGGGCCGCTGCAGCTGCAGATTTCCGCGCTCGACTGGTCGAGTTACGTCGGTCGCATCGGCATCGGCCGCATCCGGCGCGGCCGGCTGCGCCCCGCCGACGCGGTGATGGTGCACATTCCGGGCAAACCTGCGGTGCTCGCGAAGGTGAACCAGGTGTTCGGCTTCCAGGGGCTGGAGAGAGTCCAGATCGCCGAGGCGGTCGCCGGCGACATCGTGCAGTTTACCGGCGTCGACGAGCTCTCGATCGGCTGCACGCTGTGCGACCCCGAGCATCCCGAGCCGCTGCCGGCGCCCAAGGTGGACGAGCCGACCATCACCATGCACGTCCAGGTGAACACCTCGCCGTTTGCCGGCACCGAAGGCAAGTTCATCACCAGCCGCCAGATCCGCGAGCGGCTGCAGCGCGAACTGTTCACCAACGTCGCTCTGCGCGTCGAGGACACCGCCGACGCGGACGTGTTCCTCGTGTCCGGGCGCGGCGAGCTGCACCTCGCGATCCTGGTCGAGAACATGCGCCGCGAAGGCTATGAACTCGCGGTCGGCCGGCCGCGCGTGATCACGCGGACCGTCGACGGAGAGCTGCGCGAACCGTACGAGCTGCTCACCGTCGATGTCGAGGATTCGCACCAGGGCGCGGTGATGCAGGCGCTGGGCGAGCGGCGCAGCGAGCTGCTCGACATGGTGCCCGACGGCCGCGGCCGCGTGCGCCTCGAGTACCGCATCCCGGCGCGCGCGCTGATAGGCTTCCAGGGCGAATTCATGAATCTGACGCGCGGCAACGGGCTGATCAGCCACGTATTCGACGAGTACGGCGCGTGGAAGGGCGACATCCCCGGACGGCGCAATGGCGTGCTGATTTCGCAGGACGACGGCATGGCGGTGGCTTTTGCGCTGTTCAATCTGCAGGAGCGCGGCCGCCTGATCGTCGGCCCCGGCGACCCGCTGTACGAGGGCATGATCGTCGGCATCCACAGCCGCGAGAACGATCTGGTGGTCAACGCGATCAAGGCGAAGAAACTGACCAACGTGCGCGCTTCGGGCAAGGATGAGAACGTGGTGCTCACGCCGCCGATCCGACTGTCGCTCGAGCTGGCGATCGAGTTCATCGACGACGACGAGCTGGTCGAGGTGACGCCAAAGTCGGTGCGCGTGCGCAAGCGCTTCCTCAAGGAACACGAACGCCGGCGCGCGTTGCGTGAGACGAGCGCGAACGCCGAGACCGAAGTCAGACGAGCGACGCCCGTTTCCTGAGCGCCTCGCGCTCGAAACCGGCGACCCGTTTGTAGTTCTCCGAAAGCGCTTCCAGCTCGTCGCGCCCGATCACGTCTTCGATGCGTGCGAACGGCCGGTCGCCGGTGCGCTGGTGTACTTCGCGCAGGATCGCGTCGGGCGGATTGGCGCGGTTCATCAGTACGACGTCGTAGGCGGGATTGAGGCGCGCCGCCTGGTAGTGCCGCAGCGCGGCCGCGACGTCGCGTTCACGCCTCAGGCATCCGGCGAGCGCGCGGGCATCAAGTATGCCCTGTCCCGCACCGTTCGAACCACGCGGGTACATCGGATGCGCCGCATCGCCGAGCAACGTGATGCGGCCCTGCGTCCAGAACGGCAGCGGATCGCGGTCCACCATCGGGTACTCGAGGATCTGGTCGGCGTTGCGCAGCATCGCCGCAATATCGATCCCGTAGAAGCGCCAGCTCTCGAACGTCGGGTAGAAATCCTCGAGCCTGCCCGCCAGGTTCCAGTCCTGCATTACGTTGCGCGGCGACTGGATCTCGGCCACCCAGTTCACCAGTTGCCGTCCCTCGGCATCGATCGCATCCCGAATCGGGTAGACCACCATTTTTCCGACCTCGAGCCACCCGGCGATCAGCATGCTTGCGCCGGTGAGGTAGGGTTTCATCCGCGTCACGCCGCGCCACATGTTGATGCCCTGGTAGGCGGGTGGCCCTTCTTCCGGGTGAAGGATCTTCCTCACCGCCGAATTGACGCCGTCGGCGCCGATCGCCGCCGCGCCGCGCGCGCTGGCCCCGTTCTCGAAGCGTGCGGTGACGCCTGCCGAATCCTGCTCCAGCGCCACGCACTCGTGGCCGAGGACGATGCGCTCCGCACCGATGCGCTCGCGCGCCGCCGCGAGCAGCACTGCATGCACGTCGCCGCGATGGATCGAAAGCTGCGGCCAGTCGTAGCCGGCGTAGTGGCCGCGCGGCTCGCTGAAGATGAGCTGGCCGAAACGGTTGTAGAAGCACAACTCGCGAGTCGCGACGGCGAGCTTTGCCAGCCGGTCCTGCAGCCCCAGCTCGGTCAGCTCGCGCATCCCGTGCGGCAGCAGGTTGATGCCCACGCCGAGCGGCCTGATCTCCGGTGCCGCCTCGAATACGCGGCAAGCAATGCCGACCGAATGCAGGCTCAGCGCCAGCGTAAGCCCGCCGACTCCGCCGCCGATGATGAGGATTTCCATGCGCGGATTCTACGCGCGCCGGTCGGGCGGATTGTGCTAGCTTGGCGCCATGCTGTCTCTCGATGACATTCGCGCCGCCGCTGTGCGCATCGCGGGCGCGGTTGCGCGCACGCCGTTCCTGCACAGCCAGACGCTGTCACGCCTCACCGGCGCCGAAGTCTGGCTGAAGTTCGAGAACCTGCAGTTCACCGCGTCGTTCAAGGAGCGCGGCGCGTTGAACAAACTCCTCAGGCTTACCGACAGCCAGCGCCGCCGCGGCGTGATCGCGATGAGCGCTGGCAATCACGCGCAGGGCGTCGCGCATCATGCCGCGCGGCTGGGCCTGCGCGCGGTGATCGTGATGCCGAAAGGCACGCCCAACAGCAAGGTGCACGGCACGCAGGTGCTCGGCGCCGAAGTGTGCATCGAAGGCAGCTCGCTCGCCGAGGCGGCCGCGTTCGCGCAGGAACTGGCGGCGCGCGAAGGTTTGGTGTTCGTGCACCCTTACGACGACGCGGACGTGGTCGCCGGCCAGGGCACGGTCGGGCTCGAGATGCTCGAGGAGCGCCCGGATCTCGATTGCCTGGTGGTGCCGATCGGCGGTGGCGGCCTGATTGCGGGCATCGCCACCGCGGCGCGGGCCCTGCGCCCGGCAATCGAGGTCTACGGCGTCGAATCGAAATCGTGGGCGGCGATGCACCAGCGCCTGAACGGCCTGACGGTATCGGTAGGCGGCGATACCATTGCCGAAGGCCTCGCGGTGCGCGACGTGGGCGAACTGCCACTTGCAATCGTACGCGAGAAAGTTCGCGAGGTGCTGCTGGTGGAGGAAGAAACCATCGAGCGGGCGGTGGTCGCGCTGCTCGAAATCGAGAAGACCGTGGCCGAGGGCGCGGGTGCCGCGGGTCTTGCCGCCGTGCTCGAGTACCCGCAGCGCTTTCGCGACCGGCGGGTCGGAATTCCGCTGTGCGGCGGCAACATCGACAGCCGGGTGCTGTCGGCGGTGCTGACGCGCGGACTGGTGCGCGACGGCCGCCTGGTGCGGCTGCTGGTCATGATGACCGACATCTCCGGCAGCCTTGCGAAAGTCGCGACGCTGATCGGCGAGGCGGGCGGCAATATCGTCGAGGTGCAGCACCAGCGCGTGTTCGGCATCGCGTCGGTCAAGCGCCCGGAAGTGGAGTTCGTGATCGAATGCCGCGACCGCGAGCATGCGCAGGCGCTGCTCGCCGCACTGCAGGCTAACGGGGTCCAGGTCAGGCAGGGTTGACCGGGCCGCGCAGGACCTCGCGCAGCAGCAGCGCCGCCGCCGCCGCCGATCACGATCTGGTGCTGGCCGGACGCCTCCGCCGCGCTCGAGGACGAAGGATTGCCCGATTATCCCTTCGTGTCGGGATCGCCGGCGGGCGGGCCGCTCTTTTTCTGCAGCGCCTCGGTGAGGCCGATCAGCACGCCGCTCGCCAGCGTCGCGAAGTTCTGGCCGAGCAGGTGCGCGGTTTTCAGGCCGACCCGCCGCTGCGCTCGCATCGCCGCCTGCATCTGCTCGCCGTACTGCTGCATCATCGTCGCGACCTGTGCGCCGGTTTCCGTGCTGCCGGTCTTCATGTTCTGCAACACCCCCGCCCATTGCCCCTTCAGTTGAGCGTTCGCCCCCTCCGACGCCTGCTTCACGGTGCCGAGGAATTCATCCTCCATCCGCTCCAGCTCGTCGAGCGCCTTCTTCACCTGCGACTGGTCGAAATCCTCGCCGGCGCGGCCGAGCTGCTGCAGCGCGATCTGGCTCGCCTGCGCCGCCTTGAGCAGCGCGTCGTCCATCCCCGCCAGCGCATCGGTCAGCGCCTTCTCGGTGTTGATCCCGGGTCCGACCGCTCCAAGGTTCACGCCCTGGGTCACGCTCCCGACCACCTGCTTGATCTGGCCGAGCGAAAGCTCGCGCGTCTGCAGGGCCTTGAGCGTCAACTCGCGCACGCCCGCGCGCAGGTTCTCGCCCTGCTTGACGCATTCGCTGGCCATGGTCTTCAGGACTTCGTCGGTATCGAACGGCGGCTTGATCATGATGCATCCTCCATCGCGGTTATTTCGGTTTGCGCTTGAGCATGCGCAGCGGGTTGTACCCGATCAGCGCCTCGCCCTTCTGGTTGACGACGCGGTTGGCAAAGCGCACCAGCCCGCGGTCGCCCTTCGAGGTGAGGCGATGCTCGATCACTTCGGATTCGACATGAATGGTGTCGCCGACGAAGGTCGGCCCCTTCACGTCCAGTTCGGCATTGAGGAACGCGAGCCCCGTGTCCTGCATGGTCGGCAGCAGCAGGCCTTCGGCGAACGAATAGACCAGCGCCCCGGGCACCGGACGACCCTTCAGCACGCGGCCGGAATCGTCGGTGACCGCGAACAGTTCCTCGGTGAGCCAGGTGAGGTTGACGAAGCTCGCCAGGTCCGACTCGGTGATGGTGCGCCGGTGGGTGCGGAATTTGAATCCTACTTTCAGGTCCTCGAAGTAGAAGCCGCGGCCGACGATGTGCAGTGCATCCTTCACACGCTTGCCCTCAGAATCAAACTCATCCTACGCTTTTCGACGGCCCTTATCCACCGGGTAGTTCTCTTGAATCTCGCCGTGCTAATACGACTTCGGCAGTCCGAGCACGCGCTCGGCGATGAAGCACAGGATCAACTGCGGGCTCACCGGCGCGATGCGTCCGATCAGCGACTCGCGCAAGAATCGCTCGACATGGTATTCCTTGGCGTAGCCGTAGCCCCCGTGGGTCATCACCGCCTGCTGGCAGGCGTCGAACGAGGCCTCGCCGGCAAGATACTTCGCCGCGTTCGCCTCCGCGCCGCAGGGCCTGCCGCTGTCGTAGAGCCACGCCGCCTTGAACACCATCAGGTTCGCCGCCTCCAGCGCCATCCAGCACGCGGCGAGCGGATGCTGGATCGCCTGGTTCTGCCCGATCGGCCGGTCGAACACGATGCGCTCCTTCGCGTACTGCGCCGCGCGCTTCACCGCGACGCGCCCGAGGCCAACCGATTCCGCCGCAATCAGGATGCGCTCGGGATTCATGCCGTGCAGGATGTAGTCGAAGCCCCTGCCTTCCTCGCCGATGCGGTCCGCCACCGGCACCGGCATCGCGTCGAAGAACACCTGGTTTGAATCCACCGCCTTGCGGCCCATTTTCTCGATCTCGCGCACTTCGACGTGCTTGCGGTCGAAGTCCGTATAGAAAAGCGTCAGTCCCTGGGCGGGCTTCGCGCATTCCTCGAGCGGCGTGGTGCGTGCGAGCAGCAGGATTTTCTCGGCGATCTGCGCGGTGGAAATCCACACCTTCTGCCCCGAGATCAGGTACTGGTCTCCGCGGCGTTCGGCCTTGGTCTTGATGCGCGTGGTGTTCAGGCCGGTATTGGGCTCGGTCACCGCGAAGCAGGCGCGCTCCGTGCCCGCAATCAGCGGCGGCAGCATGCGCTTTTTCTGCGACTCGCTGCCGAAGACCACCACCGGGTTCAAGCCGAAGATGTTCATGTGCACGGCCGATGCACCCGAGAATCCCGCGCCCGACTCGGAAATCTCCTGCATCATCACCGCCGCCTCGGTGATGCCGAGACCCGTCCCGCCGTGCGCTTCCGGCATCGCGATTCCCAGCCATCCCGCCTGTGCGAGCGCCTGGTGCAGTTCCACGGGAAAGCCGCCTTCACGGTCGCGCTTCAGCCAGTAGTCGTCGCCGAAGCTCGCGCAGATCTTCCCGATCGCGTCGCGGATAGCCTCCTGCTCCTGCGTGAGCGAGAAATCCATCAGCCCCTCCCAAGCCGGTAGGATACGCATGTTCGCGAAAAGCTCATACAGACTGCAGGGGCTGGCCGCGCTTCCCGATTGATCCTACCGAACGGAGTCACCATGAAACTGAGCTCGTTCCGTCTCAACGGAATAGACACCTACGGCGCCGCAGACGATCGCGGCGTCACGGACCTCGGTGCGCGCCTCGGAGCGAAATACCCGGACCTGAAGGCGCTGATCGCGGGCAATGGCTTTGCCGAAGCGCGCTCGGTCGCTGAAAAAGCCGGCGTCGACGCAAAGCTCGACGCGATCGCGTATCGGCCGGTGATCCCGAATCCGGGGAAGATTCTCTGCATCGGCCTCAATTACGAAGAGCACCGCGTCGAGACCCAGCGGGACAAAACGGCCAACCCCACGGTGTTTCTGCGCGTCGCCGAGTCCCAGGTGGGGCACAACCAGCCGATGCTCTGTCCGCGCGAGTCGACGATGTTCGACTACGAAGGCGAGATCGCGATCGTCATCGGCGCGCCGGGGCGCCGCATCGCCGAGGCCGATGCCTGGAACCATGTCGCGGGGTACAGTTGCTACAACGAGGGCTCGGTGCGCGATTGGCAGCGGCATACGACCCAGTTCACCGCGGGAAAGAATTTCGCGGCGACCGGCGCCTTCGGACCCTGGATGGTCACCGCCGACGAGATCCGCCCCGGCGAGGTTCTGAGCCTCATGACGCGGCTGAACGGCGAAGTCATGCAGAAGGCGACGACCGAAATGATGATCTTCCCGATCCCGCGCCTGATCGCCTACTGCTCGACGTTCGTGCCGCTCGCCGCGGGCGACGTGATCGTGACCGGAACGCCGGGCGGGGTCGGCGCGCGGCGCAATCCGCCGGTGTGGATGAAGCCAGGCGACGTCGCCGAGGTCGAGGTGAGCCGCGTGGGCTGCCTGCGCAACCCGATCGCGGTCGGCTGATCGCTTCCATCTGCTGAAAGGGAGAGATCGATGTCCGTCTGCCTGGATATTCATACCCACATCGTCCCCGAGCGCCTCCCTCCCTACGCAGGTACCGGCAAGGATGTTGCGTGGCCGTCGATGGCGGATGCCCATGCGTGCCACAAGCACGTGATGATCTCCGGCAAGACCTACAGGACCGTGTCCGACGGTTGCTGGAGCGTGCCGCGGCGCATCGAGGACATGGGCGCGATGCGCATCGCGCGTCAGGTCCTCTCGCCGATGCCCGAGTTGCTCTCCTACTGGCTGCCGCTCGATGACGCGCAAGTGCTGATCCGCTATCTAAACCACCAGATCGCGGAAATGATTGCCCGGGCGCCCGAGCGTTTCATCGGCCTGGGCGCGGTGCCGCTGCAGGACGTGGACAGCGCGATACGCGAGCTCGAGCACGTCGTCGGCAACCTCAGGTTTGCCGGGGTCGAGATCGCGAGCCACGTCAACGGCGTGTCGATCGGCGACGTGCGCTTCGAGCCGTTCTTCGCCGCAGCGGAGCGCCTGGGCGCGGCGGTGTTCGTCCACGCACTGCGCCCGGCGGGCCAGGAGCGAATCGTCGGCGCATTTTCCGAGCAGGCCGTGTGCTTCCCGGGTGACATCGCGCTGGCCGCGGCATCGTTGATCACCGGCGGAATCGCCGCGCGGCATCCGCGGCTGCGCATCGCGTTCAGCCACGGCGGCGGCGCGCTTGCGATCCTGCTGCCGCGGCTGGTGCACGCGTGGAACAGGATTTCCGCGGCGAAGGCGTCGCTGCCCGAGTCGCCGGCCGTTTACGCGCGGCGGTTCTTCTACGACGCGCTGGTGTTCGAACCGCAGGCGATCCGGTTCCTGGTCGCAAGCTTCGGCGGGTCGCAGATCGTGCTCGGCAGCGACTATCCGTTCAACATGGGAGAGGACGATCCGCTGGGCACGCTCGAGCGCGCCGATTTCGACGCCGCGCTGTTCGATGCCATCACCCGCGCAAACGCGCTGCGCTTTCTCGGTATCGGCGGCGGATGAAGCGCAGTCAGTGTGCCCCGGTGCGCCTGACCTTGGCGGGGTCCTCGCCGTAGGGCGGCGAGTAGATCACCATCACCTGCGCGCGCTCGCTGGTCACCGTGAATATATGTGGCGCGTCGGCGGGAAAAAAACAGCATTCGCCCTTTTCCATCTCGAAGGCCTCGCCGGCCACTTCGACGTGCGCCGCGCCCTCGAGCAGGTAACAGACCTGCTCGATGCCCGGATGCGAATGCGGCAGCGCGCCTTGGCCGCGCTCGACCTCGCCGATCAGCACCTCGACGTTCTTCGCACCGACCGTCTGCGCGCCGATCAGCCGGAAGTTGCGCGTGCCGGTGTGATTCGCCGGCACGTACGGCGCGACATCACTCTTGCGGACCAGATACCTGCTTGGCATGCATGCCTCCGGAAGCGGCCGTTGCTTCGGCCGTTGGGTGTAGCGCCGGTTCCGGTGCCGCAACCTCGCGGCGCCCGACCAGCAGCATATAGGCGGTCGGAACGACGTAGAGCGTGAACAGCGTGCCGAGCAGCAGCGCAGTGAGAATAAGACGCATGTAGCGGAGAATTCTACTCGATCCGCCCTATCGCTCGAGCATGGTACGCATCAATGAGCTTTCGACCTCAACCCAAATCCAGTGGTACATCCCTGAGGAACACGGGGAGATCCGTGGTTGGTGGGAGAGTTGGTACCTGATAGAAAAGATCGGCGACGAATCCCCGGTGATAAGTCGTGTGGTTTACAACATGCAGAAGAATTTCCGCACGCGTCATTACGCCTTGGCCGCCGCCTACGAAGGTAAATGCCACTTTCTCGTCCAGTGCGGCATCGGTGATCCGGTCACTCCAAGCGATGTACCAATTGTCCACCGCCTCCTGCGCTGGCCACAGTTCGTCCAGCGGCGGGTACTGCGCAGTGTTCCGGGCGGTAAAGCCGTGGTCGCGACCCTCAAGATGAGCCTGGAAGATCAGATCGATGACGTAGTTGTGGTTGAGCGTGTGAACGAAGTTCTTGAACAGGCTACGCCGGGGCTTGGTTGCCTCGCCGTCAGGCAGTCTGGCGACAGCGTCGAAGATCAGTTTATCGGCCCACGCGTTATAGCGCGTGAGCATCCGGACAGTGCGAAGCATTGTCATGGTAGTCGGCACATGTTGAGCACGAGGGCGTCAGTAACCATTCGAGGAGGCAGGCAGCCCTACGGCTTGATTACCTGTTCCCGCCCGTCTTTGTTGCTCAACTTCAAGGAAGTACTCACGCCTCGCGCCAGTACCTGAACATGGGTCGGGTTGGATTCGCCGCCGAGAACCAAGCCCGCCCCGTCCTCCGTGGCCGCGAGCTTTACATTGGGTCGGCCTTCTGAAGTACTCAGCCGAAGGAGCACCGTCTCCGGATATCCAGTTGTGCCGTCCGGCATCTTGACGACGGGATCAGCAGGCAGCACCGCAATACTTGCGCGGAGCCGCCCGCGATCATCCACGATTTCAAGCGCGCGGCCCCGGAGTACTGGCGCGACGCCATCTGCCCGTGCTGCGCCCGGTCGAGCGAGGGAGACTGTCAGCAGGGCGATATTGACGATGGTGAGTGCGATGAGAAGGCGCTGAGTTTTCACGATCTTCCTCCAGGGCAGATTCGGTCTCCCGCCTCAACGGTCAGCTTTCGATGGTGACAATGTGTGCCTGGATCTTGCCGTCGACAGCGCCTCGTCCGAACCGCTTGCCGATAGCCTCCGCCGCGATGTCGGTTGCTTCGCCAAGCCGCGCGGCATCGCGGGTCTCGATCTCATTTCTCAGCGGTGTCCCCTGACAGTACGCGATCGCCGGGACCCGGGAGGATGTTGCCCGGCTGCGCGCCGCGACCGTGTCAATTCGGGGTGAGGCAATGAATCCGCCGTCTGCCAGATCGCGCTCGATGATGCGATGGTCGTGATAACCGTGGGGCGTGCGGGCCATGAAGCGCGGCGGATCCCTGGGAAAGAGGGATTCCAGCGCGCTCGTCACTGTGTCCGCGAATTCGTTTTCCTCGAT
Source organism: Burkholderiales bacterium (assembly GCA_017880775.1). Classification (GTDB taxonomy): domain Bacteria; phylum Pseudomonadota; class Gammaproteobacteria; order Burkholderiales; family SG8-39; genus JADGRQ01. The sequence goes on along the minus strand of JADGRQ010000036.1, from coordinate 30,182 downwards.
CCGATCCCACACGTTGAAAATGAAGACGCCTCCCGGTCTGAGCACTCGACGCGCCTCCGAAAACGCCTTGGACTTTTCCGGCAAGAACATGACGCCGAACTGGCACACAACGGCATCGAACGTTCCGTCTCGGAAAGGTAGCTGCATCGCATCTGCTTGACGCCACTCGACAGCGCGCTTCGTTCCCACGACGGAGGCTTGGTCGAGCATCGCCTGATTCAAATCCGTAGCGACGATGGAGACACTTTCGGGGAGCACGGATGCCAAAGCACGCGTCACCACACCCGTGCCGGCTGCAATTTCGAGTACGCGAGAAAGAGACCTCGGCCTTAGCCGATTCACCAGGTCCGCAGCGTAGGGCTCAAAGATCAACGGCACTAGGTGCGTGTCGTAGAGCTTCGGAATTGAGCCAGAAAAGACTTTGTCGGTATCGGGACCAGCCATGGTGATTGCCTGTGATTCGGTTCAATTACGCTCTAACGTTCGTGGCCACCGGCGCGCGCGCGACGATGCATGATCTGGCGCTGCGCTGGATGCGCGTCCGAGTAGACCACGGGGTTAGGTTGCAAGTGTGGTGTGACCGCTACTGTACTGGAACGTGCCGCCGAAAGCGGTCGGACCGAACCAAATATCGTCTTTCACCTTGGGGATCGCTGCTGCGTGAATTGCTTCGGTAAATGCTTTTATATCGTCCCGAGCGCGTTCGGCGTTTTCATGGGTAACGACCTCTCTCAGCGGTGAGTGCAACAACGACGGTTCTTCATCGAAGCTATGCTCGATAACGCTGCCGAATCGCATAGGTTTCGCATGTGCGATAAGGTCTCTAAGATCCTTCAATAGCCAAACTGTGCTGTACGGGCGAACGTCGCGCGCAGTTTCGGCGATCCCAACGAGATCGAAAACCTTCCTCACTTTTCCATCAAAGCCTCGATACGGCTCTCTGCGGAAGTATTCGCGTTCATCTTTCCATATGTCGGGTGCGATGCGCTCGCCCACGAAGTTAAGGTATGCCTCAAGGGCATGCAACGCGAAGACCATTGCAACTAGATCATCGTAGAACGCGCCCCTCGGTGTAACCACTGCATGTTCGAGCTGCCGCTCAACAACGCGCCAGAGGTCCTTATGCAGGAAACGCTCGCCTTCGACTAACGTGCGCGCCTTTGTCATTGCAATCTACGTGAAGCTAACCTGCCGCCGGAACGCGAAGTGCACCGACAAGCGCAGCTTGCTGGCGGTCCGGTTGAGCGCTTGGTTGGGCACCGAAGCGGTTGGCGCCCCGCGTAGTGGAATCCGCCACGTGCACGGCAGCTCACATGCTGCTCAGGTATGACTTGGCCTCTTCCCCGGGGTTTGGCAATCCAGCCACACGCCAGGCAACGAGGCAGTAGCCGAACAGCTCATTCACCTGGTGCCGCTCGATACGAGCGTCATAGCAGACGCGGTGCATGGCGGGCGCGACCCCGAGCTTCGCGTAATGCTCGCGCATGGCGCGGATGATCTTCCAATGCGCTTCGGTGAGCGGCCCGATGCCGGCGTCTTGCGCGAGGGTCTCCGCCAGCGACTCCGACCAAGACGTGAAGTCGCGGACAAGGCCGTCTTCGTCAAACAGTTCCGGTGTCGAGATGACAGTTGCAGGGGGCATATACATTACCTCCTCTCTCAATAGCCCAACGTGAATTCAGCTTCCAAATTGTCGCGTATCCGAATCCCCGCCGGCGACGCGTCGCCAATACCCGTGCCCTTTGAATGCATTCACGAACCTTCCGCCGCCCAACCCCCGAATACGCCGCAAACGCCGCCGCGTATCGCCCGGATACGCTGCGCTAAGGCGCCTTGAACCCGGCCCGCTCGACCGCGCGCTTGAAATCCGCGAGCCCGGCGCGCGCAGGGTCGAATCCCACGTTCGCCTTGCCTTCGGCGAGCGAGACATCGACCGACTCCACGCCCGCAATGGCAGTCAGCATGCGCGTCACGCTCGTCACGCATCCGTCGCAGTGCAGACCTTCAACTTTGAATTCGACTTTTTCCATCACGTTTCCTTCAGCCTGGTTTCCAGCGGTTCAGCAACAGGGAGTTCGAGACCACCGAAACGGAACTCAGCGCCATCGCGGCACCCGCGATCACCGGGTTCAACAATCCGGCCGCCGCGAGCGGGATGCCGAGCACATTGTAGATGAACGCGAAAAACAGGTTCTGCCGGATCTTCGCGAGCGTCGCGCGCGACAATTCGATCGCATCGGCGATGCCCGAAAGGTCGTTCTTCATCAGCGTCACATCGGCGACATCGAGCGACGCTCCGCTTCCGCTCGCGAGCGCAAACCCGACGTCGGCTTTGGCGAGCGCAGGCGCGTCGTTCACGCCGTCGCCGGCCATCCCGATATGGCGCCCTTCGCTCCTCAGCGCATCGATCTCTGCAGCCTTCCGCTCCGGCAGTACGCCGGCCTTCCACCGGGCAATGCCGAGCTGCTCGGCGATCGCTTTCGTCGCGGCCGCATGATCGCCCGACAGCATCACCGGAGTAATGCCCATGCGTACGAGCCGCGCGAGCGCCGCGGGCGTCGTCTCGCGGAGCGTGTCGGCGAGCGCGATCCAGCCGAGGAAGTGCGCGCCATCGGCCACGCCCACCACGGTCTTGCCTTCCCCTCGCAGCCGTTCGAGGCCTCCTGGCTCAAAGGCTACGCCGGCCTCCTTCAGGAATTCGGGCGAACCGAGGCGCGCGACTCTTCCGTCGAGCGTCGCCGACACTCCACGGCCGCCGTGTGCAACGAATTCCCGGGCCGCCGCTGGCATCACGCGCGCCGCGGCCGGGTGAAGCAGGATCGCGCGCCCGAGCGGATGTTCCGAGCGATTTTCAAGCGTGACTGCGATGCGCAGCAGCGCCTCGGGCTCGGCGCCGGGTGCGGGCAGCACGTCGGTGACCGAGGGTTCGCCGCAGGTCAGCGTTCCGGTCTTGTCGAACACCAGCGTATCGATGCGTTCGGCAGCTTCGAGCGCCACGGCATTCCTGATCAGGATGCCGGCGCGCGCCGCCCGGCCGACGCCGACCATCAGGGCGGTCGGCGTGGCAAGGCCCAGCGCGCACGGGCACGCGATCACCAGCACCGACACCGCGGGCACCAGCGCAGCGCCGATCGCGCCGCTTCGCCACCACCAGAACACGAAGGTCGCCGCCGCGATCGCGACCACCACCGGCACGAAAACCGCCGCCACCTTGTCCACCAGCCTTTGCACCGGCGGCTTCGAGCCTTGGGCTGCGGCGACCAGGCGAATCACCCCGGCGAGCAGCGTATCGCGCCCCACTCCGGTCGCGACGCAGTTGATCGTTTGCATGCCGTTGATGGTGCCTGCGAAGACCCTGCTGCCCTGCTGCTTGTCCACCGGCATGGATTCACCCGTGAGCATGGATTCGTCAACGCTGGTTTCTCCACCGCTCACGCGCGCGTCGACCGCGATCGCGTCGCCCGGACGCACGACGAACGCATCGCCCGGTTTGAGCGTCGCAATGTCCACTTCCACCAATCGGCCCCCGCGCTCGACCCAAGCGGTCTTCGGCTGGAGATGGATCAGGCCCTCGAGCGCGCGCGCGGTACGCGCCTTGGCGCGGGCTTCGAGATACTTGCCGAGCAGCACCAGCGTGATGACCGACGCCCCGGCTTCGAAGTACAGATGCTCGGGCAAGCGGAGGAACAGCACGGCGCTGGAAAAGGCATAGGCGACGCTGGTGCCGAGCGCGACCAGCACGTCCATGTTCGCGCCGCCGCCCTTCAGGCTGCGCCATGCGCCCGCGTAGAACCGCCAGCCGCAGTAGAACTGCACCGGCGTCGCGAGCAGCCATTGCAGCGCACCGGGAAGCACGCCGTGGCGGCCCGACAGGTGCGCGATCATCTCGAGGAGAAAGGGCGCCGTGAACAGCGCCGCGACCATGAACTCCCGCAACGCGGCGCGGTGCTCCGCCGCATGGTCCCGCACCGTCGTTCCGTTTGCGACGTGAGCATCGTAACCGGTGTCCCGCACACGCTGGATCAGCGCGGCGACATCGAGCTTGTGCGGCGCGAAGCGCACGCTCGCGCGCTCGGTGGCGAGGTTCACGTTTGCCTCGACTCCGTCCAGCTTGTTGAGATTGGACTCGATGCGCGCGGCGCACGCCGCACAGGTCATTCCCTCGAGTTCGAGCTCTACGCTTGCCTGCTCGAGGGATGCCGCCATGCAGAGGTTACCTGACCAGGACGACCGGGACTTTCGACAGATGGAGCAGCTTCATCGCCACCGAGCCGAGGAAAAGACTCGTCACGGCGCCCAGACCGCGGGTTCCCATGTAGATCAGGTCGCAACGGTCCCTTTCGGCCTCGGCTACGATCATCTGGGCGGGGTCACCGACCAGCACGACGGAGCTGAATTTCATGTTGGCGCCCTCCAGCAGCTTGACCGCATCGGCCTGCGACTTTTCGCCCTCCTCGCGGTAATAGCGCTCGATCATGTCATGCGAGACAATCTGCGACATTCCCCCCACCTTCGGTACCGGCAGATGCACCGTCACCAGGCGCACTGCAGGCGGCGGATCGCGGAACCAGTCCATGTGCTTGATTAAGGACACGACGGCGTCGAGCGAGTTGGGCGAGCCGTCGACGGCCAGCAGGATTCTCATTGCGAACTCCTTGGGCTAGATTGCCGGTTCACCGGCAATTGTAACGGCGGCGCCGGGTGCGGCGCTTGACCTGCCTCAATGCGCATAAAAGGGGACCGGCGAGCGCGTCAGCGCGACGCTGACGACGTAGGCTGCCGCCGCCAGCGCCGCGATGAACGCCGCGGCACGCACGCCCTTCGTTCGTCCCCGGCGCAATGCAATCATGCCGAAGCCGATATACGCGAGCAGTCCCAGTGTCTTGGCGGTCAGCCAGCCGTGCACGAACGGATACTGCCCGATCAGCGCAGCCAGCCACAGCGCGCTTCCCAGCAAGACCGTGTCGATGACGTGCGGCGCAATGCGCACCCAGCGTACCGCGAGCAAAGGCGAGTCCGCGAGCATCAGCAGACCTCGCGCGAAGAATCCGCCCAGGCTGAGCGCAACGCTGGCGACATGGATCGCCTTGAGGACCAGGTAGGTCATTGATCGGAACCTCCCGTTTCCGCAAACCTAGCCCCGCAGGCGCGCAAGGCGGTTGACCCAAGTCAAATTGCCGGCCCGCGGCAAAGGCAAGATGCCTGCGTTAGAGGCACCATGGGAAGGGCCACGTGTCGGGCACGGATCTGGGCCGCATCGAAGGAATTCTGCGCAACCTGCCGATTTTCCGGCATACCACCGCGGAGCATCTGACTGAACTCGCGCGCAGCGTGCACGCGTTGCGCGCCAGGCGCGGCACGGTGCTTTACTCGCGCGGCGATGCGGCGCATGGCTTCTACGCGGTCGCCTACGGAATGGTGAAGCTGTTCGTTCCCGCCTCGAACGGCGAGCGCGTGCTGCGGCTGGTGGGTGCCGGGGAGACTTTCGGAGAGCCGGTGGTGTTCATGGCGCGGCCCTACCCGTTGAGCGCCCAGACCATCGTGGATTCGTTGCTGCTGTTTCTGCCCTCAAAGGCGGTGCTCGGCATGGTCGACCAGGACGCGCAGTTCGCCCGCGGCCTGCTCGCCGCGCTCAGCCAGCGGGTGCATGATTTCGTCGCCGATCTGGAGTCGCAGTCGCACACCTGCGTGCAGCGGCTCGCATCGATGCTCGAGTCGCTGGCCCCGCCCGGCAGCGAGCCCGTGCGGGTGGTCCTGCCGGCGAGCAAGACCGTGCTCGCCTCGCGCCTGGGAGTGACCAAGGCGACGCTGTCGCGCGCATTGGCGCATCTGCAATCCGCCGGCCTGATCACCGTCGAGCGGCGCGCCATCACCCTGCGCTCGCGCGACCGCCTGTTGGAGCTGGCACAATACGGCCACGCGACCGGCGTTGATCCAGGCGAACACACGCCGGATCGGGCCGCTCACCATCCGGCATGAACAGATCCCGAGACGAAGGAATCATGATATGTACAAGCACATTCTCGTAGCGACCGACGGATCGAAGCTTTCGAACACGGCCATCAAGACGGCCGCGCGTCTTGCGCGCAGCCTCGCCGCGAAGCTGACCGGCGTGTACGTGATCCCGGAGTACGTCCCGCCGGTTTATGGGGAGGCGGTGGTCTACATGCCCGAGGTCTCCCCCAAACGCTACCGGGACCTCACCGAGAAGGAGGCGCGCAAGGCCCTGGCGGTGGTCGAGATCGAGGCGCAGACCGAAGTCGTCGAATGCGCCACCTTGCACGTCACCAGCAACCAGGCGTGGAACGGCATCCTGAAGGCGGCGCGCTCGAAGAAATGCGACCTGATCGTGATGGCCTCGCACGGCCGGCGCGGCCTTTCTGCGCTGGTGCTCGGCAGCGAGACCAACAAGGTTCTCACGCACTCGAGCATCCCGGTACTGGTCTGCAGGTGATCGCGATGCGCTATCTGACCATCGAGCAGCGCGAAGCGCTTGGCGCGCAGATTGCCAGGCGGGCCGAAGCGCTGCGTGCGGAGATTGCCGCTGCGCTCAAGCAGCCGGGGGATTCCGATACCATCCACCTTGCGAACCACCTGGCCGAAATCGACGACGATGCGGTCGCCGACCTGGAAACGACCCTCGAGGTCGCGGCGCTGGAGCGCGACCTCGCGGAGTTGCGCGCGCTGGACGCCGCGGGCGCGCGGCTGCATGGGCCGGACTATGGCGTGTGCGCCGATTGCGAGGAGGAAATTCCTTTCCGGCGCCTGACGGCGAATCCCGCGGCGACCCGGTGCACGGCCTGCCAGGCAAGTTTCGAACTCAAACAGGGTGCGCCGCGATCCGGCACGATCTGACCATGGCGGCCGACCGGATGCGTCCGGGCGGGTGACCCCCGCCCGGCGCTCCTTCAGGCGAGCGTCTTCACGAACGCCAGCCGCTGCGACGGCGCGAATCCGGCCTTGTAGAAAAAACTGAGCACGTCGAAATTGCTGCGCGAGACCACCGTCTCCACGCGCTCGACGCGCAACGCCGCGAGATTCACCATCAGCTGCGAGAGCATCGCGCGGCCCAGCCCGCGGCCGGCGCACTCCGGATCCACGCCCAGCGTGTCGATCACCGCCACCGGCGCCGTGCGGCCGAAATCGCCCGCATCCACCTTGGCCATCAGGAATCCCGCGACCGAGCCTTCCATGCGCGCGGCCAGAGAAACGCGGATCGCGGAATCGTGCAATGCCTCGTCGAACTGGTGCGCCACGTAACCGGTGCGGTCGCGCCCGGTGAGCTTGCGGTCGATGCGCGCCATGTCCGCGAGGTCGCCGCGTTCGAGCGTGCGCACGTCGGCCACATCGCGCCCCATTTGTCCATGGTCGTTCGACTGCGGCGCGCTGTAGTCGAGCTCGCGCGACGCGTTGGCCCGCTCGGGCGCCGCGAACGCCTTCTCGGCCGCCGGGCCGAACGCGCCCGCCTCGACCGCGCAGTCGATCACCTGATTGTCGCCGAGCGAGAAGCCGTGGTGGTCGAGAAATCGCAGCATGGCGTGGTCGCGCCACGCGGCCTGGGTCCGGATTTCGTGGATGCCGCGCGCCGCGGCCTCGGCCTCCAGGGCCTCGATCAGCCGTGCGCCGATGCCGTGCGCCTGCCCGGTCGGATCGACGCCGATCACCTCGAGCCGCAGCGCCGGGTCGAACCGGCCGAACTCGCCTTCGAGCTTGCGCGCGAGCACGTAGCCCGCCAGGGTGCCGCGGTCCTCCAGGCCGATCTGCACGTGCAGCGCCGGTTCGCGCAGTGCCGCGGCGAGACGCCGCTCGAAGTACGGCTGGCGCGGGCGGCCGAACGCCGCCGCGTCGATTTCGACCACCGGCTCGAGGTCGGCCGCGGCCAGCGGGCGGATCCTGAACGGCGATTGCGTTTCCCGCAGATTCATGGTCATTCGTGCAGGCTCTGGTACTTCGCCTGGAGCTGCTCCGGGGTTTCCTCGAACTCCGGGTCGACGAGGATGCAATCGGCCGGGCAGACCAGCTTGCACTGCGGCTCGTCCTCCGCGCCCACGCATTCGGTGCAGCGGTTCGGGTCGATCACGTAAATCGGGCTGCCGTCGCTGATCGCGTCGTTCGGGCACACCGGCTTGCAGGCGTCGCAGGCCGTACAGTTGTCGTTGATCATCAAGGCCATCGTTTCCTCCAGGTCGGGGTCGGGGGTGCGGGGTCATCACCCCCGCGTCACGCTACGCCGCTACGCGCGATTGCAGTTCGGCGAGCCTGCCGTGGCGGAACGCCCCCCACAGCGCCGCGCCGATCGCGCCCGCGTAGATCGAGTCCGGGTGGTTCCTCGCGGTGAGGCCGGTGATCTTTTCGGTCACCAGCTCTTCCTGCAGCGCCGCCAGCAGGCCGGCGTCCAGCGCCAGGCCCCCGGTGAGCAGCACCATTCCCTTGGTGATGCCCGTGACCTTGAGCAGCTTGGCGAGCCGCGAGGCCATCGAAAGGTGGATTCCCTTCAGGATATCCTGCGTGGCGATGCCGCGGGAGACCATGTTGATCACGTCGGTCTCGGCCAGCACCGCGCAGATCGAACTGACCTTCTCCGGGTTCTTCGAGGTCTTGGAGAGCGCGCCGATCTCCTCGACCGCCACGCCGAGGTAGCGCGCGATGTTCTCGAGAAACTGTCCCGAGCCGGAGGCGCACTGGCTGGTCATCTTGTAGGACAGCACCTTGCCGCGCTCGTCGATGTAGATGGCGCGGCCGTTGAGCGCACCGATGTCGCACACCGCGCGCGCCTCCGGCACCAGGTACACGCCGCCGCGCGCATGCGTGGTCATCGAATAGAAGTGGCCGGTGGCGAACTTGACGTTTTCGCCCTCGCCGGTGGTGGCGGTGTAGGCGATGTCGGCGGGCGCGAGCCGGGCCTCTTCGAGGACCTCGTCGAAGCCCTGCCGGGCAAGCTCCATGGGATCGCGCCGCCGGATGCGCTCGCAGCGCTTCGCCAGCCACTCGATCGAACTCCCGTCGCTGCGGAACAGCGTGGTCTTCACCGCCCCCGATCCGATGTCGATGCCGATGGTGTGGATCATGTTCACGTCCTCGCTTCCGCGGTTTTGCCTTCCTCGAGCACCGCGCGCCAGGCGAATGTAGCGCCGCCGAGCGCCCCGGTATAGATCGAATCGGGATTGATGTTGAGGGTGACTTCGCCGTAGTTCTCGCGCACCAGTTCGCGCAGCGACTTCACCGCGGCTTCGTTCTTCGCCACGCCGCCGGTGAAGGTGAATTCGTCGCGCACGCCGCCCGAGCGCGCCAGGATCGACATCGCGCGCAGGATGATGGCGCGGTGCAGCCCGGCCATGATGTCCTCGCGCTTCTCGCCGAGGGACAGCCGGTCGCGCAGCTCGGCGCCGGCGAACACCGTGCAGGTCGAGTTGATGCGCACGGTCTTGGTCGCTTTCATCGCCAGCGGCCCCAGCTCGTGCAGCCCCATGTTCATCTCGTCGGCGATGTAGCCGAGGTAGCGCCCGCAGCCTGCCGCGCAGCGGTCGTTCATCTGGAAGCTCTCGACGATGCCGTGCGGATCCACCTGGATCGCCTTGGTGTCCTGCCCGCCGATGTCGAGCACCGTGGCGGTCCTCGGGTACATCATGTGGGCGCCCAGGCCGTGGCACAGAATCTCCGAGCGGATGTGCTCCTTGGAGAACGGCAGCCGCGCGCGGCCGTAGCCGGTTCCGACCACGTAGGTTTCCTCCAGAGCCATCTCGAGCACGCCCTGGATCGGCGCGCGGATCTTTTCGGCGCGCGACGCAGCTTCGGGCATCGCCTTCAGCGTGCGGTCCATCGCGGCGAGCAGGTTGCGGCTGATCGCATCGCCGTACTCGCGGTTCTCCACCTCGATGATCGAGCGGTCGAACACGTTGAGCAGCATGTCGTAGCGCACTCCGGCGTCCTTCGCCACCGCCTCGCCCAGCGCGAGGTACTGGGCGCCTGCAAGGTCGCGGAAAAAGTCGCTCTTGCGCTTGGCATTGGGAATGAACAGCGCCGGCGAGTCGTCGCGCAGGCGCCTGAACAGCTCGGTGAGGGCCTGCTTCACCCCGGCGGCGGCTTCGCCGAAGCGCGTCCCTTCGGCATTCCTCAGGCAGGTCGCCTCGAGGTCGGCGAGCTGCTCGAGGAACTGCTCGAGCCGGAAGTCACGCTCAAGCTGGCCGATGAATTCGTCCAGCTTGCCGTTCAGCGCGCCGCTTTTCGCGAGCGCCTGGCGAAACAGCTCGAAGCGCGCCGATACCAGCGCCTCCTGCTTGGCCACTGTCGCCGCGGTGTCGTAATTCGAGCGCGAGTTGGTGATGCCGCGCCCCAGGACCTTGCGGTCCTCGCCGATCACCACCGCCTTGGTGGTGGTCGAGCCCAGATCGATGCCGATGAAACAGCGCATGCGCTTTCTCCTAGTGTGCAGCAGCCGCCGCGACCCGCTTCGCCTTGACCATCTGGAAGTAGCTCTCCAGCCGGTTCTTCACGTTCGCCGCCGAGAAATAGCGCGGATCGACCAGGTCGGTCTCGATGAACGCCGCCGGCTTGCCGGTGCGCTTCTCCACTTCGCGCAGGATCAGCAGCTGCCCTGCGGAAAAGCTGTTGCAGCTCTTGATCGAATTGATCAGCAATCCGTCGGCCTGGTACTCGTCGAGGTACTTGCAGATCATGTCGATGCGCTGCGGGAAGTTGAGGTTGGTGTAGCAGCCCAGGCAGTACTCCGCGAGCGACTCGATCGGATGCTCCGGATCGTGGCGGAAGCCGAAGTCGTACACCCCGCCCACCTTCGCGTAGGTGGAAGCCACCACCACCGCGCCTTCGTCGGAGAACATCTTCCAGAACTCGCGGAAGCTGGTCCAGTTGGGCGGTCCCTCGACCACCAGCCGGTATTGCTCCTCGGCAATCTCGCCCTCGGGGGTCACCGGGCCCTTGCCCAGGCGCATGCGCTCCTGCACCTCCTGCCACAGCACGTCGTAGAACTGCGTCGCTTCGGGCATGCCACGGAAGGCAGTAAAAATCGGGCCGATGTAGTACACCGCGCCGAAGTAGCCGTCGATCGGCGACGGCCTGTGTTTCGCCGATTGCAGCACGTTGACCAGGTTCTCCTCCGATTTCACCGATTCCCTCATGTACCCGCGCAGCCGGTCGATGTCGAACTTCACGCCCGAGACGCGCTCGAGCGTCGGGATCACGTTTTCGTTGATCTGCTTGACCACGTAGTCGCGCATGTTCTTGTTGATGTGGCCGTCGCCCTGGTACGGAACGTGCAGCATCACCGTCTCGCAGTCGTATTTCTGGCGGATCAGCTCGAACCACTTCATGAACGTGAAACAGCCGGTGTAGGACAGCAGCAGCACGTCGGGCGTCGGCAGCGGCTCGCCGGTCGGGCCGACCTGGCCCTGCAGCATCATTCCCAGGTCGGCTTTCACGTAGGTGCACACGTCCTCGGAGTGCCCATCGCGCTCGGCGTCCATGATCATCTTGCCGGACTTCTTGCGCAGGCCGTTCTGCAGTGCGTTGGTCTCGGGCAGGCTGCGCGCGAAGTCGAAACACATCAGCAACTCGTTCAGGTTGCCCGGCACGAAGGTCGCGGAAACCTTGCGCCCGGTCTGGCGCGCGGTCGCCAGTTCGTGATAGTTGCGGTTGATCATTTCCTTCTGCAACAGCATCGCGTCCTCTTTCTGGACCGGGGCCTTGGGCTTCGCGCCGCCGAGGGCGGCGGTGTTGACGGTTTGCGTGCTCATACGGCGCTCCATAGTTTGATCGAGTCGGCGAAGGTTCCGGCCTGCTCGCGGATCGGGGCCATCTGGCCGGTGTTCTCCGCGTACTTGAACGCGGTGTAGGGAATCCCGTGCTTCTTCAGCACCCCTTGCAGCATCGGCCGCTCGAGCAGCGCCGGATCGCAGAACGACGGGGCGGCGAAGATCACGCCCTCGGCGCCGTAGTGCTTCACCGATTGCACCAGCGGCTTGCCCTTGTCCTCCTTGTGCACGTCGTATTTCGACGCGGTGGAGGCCGAGTGGTGCAGGAAGGCCTTCGACAGGTTCTCGAGCGGATCGCCCTCGAGCGGCACGTCGCCGAGCAGCCAGCGGAAGCACAGCATGAAGTCGTCGTCGACGATGTAGCAGCCGGCCATCTCGATCGACTTGATCAGGTTGAGCGGCGGCTGCTCGCAGAATGCGCCAGTCAGCACCACGCGCGCGTTGTCGCGCCTGGCGCGCGGCTCCGCATCCGCCGCGGCGAGGTACTCGCGCACCAGTTTCGAATGCTCCTCGACCGGCAGCACCAGGCCCGCGCGCAGCACCAGATAAACTTCGGCGGTGGGCGCCTGCCAGGGTTTTTTCGCGCGGTAGTCATACAGCTCGTCGATCGCGCGCCGGTTGTCGTTGTACACCGCGATCGATTTGCGCAGGTCGTCGTCGCTGACCGCGCGGCCGGCGAGTTTCGCCAGCTCGTCGCGCAGCACCCGCAGCTCGTTGACGTAGAACGCGCCCCCGACCGAATCCTGGTAGTTCTGCGGCACGTCGAAGTAGCGAACGTACTTGTCCTTGAACAGGATCTGCCACATGCCCGACAGATTGCGGATCACGTCGCAGATCGACGGGAACAGCATCCCGTCGAGGAGATCGAGCCGGCCGGTGAGGCCCAGTTCGATGGTCGAACGCGGGATGCGGCAGATGTAGCTCTGGTAATACGCGTCCCCCTGGATCACCTCGAGCTGGTCGCCGCCGCCGAAGATGCCCACCGGCAGCATTCCCGCCGCGTGGATCAGCTCGCGCGGCACATAGATCGGCATATAGCCGACCGCCTTGCGGCCGGGTGCGGCCGCCTTCCAGTCGCGCACCGCCGAGAACGACAGGTCCTCGAACAGGTTCCCGCAACGTGCGACGATGTCTGCGACTGCCATGGTGCGTCCTCCGTTGGGTGTTGCGCTATCGGTGCTCGAAGCGCGGCGTGCGCTTCTCCAGGAACGCGGTCAGCCCCTCGTTCGCGTCCCGCGTCTTCATCAGGCCTTCCAGATAGAGCTTTTCGACTTCAGCGATGCGGCGTTTCACCTCCGCGGTGACTCCGATGCGTGCTGCGCGCACCGCGTATCCCAATGCCGCCGCACTGCGCGCGCCGAGGTGCCGGTCGTAGTACTCGAGCGCAGCCGCCACCGGATCGGCCTCCAGGGCAGCGGCGAGGCCGACCCGCAATGCTTCTTCGGCGCCGAGCGAGCGTCCGGAGAACAGCAGGTCCTCGGCGCATTGCTGGTTGACGCGAAATGGCAGCAGGCAGGATGCGGCCGGGGCGAATACCGCGAGCTTGATCTCCGGCTGGCCGAACTGCGCATCGGGGGCCGCGAAGATACGGCTGCCCGCGAGCGCCAGCTCCAGCCCGCCGCCGAGGCATTGCCCTTTCACCGCCACCAGGACCGGCGCCGGCCATTCGAGCACGCGCACGATCAGCCCGTGCAGGCTCGCGAGCATTGCCGCGCAGTTCGCAGGCAGGTGCTCCTCGACGCTCGCGCCGAATGAAAAGTGCGGCCCCTCGTGGTCGAGCAGCGCGGCGCGCGCGCCCGCGTAGCGCTGGTCGCGGAACGCGGCGTCGAGCGCGACGATCATCGCCGCGTCGATGATGTTGGCCTTCGGCCGCGCCAGGCGCAGCCGCAGCAGGCCGCCGTCCTTCTCCAACCAGACCTTGAGGGACGGTTCGCCCATGGCGCTCAGGCGGTCCTGCGGTTTTTCGGCTGGATGCTGTCGTGCAGCGGGCCGACCCAGCTTTCATTGCGCGCGAGCGCCTGGCGCAGCGCGATGAAATCCACCTCGCGGTCGTCCTTCGGGCCTTCGTTGAAGGCGGTGAACCCGGCGCGCCCCTCGGTCATCATGTTGAGCGCCAGCCACGCGCGGGCGTCCTCCTTGTTGCGGTTCCAGGCCTCGAGCTTGGGCTTGCGCAGTTCCTCGAGCGTCTTGGTGGTGCAATCCGGGAAGCTGAGCAGGATCTTGCCGCACAGCTCATCGATCTTCGCATCGAGCATCGAGAGGTCCACGCTGCCCCGGGCCATCAGCGCCTTGCCCTGTTTCAGCGCTTCACCGGTCTTCGGTTTGCCGAACGCCTGGCGTCCGAACTCGTCGTAGACGCGCTGCGTCTCGACCAGCGGATTGGCGATGAACTTGCCGTCCACTTTCAGCGCAGGCGCGATGTCGGTGAGCATGCCCATGTGGTAGGCCTCGTGCGCCGAGAACGGCTCGCACAGCACGCACGCCACCATCGCGCGCTCGGCGCCGATCATTAAGGGGAGAAAATCGGTCGCGCCGCCGATCGGCGCGGAGCCGTGCTTGGGGCCGGCCTGGCCGAAGCGCGCGAGGTCCTGCGCGACGGAGAAGTCGCAGGCCATGCCGATCTCCTGCCCGCCGCCGATGCGCATGCCGTTGACGCGCGCGATCACCGGCTTGTCGCAGGCGAGGATGGCGCTGACCATGTCGTTGAACAGCCGCATGTACTGGCGGTACTCCTGCGGGTGCCCGGCGTAATACTCGGCGTATTCCTTCGTGTTGCCGCCGGTGCAGAACGCCTTCTCGCCCGCGCCGGTGAACACCACGCTCGACACGTCGCGCGCGTTGGATGCCGCGCGGAACGCGAGGATCACGCCCTTCACCATGTCGGTGGTGTAGGAATTGAACTGCGACGGGTTGTCGAGCCAGATCCAGGCGTTGTACAGGCCCGCTGCCGCCTTGCCGTCGGGCGTCTTCGCCGGGCGCTTCTCGTACTTGACGCCGGGAACGACGATCTCGGCAAGTTCATGGTTCTTGAGCATCGCAGCTTCCTTTTTTCAGGGGCGGAGGGAAAGGTTGAAACGCCTCCCGCACCAAGGGTGCCCTGGGAGCGGTCATCATCCAGCGGTAGGGGTTCATGCTGCGGCTGATCGTATTTCGGTATTGCTTTGCGTATTTTGATCCAGATCAAGACACCCCGATCCGGAAACGGGCCCAATCGCCAGCGTCACGTTTGGAGATCCCTGTCTTGACCCCCCAGAACCCCGCCCCGCGCGCGAGCGTTTCGATCGTCCTGGCCGGCAGCGGCGGCGCCGGCGTGATGACCGCCGGCAACATGCTGCTCGAAGCCGCCGCGCTCGCCGGCTATTACGCATTGATGACCCGCTCGTCGGGCCCGCAGATCCGCGGCGGAGAAGCCGCCGCGATGGTCCGCATCGCGACCGGCCCGGTAGAGAACATGGAGGACCATTTCCATGTGCTCGCGGCGATCGATTGGCAGAACATCCACCGGTTTGCCGCCGAGATTCCGCTCGCCGCCACGAGCCTGATCGTCGGCGACCCCGACCAGGGTGAAGCCCCGGCGGAGTTCCTGAAGAGCGGCGCGCCCCATGCGCCCGTCAACCTGAAGAAGCTCGCCAAGAGCATCCCCGGCGGGTGGCCGAACATGGTCGCGCTCGGCCTGCTGGCGGCGCTGGTCGGCCTGCCCGAGGCTTCGGTCATGAAAGCCGTCGGGAAATCCCTGAAGAAACGCCCGGATTCGCTCGCTGCGAGCCTTGCGGGGGTGCGCGCGGGGATGGCGGCGGCAGAGGCTTTGCCCGCGCGCTATCCGTTGCTGCCGGCGCCGGACGCGACATCCGCGCGCTGGCTGATCACCGGCAACGAAGCGGCAGGCTATGGCGCGATCCGGGGCGGCGTGCGATTCGTCGCCGCCTACCCGATTACGCCGGGAACCGAACTGCTCGAGTGGATGGCCCCCGCGCTCGCCAAGGTCGGCGGCGCGCTAGTGCAGGCCGAGGACGAACTCGCCTCGATCAACATGATCATCGGTGCGTCCTACGGCGGCGTGCCCTCCCTCACCGCGACGTCCGGCCCGGGTCTTGCGCTGATGATCGAGTCGCTCGGCCTCGCCACCGCGTCGGAGACCCCGGTCGTGGTCGTGGACGTGCAGCGCGTCGGCCCCTCGACCGGCATTCCGACCAAATCCGAGCAGAGCGATCTGAATCTCGCGCTCTACGGCCTGCACGGCGATGCGCCCCATCTGGTGCTCGCACCCAATTCGGTGTCCGACTGTCTGTTCACCACCCAGTGGGCGACGCACCTCGCGGAGGCGACGCAGGCGCCGGCGATCGTGCTGTCGGACCAGTTCCTCGGCCAGGCCCGCGCGGTGGTGGACCGTCCGGCAGACCTCGCTTTCGCCGCGGAGCGCGTGACCGCGCCGGCCAATGCCCCGGACTACAAGCGCTACGCGCTCACCGATTCGGGGGTCTCGCCGATGGCGATCCCCGGCACGCCGGGGACGGCCTATACCGCCGACGGCCTCGAACACGGCGAGCGCGGCACGCCTTCGTCGCAGGCGACCGATCACCTCGCGCAACTGGACAAACGCCGGCGCAAGCTCGATTCGGTCGACTATGGAAGTCACTGGGCCGATGTCGAAGGCGAAGGGGAACTCGCCGTGGTCACGTTCGGTTCCTGCACCGCGCCGGTGCGCGAAGCCTTTGCCCGCGCGCGCAGGGACGGATTCAACGCGCGCCTGGTCTCGATGAGACTGCTCTCGCCAGCGCAACCCGCCCGGCTCGCCGACGCGCTCGCGGGAGTGAAGCGAGTGCTGGTGATCGAGCAGACGCATTCGGGGCAGTTCTACCGTTACCTCAGGAGCGAATACGACCTCCCCGGCAGCGTTTCTAGCTACCGCAGGCCGGGGCCGCTGCCGATGCGCCCGGAAGAGATCGTCAGCCAACTCGAGCAATGGAGCAAAGCATGAATGCCAACGCGGCGGCGGCGCTTGCGCCGAAGGATTTCAAGTCCGAAGTGAAGCCCGTGTGGTGTCCGGGATGCGGCGACTACAGCGTGCTGTCTTCCATCACCAAGGCGTTCGCGAAGCTCGCGCTGCGTGTGGAAAACGTCGCGGTCGTCTCGGGGATCGGCTGTTCCTCGCGCATTCCGGCGTACACGACCTGCTACGGTTTCCATGGCGTGCACGGCCGTGCGCTCGCGGTCGGCACCGGACTGAAACTGGCGCGCCCCGATCTCACGGTGCTGGTCGCAGGGGGCGATGGCGATGGCTACTCGATTGGCGGCAACCACTTCATGCATGCCTGCCGGCGCAACGTCGACCTGACCTACATCGTCATGGACAACCGCGTCTACGGCATGACCAAGGGCCAGGCATCGCCGACCACCGAACCGGACTGGGAATCCTCCAAGCTCACGCCGGAGGGCACCGGGCTGCGCGAATTCCACCCGCTGGTGATCGCGCTCGCCTCGGGCGCCAACTTCATCGCGCGCGCCTTCTCGGGCGATCCGAACGGGACTGCGGAGATCATCGCGGAAGCGATCCGCACGCCCGGGTTCTCGTTCGTCGAAATCCTCTCGCCCTGTGTCACCTTCCGCCCGGAACAACGCCTCTGGAAGGACAAGGTGCACGACGCGCCGGTGAAGCCGACCTCCGACCCGTCGCAGGCTGCGCGCCGCATCCTGACCGATGACGGCTTCAACATCGGCGTGCTCTACGTCGGTCACCGCAAGACCTACCAGCCGCCGATCGGCAAGGGCGCAAAGCAAGCGGCCGACCTCGAAGCCGGGTTCGCGCTATGACTGCGAAAAAAACATCCACGCCGCGCACCGTCGCCGATTTCCTCGCGCAGGCCTATGCGATCGAGGCCGAAGCCGCAGAGCGCTATCGCGACTTCGCAGAACAGATGGAAGTGCACAACAACACCGAAGTTGCGGAGTTGTTCCGCAAGCTCGAACGCATCGAGCAGAAGCACCGCGACCAGATCCTCGGGCAGATGGGCCGGACCACACCGCCGCGGGTGAAGGCCTACAAATGGGAAAGTGCCGAAGGCCCGGAAACCGGCGCCTTCATTGGACTGCATTACCTGATGCAGCCCTGGCACGCATTGGAAATCGCGCTGCACAACGAGAAGCGAGCATTCGCGTTCTTCAACGAGCTGGCGAAAGCGAGGGTACCGCCCGCGGTGCGCGCTGCGGCAAGGGAAATGGCAGAGGAAGAACGCGAGCACGTGAAGCTGATCCGGCAGTGGATCAAGAAAGTGCCGGTGCCCCGTCCGGGGTGGGATCGCGATCCGGATCCTCCTACAGGTTCGGAGTAAATCGATGCAGGCATTGCAGCCGCCGGGCTGGAAGCGCCCGAAGGGCTACGCCAACGGCATTGCCGCGCGCGGCACCTTGGTTTTCGTAGCCGGCCAGGTCGGCTGGGACGAAAGCGAAACCTTCCGTACCGGCGACCTCGCGGGCCAGGTGCGCCAGGCGCTCGAGAATGTCGTCGCGATCCTCGCCGAGGGCGGCGCGAAGCCCGCACACATCGTGCGCATGACCTGGTACCTCGCGGACAAGGACGAGTACAACGCGCGCCTGAAGGACATCGGCAACGCCTACCGCGAAATCATCGGCATGCATTTCCCCGTCATGACCGCGGTCGAGGTCGCCGGGTTCGTCGAGCCGGGCGCGAAAGTGGAGATCGAGGCCACCGCCGTCGTTCCGGATGTTGCAAATGGCTGACGAGGAATCCGTCCGCGACGCCTTGCGCAAAGTGAACGATCCCGAAGTCGGCATGAACATCGTGGACCTCGGGTTGGTGTACGACGTCGAGGTTTCGCCCGTGCGCGTGCGCGTGACGATGACCATGACCTCGCCCACCTGCCCGATGGGCGACTACCTGGTCGATTCCGTTCGCGATGCGGTCCACCGTGCCGCGCCCGAGGTGCCGGATGTCGAGGTCAAACTGGTCTGGGACCCGCCCTGGACGCCGGAGCGGATGAACGAGGACGCGCGCAAGTTCTTCGGCTGGTAACGTTGGAACGCGCCTACCGTCTGCCGCTGCTCCTCGCCGGGTTCGCGAGCCTGATCCTCGGGGTGGGCGGCGGACTGGCGCGCCTCGGTCTCGAGGTGCCCGTGCTCTCGCCCGCGAGCGTGGCCTCGCACGGTTTCCTGATGGCGTCGGGTTTCTTCGGCACCGTGATCTCGCTCGAGCGCGCAGTCGCTCTGCGTGCGTGGTGGACCTACGGCGGCCCGCTGTTCGCTGCGCTCGGCGCGATCGCCGCGCTCTCGGGCGCGCCACCCCTCTATCCCCACGCGCTTGCTTTCGCCGCGAGCCTGATCATGCTCGCCGCATGCGTGAAAGGCTGGCGCATGCAACGCGCCGCGCACACCTTCACGCTGGGGCTGGGCGCGGCATGCTGGACGGTTGCGGGCGCCGCCGGCCTCGCGGGAGTGGCAACCCCGGAGTTGGCGCCGTGGTGGATCGCGTTCCTGGTGCTGACCATCGCCGGGGAGCGGCTGGAACTCTCGCGCCTGCTGCGCCGGCCGGCGCATGCGCAGCCGCTGTTCTTCGCGATCCTCCTAGCGCTGCTGGCGGCACTCGCAGCCCAGCACACGCAGCTGTTCGGCGCGGCGCTGCTCGCACTGGCCGCCTGGCTCGCCCGCTACGACGTGGCGCGGCGCACGGTGCGCGAGCGCGGACTCACGCGCTACATTGCCTTGTGCCTGCTCACGGGTTACGTGTGGCTCGCCGTGGGCGGATGTATCGCGGCATTCTCGGGCCCGCGCGATGCGGCGCTGCACGCGGTGCTGCTCGGCTTCGTGTTCTCGATGGTGTTCGGCCACGCGCCGATCATTTTCCCGGCGGTGGTGAAACTCGCGGTGCCGTACACGCCCGCGTTCTACGCCCACCTCGTGCTGCTGCACGCCGGGCTGGCGGTGCGGGTGATCGGCGATCTTGCGGTGATGCCCGCGTGGCGGGAGGTGGGTGCGGCGCTGAACGCCGCCGCGCTTGCGCTGTTTCTTCTGAATACGATCACCGCGGTCATTCGGGGTCGGTTGGGGCGGGGGTAACATTTGAGTTCACCGGATGCCGAAGGCGGCCCGCTGCAACGAAGGATTGTGCCTCACAGCCACCGGCGAACTCTTGATTTGTAGGCGGAGTAGCCGGTGCCGAACATGGCTGAAAGCACCCTTTCTTCGGGTGCGATCTGGAACCGGTTCATGTAGAGCACAAAAGCCAACGGCCCCAGCAACGCCCAGGCAGAAGACAGAAATACTGCCCATGCGACGAGAACGACGAGAACACCCGCGTACATGGGATTTCGAGTAACTCTGTAAATACCTGAGCAAACCAACGAAGACGTCGTTTCCGGCTTCGTTGGGCTGACAGTCGTTCTCGCGCGTCGGAACGAGATGACGCCTGCGAGGCCGAAGCCACCACCAGCCAGAGCGATTGTTACCGCCGCGGCGATGCGAATGAACGCGGGCACTTCAAGCAACGGGGCAACCAAAGAGATTCCCCACATGGCACCTGCCATCAGCGCCGCAACTGCCGGCGGCGGAATCTTGAGTTCAAGTGCCCGCATGCGGATCATCATGAGGCTCGGGGGGAGTCCATGTAGGAAGGGTTAGCCACCCCTGCTCCGGGCAGGGCGGCGCCGTGCAACAGATAGTGATTGATGCGTGACTCCCAATTCTCCATGAACTGCCGGTGCGCGTCCGTTCGGCATGAAGGGTCAGGCATCTCTTTGTCGGCTCTCGCGCTCTTGCTTGGCGCGTAGT
Organism: Burkholderiales bacterium; assembly: GCA_017880775.1. GTDB lineage: Bacteria > Pseudomonadota > Gammaproteobacteria > Burkholderiales > SG8-39 > JADGRQ01. Next base: position 9,633 of record JADGRQ010000036.1, on the reverse strand, counting down.
ATGCGGTTTCGCCAGCGTGCCAAACCGATTGCGTATGCGATGTAGTAGCCGGCAAGCAGGCCGAAGACTGCCAATGTAAGGGGACTTCGCACAAAGTCGGCAGCGCTGGGAAACGCCGTTGTATTGATGCCATAGACCTCGACAAGGCGATAGAGAATCCGACCGACAAAGAGCAGCGAGAGTGCGATGCCAAGATGGGCATTTGGCGTGTAGAACAATCCCTGCGGCGTTGGTTCGAAGCTCGTGAGACGCAGGCCGTACACGGCGAGGACTGAGCCGGCTCCCAGGCCGGCAGCCAGCCACCCCAGGCGCTCCCAGTGAGCGTGTGCGGCGTAAACCAGCAAAATGATCAGGGCGGGGAAGATCGTCAGCGTGATCCACAGGCGCACGCGCGACAGCCTCTGGCGACCAACCATCCTGCGAAAGCGAACGTAAACCCGCCACGCCAGCAGCGGCAGGAGAAGCAGGAGCGCGATGGCTGACGGAGTCGGTGCTTGCACTTTTCGCTGCAGGTTAGGGCTTTAACGTTTTGGTTTAAGGCGGGCCAGCACGGACCGTTGAACTCGCGCGGCGCTCAGCTGCGCGCTTCAGCGCGTGGGCTGGCGCCGCGGGTTATGCCGCAGTTTGAAGATGATTTTCCCATCCCGGGAAGACCAGCACGGCGGGATGGCACTTGAGGGCTAGCGCGAGCACCTTTGCGCGCTCCACGCCCAGGCGGACGCGGTCGTTCTCGATCGCCGAAAGAGTAGCCTGGGCGATGCCCGTGCGCTGCGCGAGTTGATTCTGACTAAGGCCCTGCAACTCGCGAACGATCCGCACGGATTCGCCGGCCGAGACAGTGATGCGCTTCTTCGCGGAACGAAACTGCTTCATTTACGGCCTCCGATAGTCGTGAGCGGTGATCGAGACCACCTGGAAGAGCTGCTCGCCAGGCACCGTGCGGTAAAAAACCCGGTACTGCAACCCGAGTCGTGACGACCGGTGGCCATTCCACTTCCCGGATATGGCCTCGTCGTTGAACCCCCCGATCAGACGGCCGGACTACCCTGCGGCCCAACGTAGAGCCCACCGGCGTGCGCCGGTTTCATCGCGCATGTCCGCGTGCGGCGCCAGGTTAGCGCTCAACCGTGCGCCGCGAGCTCTTCACGCACGATCTTGCGCACGAGATCCTGCGTTACGGGTTGCTCCGCGAGCCTCAGATGGGCCTTCAGAGCTTCGTTGATCAGCGTCTGATAGCCCTTGCCGGTCTTCTCCGATTGGGCCTTGAATCGGCTGACGATTGCGTCGTCCATGTAGATAGTGATTCGCGTCTTCCCCGTCGTGGGAATCACCGTGCCACGCTTTCCCTTCGAGAAGTCATACACCTTTTTCATAGTTTCTCCGTTCTTTGGGGTGCGGCCTTCCGCACAGAGATGGTTCGCGATCCACTGTCTCGAGGCGCATGAACCACGACCATCAGCGACCCGAACGCGTTTATTCCGATGGTGACAAACCGCTGCTCGCCCTCGGCGGCGTCATCTTCGACGGTGAGCGCGAGCGGGTCATTCAGCACCCCGTCGCCCTCGGAAAGCTACACGCCGTGCTTCTTGATGTTTGCCGCATCCTTTTTCGGGTCGAATTCGGCGGACACGCTTGTACTATATGTACGTTATACATACCTGTCAACATCGAGCACGATTGGCGTGCGCTCAGGCTGTTGAGCGCTAACGAGTCTATATAAAAACCCGATTCACACGGCAATGCTACCGCCGCCGATTCCGAATGGCGAGGGCCAACGCAATGCGCTCAGTTCGGGATTCGAGAGGGTTTTTCTACAGCTTCAACGTCGCCTTCCCCTTGTCCGGTTGGTCCGGATCTAGCGCGCGGATAATTCCCGCGTGAACAACGTAGACATCGCCCTGGTCACGGCCGCGACGCTGATTGCCCTTGCGTTCCGCCCGTGGAGCACGCTGCGAACACCGGCGCTGCGCAATCCTTGGGTCGCGGTGCTGGTCTTGCTGTCCTGCCTGTGGGGCGCGCAAGGCGTGCTGCCGACGACCTTTCCTCTGCAACTATCGGGAGCCTGTCTGCTGGTACTGATGTTCGGCTGGCCGCTCGCGGTGCTCACGCTCCTGCCGGTAGCGTCGGCGGGCGCGTGGCTCGGCGGCGGCAACCTTGCGCGCGCCATGGAACTCGGGGCGTGGAACGGCGTCGTTCCCGCCACTGCGGCGCTCGCCATCGGCATTGCAACGCGCCGCTGGCTGCCGAAGCACGTGTTCGTCTACATCCTGGCGCGCGCCTTCCTTGGAACTGTGCTGGCCATGAGCTTCGCAGGTGCGCTGCGCGTGTGGTGGATGCCGCGCCTGCCAGGAAGTGGCGCAGTGACGCTTCTCACCGCCGCATGGTTGATCGCCTGGGGTGAAGCCTTCGCCACCGGGGCGTTCACGGCGATCTTCGTCGCATACCGGGCGGAATTGTTGCTGACCTACTCAGACGAGCGCTACCTGCCGCCGCCCGCAAGATAGCCATCCCGTTCATACGGCGCGGCGCCGCCAGCCCCCACGACAGGGCTCTGGCTGCACGCCGCCCCGCGCCACCGTGTGATGCGGCTCGGCCGCGCCACGCGGATGGTATCGTGTCAGCGGCTGCAAAATGAGGCTTGCGAATGGGTGTAAATAACGAGCTTGTCCGGCTGACGGCCACCGAGGCCGTGGCGCGGCTGCGGCGGCGCGAGATTTCTCCGCTCGACCTGATCGACGCCGCGGCGGCACGCATCGAGGTGGTGGACGGCAAGGTAAACGCGCTTCCGATCAGGTTCATCGACACCGCTCGCGCAACAGCGCGGCGGTTCATGGCGCAAAAGCCGCCGCAGGACCCGCCGCCCGGCTGGCTCGCCGGCCTGCCGATCGCGGCGAAGGACTACAACGACGTTGCCGGCCAGCGAACCACATTCGGCTCGCCGATCTTCGCCGATGCGGTAGCGCCGGCGAATGACCATACCGTCGCCACGCTTGAGGCCATCGGCGCGATCTTCATGGCGAAATCCAATGTGCCGGAATTCGCCGGCTCCAACACCTTCAATACCGTGTTTGGCGCCACGCGCAATCCCTGGAACCTGAAGATGACGGCGGGCGGATCGTCCGGCGGCGCGGCGGCCGCGCTCGCATCAGGGACACAGTGGCTCGCAATGGGCAGCGACCTCGGCGGCAGCCTGCGCATTCCGGCCAGCTACTGTTCCGTCGTCGGTTTGCGCCCGTCGGTGGGTCGCGCGCCAAGGGGTGCCGGATTGCCAGCCTTCGACTCGCTGTGGGTGGAAGGACCCATGGCGCGCAACGTGCCCGACCTCGCCCTGATGCTTGACGCGCTCTCGGTGCAGCACCCGCATGACCCGCTGTCGTTGCCTGCACCGCGCGTCCCGTTCACGGCGGCGGTGCGACAGCGCCGCCCGCCGCGCCGCGTCGGCTTCACGCCCAATATGGCGCTGTCGAACGTGGACCCCGAGGTTGCGGCCATTTGCCGCGCCGCGGCCCATCGATTCACGGACCTGGGAACCGCGGTCGAGGACGCGGCGCCCGATTTCTCCAATGCCATCGACACCTTCCAGACGCTGCGCGGCCTCCTGTTCGCCGCATTGCGCGGCGATCTGCTCGCGGCCGAGCGCCCGCGCATCAATCCTTCGATCGTCTGGAATATCGAAAAGGGCCTCAAGCTGACCGCAGACGAGATCATCCGCGCCGAACGCGAACGCTCCGCGCTCTATCACCGCGTTGCGGCCTTTTTCGACCAATACGACCTTCTGATGTGCCCCACGGTCGCCGTGCCGCCGTATCCGGTCGAGCAGCCCTATCCGACCCGGATCGGCGACCAGCAGCTCACGAGCTACATTGACTGGATGTTTCTCACCTTCGTCGTGACGCTGACCGGCTGCCCTGCGCTCTCGCTTCCGTGTGGCTTTACCAAGGACGGGCTGCCGGTAGGTCTGCAGATCATCGGTCCGTCCCACGCCGATTCCGCGGTAATCGCCGCAGCGTCGCTGCTGGAACAGGTTTTCGGGATCGCCTCGCGCCTGCCAATCGACCCGGTTCCGGCATAGGCAGAGCCGAGCGCTCGAACACGCCACGCGCAGCCACGGCCGCCCAGGGCGACGCCTCACCCCGTCGCCGCGCCCGATCCCGCGGCGCTCGACCTCCGCTCAGGGCGTTTGCTTTTCCGATCAGGCGGGCGAGAATCGAACTCGGTCGAAGGCGATCAGGAGGCGCCGATGGGCAAACCGTACGGGAAGAGGAAACCATGAAACACGCCGCATCTCGCCGCCTGAAATTACCCGAACGTCCGATCGCTTGGCGTGAGGCCGAATACGCCGCGCTGCGGGCCAACGCAGCAGACACATGCGACGATCGCGTCAGCGAGAATATTTTCGAGGTCGAGGACGAGCGGGCGGAAGTTGACATCATCGTCCACAGGATGATTCACGGCGCGAACTGAGTACTGCGTAGCGCGTGTGCCCTACGCCGCCTGCCCCGCCGTTCGCTGGCTCGACTCGCGTCCGCCCCGTTCAACAAGAGGTTGTCGCGCGGTCGCGCGTCCGTCGCTCAGTCCAGCCCGCCGCCGCCCGGTGTCACGTACTCAAGCTCGTCGCTCTCTGCCAGCGCTTCGCGCCCCAACTCCGCGCCCGCCCGCCCGACGCCCTCCTGGTCGCCCGACATCACCAGCAAGCCGACCGCCCTCGACACTACCGTCGCAAAGTTGATGCTGAAGGCCGCCTCTGAGCTGACAGTTGTCTTGACGCACTGCGGCGAATGGCTGTTTCCGAGCCGAACCGGACGCTCGCTACGCTGCAAAGGCGCCGAAACTTTGACGCAGGTCAACACACCGCAATGCGACCCATTGAATCCCGGTCGCTGCGGTAATCAAACGGCTATGTGTTACTGGTAAGGAGGGCGTCTATATGTCGATCATGACGGTGTTCGTGATGGTGGCTACTTTGCTTACGGTCGTCTCACTCTTCAATGGCATTGTGTCTATGGCCCACGGCGGGCCCGAGGACGAACGCTTGAGTCCTCGATTGATGTTAAAGCGGGTGGGCTGGCAGGGTTTGGCGGTTCTATGCATTTTGCTCGCGCTGCTCGCCAACCTTAAGTAACGAGTCGGCTGACAGGCCGCCGGCCAGCCTGCGGACGTGCGAGATCCGCTCGCCGTGGCGCGTGTCTTTCTCGGCGCATGCTCGGACAGCGCGGACGCCCATGTGCTGCGGCGGCTCATCCGCACGCTCGTGTCCGGGCGTGGGCTGTTCAGCGGGGCCGACGTTGACGCCCTGACCGACGACGGCGCCCGGCTCGGGGCCGCGCTGATCGACGCGCGGCTGCGAGAGTTCCACAAGGACGTCGAGTTGCGGGCCGCAATGCTCACGGTCGCGCGGCGCGCGGGGTAGCAACATCGAGCCCGCCCCGCAGCGCCCGGCACTCTAGCCGCCACTCCGTTGTCAGCCAGGGCCTATCCCTTCACGCGCACGATCTGCTCTACGTCCAGCACCCCGACCGCGCCACGCTCACCTGCCCCCTTTACGCGCGTTCTACGCTGTTTTCAATGTCATCAAGCAAAGCGTCGGTTAGAGGGTCGACACCGTCGCTTCGCCTGTGCTGCGCGCGGCTGGTGTCATAGGAGGATAGTCGGCGTAGCCCGCCGAATCGCCGCCGAAGAAGGTCGCACGATTGGGGACGTTCAGTTGAGCGCCGATTTGCAGGCGCTGCACCAAGTCTGGATTGGCGATATACAGCCGACCAAAGGCGACGAGGTCGGCGAGGTTACGGCGGCGCGCTTCCAATGCCAGTTCCCGGTCGTACCCATTGTTGGCGATGTAGAGGCCGCGAAAGGTCCGCCGCAGGATCTGCAGATCGAATCCACCGAGAACCTCGCGAGGTCCCTGCGTAGCGCCTTCGATGACGTGGATGAAAGCGAGACCGAAGGCGTTGAGCCGCTCAACGACATGCCGGTAGGTTGCTTCGGGATTGCTGTCCAGGTCACAGTCGTTGACCGGGCTCAGTGGCGAAAGGCGAATGCCAACGCGATCACCGCCACAAACTCCCACAACGGCCTGGGTCACTTCGAGCAGAAAGCGTGCGCGGCTCTCGAGCGATCCGCCATATGCGTCGGTTCGCTTGTTCGTGCTGTCGCGAAGGAACTGCTCGATAAGGTAACCATTGGCGGCGTGGATCTCGACGCCATCGAAGCCTGCCGCGAGCGCATTGCGGGCTGCGGTGCGGTATTGCTCGACAATGGTGGGAATCTCCGAAATGTCGAGCGCGCGCGGCGTGACGCAGGGTTCGAAGCCTGCCCCGGTATAGGCGGTGCCCGACGGACAGATCGCCGACGGTGCCACCGGCAGGATGCCACTTGGTTGTAGTGCGGGATGAGAAATTCGGCCAACGTGCCAAAGCTGCACGAATATCCGACCACCTTTGGCGTGAACCGCCTTGGTGACTTGCTTCCATCCCTCCACGTGCTCCGCGGTATAGAGCCCCGGTGTAAAGGCGTAGCCTCGTCCCTGGGCCGAGATGTTCGTTCCCTCTGCGATGATCAAACCGGCCGAGGCGCGCTGCGCATAGTACTCGGCCATCAGCGGCCGCGGAACGCCGTCGGAACCGGCGCGGCTGCGCGTGAGCGGCGCCATGACGATGCGGTTCGCGAGCCGGTATGGTCCAAGCGCCACCGCCTCGAACAAATCGCTGCGCGTGCGGGAATCGGTGATGGAATTCGGCATGGTCATTCTCCTCGTCAATGGCGCGGACGAGGCAATGCGAACTATCGCACACGTCCCGTCAACCGCATGCACCAAAGTTAGACCGGCTTGGCGGACGCGATTTGATGCCGGTCAAGAGCGATCCATAAATACAGGCGAGCTGCTAAAAGATCAATCTGCGCATCATCGCGCCTTGATCGCCCTCAGCAGGACGATCGGGGAGGTTCGTCTATCAAAGGGAATCACCCAGGAGAAGCTGGCGTTGCTTGCAGAAGTGGACCGCAGCTACGTCGGACGTATCGAGCGTGGTGACAATAACGTGGCTGTGCTGACGCTGTCGCGCCTAGCGGCTGCCCTCGATATCAGCGTGGCGAAGTTGATGCTGAAGGCGGGCCTCTGAGCTGACAGTTATCTTCGAGCGTTGCAGCGAATGGCTGCTGCCAATCCAAACCAGTCACTTGCGCAGTGACGCGACGCCGGATTTGCCCGCGTAAGGCTGTGGTGGTAGCTTGACCCTGCCCTGGTTTCACGTACATCAGATTGTTGTTAAATTTCTGATGAACGGAGGGCGCAATGAGCAAGAAAGAGTTGGTTGCGAATCGGCAGTACGCCGATGAGTTCAAGGTAGAGGCGGTCAGGCTGGGCGAGTCGATCGGAGGTAACAAGGCCGCCAAGCGATTGGGTATTCCGGAGTCGAGCCTGTGGAATTGGCTCAGGCCCAGCCGTGCAGGCAAGCTCAAGGCAGCCGACGGTGCCGCGGTACCGGTGAAGCGATCGATCATGGCAGTTGAGGCGGAGAACGCCCGATTGCGCCGAGAGCTGTCGAGCACCAAGCTCGACATCGTCGACTGGATCGAAGGCTTCTACAATCACAGGCGCATGCATTCGTCGATCAACTACAAGACACCGGTCGATGTTGAATCCAGCCTCATGGCTGCGTAAAGTGGTGTACGTCGAATCGAGGCAGGGCCACTCCCTGAGTAATTCATCTCGGGATAATCTGGCTTCCCGAGCGCAGCGTTAGAAGATTGCAGGTTCATTTCTTTGCCAAGCTGACGGGTCCGAGGATCAGAGTGGAATTCAACGAGCAACCGGAAACCACCCCGGCACGAGCGGCTGCGACTGTCGTGCTATTGCGCGACGCGGTCGACGGCATGGAAGTATTCATGGTCAAGCGCCATGGACTTTCGGACGTGCTGGGCGGTGCTTACGTTTTTCCGGGCGGCAAGGTCGACCGGATAGACGCCGCGCCGGATGCGCTGGAGCGGCTGAGCACGCCGCTCGACAAACTGCGTGCCGCGCTCGGCGAGCCGGAGCTCGATGCGACCGCGGCGGCGGGATTCTTCGTTGCCGCCTGCCGTGAAACATTCGAGGAGGCGGGTGTGCTTCTGGCCGCGGGAGCGACCGCGCTGCACGTACACCTTGCGCAGGCGCATGCGCGCGAAGGTCTTCGCTTCGGCGAGATCCTCGCGCGGCTCGAACTGCGGCTCGACTGCGGCAATATCGTCCCGTGGTCGCGCTGGGTTACGCCGCGCGTGCCAGCGATGTTCAACAAACGCTTTGACGCACGCTTTTTCCTGGCGGCGGTGCCTCGCGACCAAGAGGCACGGCACGACGATCACGAGGCCACCGAGAGTTTCTGGCTGCGGCCGCGCGTCGTGCTCGAGGAATACTGGGCCGGGAAGATCAACCTCGCGCCGGCGCAGATCATGAGTCTGGCCGAACTTGCGCGTCTTCCGGATGTGGCCGGCGCGATCGCCGCTGCGCGCGCTCGCCGGCCACCGGTGATCCAGCCGGAACCCTTCGCGCACGACCAAGGCCGCGCCATCGCATTCCCGGGCGACGCCCGGCATCCGGTTGTCGAGCGCGCACTGCCAGGTCCTTCGTGTCTTGTTTACCGCAACAAACGCTTCGAGCCGTTCGATGGCTTCGAGGCGTTGTTCGTCTGAGGAATTGCCAGGCTGGGGCGGGGGGCAGCGCGGGGCGAACTTCCCAGCGTAGCGGACTTCACGGTGCTACCTACCCGCATGAATCAAACTGATCGAATCCCGGCTTGCGATGACGCCGCGAACGATCCGAGCGCGAACGCCGTGGTCACCGCCCTCGCCCGTAATACAGTTCCGAAAGGCTTCTGAATATGCTGGGCGCGCTCCTGGCGATCTATTTTTCGGGGGCATCGAACGCCACTGGTGAACCAGCCAGCGCCGGCGCGAGCCACTCCGCTTCCTCTTCTCCGTGTCCCAGGTTCTTCGAAGATGACGAAGCGATGCACGGTTGCGTCGCCTTCCCCGATGACGTTGCCGGAGGCCTTCGGCGATAGGTCTGCGGGATGGGGGCGTGCCCCATGAAGGCCCCGAGGAATGCTCAGGATTGCGCCAGAGCCGCGCTAGCGGGTGCCGGCCTCAGACAAGAGGGGATCGAAAACGGCGTGTTTTGGGGGTTTTCGACCCCCGCTGACAGCTGACGCCCCTGGAGCTCAAGGCGCCTGAGCCCACCTGCCCTCCCACCCCTTTTCAGGCGGTTTCACGCCGCATCACCGGGTATCAGGCCGCACCAAGGACGTGGAGCAGTTCGAGGCGGTTCAAGCGCTCGCGCAACCGGAGTTGCCGCGGTAAAGTAACAACCGCCCTGATACAAGAGATCGGTCAGGTCAAGCAGAAGAACTGCAAGCTGCCTTGCTGGGGCGCAGGCGGGGGCAAGGCATGGTCGAAGCGGAAGAAGAACTCGAAGCGGCGATCAGGGCGCGCAAGTCTCAGGACCGCGCCCAGCGGCAGCGCCTCGTCTGGACCCGCATGACCGCGGCGAGCTACGCGGTGGATACCCTGTTCCTCGCCTTGTTCGCCGTGGCCGGGACGATTCCCGGAACCATTGCGCCCGTCTACGGTGCCGCCGCCGCCGCAATCAGCGGAGGCGTT
>JADGRQ010000035.1 GCA_017880775.1 Burkholderiales bacterium | reverse complement strand
CGCGGCAGCTGATGCTCGTAGAAAACACCGAATTTCATGCTGTCCTCGCTGGTCTTTTGGCGCAGCTTACCCCATGACCTTCACGGCCGGCGCTGATTTCAATCGGCGGCAGTTTGCGCAATCGCATCCGCCTTTGCCCGTGTCGCGGGGTTGTCCGCGGCCACGAACATGTACATGGCGGGCACCACGAACAGCGTGAACAGGGTGCCGATCGACAGTCCGGTGAAAATCACCAGGCCCATGGCATGCCGGCCGGCAGCGCCGGCGCCCGAAGCAATCACCAGCGGCACGACGCCAAACACCATGGCGGCCGTGGTCATCAGGATCGGGCGCAGACGGATGCTGGCGGCCTCCTCGACCGCTTCGCGCTTGGTCTTGCCCGCCTTGCGCAACTGATTGGCCACTTCAACAATCAGGATGCCATGCTTGCTGATCAGCCCCATCAGGGTCACCAGCCCGACCTCGGTATAGATATTCATCGACGCGAAGCCGAGGAAGATGAATATCAGCGCACCGAAGAGCGCCAGCGGCACCGACACCAGGATCACGACCGGGTCGCGGAAACTTTCGAACTGCGCCGCAAGCGCCAGGAAAACGATGATCACGGCAAACAGCATGATCCATACGATTCCGCCCGACTCCCGCACGAACTGACGCGACTGGCCGGCGTAATCGACCGAATATCCGCTCGGAGCCAGCTCCTTCACCGTGCTGCGCATGAATTCCAGCACATCGCCCTGCGACACACCGGATACGCCCGAGATCGTCGCCGAGTTCAGCTGCTGAAAGCGGGTGATCGACTCCGGCACGACATCGTACTTGATGCTGGCGATCGTGCGGGCCGGAATGACGCCGCCGCCCGGCGTCCTGATGTAAAGATCGAGCACCTCCGAGGGATTGAGCCGGTCGACCTGCTGCACTTGCGGAATCACCTTGTATGAGCGGCCGGCGATCGAGAAGTAATTGACGTAGCCGCCGCCCATGGCCGCGGCAAGGGCGTTGCCGACATCCTGCTGAGTCATGCCAAGGGCGGCGATTTTGTCCCGATCCACCACGACGGTCGCCTGCGGCGCGTCGATTTTCAGGTCTGCGTCGACGAAGTAGAACTTGCCCGACGCGCGTGCCTTTTCCAATACCTGCTGCGCGACCGTGTTGAGGTTGCCGAACGCCTCGGTCGTGTTGATGACGAACTGCACCGGCAGCCCGGAGGAGCCGGGCAGCGGAGGGAACTGGAAAGCGGCGATCCGGGCGCCCGCGATCCTGTTCCACTGCGCCTGCAGATCCTGCTGAATTTCCTTGGCGCTGCGCGTGCGCTCGCCCCACGGCTTGAACAGCACGCCACCGATGCCCGAGTTCACGGTCGGTACGCCGGTGATCTGGAACATCTGCCTGTATTCGGGAATGCTCTTGCCGATCTTGAACACCTGATCCGCATACGTCTGCATCTGGTCTGACGTTGCCGTGGGCGGGCCGGTAACGAGGCAGACGACGATCCCCTGATCCTCCTCCGGCGCCAATTCGGATTGCGACATCTTGAACATCAGCGCCAGAGCACCGGTCAGCAGCACGCCCATCACGATCAACACCGGCCACGTCTCCAGAAGACTGTGCAGAATGCGCCGGTAGGTGTGGCGTACCTTTTCGAATGTCCGGTCGATGGCTTGCACGAAACGGCCGCTGTCCTGGTCCTGCCGGAAAAAACGCGAGCACATCATCGGCGACAGGGTCAGCGCCACCACGCCGGATATCGCGACGGCGCCGGCCAGCGTGAAGGCAAATTCGGTGAACAGCGCGCCCGTCAGGCCGCCCTGGAAACCGATGGGCACATAGACGGCTATCAGCACCACCGTCATCGCAAGAATCGGGCTGGCGAGTTCGCGCGCCGCGATCAGGGCCGCTTCCATCGGCGATTTGCCCTCCTCCTTCATGTGCCGGTCGACGTTTTCGACGACGATGATCGCGTCATCGACCACCAGGCCGATGGCAAGCACCAGCGCGAGCAGAGTCAGCAGGTTGACCGAGTAGCCGAGCGCCAGCATGAAGAAGAAGGTGCCGACCAGGGACAGCGGCATCGCGATCACCGGCACCACGACTGCGCGGAAACTGCCGAGGAACAGGAAAATCACCAGTATCACGATGAGCAGTGCCTCGGCCAGCGTCTTGACCACTTCGCTGATCGACGTGTTGATGAATTCGGTCGAGTCATAGACGATTTCGCCGGTCACGCCATTCGGCAACTGCGCGCGGATCTCCGGAAATGCCCGGCGCACCCGCTCCGCGACGTCGAGAATATTGGCTTCGGGCGCCACCTTGATGCCGATGAAGACCGAGCGGACACCGCCAAAGGCGACGTTGAAATCGTAGTTTTCAGAACCCAGGGTCACTGTCGCCACGTCGCCGAGACGCACGATGGAATCGCCATTTTGCTTTATCGCGAGATTCCTGAACTCCTCGACTGAATGCAGATCGGTGCCGGCCGTCAGCGGCACTGTCACCATCTGCCCCTTGCTCGAGCCGACGCCTGCAAGAAAATTGTTGGTCGCCAGGGCGGCGCTGACGTCGGTGGCGGTCAGGCCATGCGCGGCCAGCTTTGCCGCATCCAGCCATGCGCGCAGCGCAAACGGGCGCGCGCCCAGCAACTCGGCGGTCTGCACGCCCTGGATCGAGTCGAGCTTGGGCTTCACGACGCGCGCCAGGAAGTCGGTGACGTTGTTGCTCGGCAGCGTATCGCTGTAGAAGCCCATGTACATCGCATCGGTCGTCTGGCCGATTTGCACCGTCAGGACCGATTGCTGCGCCTGCACCGGCAGCTGATTCTTGACCGAGTTGACCTGGGTGTTGATTTCGGTCAGCGCGCGATTTGCGTCGTAGTTGAGGCGCAGGGTTGCGGTGATCGTCGAAACACCGCTGCTGCTGGACGAAGACAGGTAGTCGATACCCTGTGCCTGCGCGATCGCCGATTCAAGCGGCTGGGTAATGAATCCCGCCACGGTTTGGGCATCGGCGCCGTAGTAGATCGTCGAAATCGTGACCACGGCATTCTGTGTGCGCGGATACTGGTTGATGGGGAGGCTGAACAGCGAGCGCAGCCCGAGCACCAGTATCAGCATGCTCACCACCGTGGCGAGAACCGGCCGGCGGATGAAGATATCGGTGAATTTCATCGGCCGCGCTTCAGCGTTCCTGCGGAGCCGGGCTCGGGCTGTTGGCCGGCTGCACCGTGTTGTCGACCACGACCGATGTGCCGTTCTTCAGCTTCAGTTGGCCGCTGCTGACGACCTCCTGGCCCTCCTCCAGGCCCTTCACGATGGCAACCTGGTCGCCCCGCGTCTCGCCGGTCGTCACGAAGACCTGCTGCACGACCTGCTGCGCGTTGCCCTTGGCATCCTTCGGTTCGCCAGGTTTGACGACGAAAACAGTCGAACCGTAGGGGTTATAGGTGATCGCCGTCTGCGGCAACGTCAGGTAGCGTTTCTTTTCGCCGGAATCCACGCTGACACGGCCAAACATGCCCGGCAATAGCTGGCGCTTCGCGTTCGCGATGGTCGCCTGGACCTGCACATTGCGTGTGGCGACGTCGATCTTCGGGCTGATCGAAGTGACCTTTCCCGAGAAAGCCTGCCCGGCATAGGCATCGCTGGACACGTTCACCACCATTCCGACCGAGAGGCCGGCGATCTGCTTTTGCGGCAGATAGAAGTCGATATAGATGGGGTCGATGGTCTGCAGTGTCACGATCTTGTCGCCCGGATTCAGAAACTGCCCGGGATTGACCGTCGTAATGCCAAGCTTGCCGGCGAACGGCGCGCGGATGGTTTTCTTCGCGACCGTTGCCGCCTGCTGTGCCGCCAGCGCGCGCTTGCTTTTCAGATCCGCCGTATCGCTGTCGACCTGGGCCTGGCTGACCGCCTGGGCTTCGAGCTGCGCCTTGTCGCGTTCCAGAACGACCGCCGCCAGTTCGGCGGCCGCTTCAAACGAGCGCAACTGCGCAATATCCGAATCGGCGTTGAGCTGAATCAGCATGTCGCCCGCCTTCACATCCTGCCCGGACTTGAAATTGACCTCGCGCACCAGACCGACGATTTCGGAGCTGACATCGACGCCGCGAATCGCGGAGAGCGTTCCCACCGCGGACAACTGCGGCTGCCACTCGAGCGCCTCGACCTTGGCCGTCGAGATGGTCTGCGGGCTTGGCTTGGGGGAATTGGCGATTACTTGCCTGATGTGGAGATAGAAGCCGAACGCCAGCGCGGCGATCAGCGCAAGGACGCACCCCAGCATGATGATCATGCGTTTAGTCATGAGTGGTTCTCGGTATATCGGCCAAGGGTTCGCGGTTCCACCAGCCGCCACCGAGCGCCTGAAACAGCGCCGCGGTATCGGAATAGCGCGCAGCCTGCGCCTGCACCAGGCTGACCCGCGCCTGCTGGTAGGTGCGCTGCGCATCGAGCAGGCCCAGATAGCTCACTGCGCCCAGCTGGTACTGCCGCGTCGCAAGGTCGAGCGACTCGCGGGCCAGCGATTCGGCATCGGCCTGCGCCTTGAGCGTCGAGGCATCCAAATCCAGCGCGCGCAAGGCATCGGCGACGTTCTGAAACGCCGTCAAGACGGTCGCCCGGTACAGCGCTGCGGCCTGGTCGTAGGCTGCAATCGCAGCGCGGCGCCTGGCGGTCAAAGCACCGCCGTTGAAGATCGGCTGCAGCAGCCCGGCCGCAACGCTCCAGAAACCGGTGCCGGGACCGAACAGATTGCCCAGCTGCAATGCGGCCGAGCCGACACTGCCGCTAAGCGTGATTTGCGGATACAGGTTGCCTGTGGCGACGCCGATCTGCGCGCTGGCTTCATGCAGTAGCGCTTCACTGGCTTGAATGTCGGGCCGTTGGCGCACCAGCGAGGACGGCAATGTGACCGGAAGATCCGCCGGCAACTGTAGGGAATCGAGTTGAAATTCGGGCATGCCGGATTCGCTCGGCAGCTTGCCAGCATAAACGGACAGTTGATGGCGGGCCTGGGCAAGAGACTTTTCCAGCGGCGGCAGGGTGGCACGCGTTTGCGCCACCTGGGTGCGCTGAACCAGCACCGTAGATCGCGCAATCGCACCTGCGGTGAACTGCTTCCCGATGATGGCCAACTGCCGTTCCTGCGCAGCCAGCACCTCCCGCGTCGCCTCAAGCTGCGCGCGCAGGGAGGCCTCCCTGATTGCGGTAGTGACCAGATTGGAGGTCAGCGCCAGATACGCCGCTTCCACCTGGAAGCGCTGATAGTCGACTGCCGCCCGCAAGCTTTCGAGTTCCCGGCGCGATGCGCCGAACACGTCCAGCGTGTAAGACACGTTGACCGAGGCGTTGTACAAAGTGAACAGGCTGCCCCCCGGTGCGACAGTCGAGCCAAGAGGAGCCGTTTCGCGCGTAATGCCCAACTGCCCGCCCACGTTCGGGTATAGCAGGGCGCCGGTCTGCGCGTTCAGAGTTTCCTGCGCCTGGCGCAGGGCGGCCTGGGCGGCAGCCAGGTTCGGACTCTGGGTCAGCGATGCGCGTATTAAACGATCGAGCGCGCCGGAGTGAAAAACCAGCCACCACTGCGCTGGAATATCCTGTCCAAGTGCAAAACTCTGCGCCGCGCCTGCTGCGCCAGGCGCCGCAACAGTCTGTTGCGGCATCGGTGCAGGCGTGTAAGCACCGCTATTTGCAGCGGCCGGCGCGTCGGGCGGCTTGAAGTCGGGCCCGACCGCGCAGCTTGCCAGAGCCAAAACGGCTGTCAGCGCGACGCTTGTTCTTTTGAAAAGAAACGCCGATGGCCCGCGGGCATTTGCTTTCAATTATTTCGTTCCATGCCGGCGAATCCTGGACGTGTTCGTATCATGGCGCTTCCTCCCGGTGGAAGGCACCATTGTACGTTCAGCCGGCGACGGTGCCGCGCAGCTAACGGCCCTTGAACTCCGGCAGGCGGCGCTCGGCCATCGCCTTCACGCCTTCCTTGAAATCGGCGGTGCGGCGGTGCCACTCCTGCTCCACCAGCTCGCGCTCGGTGGAGGCCTCGATCGCGTCGGCCAACCCGCGCCGCAGCGTTTCGCGCGCCGGCATCACCGCGAGCGGCGCGGATTGCGCGATCTCGAGCGCGAGGGCCTGCGCGGCCGGTTCCGGGAGTTCCGCGGCCCCCGCACTTGCCTGAACGGGGTCATAGGGCGCAGGATTTGGCAAAATTCAAAAGGAGGAGGGTGACATGCTGGTAATCCATCGTTCCGTTGTCCTGGCGACGGCGCTGTTGCTGGGGATGTCCGTCATCGATGCAGCGTTCGCCCAGAAGCAAGGTGGCATCCTGAAGATGTACCACCGGGACAGTCCCGCGAGCGCCTCGATCCACGAGGAAGCAACGTACTCGACCAACATCCCGTTCATGGGCGTGTTCAACAACCTGGTGATGTACAAACAGGACGTTGCGCAGAACAGCCTGGAATCCATCGTCCCCGATCTCGCCACCAGCTGGTCCTGGAATGCAGACCACACGAAGCTCACGTTCAAACTGCGCGACGGGGTCAAGTGGCATGACGGCAAACCGTTTACCGCCAACGACGTCAAGTGCACCTTTGACATGCTCATGGGCAAGTCGAGCGCCAAGTTCCGCAAAAATCCGCGCAAGAACTGGTACGAGAACGTGACCGACGTCGCCGTCAACGGCGATTTCGAGGCGACCTTCAGCCTGAAACGGCCCCAGCCTGCCCTGCTCGCCCTGCTTGCCTCGGGCTACACGCCTGTCTATCCCTGCCATGTGTCGCCTGCCGAAATGCGCACGCACCCGATCGGCACCGGGCCGTTCAAGTTCGTCGAATTCAAGGCCAACGAATCGATCAAGCTCACGCGCAATCCCGATTACTGGAAGAAGGGCCGTCCCTTTCTGGACGGGATCGAATTCACCATCATCCCGAATCGCTCGACAGCAATCCTCGCGTTCATCTCCGGCAAGTTCGACATGACCTTCCCGACCGAGGTTTCGATTCCGCTGCTCAAGGACGTGAAAAGCCAGGCGCCGCAAGCGGTCTGCAAGGTGGTGCCGACAAACGTCAGCACCAATCTGATCGTCAATCGCGATTCGCCGCCCTTCGACAATCCGGACCTCCGCATGGCGATGGCCATGACGCTGGATCGCAAAGCCTTCGTCGACATACTGTTCGAGGGACAGGCGGATATTGGCGGCACCATGCTTCCCCCGCCGCAGGGCGTCTGGGGCTTGCCGCCAGAGATCCTGAAGACCATTCCGGGCTACGGACCGGATGTGAAGAAAAACCGCGACGAGGCGCGCAAGCTGATGCAGAAGGCCGGCTACGGGCCAAACAAGCGGCTCAAGGTCAAGGTCTCGACACGCAACATTCCCGTCTATCGCGATCCGGCGGTGATCCTGATCGACCAGTTGAAGGAGATCTACATCGACGGCGAACTCGACGTGGTCGAAACCGCCAACTGGTTCTCCAAGGTGGCGCGCAAGGACTACGCGATCGGCCTGAATCTCACCGGCAATGCCGTGGACGATCCCGACCAGGCCTTCTACGAGAACTACGCCTGCGGTTCGGAGCGCAATTACACGAAGTACTGCAACCGGGACCTCGAAAAACTCTTCGACCAGCAGTCCATGGAACCCGATATGGACAAGCGCAAGAAGCTGGTCTGGGAGATCGACAAGAAGCTGCAGGAAGACGTGGCGCGGCCGATCATCTTTCACATCCATGCAGGCACGTGCTGGCAGCCCTATGTCAAAGGCGTGACCGTCATGGTCAACAGCTCCTACAACGGCTACCGCTACGAAGACGTCTGGCTGGACAAGTAGCCGTTCCGGTCCGATCGATGCGGGACCGGTGGCACGGCCGGTTCGGCGTTGAGCGCAGTTACCGCAGTTACAAATCGGGGAACCGCCTTTGACAGCCTATCTGGTACGGCGCTTCCTGCTGATGCTGCTGACCCTGGCCGGCATCTCGGTGATCGTCTTCGTGCTGCTGCGCATCGTGCCTGGCAACATCGTCGACATCCTGTTCGATGCCGCCGGCTTCGTGGACCCGGCCGACAAGGCCAGGCTCGAAGCCGAGCTCGGCCTGGACAAGTCCATACTGGTCCAGTACGCGTCATGGATTGGCGGCCTGCTGCGCGGCGATCTCGGTTTTTCCTATGTCTCCGAGAAACCGGCGCTGGCCGAGATCCTGCCGCGCATTCCGATCACCGCGAGGCTCGCCGGTCTGGCGCTGGTGTTCTCCATCCTGATCGGCGTGCCGCTGGGCGTGATCAGCGCAGTCAAGCAGAACACCGGCCTGGACTATGCATTGCGGGTGCTCAGCCTGAGCGGCCTGTCGATGCCGGCGTTCTGGCTCGGTCTGCTCATCCTAATGGCCTTCGTTGCTGCATTCGGCAGCATCCCGATCTACAGCGACGCGCCGAAATCCTTCTGGGACTCGCTGGTCATGTACAGCGTACCGGCGGCCGCAGTGGGTTTTCGCAGCTCGGCGCTGATCATGCGGCTCACCCGGTCCTCGATGCTGGAAGTGCTTCGCCAGGATTTCATCCGTACCGCGCGCTCGAAGGGTGCCTCCGAAAATTCGATCAATTACCACCACGCGCTGCGCAACGCGATGCTGCCGGTGGTTACCGTGATCGGCATTGAGGCGGCGTTCCTCATTGGCGGCCTGATCGTCACCGAAACGGTGTTCAACATTCCGGGCGTTGCGCGGTTCCTGGTCGAGGCGATTCGCTGGCGCGACTATCCGATCGTGCAGAACCTGGTGATGTTCATCGCGGTGATCGTGGTGGTGATTAATTTCCTCGTCGATCTGCTGTATGCGGCGCTCGACCCGCGCATCAAGTATTCGGACTAGCCATGCAGACCGTCGATTACGACGCGGAACTTGCCAGGGCGGGCGCCCACGTCGAAGGACGCTGGAGCGCGGCTCGGTTTCTGGCGCGCCGCTATCCCCTGGGCGCGATCGGCGCTGCGATCATGGCGGTGTTCGTTTTCGCGGCGCTGTTCGCCGAGTTCATCACCATCTACGATCCGCTCGCGACGAATTCCGCGCTCTCGCTCGCGCCGCCGAGTGCAGTGCACTGGATGGGTGCGGATAACTTCGGCCGGGATGTCTACAGCCGGATCGTCTACGGTGCCCGCATCTCGCTCGCGGTCGGCATCGGCGCCACCGCGCTGGGCTGCCTGTTCGGCGTGGCGCTGGGATTGCTCTCGGGTTACCTGTTGGGCTGGGTCGACCTGGTGGTACAGCGGCTGATCGACATCCTGCAGGCGCTGCCGCTGCTGGTGCTGGCGCTGGTGATGTCGGCCGCGCTCGGGCCGTCGCTGCAGAACACCATCGTCGCGATCGCCATCCCGCTGATCCCCTATGTGGCGCGCGTGATCCGCGCCAATACGCTTGCGCTGCGCGAATTGCCGTTCGTCGAGGCGGCCAGGGCGATCGGCATGAGCGACTTGCGCATCGCCATGCGCCATGTCCTGCCCAATACGCTGGCGCCGCTGATCGTGCTGGCGACCGCTCAGCTCGGTTCGGCGATCCTGACCGAAGCCGCACTGTCGTTCCTCGGCCTCGGCATCCCCGAGCCATTTCCCTCCTGGGGAAGGATGCTGTCGGAATCCGCAGCCGAATATGTGCGCACCGCGCCATGGCTGGTGATTTTTCCAGGCATCGCGATCAGCCTGGTGGTGTTCGGCACCAACCTGCTCGGCGATGCCGCGCGCGATCTGCTGGATCCGAGGCAGCGCAGTTGAACGCGGCGAGCCAACGCTCCGGCAACGTGCTGGAGGTCGCCGGACTGCGGACCTTCTTCTTTACCCGCGCCGGGATCCTCAAGGCGGTGGACGATGTCTCGTTCTCGCTCAAACGCGGCGAAACGCTGGCGGTGGTCGGCGAATCCGGCTGCGGCAAGAGCATGACGGCGCTCTCGATCATGCGGCTGGTGCCCGATCCGCCGGGACGGATCGTCGGCGGCAGCATCACGCTCGACGGCCGCGACCTGCTGCAACTCGACGAAGATGCCATGCGCAAGGTGCGCGGCAACGAACTGTCGATGATCTTCCAGGAGCCGATGACCTCGCTCAACCCGGTGCTCTCCATCGGCGAGCAGATCAGCGAGGCGATCCGGCTGCACCAGGACCTGGCGAAATCGGCCATCATGGACAAAGCGGTGGAGATGCTGGGTCTGGTCCGGATTCCTGAAGCCGCGCAGCGCGCGCGCGATTACCCGCACCAGCTTTCAGGTGGCATGCGCCAGCGCGCGATGATCGCGATGGCGCTCGCCTGCAATCCCAAGGTGCTGATTGCAGATGAGCCGACCACCGCGCTCGACGTCACCATCCAGGCGCAGATCCTCGAATTGATCCTGGAATTGCAGAGGGAGCTTGGTACGGCGCTGATCCTGATCACTCATGATCTCGGCATCGTGGCGGAAACCGCACAACGCGTGATCGTGATGTATGCCGGCCGCAAGGTGGAGGAGGCGGATGTCGAAGCACTTTTCGCGCTGCCGCTGCATCCCTATACCCGTGGTCTGATCGCATCGATTCCGCGGCTACCGTCGATGCGCGGCACGCCGGCGGTGGCCGGCGCCCAGCTGATGGAAATTCCCGGCATGGTGCCGGCGTTGACCCATCTGCCGAAAGGTTGTGCCTTCGCACCGCGCTGTGGGCTGGCCGACCAGCGCTGCGCGGCCGAATATCCGCCTTACGAGGAGAAGCGGCCGGGGCATTGGGCCGCCTGCTGGCATTCGGACCGGCTTGCGGGGAGCGGGGATGCCTGAACCGGTGCTCGAAGTGCGTGATCTCAAGAAACACTTCCCGGTGAAGAAGGGGCTTCTGCGGCGCACCGTCGGCCACGTATACGCCGTCGATGGCGTCAGCTTCTCGATCGGCGAGGGCGAGACCCTGGGCCTGGTCGGCGAGAGCGGTTGCGGCAAATCCACGGTTGCCCGGACGGTGTTGCGGCTGATCGAACCGACCGCGGGCTCGATCAGGCTCGCCGGCCATGACATCACCCATCTCGGCAACGCCGAAATGCGGCCGCACCGGCGCGAGATGCAGATCATTTTCCAGGACCCGTTCGCTTCGCTCGACCCACGCATGTCGGCAGGCGACATCGTCGCAGAGCCGTTGATGGTGCACGGCATGGTCAACGGCAAGGAACGGGCCGAACGCGTGGCCGCGCTGTTCCAGCAGGTGGGCTTGCAACCGGCACAAATGCGCGGTTATCCGCATGAATTTTCCGGTGGCCAGCGACAGCGCATCTGCATCGCCCGCGCGCTGGCGCTGAATCCGAAGCTGATCGTAGGAGACGAGCCGGTTTCGGCGCTCGACGTGTCGATCCAGGCGCAGGTGATCAATCTGATGGTCAGCCTGCAGCGCGAAAAGCGCCTGTCCTACCTGTTCATCGCCCATGACCTGGCCGTGGTCGAGCACATCAGCCACCGCATCGCAGTGATGTACCTCGGCCGGATCGTCGAGACCGCCGACAAGGAGACGTTGTTCCGCCGGCCGCTGCACCCCTATACCGAGGCGCTGCTATCCGCCGTGCCGATTCCCGACCCGAAGATCAAGCGGAAGAAACGGGTTCTGCAAGGCGACGTGCCGAGCCCGGTCAACCCGCCGCCGGGATGCGCCTTCCATACCCGCTGTCCCTACGTGATGGCGCGTTGCAAGCAGGAAGCGCCGATGTTGAAGGAGATCTCGCCCGGCAACCTGGTCGCCTGCCATCTGCACGGATAGGTGAATCAATCCCGCCGCCTTTCGCGCGTCCGGCCTGCGACAGCGGTTTCGAGCGGTAGATCACCGTCCCGGTGGCTGGGTCGTAGGTCATCTTCTCCAGGGACATCGGCGCCCGGATCATGTAGCTGGCGAGCTTCATGCGGCCTTCCCGATCCTCGGCCGCAACGCGCACCTGGTTGTGCGCAGAAAACCCGCCGCAGTACCGCCAGCCGAGCATCTTCGCGCGCAGCTCGTCGGTGATCGCCCGCTCCTTGACCAGGAACGCGAGCACCGCGCGCCGAAAGCCCTCGGCCAGCAGCGCTTCGGGCACCGGCGGCAGCGCGATGAACGTGCCCTCGGCACCGAACACCCCGTCGGCGGCGAGCACATGCAGGTGCGGGTTGAAGTTCGCCAAGTCCCCGAAGGTCTGCACGAACAGGACGAGGCCCGGGCGTGCGCCGGGGGCGGCCTCGGCGTACGCATCGCTCAGCAGCCGCGCAGCGATACGGCACAGCTCGCCCAGCCACGCCCGCTGCCGGCTGAAGATCGGGCGCAGCAGCCTGGGCAGGGTGAACACGTATTGCCGTGCGCCACGGGCGCGAGCACGTTCTGCTCGATCCACTCGCCGTACAGGATCACACGCTTCTGGTGGCAGCTCGGGCAGAAGTACCGGGTCTTGCACGAGTAGGCGAGCAGGAACTCGTGCCGGCAGGTGTCACAGTAGACGCGCGCAAAACCCTCGCGCGGGTTGGCGCTTCGCGCATTGCCACAGCGGGCTCGCCCCCGGCGAGCGCGGGCGATACAGCCCGCCCCCGGGTGAGCCCGTGCCCGGGCACCGCGCGGATCGGACGCTGCTTCCCATAGCGTAGACAACGCGCTGGAGCTGGCATCAGTGCGCATCGGGCAGGCCACGCGATCGCAGAGCAAGACCGTGTCAACAGCCCGGCACCGGGCAGCGTTAATTGGGCTGCGGCGTTCATCGGAAGATCAACAAGCTCGGCGCCGAAATACCATCGTCGAGGCGCCGCTTAACGTCCGCGTTTAAGTTTGCGGCGATTGTTCATCTCCCCTCCCAAACAATCTGCGCGTCTATTATGCCCAATTACGCCGAAGCGAGCAGACTTATGGATTCATGACAGGCGCGGAAGGGGTTCCGCGCGAACATTCGCTCTACTACGCGCGCGCGGAAGCCTACGAGTTCTCGCTAACCGTGCGCGGCAAGCTGCCGATCACACGTTCGCTTAAGGCGGCGAGCTGATGCCCGTCGCACGATCACTACCGCGGACGCGGTCAGTCGACCTTGACGCCCGCCTCGCGGATTACTTTCTCCCAGCGCGCGAGGTCTTCGGCGATGAAACGCGCGAACTCGGCCGGCGTGCCGCCCACCGCCTCGTTGCCGATCTGCGCGAGGCGTTCCTTCACCTGCGCATCGTCGATCGCCTTGCTCGTCTCCGCCGCGAGCTTCGCGATCACCTCCGACGGGGTGGCCGCCGGGACGACCAGTCCCATCCACTGGACCGACTGGAATCCCGGCAGCACCTCGGAGATGCTCGGCACGTCCGGGAGCAACGGCGAGCGCTTCGGCGATGTGACGCCGAGCGCCTTCAGCTTGCCGTTGCGGATGTGCCCGACAATCGGCGGCAGGCCGATGACACCGATTTTGATCTGGCCGCCGAGCAAATCCTGGATAGCCGGCGCGCCGCCCTTGTACGGAACGTGCAGCATGTCGATGCCGGCCATACGCTTGAACATTTCTCCCGCCAGATGCTGCGCGGTGCCGGTGCCGGCGGAGGCGTACGCAATCTCGCCGGGCTACGCCTTGGCGAGCGCGATCGTCTGCGCGAGCGTGTCAGCCGGGAACGACGGGTGCGCGACCAGCACATGCGGGCCGTAGTTGGTGAGAGAGACCGGCGCGAGGTCCCTGAACAGATCGTAGCCGAGCTTCGGATACAGCGCGCGCGAGATTGTCAGGTGATCGGTGCCCAGGAGCAGCGTGTAGCCGTCGGCCGCGCTCCTTGCGACCACTTCCGTGCCGAGATTGCCGCCGGCCCCGGTGCGGTTCTCGACGATGAACGACTGGCCCAACTGTTCAGTCAATCGCTGCGCCAGCGCGCGCGCCACGATGTCGGCCGCGCCGTCCGCAGGAAAAGGGTTCACGATGCGCACGGGCTTGGATGGCCATGGCGCTGCCATTGCGGCGCCCGCGACGAGCACGGTACTGACCAGTGCACCGAGGAGCAGATGGAAAAAAAGAGCGCCCTGCGGGCGCCCGAGAGGAATACAGGCTGGTGGAGTGCGGATGCGTGGATGCTAATCGCCCTCAACGCATTCGCATGCAAAACGGACGTCGCCGACGTACCGAGCACGCCATTTTCTATGGCCCTTTTTTGTGTAATACGGTTTGCAGTCGATGTCTTCCTCATCGTCGATGTTGGGCAGGGGTAAGCAATCGTCGCCGCCGCTGCATCCGCCTGTACACGTGTCTGGCGGTGCGTTCATCGCAATAATGCTCATCATGTTGTCCAACGCAGTCTGCCGCGTGCCTCCGTAGCCGGTCACGTTAACCTTAGCTGTCTTCTCGCCGCGGCATTCGGTCTTTCTCTCTTTCTTCGCTTCTGCCATGGTTGCTCTCCTTGCTATTGACTACTGCGGATGAAAATTCGGTTCGCTTTACATGCCCGCTTGCGGACCGACGGCTCAAGCCACGGATAGGTGAATCAACCCCGCCTCTTTTCGCGCGTCCCCCCTGCAACAGCGGTTTGCCACTGATTACATGCACCCGAGCACTACGTCCAGAGCATCTTGCGCCGAGGTACGGCCGCGTGCAATCCCGATGAGGTCGAAATGGCGCCAATTCTGAGCAGCGTGAATCGATGGCGATGTCGGGGACTGCGTGGTAGGTGAAGGGGATGACCGCGTTTGGCGGCCAGTCGGGCGCTTGCGCGGGCGGGCCGCGTTCAGCGGGCTCGGGCACCCAGCGTCCGAGGTGCTCGAGGATGCGCCGCACCACGCCCGGATCGTCGATCAGCGCGATCACGCGTATCGGCCCTTTGCATTCGGGACAGACGAGCGGATCGGCTTCGTAGACTTTGCGAATCAGCCGCGCCCAGGTTGCCTGGGCGTTGGTGGCGAACGCGCCCACGCTTTCGGGGCTTGGCTAGCGGGCTCGGTCACCGGGGCTTGCGCCTCGAGCGCCTTCGAGCGTTCGCTGCGCGCGCGGTTCGAGTACCAGCCGACGTAGCGCACCAAGTGCTCGTAGCGATCGGGGATGTGTTTGCACAGCAACTCCAGCCACTCGGCGCCCGGCATCACCTGAAAATTCCTCTTGAGGCCGGCGTGCATCTTCGAGCGGTAGATCAGCGTGCCGGTGGCTGGGTCGTAGGTCATCTTCTCCAGGGACATCGGCGCCCGGATCATGTAGCTGGCGAGCTTCATGCGGCCTTCCCGAACCTCGGGCCGCAACGCGCACCTGGTTGTGCGCAGAAAACCCGCCGCAGTCGAACTGCCAACCCTTTGGTTCGTCGTCATGTTTAATGGCTTGAGGTATATCGTTGTGCGATATACAATACACCCGTGATCCAGTCTTTCGGATGCAGCGACACCGAGGCTCTACACCAGCGCCGCCGCGTGACGCGCTGGATGAACATCGAGGCAGTAGCGCGGCGCAAGCTGGATCAGTTGGACGCCGCTGGCGAGTTGCGCGACATGGCTTCTCCTCCCGGCAACCGGCTGGAAGCCCTGCGCGGCAATCGCAAAGGGCAGCACAGCATCCGCGTGAACGATCAATGGCGGGTGTGCTTTGTGTGGACGCCGCAAGGCCCGAAAGACGTTGAGATCGTGGATTACCACTGACGGAGATACCCCATGCCCAGGAAACTGCCCCCCATTCACCCCGGCGAACAACTGCGGGAGGAGTTCATGATTCCGCTGGGCCTTTCCAGCAATGCGCTGGCGCGCGCGCTCAATGTGACTCCGGCGCGCATCAACGAGATCGTGCGCGAGCGGCGCGGCATCAGCGCAGATACGGCGCTGCGGCTGGCGCGGTTCTTCAACACGTCGCATCAGTTCTGGCTGAATCTGCAGGCTAACTATGACGTGCAGTGCGCTGAGGACGCGGCGGGTCGGGCAATTGCACGTATCCAGCCTTGGGCGGGCGCTCGTACGCAAGGGGCGCGGGCCTAACCCTTAAGAGCACCGTGGTGGGAAGGCAAATTGTGATTGTTCACAGCCTGATCAAAAAGACACAGGAAACGCCGCCAGCCGACCTGCGGCTGGCGCGCAAACGGGTGAAAGAGGTGAAACGTGAAAACTGACGCATGGGGTGAAAAATACAAACCGGTTCCGCTGAATCTGAAGAAGGAGCTGGCGCGCGCGATGCGTCGCCCCGGATTCAAGGCGGCATGGGACGCGCTGGAAGAACAATACGCAACGCTCGACGCGCTGCTGGATGCGCGCAAGCAGTCCGGTTTAACGCAGGAACAAGTTGCCGCACGCATGGGAACGACAAAGAGCGCAGTCAGCCGCCTTGAAGCCTCGCTGCGCAGCGACAAAGGTTCGCCTTCGTTCGCGACGCTGCGCAAGTGCGCGCATGCCTGCGGCAAGCGGCTGATCGTGCGGATGGTTTGAGGGAAAATCTGCTGAAGCGCACTGGGCACAGTTTGGGCGCGTGGGCAACACGTCACGTCGTAACCCTGTTCCTTAACGTAGGCACCGCGGCGAGCGGCCCGCGGTAATCGACGTAGCCAAGCATCGGCTGCGCCGAGTACTTCAGCGCCCCTTGAAATCCGGCTGTCGCCGCTCGCCCATCGCCTTCACGCCTTCCCCGAAATCGTCGGTACGCCGCTGCCACTCCTGCTCCACCAACTCGCGCTCGGTCGAGGCCTCGATCGCATCGGCCAGCCCGCGCCTCAGCGTCTCGCGCGTCGACATCACGGCAAGCGGCGCCGATTGCGCGATCTCGAGCGCGAGCGCCTGCGCCGCGGCCCGCACATCACTTTGCCCCACCAGCAGGTCCGCCAGGCCAATGCGTACCGCTTCATCGCCCGCGATGCGGCGGCCGGTGTAGAACAGCAGCGCGGCCTGTTGAGGTCCGATGAGGCGCGGCAGCGTGGTGGTCAGGCCGAAGCCGGGGTGAAATCCGAGCCGGTTGAAGTTGGCGCTGAAGCGCGCCTCGGCGCAGGTGACGCGGAAATCCGCCACCAGTGCGAGGCCAAGCCCGCCACCGACCGCGGCGCCGTGGACCGCGGCGACGATCGGTTTGCGAGTGCGGAACAGGCGCGTCGCTTCCTTGTAGAGATGCTTGCCGTCGCCGGCGCCTTCCGCGCCCGTCCCGGTGTCGGGGCGATTGGAGAAATCGGCGCCCGCGCAGAACGCCTTTCCCTCGGCGGCGAGCACGATCGCACGGCACTGAGGGTCGCCGTCGAAGGATTCGAACGTCGCGGCGATCTCGGCGATCAGCGGCCGGTCGAAAAAATTGTTCGGCGGCCGGCGGATCTCCACCGTGGCCACGTGGCCGTCCATTTCGACACGGATGTCCTTCCAGTCGCTCATGTTTTCACCATCGCTGCAGGCAGGATTTCCGCATTGTGCTGCCCGAGGCTGGGCGCGGGCCGGCGGACCGGCGGGCGTTCGCCGTCGAAGGAAAGCGGCATGCGCACGAATTCGCCCAGTCCGGGCGCGCAGTGCAGCATTTCGACCGCCGCCGTCTGCGGCTCCCTCGCAACCTCGGCCAGCGTGTTGATCGGCGCGCAGGGGACGCCCGCGGCTTCCAGGCATTCGATCCATTCCGCGCAGTTGCGCGTGCGCATCAGCGCTTCGATCTGGGGCATCAATTCCTCCTGGTGGTCGAGCCGCGATGCGTTGGTCTTGTAGCGCGGGTCGCCGTTCCACTCCGGACGCCCGGCTGCGGCGGCAAACTTCGCGAACAGCCGGTCATTGGCCGCGGCGACGACGATTTCACCGTCTTTGGTCTCGAAGGCGCGGAAAATGATGATGCGCGCAGAGCCGCTGCGGTGGCGCGTCGGCAGCGTGCCGGTGGTCTTGTAGTTGCCCAGGCTGATGCTGAGCCAGGCCAGCGCGGTCTCGAACAGCGACGCATCGACCACGCAACCCTTGCCGGTGATCTGGCGCCGGTACAGCGCCGCGATGCACCCGAGCGCGGTCCACATGCCGGTTCCCATGTCGAGCACCTGCAGCCCGACGCGCGACGGTGGGCCGTCGGGTGCGCCGTTGACGCTGAACATTCCCGAAAACGCCTGGACGATCGGCTCGTAGCCCGGTTGCATCTTCATCGGTCCCTTGTTGCCATAGGCCCACAGCGAACAATAGATCAGGCGCGGATTGCTTGCGCTCAGGCTTTGCGCATCCAGGCCGAGTTCTTCCATCACCCCCGGCCGCAGGTTCTGCACCAGCACGTCGCACTCGGCGACGTAGCCCTTCAACCAGGCGACGGCCGCGGGTTCTCTCAGGTCGACCGTTACGCCGCGCTTGTTGTAATTCACGGCGTGGAACAGGTGCGATGCGTCCGCGGTCAGCGGCGGGCCCCAGACGCGCGCGTCGTCGCCGCCCTCCGGGCGCTCCACCTTCACCACGTCGGCGCCCAGGTTGGCGAGGATCTCCGCCGCGAACGGTCCTGAAATGTTCTGGGCGATTTCGACCACCTTGATTCCACTCAACGGCAGCATGACGGTCATCCTTTCGGGCCTCAGCGCAGGCCGAGCACCCTGCGCGCAACCACCCAGCGGTGAATCTCATCGGGCCCTTCGTAGACGCGCATGGTGCGCACCTTGCTCGCCATCAGTTGCAGCGGCATTTCCTTGGTCATGCCCATCGCGCCGAAGGCCTGCATCGCGTGGTCGATGACCTCCCAGGCCATGTCGGTGGCGAACACCTTGATCATCGATGTCTCGGTGCGCACGTCGCGCCGCTGGCCGAGCTTCCACGCCACGTCGTAAGCCATCAGCCGGCAAGCATGGATGCGCGTCGCGGCGTCTGCGACCCACCACTGGATCGTCTGGCGTTCCGCGAGCGCCGTGCCGAAGGTCACGCGCAGGCGCGCGTGCTCGCAAAGCATGTCAAGCGCGCGTTGCGCGCTGCCGATGCACCAGCACGCCATGTAAAGGCGCCGCGTCGACAGCCGCAGCTGCATCGGCGCAAAACCCTCGCCCTCCCTGCCGAGCAGTTTCGATTCCGGCACGCGGCAATCCTCGAACGCGACCTCGTAGGTGTACTGGCCGCCGATCATCGGGATCCTGCGCAGCACGTTGAAGCCGGGCGTGCCCTTGTCGACGAGGAACGCGGAGATCCCTCCGCGCGCGCGCTTCTGCCTGTCGGTGAGCGCCATCACGATGGTGAAGTCCGCATGCTCGGCCCGGCTGATCCAGATCTTGCGGCCGTTCAGCACCCAGTCGCCGCCGTCCCTGACCGCGCGCGTCGACATTCCGGCCGGGTCGGCCCCGGCGCCGGGTTCGGAAATCGCGATTGCCGAAGTGGTCTCGCCGCGCGCATAGGGATCGAGATACCGGCTGCGCTGCTCTGCATTGGCCGTCACCATCAGCATGCGCAGGTTGGGCGAGTCGGGCGGAAAGATATAGGGGGTGATGGTTTTCCCCATTTCCTCGTGCACGCCGATCAATGCCAGCTCCGGCAGGTCCGCGCCGCCGAATTCAGGCGGCGCATCCAGCCCCCAAAGCCCGAGTTCGCGCGACTTCCGGTCGATGGCCGCGTGCTCGTCCTTGCTCAAGGTCGCGCCCTGGCCCGAAGCTTCGCGCTCGAGCACAGCGCGTTCGAGCGGGATCAGCTCCTCGCGCACGAAGCGCGCGGCCAGGTCCTTCAGCATCTTGTGCTCGTCGCTGAGCTCGAAATCCATGCGCTGTCCCGCCAGAGGTTTACCTGAGGCGACAGCTTATCTCGATGCGGCCCGCCGCGGGGCGCGTCGAGCGAAACGCGGGTCGCTCAGGCCCAGGTCGCGCCTTTGCGCGCGCCTTCTTCCTCGTAGACTGCTTCCCAGTCGATGTGCGGGTCGGGTTTGCGCTCCAGCGCGCGCTCGATGTCCCTGATGTGGTGGCGCTCCTCGCCCAGCATGGTCGTTGCTACCATGCGCACCGCCGGATCCTGGGCCTCGTTGGCCACGTGGCGGTAGAAGCTGATCGCGCGGCGCTCCGCGGCGAGCGCAAGCTTCAGCGCGTCGCGCGTGCTCTGCGGCATCAGCGGAAACGCGTTCTCGAGAGTCCCGGGCAGCGAGGTAAACAGCCATGCGTACTGCCAGGGCGAGAGCTCGGGCAGCGGAAAATGCGCGGTTTCCTTCTCCAACGCGCACAGGTGCTCCCCTTCGATCTTCTCGAGCTTCTCGAACAGCTCGGCCACGTCGTCCTCGCCCAGATCGCGCATCCATTGCGAAAATTCGCGGTAGCGCACCACGGCCTCGCGCTCGATCGCGATCGCGTGCGCGTAAAGTTCCGGCAGGTTGGTGACGTTCAGCATGGCACTCACCTCTTCGTCTGCGAGAAATTGTGCACCCATTGTGCGTCGAGGTGGTGACCGTTTGTTGACGAATTGCGTTGGTCTTACCTGCGTTTTTTTGCCTACCGCACTGCAGTATTCGCGCTGCGACGCAAAAAAAGCCCGGCCGAGGCCGGGCTTTTCAGCAATTGGCTCGAGGTCAGTTGCTCTGCAAATCGAAGCACAACCCCGCCGCATCCCAGTCGATCGCCGGGTCGGGCTCAAGTTCGAGCTGGTGCTCGATGTCCGCGATGTGCTGGCATTCCTCGATCGCCATCAGGGACGCGAGCGTGCGCACCGCCCGGTCCTCGGCCTCGGCCGCCACGCAATCGAAAAAGCGCTTCGTGCGGTGCTCGGCGGCAAGTGCGAACGACAGCGCGTCGCGCGTGTTCTGCGGCATCAGCGGAAACGCCTGGTCGATCGAATCGGGCAGCGAGGTGAACAGCCACGCGTACTGCCAAGGCGAAAGCTCCGGCAGCTGCATGCCGTCGGTTTCCTGCTCGAGGCGCCTCAGGTGCGCCGCCTCTTCCTCCTGCAGGTGCTCGAACAGTGCGGCGACGTGGTCGATTCTCAGATCGTGCATCCACTGAGCGAACTCGCGGTACCGGACCGCGGCTTCGCGCTCTACGGCAAGCGCATGCGCATAGAGTTCAGGGACGCTTTTCATGGCTGGACGCATGGCATATCCCTTTGTTGGCTTGTGGTTTTAATTTCTACTCTTTTTTGTACGTCCGGAGTAACCGTTTTGTTGATACTCGTCCTTAAATTTCCTGATCCACACCGCGGCAAAACGGGCTTGGCCCGGTGCCGGCACCCTCCCCCGATCCCCGGCGCCGGAGCGCTCGAACCGTTAGCGTAAAATTCCATTTTTAAAGAACCGGTTACAGATCCCCCGTGTCCACCCCCGCCCGCAAACCGGCGAAGAACGAGCCTTCCACCTCCAACTTCATCCGCCAGATCGTCGAAGCGGACCTCGCCTCGAACAAGCACGCGAAAATCCGCACCCGTTTCCCCCCCGAGCCGAACGGCTACCTGCACTTCGGCCACGCCAAGAGCATCTGCCTTAACTTCGGCCTGGCGCAGGCGTACGGAGGCGCCTGCAACCTGCGCTTCGACGACACCAATCCGGAGAAGGAAGAGCAGGAGTACGTCGATTCGATCATCGACACCGTGCAGTGGCTCGGCTTCCACTGGGGATCCAACCTGCACTTCGCGAGCGACTATTTCGACTTCATGTACAAGGCGGCGGAGTACCTGGTGACCTCCGGTCATGCCTACGTGGACAGCCAGTCGGCGGAGGAAATGCGGGCCAGCCGGGGAACCCTGACCTCGGGCGGCGGCGACTCTCAATACCGGAGTCGGACACCGGAGGAGAACCTGCGGCTGCTGCGGGAGATGCGCGACGGCAAGCATCCTGACGGTTCCCACGTGCTGCGCGCGAAGATCGACATGGCCTCGCCCAACATCAACATGCGCGACCCGACGATCTACCGCATCAAGCGTGCAACCCACCACCGGACCGCCGACAAGTGGTGCATCTACCCGATGTATGCCTACGCGCATCCGATCGAGGATGCGGTGGAGAAGGTTACCCATTCGCTCTGCACCCTGGAGTTCGAGGACCAGCGGCCGTTCTACGACTGGCTGCTCGAGCGGCTGGCCGAGGGCGGGCTGCTGGAGCGGCCGCTGCCGCAGCAGATCGAGTTCGCGCGGCTCAATCTGACCTACGTGCTGCTGTCGAAGAGAAAGCTGATTCAGCTGGTCGAGGAGGGCCATGTGGACGGCTGGGATGATCCGCGCATGCCCACTCTCGCGGGGGCGCGCCGGCGCGGGTACACGCCCGAAGGATTTCGCCGTTTCGCCGAGCGCATCGGTGTTTCGAAAGCCCACCAGATGATCGACTTCTCGATCCTGGAGGACTGCATGCGCGAACACCTGAACGAGATTGCACCGCGGAGGATGGCAGTGCTCGATCCGGTGAAGCTGGTGATCGAGAACTATCCTGAGGGCAGGCAGGAACTGATGGACGTGCCCAACCATCCCCAGAAGCCCGACTGGGGCAGGCGCCAGGTCCCGTTCTCGCGCGAACTCTGGATCGAGCGCGAAGACTTTCAGGACCCACCGTCGAAAGGCTACTTCCGCCTGTTTCCCGGCAACAACGTCCGCCTGCGCTACGGCTACGTCGTCAAATGCACCGGCTACGACAAAGCCACCGATGCCGTGCGCTGCACCTACTACGAAGACTCGAAGTCAGGCACGCCGGGGGCGGACAAATACAAAGTGAAGGGAAACGTTCACTGGGTCAGCGTGAAACACGCGCACGCCGCGGAAGTGCGGCTGTACGACCGGCTGTTCAAGATCGAGCATCCCGAAGGAATTGAAGACTTGAATCCGGAATCGAAGAAAGTGACCACGGCGCAACTGGAGCCCGCACTGAAGGACACGCTGCCGGAGGAGCGTTTGCAGTTCGAGCGGCATGGCTACTTCGTCTACGATCAAAGCGGATTTGGCCGTACGGTAACATTGCGAGATTCGTGGGCAAAATGATCCCATTAGCACCATTAGAAAATACACGGCGAAAGGACTTGCTAAGCCAATGTATATAAGGCGGATCATTCTTGAGAACGTCCGAGGCTTTCAGTCTCTCGACTTTACATTCGAACACGCTAACAACACTTATTGCGGCTGGAACGTAATTACCGGTGACAATGGATCAGGCAAGACAGCCCTACTTCGAGCCATCGCACTAGCTCTCATAGGTCCCGAATCAGCTCGCGTTTTGCAGCCAAATCCGCAAGGATGGATACGCCGCCCATTTAAGGGCGCAACTATCGCGGCTCAATTAGTGGCGGGGCCGATCGACCGATTCACAGGAGGACGTCGCTTTGACAAACCATTCTGGTCCGAGATTGAGCTAAATAGCGATTCGAAGGGACAAGTAACGCTTAAACGAGGGCAAACATATCTTAAGGGGAAACTGGGGCCGTCTCGCGGACCTTGGCTTGACCAAGCAGAAGGATGGTTCTGCGTCGGATATGGCCCGTTTCGACGGCTATACGGACATTCACCGGAAGCTCAGCGGTTAATGTCAACGCGAGGAAAGATTTCTCGATTTGCAACCCTATTCCGAGAGGATGCCACCCTTGCTGAAGGCGACCTCTGGCTTCGCGATCTTCGTTACCGAGGACTTGAGGGCGATATCCTGGCGCGCGAGACGCTAGACACAGTCCTTAAGCTTTTTAACTATGATTTTTTTCAAAGTGAGATCGAAGTTGAGACGGTGACGTCCGATGGACTTATGCTTCGTCATCCAAATGGCCCTACGCTCCCGCTTGAGCAAATGAGCGACGGCTACAGGTCCGCGATCGCAATGCTCATAGACATCGTTCGCCAACTCATGGACGTCTACGGACCGGATGGATTCGCGCTAAGCAACAACATGCGCATCGAACACACCGGCGTGGTCTTAGTCGATGAAATTGACGCGCACTTACATCCCTCATGGCAACGAGCAATCGGCGAATGGTTTAAGAAAATTCTCCCAAATATGCAATTCATCGTCACGTCGCATAGTCCCCTCATATGTCAGGCCGCTAGTGACATGGGGATCTACCATCTACCGGCACCAGATTCTGATATGGCGCCATTCCAGCTCGCCGCCTTGGACTATCAACGTGTCATTGCCGGACGTCCGAACGAAATATATTTGAGTCCAGCCTTCGGTTTGTCGCACACTTGGTCGCCCAAAGCTGTATCCGCTCGTGACCAATACGCTCGATTGCAAGCGCAAAAACAGGTGAGAACACTCAATCAGGCGGAAATTCAAACCGAAAGACAACTTTCCCTTTTCGTCTTCCCTCAAAGTAAGGATGAAGAGGATCCATCGACGCCCACTTGATCAGCGAACGCTTTCATTTCTGACGCGCCGACAGGTGCGCGTTGACGCTGGTCAACTGGTTCAACAGGCGTGGCGGACTGCGCGGTCCACGAGAGCTTTAAACGCCGTAAGAGACATACTTCGGGCGATGGTCGGGATTCGCGAGCGCTGCTTCTTTTGCGAAGATTCCCGTGGAAGTGATATTGAACACTTCTGGCCGAAGGCCCTATACCCACAACATTTGTTCTCTTGGGACAATCTCCTGTTGGTATGTGCTACTTGCAACCGGCTCAAAGGGACTCGGTTTCCTCTCGACGGCGCAGGGATTCCATTATTGATAAATCCTACCGCGGATGATCCTTGGGTTTTCTTGTTCCTAGATCCAGCAACGGGCAACGTAGTAGCGCGGATCGATCCTCAGACTGGTTTGCCAATGCCACGTGGAGCGGCAACTGTTGATCCTGAGATCCTGCCCCTCAATATAGAAGCCGTCACCGAAGGAAGAGTTAGAACATCGAGGAGATTGCGCGCGTCGCTTGACCGGTTTTTAGTGGCTTCTGTCAGTGCCGTGGCGGAGCAGGCCGCGTTAGCAGCCCTCATACAAGAGGTTCGCGATATCGACGCCCAGGGAGTCGTAAGCTGGTTCTTGTTGCATGACGGAAGGCAACTTCAACCATTTAGAACAATGCAAACCAATCATGCTCAGTCGTGGGCGGCACTTATAGCGAGCCATTCGTAGAATGGCTCGAACGGCGTGCCTACAAATGTGCAGACCCCTCTATCAACTCGCGGGCGCCAATGTGCTTGCCTTCGAAACCACCCCTTTCCCGGATTGCTTACTCTTGTACGCTGCTTTGTCAGCCAACTCATATGCCGACTCCAAGCCCGCACCGTCTTGAGTCTCCGCTACGCCGATACTTACGCTTACACAAAATTCCGAGACCTTTCCGTTTCGGTCTATCCAGCGTACGGGCGTTCGCTCAAGCGCGATACTTACTCTCCGCATCGCACCCGACGCCTCCTCCTCAGTATAGTTTGCACATAGCAATCCAAACTCATCCCCGCTAATTCGATAAATTCGGTCGCGCTCTCTAGCAACCTTTGTCAGAACACCAGCGATATGCCTCAGTGCCTCATCTCCTGCGGCATGTCCGTAGGAATCATTGACGGCTTTGAACTTGTCCACATCCAGCCGAACACACGTGATCGGCGCGGTTAAAACAAGCTCTTTGTTCGCAGCGCTACGAATGTCTTCCTTGTACGCGGCTTGGTTGTGCAAAGAAGTCAAAGAATCGAAGCGGTGATCGAACCCTGGAATTGGACGCGACATCAATTGGCGGACCGGGCCTGGGCGACAGAGACATGGAAGTAGTTGACAATCCAGGCAATGCCCTGGATACGCGCGCCATAGCCGTGCTTCGGCCAACAATGCCTCTTCCCCATCCTTTAACGGTATGCACGTAATGAGAGCAAACCACCACGCTAGAAAATCAGTTAACTCATTTCCAAAGTTTTGGGGGTAAAGATGATGAAAGCGCACAGTTTCCGCGACTTCCGATAGTTCTTCAATTAGGCGGATATAGATTCTTCGAAGCCTCTCCTCCTCGGAAAGATTCTGGCCTTCAAATTTCCAGGACACCTCGTAAATCTCTCGAAACATCAACTGAAAGTCATTTACTGTACGACGCATGCCAGCAGACTTTGAATAGAACGCCGCACGCAACTTGCCTTCGTCAATTGATGGCTTCTCGCCAGCCCAGCACTTGCATGGCCTGTTGAGACAATACGCGCACACGGTCGGACATTTCCGGAGAACGATATCTTCCAGACTTCCTCCGTCTGGGTGCATTTTTTTGAATAGTGCGATTGCCCAAGCAAAGATCTTAGGAAGAAATTCTTCGGCCTTTTGGTAGTCTTTTTTCTTGAATGCAAACTTTCCAAAGAGGCCACACACTTCTGTCAAGTGCGCATGAATTTCGTATGCGGTCTTACCGTAGTTCTGGGAGTCGCCATAAAGCGCGTGAAGCATTACAACCCAATCATTCAAGCTTTGCTTTCCGCTGAACGCCATCGAATCCCCTCCTCTTCGTGAATCTGAGCGACAACTCTACGCTTGGTTCACAGCAGGTCCGAGATTTATCTTCCACTTAGAATCGCGGTTTCCGATCCCGAGTTCTGGTAAACGCGCAATTGTCTTCGCTATGCAGACGGCAACATCTATCCTTTCCACTAGAAGTCCTGTTGTAATGTTCAGTCGAGTGTAATTCCACCGCTGGTAATAATCCCGCGCCATTTGAAGACTTCGGAGGAGATGTATCGACCTCTTTCGTCCGGCGTGGAGGCGATCGGCTCAGCACCGAACTCAATGAACCTTGTGCGCACGGCCACATCGCCGACGGCGGCGGCGATTTCCCTGTTCAGCCGGTCGATGGGCGCGCGCGGTGTGCCTTTCGGCGTGAGGAACCCGAACCAGGCGGCGGACTCGAATCCACTGATGCCGGCCTCGGCGGCCGTTGGGACATCCGGAATGGCCGGCGGGCGCTGTTTGCTCGCCACCGCGAGCGCGCGCAGATGGCCGGCCTTGATGTTGCCGAGCACGTTGGGCAAGAGCTGGAAGCTCACGGGCATGGTGCCCGACATCATGTCGGTCTGCATCCGCGAGGTGATGCGGTAGGGCACGTGCTGCATCTGTGCACCGACCATCTGTTCGATCGCCGGGCCGCTATTCGACCTTGATGCCCGCCTGCTTGACGATCGGCCACCACTTCTCGATTTCCGCCTTGTGGTGGGCGCGCAGGGCCTCAGGCGTCTGCTGCTCGCGCGGCGGGATTTCCTGGCCGAGATCGGCGAGCTTCGCGCGGACTCCGGGATCGGCCAGCGCTTCGACGATCGCAGCGTTGAGTTTCCCGATGATAAGCGGCGGCGTCCCCTTCGGCGCCCAGATGCCGTGCCACACGGCCATGTAGAAACCCGGCAACCCGGCTTCGTCCACGGTCGGAATGTCCGGGGCCGCGGCGAGGCGCGTCTTCGACGTCACCGCGTAGGCGCGCAGCCTGCCGGCGCGCACCTGCGGCAGGGAATTCGCGGCCTGGTCGAACATCATGTCGATCTGGCCGGAGAGCAGGTCCACCGTCGCCGGGGCCGCGCCGCGATAGTGTATGATCTGCGGCTTGGTGCCGGTGACGTTCTGGAAGTACACGGCGCTCACGTGCGCCGGAGTGCCCGCGCCGCCGGTGC
The DNA here is from genome assembly GCA_017880775.1 of Burkholderiales bacterium. Classification (GTDB taxonomy): domain Bacteria; phylum Pseudomonadota; class Gammaproteobacteria; order Burkholderiales; family SG8-39; genus JADGRQ01. The sequence continues at coordinate 15,735 of JADGRQ010000035.1, read as the reverse complement.
CGATCGACGCCTTGTCCTGGTTGGCCTTGACCCAGGCGAGCAGCTCCTTCAGGTTCTTCGCGGGAATCGAGTTGCGGGCGACCAGGATCTGCGGGTTGGTGGCGATCATCGCCACCGGCTCGAGGTCGGTCTGCAGGTCGTAGGTGAGCGGATAGATCGCGCCGTTGATCACGTGCGTGCCGATGTGGCCGATGCCGATCAGGTAGCCGTCGGGCGCGGCCTTCACGACACGTCCGACGCCGATGGTGCCCCCGGCGCCGGTGGTGTTCTCGACCACCACCGTCTGGCCGATGGCGCTGCCCATGCGCGCGGCCACGATGCGCGCGATCGAGTCGGTGGGACCACCGGCGGAGAACGCCACCACCAGGGAGATCGGCCGCGCCGGATAGCCCTGCGCTCCGGCGCCGAGCGCGCAACCGAGCAGAGCAGCGAAAAGAATCCCTCGCGAAACCTTCATGCCTGCCCCCGTTTCAGTCGAGCGTAATCCCGCCCTTGGTAATGATTTCCCGCCACTTCACCACCTCGGCGGAAATGAACTTGCCGAGTTCCTCCGGCGTCGATGTAACAGGCTCGGCACCGAACTCGGTAAACCGGCTCCGCACGGTTGGATCGGCGACGGCAGCGGCGATTTCCTTATTCAGCCGGTCGATGGGCCCGCGCGGCGTGCCTTTCGGCGCGAGGAAGCCGAACCAGGCGGCGGACTCAAAGCCGGCGAGCCCCGCCTCGGCGGAGGTGGGGACGTCGGGAATGGCCGCCAGTCGCTGTTTGCTGGCCACCGCAAGCGCGCGCAGGTGACCAGCCTTGATGTTCCCGAGGACATTGGGCAGGAGCTGGAAGCTCACGGGCATGGTGCCCGACATCATGTCGGTCTGCATCTGCGAAGTGATGCGGTACGGCACGTGCTGCATCTGCGCGCCGACCATCTGTTCGAACAGCGCGCCGGCCAGGTGCTGCGAGCTGCCGTTGCCGACCGAGCCGTAGGGCGTCTTCGGATTCTTGCGCGCGTAGTCGGCAAGCTCCATCAGGGTGTTGATCGGCAGCCTGGTGGTCACGACGGCGACGTTGGGCAGGCTGGCGTAGAGCGAGATGGGGTCGAAGTCCTTCTCCGGGTCGTAACCCAGCTTCGGGTTGAGGATCTTGTTGACGACCGTCGGGCCCGCGGCGCCCATCACGATGGTGTAGCCGTCGGGCGTGGCCTTGCTCGCCGTCAGCGTGCCCGAAACGCCGCCCGCCGCCGGAATGTTGGTGACGGCGAAGCGCTGGCCCATCGACGTTTCCATGCGCTGGAGCATCAGGCGCGCGATCACGTCGCTCGCGCTGCCGGCGGAGAACGGGATGATCGCGGTGATGGGCCTGGCGGGATATTCCTCGGCGGCGATCGCACCGCTGAACAGCAGGAGTGCGATCTTCAATACGAGTTTCATGCGGGAACTTTTCCGGAAGCACTGCCAAATCGTTTCTTCATGACTTCCTCGAAAGACAGATCGGACGAAAGCACGGCGCCGCCGGAGCGCAGGCGGTAGCTCTCGGGATGCTGCACCGCCGCGGGCTCCTTGCCGGAGTTCAGCGCCTTCGCTTCCTTCAGCATCAGGCGGCGGAAGTGAACCACGCCGATGTCGGTGGCGGTCAGGTTCTCGTCCGCGCGGTCGGCAATCAGGCCCTGGCTTTCCTGCGCCATGGTGTCCTGCTCGGCGATGCCGCGGATGCCGGTATAAGAGATGTTCTTCTGCACCTCGCGGTCGATCAGATAGTCATTCGCGCGGTTCCTCACCGGGACGTAATCCGGCCCGAGTTCGGCGAACTGGCCGTAGCCGCCCTTGTCGAACCTGGCGCGCTCATCGAGAGTGATCTCCCGGTCCGGGTGCCAGGCGTAGACGTAGATCCAGCAGGACACGTCGTCCACCGGCACCCAGGTGTAGCCGTAGTAGATCTCGCCAGGCATCGCCGAGGGCGTGATGGAATGCGTCGGCAGCATGAACTGCGTGATTCTCCAATACAGATCCCGGCCGTCCGCCTTGCGCGCGCCGCCGATCACGAATCCCACCTCATGGTCGAGGATGGTGAACTGCGGCATCGGGTCGTTGCGCAGCCAGCCGATACGCTTCTCGTCCGCGGCGATGTTGGCGGCGGAGTTGGACTTGAACGCCGGCGCGGGCATGTGCAGGAAGGAAAAATGCGCCGTATCCATCGCGCCGTCCATCGATTGCGCCCAGTTGCACTGCTGCAGGCGCTTGGTCACGTAGCGCTGCGAAGCGGGCAGCATGCCGTGCTCGAGCTGCGGCAGTTCAGGGATCCGTTCCTTCGGGCCGAAGTAGCCCCACACCAGTTCGCCGAATTCGCGCGTAGGATAGGCCTTGATGGAAATCGTGCCCTGCATGGCGGCGTCGGGCGGCACGTTGGGCATGTCCACACACTTCCCTTCCACGTCGTACTTCCAGCCGTGGTGGATGCAGCGCAGTCCGCACTCCTCGTTGCGCCCGAAGAACAGGTTCGACCCGCGATGCGCGCACTTCGGCCGGATCAGCCCCACCCTGCCCTGCGTGTCGCGAAACGCGACCAGTTCCTCGCCCATCACCTCGACGCGGATCGGCGGGCTGTCCGCACCCGGCATTTCCTTCGACAGCGCGACCGGCAGCCAGTAGCGCCGGAGGTATTCGCCCATCGGCGTGCCCGCATCGGTGCGGACCAGGATTTCGTTGTCGCCGGTACTCAGCATTGGGAGGTCATTCTAGTACGCGATTCATGGCTCGAGCTTCACGCCGCTTGGTCGATCCGAATCTCCGCATCGTTCATAACTTTCGCCCAGCAGGCGGTATCGACTTTGATGGTTTCCGCGACCTGCCCGTGTGAGCCGCCGGTGGGTTCCGTACCGAGAGCTTGCGCCGCGCTCGGCGGCCGGGTTTGACCCCGGCGTTTCGCGCCAGGCGCCGATGGCGGTGCCACCATGCAAGCACCGGCAGCAGCGCGATGCCGCCCGGCAGCAGCAGTGCCGCGAGATACCCGTACAGCGAGGAGGAGCGCGCGAGGCGGGCGAATACGAGGGTCCGTTCGCGTAGCGTCCAGAACTTCTTTCTGGCCCGCTTTCGCTCGTTGCGCCGCAATTTCCTCGGCGATTTCAGGATGTGCCCCCGCAAAGCCCCGTTACGCGCGCGTCGAGGCCTCGAAGCGGAATTCGCCATCCGCTCGAACGATCCGCCCGCCGGTCGGTGTTGCGAAGTGGGTCCCCAGCACCAGCACTCGCCGGCCCGCATGGCGCTCAAGGAATGCCCGCCGGGTGCTGCGCGCAGCATCGGGATCGACATCGAAGCGACTGGCCCAGAGAGGCTCCGCGCACTGCACCGGGTGGTGCATGAGGTCGCCGGTGATGACGGCTTCCTCGCCATGCGACGAGATGTGCACGCTGACGTGGCCGGGCGTGTGGCCGGGCGTGGGCTCCAGAAACACCTCTGAAGTGATGCGGTGGTCCATGGCGACGAGGTCGGCGAGGCCCGCCGCCAGAATCGGGCGCACGGAATCGTTGCGCACGTCGCGGTCGGGGCCCTCCGGTTCGTCCGACCAATGCTCCCACTCCTTCTTTCCCATCAGATAGCGCGCGTTCGGAAAGGTCGGCACCCATTTGCCGTCCTTGAGCATGGTGTTCCAGCCGACGTGATCGACGTGCAGGTGGGTGCAGAGGACGGTGTCCACGCACTCGCGCGGGAAGCCGGCTTCGACGAGATCCTCCAGGAATTTGCCCTGCCGCAGGTGCCAGGCCTTCACTTCGCGCGGCTTGTCGTTGCCGATGCAGGTGTCGACGACGATCGTGCGCCCCTCGGACTGGACGACGAAGCAGTGAATCGAGGCGATGACGCGCCCGTCCTCGGTCAGAAAATGAGGCTTCAGCCAGGCGTGCTGCAGCAGCCGCTCGGGCGTCGCCTCTTTGAAGAAGAAAGTGCCGGGCGACGAGCCTTCGATCTCGATGACGCGGGTGATGGTGGCGGCGCCGATCTTCCAGCGGGTGATCGGATAGGTGGTCGACACGCGACGCCCTAAATCCGGAGTTTTTCCGCGAGCGAGCGCGGTGAGTGGATCGCGACCCTGCCGAGGGTCTTGCCGTAGTAGCGTCCGAAGTGCGTGCGATCGTCGGTGACGAGCGCATCGGTCACTCTTTCTGGCAGCGCTGCCAGCGCCGCCTCGCCGCCGTGCGCTTTCGCGGTCAGATTTCGGCGCCCTTCCTCGACGACGTCGCGGTCCACGCTGCACTCGTGGCGGGCTTCGAGCAGCAACTCAAACAGCCGCCGCACGGCGCCGTCGGATTTGGCGGCCGAAAAAAGGATGTTCGCGTCCAGGAAGATCCGCATCCGCGGGAATCAGCGGCGGGGCTTCTTCTTGGCGGGCAGCACCTTGGCGAGTTCCGCCTCCGCCTCGTCGAACTCGCGAACACGCTTCTCGTTGTAAATCTCGATGGGCAGCGCGATCGCGGGCCGCCGCAGCAGACCCTCCGGCCTGGTCTCGGCGATGAGCTGGTCGTCGGCCTTGATGCCAAGGGATTTGCGCAGCTTCGCCGGCAGCGTCACGACTCCGCGGCTGGTCACGGTAAGGGTGGTTTTCATGGTCTCAGTATGCCGGCAATGCAGATTTTCTGGAATACGGTCAAAGCGCCACCTCCACCGAGGGCGCACCGTCCTTGCATTTTATGTCATATCCGACATATTCTGGCTGAGTGCGCAAGGTTGACAAGCCGCTCTTATGGACGCGACACGCACTTGGCGCATCGTGTATTTCCTGGACTCTGACGGCGGCGCGTGGCAAGGAGATGAAGCGATGAACACAGGAAAACTGAAGCGGCTGCGGGCGGCAGGCTGGAAGGCAGGATCGGCCGGCGAATTTCTCGGCCTGAGCGACCAGGAAGCCGCGCTGGTCGAGTTGAAACTCGCGCTGGTGGCCGCCGTGCGTGAAGTCCGCAGGAAGCATGGCCTGTCGCAAACCGACCTCGCGCAACGCATGCACTCCAGCCAGTCGCGGGTCGCCAAGATCGAGACAGGAGATCAATCGGTCTCGCTGGATCTGATCGTGCGCGCGCTTTTCGCCGCCGGCGCGACGCGCCGGGAGCTGCAGCGCGCACTCAGCACCGTCGCCTGAATTTCTTCAACCGTGAATTACAGCGGCGTCTGCGCCCCGACCGTCAGACGCCGCATCCGCCGCCGCTGGCCGTGATAGTCGTTGATCGCGTTGTGCTGGGTGCAGCGGTTGTCCCACACGGTGAGCGTGCCCGGCGCCCAGCGCACGCGACAGGTGAATTCGGGCCGCGTCTGGTGCGCCTGCAGCCATTCGATCAACGGGTGGCTCTCGTCTTCGCTCATGTCCTTGAATCGGATCGTGTGGCCGCGGCTGACGTACAGCGCCTTGCGGCCGGTCTCCGGATGGGTGCGCGCTACGGGGTGCTCCGCTTCGTACTGGCCGGCGGAGTCGGTGTCGTGGACCTTCATGCCGCCGATGTTCTTGTGCATAGTGGTCCGCCCGCCGCCGTATTTGAGCGCGGCGCTATTCACGCCGACCAGTCCATCGACCATTCGCCGCATGCCTTCCGAGAGCGCGTCATAGGCGGCGCGGGTGCTCGAAAACAATGTGTCGCCGCCGTGGGTCGGGGTTTCAACCGCGTGCAGCAGCGTCGCGAGCGGAGGTTGCTTAAGGTAGGTGGTGTCCGAATGCCAGTTGCCGCCGAAGTTCTTCGTTTCCTCCGCCTCTTTTACGACCTCGAAGATGTACGGGTAGCCTTCCATGCCCGCCACGAAGGGATAGAAGCACGGCTCGCCGAAGCGCGCGCCCACGCGCATCAGGTGTTCCGGCGCAAGCGCCTGGTCGCGAAACACGATCACCGAATGATCGAGAAACGCGCGATGGATCTCCTGCCAGGTCTGCTCGTCCCGCAGGGTCGCGAGCGCCACGCCGCCGATTTCGGCACCGAGCGCGCCCGCGAGCGGGGTTATCGTAAACATCAGGCGAGATTCTTCTTGAAGAAAGCGATCGTCCGCTCCCATGCCAGCTTCGCCGCCGCCTCGTTGTAACGCGGTGTCGAGTTGTTGTGAAAGCCGTGCTGGGTGTCGGGGTAGGTGTGCATCTGGTACGCAACGCCGGCGGCCTTCAGCGCCGCCTCGAAAGCCGGCCACATTGCGTTGATTCCTGCGTCGGTCTCGGCGTACTGGATCAGCAAAGGTGCTCTTATTTTCGGGACGCCGGCCGTTTCGGCTGCAGCGCCATAGAACGGCACCCCCGCCTGCATGTCGGCTCCCAGCGCGACCGCCAGGTAATTGGTCGCGCCGCCACCCCAGCAAAAGCCCGTCACGCCGAGCTTGCCGTCCGACAACTTGTGCGACTTGAGAAAGCGCGCGCTGTTGACCATGTCGGTGCGCAATTTTCCCTGGTCGAGATTGCCCTGCAGCGCGCGGCCGTCATCGTCGTTCCCCGGATAACCGCCGACCGGCGACAAACCATCGGGCGCGAGGGCGAGGAATCCTTCCACCGCGGCGCGGCGCGCCACATCCTCGATGTAGGGATTCAAGCCCCGGTTCTCGTGGGTAACCAGCACTGCGGGGAATGGCCCCTGACCCGCCGGCTGGACCAGGTAACCGCGCATCTGTCCCGAGTTGCCGCCGGGCGAAGGGTAATTCACGTACTGCGCCTTCATCCGCGGGTCGGTGAAGGAGATCGTCTGCGCCTGTGCATAACGCGGCAGCAGCGCCTGCGCCATCGCCAGGCCGCCAATCGTCAGCGCGCTCGCCCGTTTCAGGAACTCGCGCCGGTCGATGCGGCCGTGGCAGTACTCGTCGTAGAGATCAAATACGCGCTGGTCGATTTCCAGCTGGGTCACGGCTTGCGTCATGGCTGCGCTCCTTCATTGGTATCATCTCGGAGGAGAGGAAAATGAGCAAGCGGATCGCAATTGTCGGCGCCGGGGCGCTGGGCGGCTATGTCGGGGGGACGCTCGCGCATCTCGGGCACGACGTGACCCTGATCGACCCTTGGCCGGAGCACGTGGAGACAATCCGCGCGCGCGGCCTCGAGCTGGACGGCATGACCCCCGCAGAGCGCTTCACCGTGACGCGGGCAAAGACGCTGCACCTGACCGAGGTGCAGTCGCTCGCGCGCCGGCCGGTGGACGTCGCGATGGTCGCGGTCAAGTCCTACGACACCGACTGGGCCGCGATGCTGATCAAGCCCTACCTGTCGCCGGAAGGCTTCGTCGTGTCGCTGCAGAACTGCCTGAACGAGGAAACCATCGCGGGCGTGGTCGGCTGGGGACGCACCGTCGGCGTCGTCGCCTCGCTGATCTCGGTGGACCTGTACGAGCCCGCGCGCATCCGCAGGACGGTGGCCAAGGGCGGCGACAAGTACACGATATTCCGCGTTGGCGAGCCGCACGGGCGCGTGACGCGCCGCATCGAGGAACTGGTCGGGTGGTTCGGGCAGATCGACAGCGCGAAGGCGACCACCAACCTGTGGGGCGAGCGCTGGTCGAAACTGGTCCAGAACGGCATGGGCAACGGCGTCACCGCCGCGACCGGGCTGACCTCCGGCGAGTGCCTGCGCAACGAAACCATCCGGCGCTTCCAGATCCGGCTCGCGGGCGAGGCGATACGCGTTGGCCAGGCGCTCGGCTACCAGCTGGAGAAGGTGCGCGGCATCGATCCGGAGCGCCTCGCGCTCGCCGCCGAGGGCGATGCCGGCGCGCTCGCGGAAGCCGAAGCGATGCTGGTTCCTAAAGCCGGCGCGAACCCGCGCGGCGACATCCAGCGACCGTCCATGGCGCAGGACATCCTCAAGGGACGCCGCACCGAGATCGACGCGATGAACGGCTTCATCGCGGCGAAGGGCGCCGAAGTTGGCGTGCCGGCGCCGAGCCACGCAAAGCTGACTGAGATCGTTACGCGTGTGGAGCGAGGAGAATTGAAGCCTTCACCTTCGCTGTTGCAGGGTTAGTTCGTGACGGGCTTGAGCACTACGGAGATATTCCTGATCGCCATCGGGATCATCTTCACCGTCCCGTATCTGATCTGGCGCGTGGGCAAGACCGACTACTACGCCCCCCTCGTGGTCGTGCAAATCATCACCGGAATTTTGCTGGGGCCTGGCATCTTGGGAAGAATTTTCCCGGATTACTACGCCTTCGTCTTTACCCAGCCGGTCGTCCAATCGTTGAACGGCATCGCCTGGTGGGCAGTGATGATTTTCGTGTGGATCGCCGGCATCGAACTGGACCTGAAGAAGGCCTGGGCGCATCGCCGCGAAAGTGCCATCACAGCCGGGCTCGCCCTCGCCACGCCGCTGCTGTTGGGCAGCATCGTGGCCGCGGGCATGTTGATGCACGACGGCTGGATCGGTCCCAGGGCGATGACTTGGCAGTTCGTCCTCGGAGTGGGCATGGCCTGCGCCGTTACCGCGCTTCCCATCCTGATTCTGCTCATGGAGAAGCTGGAGATCCTGCGGCAAGCCATCGGGCAGCGCATCCTGCGCTATGCGAGCCTGGATGACATCGCCATCTGGGGCGTGCTGGCCCTAATCCTGATGGACTGGCAGCGCGTGAGCATGCAGGGCGCGTTTCTATTTGCCTTCGGAGTTTGCAGTTACGGATTCCGCAAACTGATGGTGCGGCTGCCGGAGACGGACCGCTGGTACGTGGGTCTGATCTGGCTCGCCGTGTGCGCCTTCGGCGCAGATTGGTCCGGACTGCATTTCATGGTCGGGGCGTTCCTCTCGGGAGCCGTCATGGATGGCGATTGGTTCGACCAGAAGCAGATGGACCTGCTGCGTCACCATGTGCTGTTGGTCGTGATGCCGGTTTTTTTCCTGAGCACGGGTTTGAGAACCAATTGGAGCGTGGGTGGCGAGGCGGTGTTCATCGCCGCGGCCGTGTTGCTCTTCGCTTCGGTAGGGGGCAAGTGGCTCGGCGTTCAGGCCGCGGGGAAGGTCCTCAAGTGGCAGCCAGGCGAGGCTTCGATCATCGGTTGGCTGCTGCAGACGAAGGCGCTGATCATGATCATCTTCGCCAATATCCTCATGGACAGGGGCGTCATCACCAGCGAGACGTTCACGGCACTGCTGCTGATGGCCGTTGCGAGCACCATGCTTACGGTGCCCGTGGTATCTCCGAAACTGGAACGCATGAAGAGCATCGTTACCCAGGCTGCCTGATGGCGCGGCTTCAGAACGCCGGGCACGTCTCGGCGACGAACGTGGAGTTCGATCGCAGCGGGTCCTTCGCGGCCGCCCCGGGCGGGTTGACCTGCGTCAAACCTTGTGCGGCGCCGTGCACTACCCTCTCTCCCTGTCACCGGGACGCCATGGAAAAGCAGACAAAATTCAATCTGGCTTACTTCGCCTTCACGCTGATAGCGATGCTGCTCGTGCAGCAATGGTGGCAGCAGGCGCAGACGCTGGAGGTCGTGCCGTACAGCGAGTTCGAAAAAATGCTCGCCGACGGACGCATTGCCGAGGTAACGGTCGGCGATCGCCAGGTCATCGGCAAGCTGAAGACGGCCGAAGGCGGCAAGGCAATCGTGGTAGCGAACCGCGTCGAGCCGGATGTCGCGGAGCGCATCTCGAAATACGGCGTGCCGTACACGCGGAGCTACGAAAGCACTCTGCTGCGCGACCTGCTGTCGTGGATCGTTCCGGCGCTCGTGTTCTTCGGCGTGTGGTATTTCCTCGCGCGCCGCATGGCGGGCCAGCAGGGCGGACTCGGCGGATTATTGAGCATCGGGAAAAGCCGCGCCAAGGTTTACGAGGAAAAGCAGACCGGCGTCACCTTCGCCGACGTCGCGGGTGTCGACGAAGCGAAAGCCGAGCTGCAGGAAGTCGTCGAATTCCTCAAGGACCCGAAGCGCTACGGGCGCCTGGGCGCCCGCATCCCCAAGGGCATCCTGCTCGTCGGACCGCCCGGCACCGGCAAGACCTTGCTCGCCCGTGCCGTGGCGGGAGAATCGGGCGTCGCGTTCTTCTCGATCTCGGGCTCCGAGTTCGTCGAGATGTTCGTCGGCGTGGGCGCGGCGCGGGTGCGCGATCTTTTCGAGCAGGCGCGGCAGAAGGCGCCGGCAATCATTTTCATCGATGAGTTGGACGCGGTCGGCCGGGCGCGCGGCAGCTTCGGCCTCGGCGGCCACGACGAGAAGGAGCAGACGCTGAATCAGCTCCTCGCCGAGCTGGACGGTTTCGATCCGTCGACCGGCGTGGTGCTTCTTGCCGCCACCAACCGTCCGGAGATCCTCGACCCGGCACTCCTGCGCGCCGGCCGCTTCGACCGGCAGGTGCTGGTCGACCGGCCCGACAGGGCGGGCCGCATCCAGATTCTGAAGGTGCACATCGGGAAGATCCGGCTCGCTCCGGGCGTCGAGCTCGAGCAGATCGCCGCTCTGACTCCCGGTTTCTCGGGCGCGGATCTCGCGAACCTCGTCAACGAGGCGGCGCTGCTCGCGACGCGCCGCGGCGGCGAGGCCGTGACCCTCGAGGACTTCACGCAAGCGGTCGAGCGCATCGTCGCCGGACTGGAGAAGAAGAACCGCGTGCTGACCGCGAGCGAGCGGCGCATCGTCGCGCACCACGAGATGGGCCATGTCCTCGTTGCGCTTGCGCTCCCGGGCACCAACCCCGTGCACAAGGTCTCGATCATTCCCCGCGGCATCGGCGCTTTGGGCTACACGATCCAGCGCCCGACCGAAGACCGCTTCCTGATGACGCGTGAGGAGCTGGAGAACAAGATGGCCGTGCTGCTCGGCGGCCGGGTCGCCGAGGAGGTCTGCTTCGGCCATCTCTCCACCGGCGCCGCCGACGACCTCGTGAAGGTGACGAACATCGCGCGCGGCATGGCGATGCGCTACGGCATGGTGAAAGCGCTCGGCGATGTCGCTTACGAGGAAGATCGCTCGCCCTTCCTCGCCGACGTTCCGGTCGCCGCCGCGCGCGAGTACAGTGAAGCGACCGCGCGCGAGATCGACGTCGCGGTGCGCGACATCGTAAGCGCAGCGCACGACAAGGCGCTCGCCATCCTGCGCCGCGAGAAAACCACTCTCGAGCGCGGCGCGCGCCTGCTGCTCGAAAAGGAAACTCTCGTGGAAGCCGACCTCGCCGCGCTCAGGCTCGGCCCAGTCGCGGAAAGCCCGTCGCCGTGATCGCGTCTTCCCTAGTCGATTACCATCCAGTGTCGCGAATTTTGAATCGATAAGCTGCCTGGTTGACCGCGATGTCGCCAACGAAGCTCACGGCGACAATGATTAGCACGTCGGACCAGTCGAGCCGCGCCCACGGCCAGGCGAAGATCAGCGCGCCGAGCACGAAGTCGAGCTGATCGGCCGGCACCCACGACTCACCCGGCGGGATGCCGCGCGCGCGCTTGAAGAAGCTCTTCAGCGTGTCGCCGCCCAGCGCCCCGAAGCCGAGCGCAAGGCCGATGAGCGGCCAGTTGTCGTAGGACACGAGGCTGCCCTCCCAATCGATCGCCGACTGCACGTAGGCCGCGCCGATTGCAACGGTGACTCCCAATGCGAAACCCCCGACTGTCTTGTGTTCGCCCAGCCAGCGCTTGCTGATCGGCCGGTTCCACCCCTTCCAGTACTTCAGAAACGGCGGCGCCATATTGGCGAGGTACGCCGGCGCCATCAGGTAAAGGAGTTGAGCGAGCTTGTACATGCCCCGACAAAGCAATGACTAGCGCCGCTGCGAAGTCTCTTCCGTATGCTCAACTGCAGCCTGGGCCGCGGCAGGAAGGTGCCGGTCGCTCACGATCCGCCCGTCCACCAGCTCGACGATCCGGCCGCACTGCGCGGCAAGCGCGTGATTGTGGGTGACGACGAGCACCGTGGTTCCGTGCCTGCGGTTCACCTCGCGCATCATGTCGAACACGCCCTGAGCCGCCTTGGTGTCGAGATTTCCCGTCGGCTCGTCGGCGAGCAGCAATGAAGGATCCATTGCCAGCGCCCGCGCCACCGCGACGCGCTGCTGCTGTCCGCCGGACATGTTGATCGCGAGGTTGTCGCGCCAGGGCGTGAGCGCCATGCTCTCCAGCAACTCGTTGGCGCGGCGCCGCATGGCGGCGTCCGGCCGGCCGCGATCCACCAGCATCGGCATCATGACATTCTCAACGGCCGTGAACGCCGGCAGCAGATGATGGTACTGAAATACGAAGCCGATGCTGTGGCCGCGAAGCGCCGTGAGCCCCCTGTCGCCGAGGCCGCTCGTTTCCGCGCCTTTGATGAACAGCTTTCCCGCCGACGGCCGATCGAGCAGGCCCATCACGTTGAGCAGCGTGGTCTTGCCGCACCCCGAAGGCCCCATCAGCGCGCAGAACTCGCCCACCTGCAGCACGAGGTCGATGCCGTGCAGCACCTCGGACTCGACCGGCGTGCCGACGTTGTAGGACTTGCGGATGCCTTCCAGCCGAAGGACTTCCTCAGCCACGGATCGCCACCACCGGATCGAGGCGCGCGCCGCGCAGCGCGGGGGCCACCGCGGAGGCGAGGCCGGTCAAGGTCGCGAGAACCGCGGACGCGATGAACAGCCGCGGGTCCATCTCGAGCGGGAACAGCGGCGTGCCATCAGGGTTCTTGAGTAATGTCTGCCAGGCGAGAATCGCCCCAGCGCCGAGCGCCGAGCCGAACACCGAGCCGGCGAGACCCAGCACCGCGCCCTCGAGCAGAAACACGCGCAGGATCTGGCCCTGCGAGGCCCCCATTGCGCGCAAGATGCCGATCTCCTTGGACTTCTGCACCACCGAGACGATCAGCACGGCGGCGATGCCGAACGCGATCGCCAGGCCGACGCAGAAGCGGATCGTGCTATTGGCGATGACTTGCGCGCTGATCGCAAGATAGAGCTGCGCGTTGGTCTTGATCCAGCTATCGGCCTCCACCCCCGTCGCGGCGGCAATCGCCTGCGCGATATCTTCCGCCGCGTAGATGTCGGGAACGGTCACGTCGATGCTGGACACACCGCCGATCAGGCCGAGCAGCGCCTGAGCGGTGTGCAGCGCGACATAGGTGTTGCGCTGGTTTGCACCCTTGCTGCCGAGGTCGACGATGCCTGAGATCGTGAGTGTCGCGCCCTGCCCGGAGGCCACCGTAATGCGCAGCTTGTCGCCGACCGTGACACCCAGGTCGCTCGCCAGATCGATGCCGATCACGATGTCCTCGGAAGTGAGGCGCGCCGCGCCCGCCACGATCTTGTCGGGCAGCGGAATGACCCGGAAATAGAGCGCGGGGTCCACGCCCAGGACCGAGACGGCGCGCGTCGCCTCCCCGCGCACCGCGAGCACCGGACCGGAGGCCATCGGCGAGACCGCGGTCACCACGCGCATTTCGCCCACCTCCTTGATGATCTTCTGCCATTGGTCCATCGAGCGCACGCGCTGAAAAGGCCTTTGCACGATCGCCGCCTCGGCGACATCGTTTTCGCGCAGCGGCCGCGCGATCTCCTGGGGGGGCAGCAGCACGATGTGAGCTTGCGCGCTCAAGACCCGGCGGATGATGTTCGCCTGTTGGCCAGCGAGCGCAGCGGACATGAAGATGATCACGCCGACGCCGATCGATACGCCGAGAATGATGGAAATGCTCTGCATCCGTCCTTCGCGAAGAAAGCGGCTCGCCGCGATCCACTCAAAGGGCAGCCAGTTATGCATTCGGCGCCGGGCGCAGATGCTGGCCCGCCTTCACGCGCGAGTTCGAGGCCGGAACGACGAGGTCGCCCTCCGCGGGACCGGCGAGGACCTCGACCCAGCCTTCGCCGCGCAGCCCCAGCGTCACCGTCCGCTGGACTGCGCGACCTTGACTGACGACGAGTACCCACGGCGCATGCCCGGTCGCGTCGTGCACCGCCTCCGCCGGCAGCGCGAGTGCGCCGGGACGGCGCTCGACCTCGATATCGACCGAGACCGTCATGTCCTGCTTCAGGTACTCGGGCGGCTGCGGCACCCGGAGCTTCACTTCGACCGTGCCGCGCTGCGCATCGACGCCGGGATTGATGTAGACCAGTTCCGCCGGAAACCTCTGCGCTGCGTAAGCATCCGCGGAGGCGAGCGCCTTCTGGCCGAGCTTGAGACGGCCCAAGTTGCGCTCGTCGATCTGCAGCACGATCTGCGTTTCGCCGGCGGGCGAGAGCACCATGAGGATCTTGCCGGGCTGCACGACGTCGCCGCGCTCGACGTCGCGCGCGATCAGCGTTCCGTCGGAGGGCGCCTGGATGGTCGTATAGGCGAGCCTGGCGCGCGCCGCCTGCAGGCTCGCGCGCGCCTGCTCGAGCGCGGTGACCGCGATGGCGTAGTCGCTGCCGGTGGTCTGCGCCGTCTCCACCTGCTTGCGTGCCGAATCGACCTGCGTTTGCGCGACATCGAGATTGCGCTGCGCGTCGTCGAGGACCGACTTGCCGACAAATCCCGCTTCGTAGAGACGCCGGTTGCGCTCGTACTGCACCTTGGCATTGGTGAGATTGGCTTCGGCCTGGCGCAGCGCCTGGCCGGCGACCGGCAATTGCAGCTCGCGCAACTGCCGCAGGTGCGCCTCGGCTTGCGCCACCGCCACCTCTGCCTGCTTCACCCCGGCGCGCGCCTCGCTCGCTTCCAGCGCGATCAGCGTCTGGCCCGTCTTGACGGTCTGTCCTTCCGCGACCGGCACTTCGGTCACTGTGCCGACGATCTGGCTGCCGACATCGACGCGAAACGGTGTCGCCACGCGACCGCTCGCCACCACCGTTTGGACCACATCGCGGCGCACCACCTTCACTACCTCGACGCGCGGGCCGAACATCGCGCCCTGGGCGAGGTAGGCGACGACGCCGAGGGCGACCGCACCGCCCAAAATCCACCACCGCAGGGTCCATAGCTTCGCTATCATCGAATGCCCATTTTCCCAGCCCGGGGAGCGGCCGAACTGATGCAGATCAAATCATCGTCCCGCGTGCGCACGGTCATCCTCGGGGCCGCGGGCCGCGACTTCCACGATTTCAACGTCGTCTACCGCGACGACCCGGGCGTCGAGGTGGTCGCCTTCACGGCGGCGCAGATCCCGGGCATCGCCGGACGCCGCTATCCGCCTTCCCTTTCGGGGTCGCTCTATCCGAATGGAATTCCCGTCCTGGAGGAAGGAGAACTGGAAACCTTGATCGCGAAATATCACGCAAGGCAAATCGTGTTTGCGTATAGCGATGTCACGCACGCGCACGTGATGCACCTCGCCTCGCGCGCGCTCGCCGCGGGAGCGGACTTCCTGCTGCTCGGTCCCGAGCGCACGATGCTTCAGTCCCGTCTGCCGGTGATCGCGGTGTCGGCGGTGCGCACCGGCTGCGGCAAGTCGCAGGTCGCGCGATACCTGTCGCGGCGCCTGTGCGAGCGCAGCCTGCGCATTGCGGTGATCAGGCACCCCATGCCCTACGGCGACCTCGAGCACCAGGCGGTGCAGCGCTTCGCGAGCCGCGCGGACCTCGACGCCGCCGGTTGCACGATCGAGGAGCGCGAAGAATACGAGCCGCATATCGCCGCCGGAAACGCGGTGTACGCCGGCGTCGACTACGAACGCATCCTGCGGCGCGCCGAGCACGAGGCGGACCTGATCCTGTGGGACGGCGGCAACAACGACTTTCCGTTCGTACGGCCGGATTTTCACATCGTGCTGGTGGATGCGCTGCGGCCGGAGCAGACCGACACGCATCATCCGGGCGAGGCGGTCCTGCGCATGGCCGATGTCGTGGTTGTCACCAAGACGGATGCAGCAACAA
>JADGRQ010000011.1 GCA_017880775.1 Burkholderiales bacterium | reverse complement strand
ATCGCCGCCGTCAGCGTCGTCTTGCCGTGGTCCACGTGCCCGATCGTGCCTACGTTCACGTGCGGTTTGGTGCGCTCAAATTTGCTTTTTGCCATGATGCTTTCCCGATTCGGTTCGCTGGTTGGTTATTTTTTGCTGCTGATCACCGCTTCTGACACGCTCTTCGGTGCCTCGGCGTAATGCTTGAACTCCATGGTGTAGGTCGCGCGGCCCTGCGTGAGCGAGCGCAGCGCGGTCGAATAGCCGAACATTTCGCCGAGCGGCACCTCGGCCTTGATCGCCTTGCCGCCGCCCAGGTCTTCCATGCCCTGGATGATGCCGCGCCGCGACGACAGGTCGCCCATCACGTCGCCCATCTTCTCCTCCGGCGTTTCGACCTCGACCGCCATGACCGGCTCGAGCAGCACCGGGTGCGCCTTGCGCATGCCGTCCTTGAAAGCGAAGATCGCCGCCATCTTGAACGCGTTTTCGTTCGAATCGACGTCGTGGTAGGAACCGTAGAACAGCGTCACCTTCACGTCCACCACCGGGTAGCCCGCGAGCACGCCGTCGGAAAGCGCCTCGTTGACGCCTTTGGCGACCGCCGGGATGAACTCGCGCGGCACCGAACCGCCCTTGACCGCATCGACGAACTCGAATCCCTTGCCCTGGGGCTGCGGCTCGAGCCTCAACTCGACGTGGCCATACTGGCCGCGTCCGCCGGATTGCTTGATGAACTTGCCTTCCTGCTCCACCGTTTTCCTGAAGGTCTCGCGGTAGGCGACCTGCGGCTTGCCGACCGATGCCTCGACGCCGAACTCGCGCCGCATGCGGTCGACGATGATCTCGAGGTGCAGCTCGCCCATGCCCGAAATGATGGTCTGGCCCGATTCCTCGTCGGTGTGGACGCGAAACGACGGATCTTCCTGCGCAAGCCGCCCGAGCGCGACACCCATCTTTTCCTGGTCGACCTTGGTCTTGGGCTCGACCGCCTGGGAGATCACCGGCTCCGGGAACTCCATGCGCTCGAGCGTAATGATCTTGTTCACATCGCAAATGGTCTCGCCGGTGGTCACGTCCTTCAGGCCCACCGCCGCGGCGATGTCGCCGGCGCGCACTTCCTTGATGTCCTTGCGCTCGTTGGCGTGCATCTGCAGCAGCCGCCCGATACGCTCTTTCCTGCCCCGCACGGACGTGTAAACGGTGTCGCCCGAGCTGAGCACGCCCGAATAAACCCGGACGAAGGTGAGCTGGCCGACGTACGGGTCGGTCGCGATCTTGAATGCCAAGCCCGCAAACGGCTCCTCGTCGCCGGCCTTGCGCACTTCCGCCTGCCCGCGGTCGTTCTCGCCCTTCACCGGCGGGATGTCGGCGGGACTCGGCAGGTAGTCGATCACCGCGTCGAGCATCGCCTGCACGCCCTTGTTCTTGAACGCCGTGCCGCACAGCATCGGCACGATCTCGTTCGACAGCGTGCGCACGCGCAGGCCGCGCTTGATCTCCTCGATCGATAGCTCTCCCGAGCCGAGGTACTTGTTCATCAGCTCCTCGTTCGCTTCGGCGGCGGCCTCGACCATGTTCTCGCGCCACTTTTGCGCCTCGGCGACGAGACCCGCAGGGACCTCGCGGATATCGAATTTCATGCCCTGCGTCGCATCGTCCCAGTAGATGGCCTTCATGCGCACCAGGTCGACCACGCCTTCGAATTTTTCCTCGGCACCGACCGGCAGCTGGATCGGGATCGGATTGCCCTTCAGGCGCTCGCGGATGTGATGGTAGGACTTGAAGAAGTCCGCGCCGACGCGGTCCATCTTGTTGATGAACGCGAGCCGCGGCACGCGGTATTTGTTGGCCTGCCGCCAGACGGTCTCCGACTGCGGCTGCACGCCGGCGACCGCGTCGTAGACCATGCAAGCGCCATCGAGCACGCGCAAGCTGCGCTCCACCTCGATAGTGAAATCGACGTGGCCCGGCGTGTCGATGATGTTGATATGGTGCTCGGGGTAGTTGTTGTCCATCCCCTTCCAGAAGCAGGTGGTCGCCGCGGAGGTGATGGTGATCCCGCGCTCCTGCTCCTGCTCCATCCAGTCCATGATCGCGGCGCCGTCGTGCACCTCGCCGATCTTGTGGCTCACGCCGGTGTAGAACAGGATGCGCTCGGTGGTCGTGGTCTTGCCCGCATCAATGTGCGCACTGATGCCAATGTTGCGGTAGCGCTCGATAGGTGTCCTGCGTGCCACGCTCATATCCTTCCGTCTGCTTCCTCAGAACCTGTAGTGCGAGAACGCCTTGTTGGCTTCCGCCATGCGGTGCACTTCCTCGCGCTTCTTCATCGCACCGCCGCGGCTCTCGGCGGCTTCCATCAGTTCGCCCGCCAGGCGCGCGCCCATCGACTTCTCGCCGCGCTTCTGCGCGGCCTCGCGGATCCAGCGCATCGCCAGCGCGACACGCCTCACCGGGCGCACTTCGACCGGCACTTGGTAGTTCGCACCGCCGACGCGGCGGCTCTTCACTTCCACCGCGGGCTTGACGTTCTGCACCGCCTGCGTGAACACCTCGACCGGATCCTTGCCCGATTTCGACTTGATTGCGTCAAACGCGCCGTACACGATGCGCTCGGCCACTGACTTCTTGCCCCGCGTCATCAGCACGTTCATGAACTTGGCGACGTCCCCGTTGTTGAATTTCGGGTCCGGCAGGATCTCTCGCTTGGGTACTTCTCTGCGTCGTGGCATGACTGAAGTCCTCGAATCCCTTTATGCGGCCTTGGCGCGTTTAGCGCCGTACTTGGAGCGGCTCTGCTTGCGGTCCTTCACCCCTTGGGTGTCGAGGCTGCCGCGCACGATGTGGTAGCGCACGCCCGGCAGGTCCTTGACGCGCCCGCCGCGGATCAGCACCACGGAGTGTTCCTGCAGGTTATGACCTTCGCCGCCGATGTATGAAATCACCTCGAAGCCATTGGTGAGCCGCACCTTTGCCACCTTGCGCAACGCCGAGTTCGGCTTCTTCGGCGTGGTCGTATAAACGCGCGTGCAGACCCCCCGCTTCTGGGGCGAGTTGGCGAGCGCCGGAACCTTGCTTTTCACAGCTTCCGTCGCGCGCCCTTTACGCATCAACTGATTGATAGTGGGCATGTTTTAAGGGTTCCAGAAACACGAACCGGGACGGCGCACATGCAGCGGTGGGCCGGCCCGGTGCAAAAAAGAGGCCGGATTATAAAGAGTTTTTCGGGGTAGCGTCAAGGCTCGTGGGACAACGGAAAGCGTCTCCAGCGTGCGCGCGGCCGGATGCTAGCCTTGGTTCCTTCATGAGCCTGCACGACGCCCTCGCGGCTGCATCGAGTTTTGATCCGAAGGGGCTCGCCCCGTTGATGCTCCACGGGCATGTCCTTGGCTGGGTCGGACCATCGGTTGCGGCCCAAGTGAGGCGCTGGCCGGAGGTGTTCGCGTGCCGACCCGATGCCATCGTGCTCGCCCTCGCTGCGCCGCAGGCGCTCAGCGATGCGCTTGGCGCAATTGCGCGCACGCTCGCGGATGAAGGCCTGATTCGCGGCTGGCGCAACGAGCGCTACACGATCTTCTCACCCGCCTCGGGCACGCCGGTGTTCGCACTCGAGCGTGCGGCGATGCGCGCATTCGGTCTGCCCGCGCGGGCGGCGCAGCTGAATGGCTATGTTCGCGTCCGCGGCGGCTGGCGGATGTGGATCGCGCGACGCAGCCATAGCAAGCCCATCTATCCGCGCATGCTCGACAACCTGGTCGGTGGCGGAATCGCCGAAGGGATGGACGCGCGCGGCACACTGGTCAAGGAATGCGCGGAGGAGGCGGGGATTCCGCCCGCATTGGCTGCCGCCGCTGCTGCGGTCGGCAAGCTTCGGGTGCGGCAGGTGGAATCCGAAGGCGTTCACGACGAAACGCTGGATTGCTTCGATCTGGAATTGCCGGAGGATTTCCGGCCGTTCAATCAGGACGGCGAGGTGGCCGAGTTCATGCTGGTTACGCCCGGGGAACTGGTCAGACGCCTTGCCGCGGGCGAGTTCACGGTCGATGCCGGGGTGGTGGCGATAGACTTCCTCGCACGGCGCGAGTGTTTGCGCTCCGACTCGATGCTCGAACGCGGGATCGAGGCGTTACGCGTTCGCTCCTAGCAGGCTCTCCCGTTCAAATGCCGTCGGGCGATTCTATGCAGTGGTGAATCTCGACCGTTAATGCTCGCAGTCAGCAGTCACTTTATGCGTCTCGCTCCAACTTGCTTGCCCTTTTTGATGTTGATGAAACCTCCGGTAGTGACTACGACAGCGTATGGGGGAAGCCAATAAGAGGTATCGAATTTATCAAACGACGAAATCTCCCACAGGGAGCCGTCATTGAGCCTCAGTACTGCCCCACCCCCGATTGACTCAACAACTTGCGCAAGTCTCCCTCGCTGCACGTTATACGTCCCAGAAATGTGAGCAACGGGAATTTCGTCGTAGTCATTAAACAAAACGCCATTCTTTTCATCTGATAGGACAATCACAATCTGTGAGGCAAGAATGATCAATGAGCTACGGGCCATTAACCACTTTGAGCCCGTTATTAATTTGACCTCACGATCTTCTACTTTGAAGACCATGTCGCGCACAAAGGTCACAGGCTCTGACTTCGGTGGGCGCGATTGACCTATGCAAGGGTCAGAGCACACGAAGAGCCACGCAGCGCTCACAGCTACAACGACCCCACGAGCTATTGAGTTCATTTGCTCGCTGGCGTCGCGTGAAACCTGTTGTTAGGCATTTTCTGCATTTAAGAGAGAGCCAAGAAGTTCTGGATGCATATACGTCGTTTTGTCTACAGGTATCTCGAGAACGCTTGAGTGCGACTCCACGAGCATCCCGGGCGGCGTCTTCCAGTTGCAAAAGCCTTCTAGAAAATCGCGCCACTTGTGCTTAGCCTCATTCCTGTACGGAATAATTATGTAAAACCAGAAACTATTGATGGCGACCATTCGCACAAGGAACCTGTAACTCAGTGCTCCGTCATACGCAACCACGGCACACCTCAAAAGCTCCGGTCTGAACATTTGTTCGGAGCGATCTTCGAGATTTATGGACTTGGAGGCTGTCACAATCTGGAGTCGAAGCATAAGATTGCGGCAGTATTCGCCATTCAAAATATACTTGGCGAATTGTGCATGAAGCTTTTTGCTTTTTTCATTGTCAGCTGCACGAGACGAGTTATAAGATATTTTTAGTAGCGCACGCAGAAGCAAATCGTAGTTGTACTCGATTCGAGCACCGTCTCCAGGCTCGATGATGTTGCAAAAATGTTTATCGTAGAGTGAGCACAAGTAGGAGTCCAGCGTGCTCAGACGGACATTGTTGCAGGTAGCACAGACGTCCTTGATCACAGGATCCCCAGTGTAAAACTTGTTGTTTTTTGGGTTGTAGGTTTTTAGACCCTCATATTTTCCTATCAAAGAGCTTGGCCATATATGCTCTTTCGACGCTGGTTCACGATGGCCGCAGTAGGCGCAGTTCTTCATGATTCATCGAGCACGTGTGGGGCGCCACTTGTGCCTAACTCGGAAGTGTGCGGCAGGCGACGCGATGCCTGAACGCCGAGCAGTGCCTCCCGCCCGTCCGCACAAATGCCAAGTTAAACCTCGCGTTTATCTGCGTTCTGACCCGAAGGAAATGTTCGCTTGAGAGCGTCTAGCGTACCAGCGCTCATGCCCGTTGCCAGCAAGTACGCGCCAGCAAGTTGGCTCTTCATCGCCTCGATTTCGTCGCGAGATGCTTCATCCGAAAGCTTCTGTCTTGCGACAAATTCAAGAAAGTTTGCGGATGAAATCGTGACGAGTGGCATGCCTTCGAGTTTTGCACTTGTGTCCGCGAGGTAGAAGCCTGGCACTCCATACGATCTGCGGAAGATGGAGTCTGGCGCCATTCCAGCATGAACCTTCTCTCGTTGTTCAGAAAGTGCTCGCTCCGCACCTTCCTTGCTTCCGTTGGTGTACCCAAAGTAATAGGCCGCGATGGCTGCAACTATGAGGAATAGTTCGAGCATAGGCGTAGAGGTCAACGTCGCGCTACCCGGCGGCCCGCTTGCGGGACGTCCGCGTTGTGCGACCAGTGATACGTCGCGATTGCTCCAGAAGTCGACCGGTAACGTACTTGTGCAGAACACTGGCAATCAGGGTTTGGTACGGAATTCCCTCCTCAAGCGCTTTGACCTGAATATCGCTGAGGTCAATAGAGGACAAGCGGATGTTCACTCTGCGATCTTTGATTGCAGTGGCCCTCGCCGCAGTCTTGAGTTTTTCAAGCTCACTCTTCGTGGCGACGGACTTGAGTTTGCCTTTCTCAAAGGCCTTCAGGACTTCCAGTTCGTAGGCGTCAAGTTTTGACATCTGGCTCACCTTTGTGCAGATGCGCTGATCGTTGCCATTCTACGGCCGCGGCTCACACTGGAAACCGAAGCGCTGCGCCATCTCGCTGCCTGCAATCGTCCCGAGCCGAGCCTCGATTCCCCCTATCGAGATCGTCGCGTCGACGATCCCTTCGGCGGCCCTCGCCAAGTCGCGATCGTCGAGCACGCCCACACCGCGCTCGTCTGCCAGGATCAGCGAACCCTCCTCGTCGAGCCACGCTTCGAGCGGCGCTTGCGCGGCCTGACCGCAGTGATCGCGCAAATGCTCGCCTTCGAGGCGCCAGACGCGCGGCGTGTAGCCCAGGCGCACGAACACCCGCTGCGGCCCGTTCTGGAAATACCAGCACCCGCGCTCGTCGGACGCATAGTTGCGCGCGATGAACTCGCGCAGCGCCGCGTTGCCGATGCGCTCGAAGGACGCCATTTCCTCAGGGCCGGTGCGTATGCGCCACTCGCCGCGCCGGTCGAGCAGCAACCAGCCGTACACTGCGGGGATGCCCGGCCATTTGGCCACTGCGCGAACGACGGATTCATCCATCGGCGCTACCAGAGGGTAGCCCGGATCAGGCCACGGCCACGTTAAGGCGGTGCTCGACGGGACGCGGCAGCGCGATGCCGAAGCCCTGCGCATAGCCCACGCCGAGCTTGCGCAGCCGGTCGAGGATCTCCTGCGACTCGACGCATTCCGCGATCACGTCGATATTCATCACGCTGCCGACCCGGACGATCGCGCTCAACTTGTTTGCCGCGCTGGGTGTCGTGAGGATGCTGCGTACGATCGAGCCATCCACCTTGACGAAGCTCGCCTGCAGTGCGGTGAGCGCATTGAACGTCACCGAGCGCCGGCCGAAGCTGTCGATCAGCACGCGGCAGCCGAAGCGGCGCGCGGTCGTCGCGAACTTTGCCGCCGCCTCGGGACGCGCGAGCGTGTCGACTTCATCGATTTCGAGGCAGATTGCCTGCGCATCTACGTCGCGGCGCACCAGCTCGCCGGCAACGAACGGCAGGAAATCCGCATCCTCGATCGTCTGGCCGGAAATATTGATGGTCAGGATCATTCCCTTGGCCGGCGGGTGGGTGAGGTTGTCGATCACGTTCTTCGCGACCCAGCGGTCGAGCGCCGGCATCATCCTGCAATGCTCGAATGCCGGCAGGAATTCGCCCGGCGGCAGCAGCTTCTGCTCTTCTTCGCGCAGCCGCACCAGGGTTTCCGCCATCGGAAAATCGTTTCCTCCGGGGAGCCGAAGGATCGGCTGTGCGAACAACTGCAGTTCATTGTTGGACAGCGACGCGAGCAGGCGCGCGGCGGGGTTTTCCCAGCCGGTAAGCTCGCTGGACAACTCGTCGAGTTCGGCGGGCGGCGGCGCGGGCGGCGGGAAGCTGGCGTCGTGGACCATGGGGTGCGCTTCTATTGTAGACGGCTGCCGCGTCAACGTCAGCGCCAGTCGCCCTCGCCGGCCTTGCGCAATCTGCCGGCCTCCTCGCTCAGCAGCCGTTCCAGGTCGCTGCGTCCCTGCTGCGATGCCGCGATCAACCTCTTCTCGTCGTGCCGAAGCGGCGCATGCTCGATCAGCAGTTCCTCGTCGCGGCGCCGGAACTGCACCGCCACGCGCCGCGCCACGTGCGGATGGTGCCCGAGCATCCTGAGCGCCAGCTCCGCGGCATCGAGCGCCGAGCCGAATGTCTCGCGTACGGCCGGCACGCCCATCTCCACGTACTCGAACGCATCCGAGCGGCTGTGCGCGCGCGCAAGCACCTTCAACTGCGGAAAATGGCTGCGCGCAAGCCGCGTGATCTCGAGCGCCGCCTCGTGGTCGTCGACAGCGACCACCAGCAGCTTGGCCTTGCCCGCCCCGGCGGATTCGAGCAGATCGAGCCGCGTCGCGTCGCCGTAATACGCGATCGAGCCGAACCGGCGCACCATGTCGATCTGATTCGGATCGTGGTCGACCACCGTCGAGCCGATGGCCAGGCCGCGCAGCACGCGCGAGACGATCTGGCCGTAGCGGCCGAAACCGGCAATGATGACCGGGTTGTGCTCCTCGATCGCGTCGGGCGCGCGCTCGGAGCGCCGCTCCAGCCGCGGCATGATCACGCGCTGGTAGAGCGCGATCAGCAGCGGTGTGGTGAGCATCGAGGCCGCCACCGCAGCAGTCAGCAGATCGACCGTGGCGCGCTCCAGCACCTGTTGCGAGCCTGCCACGCCGTACAGCACGAAGGCGAATTCCCCGACCTGCGACAGCGTCAGTGCGAATAGCAGCGCGTCGGCGCGCCCGCAGTAGCCGAACAGCTTTGCCACCGGATAAAGCAACGCGATCTTCAGAGCGACCACGCCGAGCGCCAGTCCGAGCACCAGCAGTGGCGAGCGCATCAACAGGCCCAGGTCGACCGACATGCCCACTGCGATGAAGAACAATCCAAGCAGCAAGCCCTTGAACGGCTCGATGTCGAGTTCGAGCTCGTGGCGGTACTCGGAATCCGCGAGCAGGACACCCGCAAGGAACGCCCCGAGCGCCATCGACAACCCGGCCGCTTGCATCAGCGCCGCAATGCCGAGCACCAGCAACAGCGAAAAACCGAGAAAGATCTCCCGCAGCCGGGTATTGGCGATGTAACGCAGCACCGGCCTCAGCAGATGCCGGCCGGCAAAGATCAGCGCCACGATGATGGCGATTGCCTTGGCGGCCGCAAGCCAGTCGATTCCCGCACCGGATTTGCCCGGCGAAATCATGCCGAGCGCCAGCATCAGCGGGATCACCGCGAGGTCCTGGAACAGCAGCACCGAAAACGACGCCTGCCCGCCCGGGGTCGGCAGCAGGTTTTTCTCCTCGAGCGTGGCGAGCGCAATCGCGGTGGAGGACATCGCGAAACCCATGCCCGCGACGAGCGCCACGGTGACGCTCCGGCCAAACGCCCACCCTAGCGCCGCAACCGCCAGCATCGTCGCCGCGACCTGCACGGCTCCCATGCCGAAGATCGCGCGGCGCATCTGCCAAAGCCGCTGCGGATTCAACTCCAGCCCGACCAGAAACAGCAGCAGCACCACGCCGAACTCAGAAAAATGCAGCACGGTTTCCGGTTCGGAAATCAGGCGCAGGCCCCACGGCCCGATGGCCACGCCGGCGACCAGGAACCCGAGCACCGAACCCAGCCCCAGGCGCTTGAACACCGGCACCGCGATGACGCCGGCAGCGAGATAGACCAGCGCCTGGTGCAGAAAACCGTGTTCGGCCATGGACCTACTCCGG
Source organism: Burkholderiales bacterium (assembly GCA_017880775.1). GTDB lineage: Bacteria > Pseudomonadota > Gammaproteobacteria > Burkholderiales > SG8-39 > JADGRQ01. The sequence goes on along the minus strand of JADGRQ010000011.1, from coordinate 108,801 downwards.
GGAGGAAAAAGTGTCGAACGCCGCGGGCGACTCGCCCGCGGCGATCTGCGCGACAAGCGCGCGGTAGTCCTGCGCGTGCGCGTCGAGTTCGTCATTCGAGGCGAGGCTCGCCGCGTAGGTGACGAAAGGCGGCAGGCAAACCATTCCGCAGTAGTGCGCCATCTGCTCGAACGGCCGCAGCAGTTCGACGACGGTAAAATGCGCCTTGCCGCCGCGGCGGTAGGATTCCTGCGGGCCGCCCGCGCTGATGGCCTGCATGAACTGCTTGCCGTGCAGCCGGTCGCCGCCCTCGCCCCAAGCCCAGCCGGCCTCGAGCACGGTATCCTGCCACTCCTTGACGATTGCGGGCGCTCCGTACCAGTGCATCGGATGCTGGAACACCAGAACGTCGTACTCGAGCAGCATCGCCTGTTCGCGCCTGGCGTCGATGAAGAAATCCGGATACGCGGCATACAGATCATGCAGCGTCACCCCGGGCAGCCCTTCGATTGCGGCGCGCAACCGGAGGTTCGCGCGCGAACGGTCGTGGTCCGGGTGCGCGTAGACGACGAGGACGCGCCTTTGCATGCGCGGAATCTAGCATGGGTGATTCGCCCCGTGCCGGCTTTGAATTAAACTCCGCAGCTTTCCGCCCGGTCGGTTCAGATGTCCCGAAAAGACTACAAGTGTGCGCACCGCCTGCGGGTGCGCTGGGCCGAGGTGGACATGCAGGGCATCGTGTTCAATGGCCATTACCTGACCTACATTGATACCGCGATTGCAGAGTACTGGCGCGAGATCGGTCTGCCCTACCCGCACGGCTATGTCGAGCGCTACGGCAACGACATGTACCTGCGTAAGGCTGAAGTGGACTACCTCGGCTCGGCGCGCTATGACGACGCCCTCGACGTGCTGTGCCGCGCGGCGAAGCTCGGCCGCACCAGCATCACTTTCGCTTTCGAAATCCACCGCGCCGAAACCGGTCCGCCCGAGAAGCCCTTCATCACCGCGGAACTGGTGTACGTCAACGCGGACCCGAAGACCATGACGCCGGCGCCGCTGCCCGCGGCGCTGCGCGAACTGATCGGCTGCTACGAGCGCACCGCTCCGGAGGGACTGCAATGACGATGCTGTACTGGGAAGATTTCAAGGTAGGCGAGGTGGTCGAAATGGGCCGCCACACGTTCACGCAGGAAGAAATCATCGCGTTCGCGAAGCAGTTCGACCCGCAACCCATCCACGTCGACCCCGAGGCGGCGAAGGAAAGCTTCTACGGCGGCATCATCGCGAGCGGCTGGCACACCTGCTGCGTCGCGATGCGGACCATGGTCGAGCACTACATCGGCCGCTCGGCGAGCATGGGGTCGCCCGGCATGGACAACGTGCGCTGGTTGAAGCCGGTGCGTCCGGGCGATACCATCACGTTCCGGCGCGTGATCACCGAGTCGCGCGTCTCGCAGTCGCGGCCGACCGCCGGCCTGCTGAAGAGCCGCTCGGAAGCGGTGAACCAGAACGGCGAAACCGTGCTGACCATGGAAGGCTGGGGAATGTTCGGCAGGCGGCCTAAGGCGTGAGCGCGGGATTCGAACCCGTGCGCGCGCGTCAGCCCTTGCCGTACCCCGCGATCACCATGATGAGGCGCGCTGTCGCGTACGCGAGCCGGATGCGGATTCCCAGCCACCACGACAACCGCCGCCAGCGGTGCAGGCGCACCTGCCGCGCGCCGGTTTCGATCGCCTCCCCCAGGCTTGCACGCAGTTGCCGGGCGAAGACCGAGTCTTCGACGAACACATTGGCCTCCTTCGCCATCATGAAGCTGAACGGATCGATGTTCGACGAACCCACCGTTGCGACGCGCGAGTCGAACACAGCCACCTTGGCGTGCAGGAAGCTGCGCTGATATTCGTGGATCTCGACGCCGGCCTCGAGCAGCGCGCGGTAAAGTGCGCGCGATGCATAGTGCAGCAGCGTGTACTCGACCCGGCCCTGCAGCAATAGCACCACCCGCACGCCGCGCGCGGCCGCGGCGCGCAGCGCGCGCCTGAAGCGCCGCCCCGGGAAAAAATAGGCGTTCGCGATCACGACCTCGATCTGCGCCATTTCGATCAGTTCGAGGTACGCCTCTTCGATGTCGCGGCGGTGACGCAGGCTGTCGCGCAACACGAGGGCCGAGCGGCAATCGCCGCAGGCGGGGGCGACATCCACCACGCTTCGCGGCGTGCGCCAGCGCGCCGGATCGGCAAATCCCGGCCAGCGCCGGCCGAGACTTGCCCAGGCGAGGTTCGACCACAGCCGAGCTGCCGCGTAGCGCGCCTGAGCGGCGAGCGGGCCCTCGATGCGCACTGCGTAATCGTAGCGCGGCGGGACCTGCCCTGGCGTGTCGTAGTCGTCGATCACGTTCAGACCGCCCACGAAGGCGAGCGCGGCATCGACGCAGGCGATCTTCCGGTGCATGCGTCGCAGCCGGCTGCGGCGCAGCGTCAACGGGCTGATCTTCGGCCGGAACACCAGCACTTGCACTCCGGCGCGCTCGAGCAGATCACGCAATCGCGGCGCGAAGTCGCGCGCGCCGAATCCGTCGAGCAGCAGATGGACATCGACCCCGCGCGCCGCGGCGCGTGCAAGCGCGGCCGCCACCAGGCTTCCGGCCATGTCGTCGGCGAAAATATAGGTCTCGACGAATACTTCGCGCCGCGCAGCGTCGATTGCGTCGTTCAGCGCAGGAAAGTACTGCTCGCCGTTCTTGAGCAGGGTCAGGCGATTGCCGGCGACGTACTGCAGCGGCATCGGGGTCAGATTCGCGCCGCGAGCGCGATGTCGGCGGTCAAGGCCAGATGGTCGGACAAGAGCGACCAGGGCTTGCCGCCATGCGCGCGCGCGGCGCTCACGCGGAAGCCGCGCACGTAAATTCGATCCAGGCGCAGGACCGGCAGCAAGCTTGGAAAGGTGCGCGCCGGCCGGCCGCTCGACTCGATCGAGACTTCCTGCAACCCGAGCCGCGCCGAGAGCGAACGGCTCGCCGCATGGCGCCAGTCGTTGAAGTCGCCCGCCACGATCAGCGGTTCGAACGGCCCCACCAGCGCGCCCAGATGGTCCGAGAGCGTCGCCAGCTGGCGCCTGCGGCCGCGCGCGTGCAGTGACAGGTGCACGCACACTGCGTGCACCGGCTGCGCCGCGCCGGGCACGTCGATCGCGCAATGCAGCAGGCCGCGGCGCTCGAACCTGTGGTTGGAAATGTCGCGGTTTCCTATGGTGCGGATTGGGAAGCGCGACAGGATCGCGTTGCCATGGTGGCCGTGGTCGTAGACCGAATTGCACCCGTAAGCGTGCTGCCACTGCCCTTCGGCGAGAAACTCGTGTTGCGGCGTGCTCGGCCATTGCGCGAAGCGCAGCGCATGTCGCTCGTTCAGCCCCTGCACTTCCTGCAGGAACACGATGTCCGCATCGAGCGCGCGCAGCCCTTCGCGCAGCTCATGGATCACCATGCGCCGGTTGAAGTACGACAGCCCCTTGTGGATGTTGAGTGTGGCGACTCGGAGGGAAAGCACAACGTAAAAGCTACCACATCCCGCTTGCACCGGCGCGCCGCTAGCCGAGGCGTTCGATCCGGAGTTGCTGATACAGCCCGCCAAAATAACGGCGTTTTTCGACCAGTCGGGCAGCGCCGGCGGGCAACCACGTGAACACTTCATCGCGCCACAGGTCGAGGGCGTAAGGTTCGAGCCGGCGCAGCACCGCGCCGAGCAGCAGGCGCAAGGGATGCGTGTAGTTCGGTCGGTGATAGTCGACCACCACCAGCCGGCCACCGGGACGCAATACGCGCAACGCCTCTGCGAGGGTGGCACGCCGCACCTCTTCGGGTTGCTCGTGCAACAGGAAGAAAATCAGCACCCGGTCGAAGCTTGCATCGGCGAAACCCAGTGCGCGCGAGTCGGCATGGTGCAGCTCCACCGGTGCTTCGGCGGGCAGCTTGCGCTCGAGATTCTTCAGCTGGATCGGCAGCACGTCGACTACGTCGAGGCGCCCCCCCCCGCCACGCGCAATGCGAGCCGTTCGGTCAGGTCACCGTAAACACAGGCCACCTGCAGCGTGCGCCCGGGCAGGGAATCACCGAGCGCATCGAGCGCCGCGTCGCGCAAGCGCGCGAAATTGCCCCACAGGATCATGTTCACCAGCCACTGGCGTTCGAACAAGCGCACCGCTCGTGGATGCACATAGGCCCACCAGTAGGCGTCTTCCAGGTAAGCGGGGATCAGGACCGCCTGTGCGATCCGCTCCGGATCGGGAAGCGGCAGGCTCACTCCAACTCCAGGCGGAAGCGGCGCTCGATCAGATCGACATCGTCGAAATGCCGCCGCCCGAGGAAGGCGGTGGAATGGCGGCCCCACTGGCGCATGGTGCCCGCGCTCGGCACTCCCATCGGCCAGAACACGAAGCGCTCGAGCCGTTCGCTGCCGGCCACCAGACCGTCAGGCCCGTACAGGCTGCGCGTGGCGCCCCCCGGCAGCGGCAACGCGCGAAGCTCCTCCTCGTCGGCGAGCGTGTAGCTTTGGCCGGATACGCCGGCGGCGCCAGCCGCCACATCAAGCAGGTAATGGGTGCGCGTGGCGACGCGGACGCGAATGCGCGCATCCGGCGGAAGAGCCGCGAGCGAGGCCGGCACGAACGCCCATTCGTCGTCCGGATCGGGCGCCGCGAGCGGCTTTGCGCGAGGCGTCGGAAAGAACATGTGGTAGCAGCCGCACGGATGGATGGCGTCGTAGACCAGCGGCTCGCCGTCGGGTGCGAGCGTTGCGCGCAAGACGATACCGTCGAGGGCGCCGCCAAGAATGTCGAATGCACCATCGCTCGGACGCTCTGGAAACCATCCCGTGTATACCAGCTGCACCAGCGTTTGCCCGTGGTATCGCGTCCAGGCGACACGCCCGAAGAGCACCGGTCGCGACGTATCGACCGAGGGCCGCGCCCGCGCGTCGATTCGCGGTTGGCCGAGCCGGTCGTAATCGCCGGTGGTTTCGATCTCGAGCACCGGCGCGTACGCGCCAAGCAACCGGGCGCTCTGCTGCGCGGTGAAGCTCGGCACGCCCAGCGCATCGCGCACCGCCCCACGCATGATCTCGGCCACCGCCTCGCGTGAAAGCTTCGTCCCCTCCGGCGAATACGACTGAACGGGCTGCGCGGCAGGCGCTCCGGAGCCCGCAGCGCGAAACGCCGCGACCGCTTCGTCGTGCCACCTTTGCACGCCCGCGGAAAACGCAACGCGCGTGAGCGGATAGAGCCCGAGCGCGCGCTGCCATGTGGCATAGTCGTCAGGAACCTGCGCCGTCGCGCGCAGCGCGGCGATGCGCGCCGGCGCATTCAGGTCGGACGCGGTGAGCTGCCGGCCGCAGGCGTCGACGCGATCGAGCGCGGATGCTTTCGCGGCGACTTCCAGCGACGCAAGCGCAGCGTCCGGCAGGTTGGAGAGTTCCGCGGCCCGCGCAGCGCGGTCGAGTTCGCGCATGCGCTCGAGCCACGCCGCCAATGCGGCATCGCCCGTGGCCGAATCCCGGAACGAAGCGAGGAAACGATCGACCCGCAATTGCTGGAAACCGGCAATGCGCGTGGCCCCTGCATCGCGCACGCCTGCGGCTTCGACGACTGCGTCGAACGCCGCCAACCACCTCTCGCATTGTCGATCGTCTGCGCCGCGCTGCGCAATGTCGCGCCGTGCAGCGTCGAACGACGCGCAGCCTGCGGCCAACAATACCGTTGCCGCCGCCACTACGCAGGCGCGCAACGGAAGGAAAACCATTCTCATCATTCTCTGCCTTTCTTACGGCGACTGCTTTGAGGGGTTGCGCCGTCGCTCGGCCTCGCGCCGTTCGATCTCGCGCACCATCCCGAGGAACTGATCTTCGATATTCGCGCGCACCAGAAGTTCACCGATCAACGGCATCAATCCGAATTCGGGCTCGATCGTTCCGATCCAGCGCAACTCGATTCTGCTCCCCGAGGCTTTCGCCAGGCTTGCAACCTCGTAGCGACCGGTCAACTGGCGCAGGCTGCCCTTCACCAGGTGAATCGCGATCACCGACGGCGGGTACTCCGTGGATTCGACCAGCACGTCGATCGGATGCGAGAAAATCAGGAATCTCGCTTCGCCCTGCTGATGGACCACCGTCGTCGGACCGCGCCGCTCCACGACGCGGCTTACGCGCAGGCCGGGGACGAACTCCGGAAGCTTCGAGTAGTCCGTAAGCGTGGACCATACCAATGCGTGCGGCGCGTCCACGACCGCGCGCGCACTCACCTCCACCGCCTCGCCGCGCCGCTGCGTCACGACCGAGACTTCCTCGGCGGCGCCTGCCGCACACGCAAAAACTACGATCGAGATTGCGGCAAGCTGCGCCTGCAGCCTCATGCCCGTGCGTGCGCGCGTAGGCTCATACGAGCGCGCGTGCGCGCTGCGGCAACGCGAGGATGGCGTCGTGGTTGGACCACGAGAAACACTTCTCCGCCGCTTCGCGCCAGGGCAGCCACAGGTGCGCGAGATGCTCGCCGGGCGCGATGGTGACTGGGAGCCGTCCGGGGACTTCGAGGCTGAACACGTGCTCGGTGTTGCGCGTTACGCCGGGGCCGTAGCGGTGGCGCCATTGCGGATAGATCTCGAAAGTGTTGACCACGTTCCAGCGCGACAGGCGAAACGCCGCCGCGTCGATGCCCGTCTCCTCGCGCACTTCGCGCAGCGCTGTGGTCTCGAGGGGCTCGTCTTTGTGGTCGACCGAGCCGGTCACCGACTGCCAGAACCCGGGACGGCTGGCGCGCTCGAGCAGCAGCACGTCGAGGGCCGGGGTATGCACCACCACCAGCACCGATACCGGGATCTTGAATCCGGTCACCGCTCGGCTTCGTTGAACAGCGCCGGCAGCACCAGCGCGCCGCCTGGGTCGTCGCACACCGCGAAGAACGGAACGCCGCGCTCGCGCCAGTACTGGGCGCAGCTGGCGAGCACGTCGATCAGCACGCCATAGTCGTCGGCATGCAGTGCCGCAAGCGTATCGGCTCCAGGCAGCAGCAGTACGAAGCCCGCGGCCGCGTGCCAGGACAGATCCGTGAGGCAATCCTCGAGCGCGTCCCAATTGCCGCCGAACCAGTCGGGGAACCCAAGCGATGCCGCGAACTGCCGCAGCAGCGCGTCCTTGTCGGCCACACCATCGAGCGAAACCTCAAGCAGCGCGAGGCCCGCTTCGCGCGCCGCGGTTCGCGGCACGCCCGCGCCGCTCACGCGGTAGACACCGGATTTCTCAGGATCGAGAAAGCGTTGCGCGAGCTTGCCCATGTCACTCCAGAATGCGCCTGAACGCTCGGTAATGATCGTCCGAATAGTAGAACTCGCCGCCCTGGCCCGCCACGATGCGCCGCGCGCCGCGGTCGCGGCTTGCGGCGGCTTTCACCGTGTACTCGCGGTAGTAGCCGCGCGGGCGCTTCGGCAGCAACTGCTCGCGATTGCCGAACGGCGCACCGTCCTTCGGGTAGGAAAACGGGCCGCCGTTGCGGATCAGCGCCAGCATTGCGCGCGCTTCGGGCGGCAGCTCCGCACGGCGCACCTCACCGGTCTTCGAGAACGCCGCGGCCGGGAGCGCGATTGCCAACGCGAGGAGCAACGCGGCGAGGCGCATTACGGCGTCGGAGTCCTCAGGCGGATGTGCACGTCGCGCAGCTGCGCCTCACCGACCGCCGAGGGCGCGCCGGTGAGCAGGTCCTGGCCGCTTTGCGTCTTGGGAAAGGCGATCACTTCGCGGATGGAATCGGCACCGCACATCAGCGTCACCATGCGGTCCAGGCCGAACGCGATGCCGCCGTGGGGCGGCGCGCCGTATTGCAGCGCGTTCAGCAGGAAGCCGAACTTCTTCTGCTGGTCGGCGGGACTGATTTTCAGCGCGTCGAGCACCTTGGCCTGAACTTCCTGCCGGTGGATCCGGACCGAGCCGCCGCCGAGCTCCCAGCCGTTCAAAACCATGTCGTAGGCCTTGGCAATCGCTCGGCCGGGATCTGTCGAGAGAAATTCCTCGTGGCCATCCTTCGGCGCAGTGAACGGATGGTGGCGCGCGGCCCAGGTCTTCGCTTCCTCGTCATACTCGAACATCGGGAAATCGACGACCCACAGCGGCTTCCATTCCTTCGAAGCGAAACCTTTTTCGTGGCCGATTTTCGCGCGCAGTGCACCCAGAGCGTCGTTGACCACCTTTTGCCTGTCGGCGCCGAAAAAGATCAGATCGCCGCGTTTCGCACCGGTGCGCTCGATGGTCGCCCCAAGCGCCGCTTCGGACAGGTTCTTGACGATGGGCGACTGCAGGCCGGTCTCGTTCAATTGGCTCGCGTCATTGACCTTCATATAGGCAAGGCCCTTGGCGCCGTAGATCTTCACGAACTCCGTGTAGCCGTCGATTTCACCCCGGGTGAGCGAGGCGCCACCGGGTACCAGCAGCCCCGCGACGCGGCCGCCGGGCGCGTTGGCCGGGGCGCTGAATACCTTGAACGGCACGCCCTTCATCGCGTCGGTCAGTTCTGTCAGGACGAGCGGTATGCGCAGGTCGGGTTTGTCCGAGCCGTACAGGCGCATGGCCTCGGCGAAGGTCATCACCGGGAAGGGGCTCGGCAGCTCGATACTTGCGGCTTCGCTGAACGCGGTGCGGATGAGGCTCTCCATCAGGTCCCGGATGTCCTGCTCGCCGAGGAACGAGGTCTCGACGTCGATCTGGGTGAATTCGGGCTGGCGGTCGGCGCGCAGATCCTCGTCGCGGAAGCACTTGACGATCTGGTAATAGCGGTCGAATCCCGCCATCATCAGCATCTGCTTGAACAGTTGCGGCGACTGCGGCAGCGCATAGAACTGGCCGTTGTGAATGCGCGAGGGCACCAGAAACTCGCGCGCGCCCTCGGGCGTAGACTTATAGAGCACCGGCGTCTCGATGTCGATGAAGCCGTGTGCGTCCAGGTATCTGCGCGCCGCCATCGCAGCGCGGTAGCGCACCATGAGGTTCCTCTGCATCACCGGGCGGCGCAGGTCGATGACGCGGTGCTCCAGGCGCACCGTCTCCGAGATGTTTTCGTCGTCGAGCTGGAATGGCGGCGTGAGCGAAGTGTTGAGGATCTCCACCTCGTGCGCCAGCACCTCGACCTCGCCCGAGCGCAATTCGGGATTGACGGCGCCCTCGGGGCGCCTGCGCACCTTGCCGGTGATCTTCAGCACGAACTCGCCTCGCACGCGCTCAGCGGTCTTGAACGCCTCGACGCGATCCGGGTCGCACACCACCTGGGCCAGCCCCTCGCGGTCGCGCAGGTCGATGAAAATGATTCCGCCGTGGTCGCGGCGGCGGTGAGCCCAGCCCGCGAGCGTCACGCTCTGGCCGACCAGCCCGGCCGACAGCTCTCCGCAGTAGTGGGTGCGCATCGGTTCAGGCTTTCGCGCTGCCGTACCTGCCGTTCGCCGCGGGCGCCACTACCCCCATCGAAACGATGTACTTGAGCGCCTCATCCACGCTCATGTCGAGTTCGATCACGTCCTTGCGCGGCAGCATCACGAAGTATCCGCCGGTCGGGTTCGGGGTGGTCGGCACGTAGACGCTGACGTAATCCCCTTGCAGGTGCCGGGCGACATCGCCTCCCGGCGTCCCCGTAAGAAAGGCAATGGTCCACATTCCGGGGCGCGGCCATTCGATCAGCAGCGCCCTGCGGAACGCCTGCCCGCCGGAAGAGAACAGCGTGTCGGAAACCTGCTTGACGCTCGAGTAGATGGTGTTCACCACCGGGATGCGGTGCAGGATTTCGTGCCAGAAGTTCACCAGCTTGGCGCCGATGAGGTTGGCGCCGAACACGCCGGTGACGAACACGATCATCAACGTGAGCAACACGCCCATGCCCGGGATATGAAAGCCGAGCCATGCTTCAGTCTGGTACGCCGGCGGCAGCAGCCGCAGGCTTTGATCGAGCATGCTCACCACCAGATCGAGCACCCATAAGGTGATGACCAGCGGGATCCAGATCAGCAATCCGGTGATGAAATATCTTCTCATGGTGCAAAAACAAAAGGCCCGGCGCGGCGGCCGGGCCGTTCAGACTGGAAACTCGCGGCTCAGCGGACTGCCGGCGCGGCGGCCTTGCCGCCCGATTCGCTCTTTGTTTCGGTCTTAGTTTCGGTCTTAGTTTCGGTCTTGGTTTCAGATTTCGCTTCCGACTTCGCTTCGGCCTTGGCGTCGGCCGCGGCTCCGGACTCGGCCTTGGCGTCGGCCTTGGTTTCGGCCGGCTTCGCTTTCGCTCCGCCCTTGAAATCAGTCGCGTACCAGCCGCTACCTTTCAGTTGGAAACCTGCAGCGGTCAGCATCTTCACGAAGGTCGCCTTGTTGCACGACGGGCACACGCTCATCGGCGGCTCGGAGACCTTTTGCAGGTACTCCTTCTGAAAGCCGCAGTCCGAGCAACGGTATTCGTATATCGGCATGGGAGTTCGCTTGAACGGCGCGAATTATACCGCAACGCAGCATCTATGCGACTGATTTCGGGGCGGAAATGCGATGTTTCAAGACGTCTCAGAAAGGAATGTCGTCTTCCATGTCGTCGAATTTTCCCGCGGGTTTCTTCACCGGGACATGCGCGTCGCCGCCTCCGCTTTTCGAGGCGGCGGGCTCACGCGCCTCGCGCGGCTCGCCACCGCCCTGCCGCGAACCGAGCATTTGCATGGTGTCGGCCACGATCTCGGTGGAGTATCGATCAGCGCCGCTTTCCTTGTCCTGCCACTTGCGCGTGCGCAGCCGTCCCTCGATATACACCTGCGAGCCTTTTTTCAGGTATTCGCCGGCAATCTCCGCGAGCCGTCCGCGGAAGGTAACGCGATGCCACTCGGTTTCTTCCTTCTTTTCACCCGAAGCCTTGTCCTTCCAGGTGAAGGTCGTCGCGACTGAAGCGTTGGCGAGTGCCGCGCCGTCCGGCATGTAACGCGTCTCGGGGTCGCGCCCGAGGTTGCCTACGATGATGACCTTGTTGACCGATGCCATGTTTGTTCTCCTCCGTTTACACGCGTTTATGATCTAACGCCGCGCCCGCGTCCGCGTTTACACCGGGTCGCGTGATCGCGCTGTCTCCGCCGATGGCCGGCAACGGGCCCATTGTGCCCGCTACTGCGAGCCATGCGAGCATCGCCGTTGCCGCCAGCATGTAGACCGCCGCCGCGCCGAAGTGACCGGCCAACGCCCCCCCGGCAAGACCGCCGACGAACAGCCCGAGCGTCTGCGTGGTGTTGTATGCGCCAAGGGCCGCGCCGCGCGCGTGCTCGGGCGCGATGCGCGATACCAGGGAGGGCAGCAGCGCTTCGAGCACGTTGAACGCCGCGAAGAACCCGACCAGCAGCGCTGCGATCCCGGCGAGCGGGGCGTGCCATGCCGCGAACAACAGCTGTACCGCAAGCATCAGCGCGATCGCGCCGAGCATCACCCGTTTGTGGCGGCGCCTGCGGTCGGCTATCAGGATCGGCGGCACCATCAGCACGAACGACAGTATCACCACCGGCAGGTAAATCTTCCAGTGCGCCGCAACCGGCACGCCGGCCGCGACCAGCGCTGTCGGCACCACCACGAACATCGCCATCTGCACCAGGTGCAGCGCGAAGATGCCGTAATTGAGGCGCAACAGCTCCGGGTGCAGGATCGCGGCGCGTAGTCGCCCCCGCGACGCGCCTGCAGCATGATGGCTGCGCGCCGGCGGCTTGGGCACCACGCCGAGCACCACGCCGATCGCCGCGATCGAGAGCACGCCGGTCATCGCGAACAGGCCGCCCATGCCGATCAGGTCGTAGAGGGCCGGCGCGGCGACCAGCGAGAACGCAAACGCGGCACCGATCGTCGCTCCGATCATCGCCATGGTCTTGGTGCGATGCTCTGCGCGCGTCAGGTCGGCGGCCATCGCCGACACCACCGAAGAAATCGCGCCGGCGCCCTGCAGGAGGCGGCCCGCGATCACCATGTGAATGTCGCTCGCCGGCGCGGCAAGAAAGCTCCCCGCGGCGAAGATGACGAGTCCGGCGATGATCACCGGTTTGCGTCCCCAGCGGTCGGAGGCGATGCCGAACGGGAACTGCAGGAGCGCCTGCGCGAGGCCGTACGCGCCGAGCGCGAGACCCACCAACGTGAGGTTGTCACCGCCCGCGAGCGACGGGGCATGCACCGCGAACACCGGCAGGATCAGGAACAGCCCGAGCATGCGCAGGCCGAAGACCGCCGCAAGCGATGCGCCGGCACGCACTTCGGTCGGGGACATGCGTTGCGGATGCATCGGGAGAGTGGAGAAGGACTGCGGAAAACGGTTATAGTAACAGGTTAATTTTTTCGGCCGGAGCCGCTTTTTTTCGCGCCCGAGCACTCGAATGGACACCTTGCGCATCCGCGGCGCGCGCACCCACAACCTGAAGAACCTCAATCTCGACCTGCCGCGAAACCGGCTGGTGGTGATCACCGGGCTGTCGGGCTCGGGCAAGAGTTCGCTCGCCTTCGACACCCTGTACGCCGAAGGCCAGCGGCGCTACGTCGAATCGCTTTCGGCCTACGCGCGCCAGTTCCTGCAACTGATGGAAAAGCCCGACGTCGACCTGATCGAGGGCCTGTCGCCGGCGATCGCCATCGAGCAGAAGGCCACCAGCCACAACCCGCGCTCCACCGTCGGCACGGTCACCGAGATTCACGATTACCTGCGCCTGCTGTACGCGCGTGTCGGCACGCCCTACTGTCCCGACCACCAGCTCGCCCTCGAGTCGCAGTCCGTGGCGCAGATGGTCGATCACGTGCTCGCGCTGCCCGAGGATGCGCGCCTGATGATCCTCGCGCCGGTGGTCGCCGGCCGCAAGGGCGAGCAGATGGATCTGATCGAGGAGCTGCGCGCGCAGGGCTTCACGCGCGTGCGAGTTGATGGCAAGGTGCACGACCTCGACGCCGCGCCGAAGCTGGCGAAAAACGTCAAGCATACGGTGGATGTCGTGATCGACCGGCTGAAAGTGCGCGCCGATGCCAAGCAGCGCCTCGCCGAATCCTTCGAGACCGCGTTGCGCCACGCCGACGGCCGCGCGCTCGCGGTCGAAATCGAGTCGGGGAAGGAACACCTGTTCTCGGCGCGCTTTGCCTGCCCGGTGTGCAGCTACGCGCTGCCCGAGCTCGAACCTCGCCTGTTCTCGTTCAACAACCCGATGGGCGCCTGCCCGAACTGCGACGGCCTGGGCTCGATCGAGTTCTTCGACCCGAGGCGCGTGGTCGCGCACCCCAATCTCTCGCTCGCGTCGGGCGCGATCCGCGGCTGGGACAAGCGCAACCATTTCTTCTTCTCCATGTTGAACAGCCTGGCGAAGCACTATGGTTTCGACGTGGAGGCGCCGTGGGAGATGCTCGACGATTCCGTCCAGCAGCTGATCCTGCAGGGCTCCGGCAAGGACAAGATCGCCTTCTACTACCTGACCGAGCGCGGCCGCACCACGGTGAAGGAACACCCGTTCGAGGGCGTGATCCCGAACCTGCGGCGCCGCTATCGTGAGTCCGACTCGGTCGTGGTGCGCGAGGAACTGGCGAAATACCTCAACACGAAGACCTGCCCGGAATGCAGCGGCTCGCGCCTGCGGCGCGAAGCGCGCCACGTGAAGATCGCCGAGCGCTCGCTGCACGATGCCGAGTGCCTGCCGCTGAAGGATGCGCACCGCTTTTTTTCCACGCTACGCCTGCCCGGCGCGAAGCAGCAGATCGCCGAGCGCATCGTGCGGGAGATTGCCACGCGCCTCGAGTTCCTGGTGAATGTCGGGCTCGATTACCTCACGCTCGAGCGCTCGGCCGAAACGCTCTCGGGCGGCGAAGCGCAGCGCATCCGGCTCGCCTCCCAGATCGGCTCGGGGCTCACCGGCGTGATGTACGTGCTCGACGAGCCGTCGATCGGGCTGCACCAGCGCGACAACGCGCGCCTGATCGGCACGCTCAAGCATTTGAGAGACCTCGGCAACTCGGTGATCGTGGTGGAGCACGACGAAGAGGCGATCCTCGCCGCCGATTACGTCGTGGACATGGGCCCGGGCGCCGGCGAGGCGGGCGGCAGGGTAATCGCCGAAGGCCCGCCCGCGGCCATCCTCGCTGACGCCAACTCCCTGACCGGAAAATATCTCTCGCGCGCGCTGTCGATCGAGGTGCCCGGCTTGCGCAACCGGCCATCGGCGAAGAAGCGGCTGCGGATCCGCGGCGCGACCGGCAATAACCTCAAGGGCGTTGACCTCAGCCTGCCGGTCGGGCTGTTCGTGTGCGTCACCGGCGTGTCGGGTTCGGGCAAATCCACGCTCATCAACGACACGCTCTACGCCGCGGTCGCCCGGCATCTGTATGGTTCTTCTGCAGAGCCCGCGCCGCACCAGGCGATCGAGGGCATCGAGCTGTTCGACAAGGTCGTGAGCGTGGACCAGAGCCCGATCGGGCGCACGCCGCGCTCCAATCCCGCCACCTACACCGGGCTGTTCACGCCGATCCGCGAGCTGTTCGCCGGCGTGCCGGAGGCTCGCGCACGCGGCTACGACGCGGGGCGTTTCTCGTTCAACGTCAAGGGCGGGCGCTGCGAGGCCTGCCAAGGCGACGGCGTGATCAAGGTCGAGATGCACTTCCTGCCCGATGTCTACGTGTCCTGCGACGTGTGCCACGGCAAACGCTACAACCGCGAAACGCTCGAGATCCAGTACAAGGGCCGCTCGGTCCACGAGGTGCTGCAGATGACGGTGACCGAGGCGCTGGTCCTGTTCTCCGCGGTGCCGGCCATCGCCAGGAAGCTCGCGACGCTCGCCGACGTGGGCCTCGCCTACATCCGCCTCGGCCAGTCGGCGACCACGCTCTCCGGCGGCGAAGCGCAACGCGTCAAGCTCTCGCTCGAACTGTCCAAGCGCGACACCGGGCGCACGCTCTACATCCTGGACGAGCCGACCACGGGGCTGCATTTCCACGACATCCGGTTGCTGCTCGACGTTCTGCACCGCCTGCGCGACGCGGGGAACACCGTGGTGGTGATCGAGCACAACCTCGACGTGATCAAGACCGCCGATTGGGTGATCGACCTGGGCCCCGACGGCGGCGACGGCGGCGGGCGCATCGTCGCCGAAGGCACGCCCGAGACCGTCGCCGGCACCAAAGGCAGCTACACGGGGCAATACCTCAAGCAGGCCCTTGCCAGGCGCGCGGAAAAGCGCAAGGTGGCCTGAGGCCCTCAAAATATACTGAAACGAAAACCGAAACGGAACGGAACATCGGGAGGCTTCATGCCGGACAATAATCGCTCCCTCTCCATCACCTGGGACGATCCGCACGCCGCGTTTGCCGCGAGCAAGGGCCTGTCGGGCATCGAATACATGCACAAGATGATCGCCGGCGCCATCGCCGCGCCGCCGATCATGAAGCTGCTCGACTACCGGCTCGCCCGCGTCGCGCCCGGCGAAGCCGTGTTCGAATGCGAACCCGGCGAACGGCACTACAACCCGATCGGCGTGGTGCATGGCGGGCTCGCCATGACCCTGCTCGATTCGGCGATGGGCTGCGCGGTCCACACCACGCTGCTCGTGGGCACCGGTTATACGACGCTCGAAGTAAAAGTGAATCTGGTGCGCGCGATCACCGGCGCCTCGGGCCTGATGCGCTGCATCGGCAAGGTGGTGTACGCCGGCAAACGCATCGCCACGGCCGAGGCAAGGCTCGAAGACGCCTCCGGCAAGCTGTACGCGCACGGCACGAGCACTTGCATGATCCTGAACGGGAGTTGAACACTCAACGGAGGCCGCGATGAATGCCGAGCAACTCAAGGCGCTGCAGGCGCCGTTCAAGGACCGCTACCGCGCCGATCCGCGGACAGCCGTGATCACGCTGCGAGCGCGTGGCAACGTGGGCGAAGGCCTGAGTTGCCGCGTGGAAACGGGCAAGGCGCTGGTCGACGCGGGGTTGCATCCTTCGGCCGGCGGCACCGGCCAGTTCGCCTGCTCCGGCGATATGCTGCTCGAGGCGCTGGTCGCCTGCGCCGGTGTCACGCTGGCGGCGGTGGCCACAGCGCTCGCCATCCCGCTGCGCGCGGCCTCGGTACACGCGGAGGGCGACCTCGACGTCCGTGGCACACTCGGCGTGGCGAAAGACGCGCCGGTAGGCTTCCGCGAGATCCGGCTGAGATTCGATCTCGACAGCGACGCTTCGCCCGAGCAACTCGCAACGCTGCAGAAACTCACTGAGCGCTACTGCGTCGTGGCTCAGACGCTACGCCACTCGCCGCCGCTGACGATCGAGTTGCGGCAAACCGCCTCATAGCGGCCTCAATGTGTGTGGCGTTTTCACCACACCCGGGCTGACGCGCTTGGATCGACGTGAAAAACTCTTGTTCCGTCAAATAATTAGAGCTACTCTTTCACCATGGTTAAAAAATTAGGGCGGCGCGGCGCGCTTCTCGTTTTTACATTGTGCGCGCCAGCCTGGCTGCTCGCTGCGCCAGCGGACGAAGTCAAGGCGCTGATGGAATCAGATCGTGCAGCGGACGCCTACGCGCTCGGCAAGCGAACCCCGGACGCGCTCGGCGATCCGACCTTCGATTTCTTTTTCGGCATCGCGGCGATCGACACCGGTCATGCCGGCGAAGGCGTGCTCGCGCTGGAGCGCTACCTGCTCAGTTTCCCGGACAACGTGTCCGCGCGGCAGCAGCTTGCGCGCGGCTACTATCTGATGGGCGACGACGCGCGCGCCCGCGAGGAATTCGAGGCGCTGCGCAAACTCAATCCGCCGGCCGACGTAGTCACGGCCATCGACCGGTTCCTTGACTCGATCCGTCTGCGCGAGGACCGCTATTCGCTGAGCACCGGCGCGTACGTCGAATTCGGCATCGGCCACGACACCAACGTCAACGCCGCGCCGTCCAGCGTGAATGGCTTGCAGGGCGTTTCGGCGGGCAGTCTGAAAACCCCGGCCGACTTTGCGAGCCTGGGGGCGGGCGGTTACATCAACTATCCGATCAAACCGGGGATCGCGCTTTTTGCGCAAGGTCAGGGTGAGCGCAAATTCAATGACAACGGGGACGCCAAGCAGTTCGATCTGGGCAACTACAACGCGGCGGGCGGTGTGTCGGTGCTGCGGGACAAGAACCTGTACCGATTCAGCGTCAATTACGGCGTCGTCACGCTCGGCTCGAACACCTACCGCGACGCAACCGGCGCCTCGGCCGAATGGCAGCATCAGTTCGACGACATGCAAGCCATTACTTTGGGCGCGCAAGGCGCCCAGTTCCGTTACTCGACGACCGAAACCAGAGTAAACGGCACCGTGACCCCCATGGACAACAGTAACCGCGATGCGGATTTCTATGGCGTCAACGCAGCATACAAGCGGCTGTTCAGCCATCGCTGGGAGCCGATACTCACGCTTGGCGTGAACGCGGGGGACCAGCGCAGGGTCACTGCTGACCCACTTAACTCGGCGCTGACGCCACGCACGCTCGGCGTGAACGCGACCTTGACGTTCACCCCGGTTCCGAAATGGGGCGTCCTGTTCGGCTACACCTACCAGCAGAGCGATTACAAGGGGCCCGATTCGTCCCTCGCATTCCTCGACACCCGCCATGACAAGTACGATGCGGTCAATGCCGCGGTATCGTATCTGTATTCGCGCAACATCTCGTTCCGGGTCGAGGCACTGTTCTCCAAGAACAGATCCAATTCCGAGGTCTATGCTTTCACGCGCGACGTGTACGCCGCCAAGGTCCGCTATGAGTTCAAATAGGGGCAATTCATGAGGCTATTTATTTCGGTGCTGTTGCTTGGCGGGACTGTCCTTGCCCCACTCACCTCTTTCGGGCAGGAATCCGCCGGCCGTGTGCTGGCTGTCGCGGGTAACGTAGCGATCGAGCGCGGCGCGCAGCGTATCGCCGCGCAGGCCGGCACCGAGGTGCGCGCCGGAGACACGTTTCAGCTCGGAGCGCAATCCAACGCCCAGGTCCGTTTTACCGATGATTCAGTCGTCGCCCTCGGATCGGACACCTCGTTCCAGGTGAGCGAGTACGCGTTTCAGGGCCGCGCCCCCGAAGCGCAGAGCGCGTTTTTCAACCTGATCAAGGGCGGCATGCGCACTGTGACCGGCTTGATCGGCCGCAGCAACCGGGACAACTACGGCTTGCGAACCGCTACGGCAACCATCGGCATACGCGGCACCGCCTACGCCGCCTGCCAGGACTGCGTCAGCGTCCGGGGTGAAGCGCTGCCGGGCACGTCCGTCGGATTCACCGAGGGAGCCGGTTCTATCCGCACCCAGGGTGGAGAGTTGCAGCTGGTCGCCGGAGAATCGGCGTACGCTCCCAACGCGAACGCGAGCCCCGTGCGCACACTGAGCTTTCCGCGCACGCAGCAGGAAGCCCGCGCGCGCCCCAACGCGTCGCAGCAGGCTCAGGCAGCGCAGAAAGAAGGCGCCGCCAGCACGGCCTCGAGCGCTGCGACGACGGGTACAGAAAGCGGAGATAGTGCCGGCGGCCTCCTCCTGACCTCCATTGTCGTGACGCCTTTGTCACCTATCATCCCTCCTCAACTGCCAGTAGTCTTGCCCTCCGGCACGATCTTCTACCGCGTGGCTGGACCGTTCAACATTCCGACGTCGTGCGGCACCCCTCCCTGCAGGGCCGCGGTCGCGGGAGAATTCACCCTGGCCGTCAATTTCGCTCTGCAGCGTGCCACCTTCGGCGCGAGCTTCAAGTTGGCCAGCGGCGAGATATTCAATGTCGGCAATCCTCCCAGCACGGGCGGTTTCCCGATCAGCATCATCGGCAATCAGGTCACCTTCAACAGTACGTTCAACGTCGCCGATTTCCCGTTGAGCAGCGGGGCCTTCCTCTGCAGTCAATGTGGTCCCGGGAACACGCAGGGATTCGTGAACCAGATCACCATCTCGGGGACCATCAACGGGGCGGATGCAACCATCACGCTTTCGGGGACGAATGTGAACATGGGGGGCGGGGGCACCGGCGGCCTCACGGCCACCCTGACACAGCAGGCTGTGCCCAACAACTTCGCAGCGGCGATGGTGACGCCGAGGCTTACAGGCGCAAACGGCTCCACCAATCCCGCTGCGAATGGCAGCAACTTCGAGGGTGCCGACACAAGATCGGCAGCCAACTTCAACGTACAACTCGATTCGTCGGGCCGTCTCCTGCAAATGGGCCCCGTGGTCGGCGCAATCCAGGCCTCGGTGGGTACCGCGATCAATACCATCGTCGGAACAGCGCCGAGTGCGGGAAACCTGGTTTGGGGTACGTGGAGCAATGGTGGGGCCACGATCACCGACGCCAACTACAATACGTTCACTAGCGGGCCGCCGGGTTCCGTTTCGATCACTGCCACTCAGCCGTGGATCACGGGCGAGGCGTCAAACACATTGCCGCCATCGCTTGGTACGCTGACGTTCTCTCCGGTCGGATCGTTGTTTTCCAATCCGGCATCGCACCTGAACAGCGCCAGCCTGACGGCGGACTTCGTCAATCGCAACTTGAGCCTGAGCATCAACGCGTCTGCCCCTCCGGGCACAGGCGGCACGAACGTTTATCAGATGAATGCGAGTACAGGCTTCAGTCCGACCAACGGCCGCTTCAACGCCAGCTTCAATAGCGTGACCTGTAGCGGCCCTTGTAACAGTGGCGTCAGCACCCCGGGCGCCGGTTTCGGGGGATTCTTCTCCGGGCCACAAGCCCAAGGCGCCGGTGTCGCCTTTACCGCCGGGTTTGGCCTCGGGAACCCGAACGGAACGGGCAACGGCTTGAACGGCGTGGTCGCCTTCAAGCGCTGACCGGCAGCGGCGGGCTGCCCCGCGCAACACACCCGTTTCGCATTCGGGGCATTGCTTGAGGACCTGCCATCCAGACTCTGCTTGATCCGCATCAGTACCTGCTTGTCCAGCACGTCTTTCTCGCGGTAATCGATCTTGGTCTTGATCAGGCCGTCGATGTTGAGCACCCTGACAGGCGTGCCCTCGAGCTCGATCTCGCGCACGTGAGGCTGGACGGATTCGTAGGTTTGGCCATTTGCCGCAAACAGCAGATCGATCAACAAATCGTCAGCCACCCACCGATCAGCACGTATTCAACGCCCGCGTCGCGGAAGCGTGCCAGCAGGTTGAGCAGCGGATCCTGAGTGCTCATGCCGCATTGAGCGCGCGCGGCCTCGTTCCGGCGCTCGGCGTCCAAGCGATTGAAGTATTCATGAGTGCCACGCGTCACCCCGCGCACGATCGGCGGCCTGACGCTGCGCAGGATGGCATCGAGCGCGCGGGCGCGCTGATACGCCTTGACCGGATCAAGCTCGATTTCGCAGCGCTGTTGTGTACCGACGATACGCATAGGACAAGTGTATGCGGCGGGACCGGCCTGAGCAATTGAAGCGGAGTCTTCACTTAGCCGGGTGTCCGATTTCTTGGGGCCACCTTTAAGCCACGAGCGCTTCAAGTTTGATCGCTTTAGCGCGGGCGCGCACTTCTTTCATCCGTCCGTGACCCGGATGCGTTTTTTCCGTAATGGTAACCAGGCCGGCTTTTCCGAGCGCCGCAACGTCGCGCGTGACTGCGCTGCGGTCGCGCTTCATCTTCTGCGCGATCGATGCGATCGATCCGGGTTTTTGCTTGATGAGCCTGAACAATGCCAGCCGCGCCGGGGTCAAGACGGCGAGCATATCCGCCGGATCTTCGAAACTGATTGCGAAGCTTTCCGGAATGGGCTTGCCGGCATCGGCGAGCCGCGCCAGATTGCGCGCCCGGCCAAGGAAGTCATCGAGTCTTTCAATCTTCAGCGAAGCTTGCTTCATAACGAACCTCGTTTTAGCAGTTGATGCAACTCACCCTCGAACAGAGCTTCGATGTTCTCGAAGCGTGTACGGGGCGGGATTGCGGCCCTGCCCATTCCCACACCGTAGGCTGTAAACAACCGCTTACGCCGGTTCGTACCGCTTCACCTGGATAGCGGCTTCCCGGGTGCGTTGCTTGGCCAAGTCATAGGCGAGCTGCATCCTCATCAGATGATCCATTTTCGGACCGAAGGCCTTCTCGATCCGCAGGGCCATTTCCGATGATAGGTCCGTGCGCTCATTGAGCAGCAGGGAGACGGCCTGGCGCGAAACGCCCAGGATCTCGGCGGCCGCCGAGACCGACAGCCCCAAGGGTTCGATGACTTCCCGGCGAATAAGGCCCCCCGGATGGGGCGGATTTTTCATCGGCATGGTTCGCACTCCTTTGCGATTTCTGACCTAGTGATAATCCACCAGGTCCACGTCAAACGCGTCACCGGCTTCAAAACGGAAAATGATCCGCCAGTTGCCGGTAATCGTAACGCTCCAAAACCCTTTCAGGTCGCCCTTCAGGGGATGGAGACGCCAGCCAGGGAACAGACCCACATCGGCCGGCTCCGCGGCGGTATCCAAGACGCCAAGAACGTCTGAAATCTTCTCGGCCTGACCGGCCGGCAGCGCGGCCGCATCGCCTTGCTCGAAGAAGCGCTTCAGTTTCTTGTTCTTGATGCTCTTGATCATCATCAACTGTAAGCCGCCATTTGACGGTTGTCAACCGCTTGGGGCGGATCGGTATTCTCTTCTGCCGAGCAAAATCAGCCGGGGCCAACCGCAAGAATTAGGGTCAGTGAGGACCGATCAGCACCATATTCAACGCCCTCATCCGACCGCCGCGGGCGCCAGCTCCCCGGCCGCCGCCTCCTTCACGCGCCACTCGAATTTGCGCGCATGGAACTGCGCGAGGCTCGCGCGGTGGCCGATCGACACCAGCGTCGTGTCCGGCAGTCGTTCGCGCAGCAGCGCGTAGAGCTGGTTCTGATCGGCTTCGGGCAGCGAAGCGGTCGCTTCGTCGAGGAACAGCCAGTCGGGTTTGTTGAGCAACGCGCGCGCGAACGCGACGCGCTGCTGCTCGCCGCCCGAGAGCAGCTGCGCCCAGTTGTCCTCGCGCGACAGGTCTGCGGCCAGATGCGCGAGCCCGACGGCTACGAGCGCGTCGCGCACCTGCGCGTCGTCGAATGCGTCGGCCTGTGCCGGATACGCGGTGGCATGCTTGAGCGTGCCGATCGGCAGATAGGCCTTCTGCGGCAGGAACAGCAGCTTCGCGCCCTTGGGCAGCACCACCCTGCCCTTCCAGTACGGCCAGATGCCCGCGATGGCACGAAACAGCGTGCTCTTGCCCGCGCCCGAAGGCCCGGTGATCAGAACGTGCTCGCCGCGCTTCAACTCCAGCGTGGTTGCCGCAAGCAGCGGCCGGCCCTGCGGCAGCGCGAGCGAGAGCTGATCGAGCGACAGGTTCCCGGTCTGCGATTCGATGCGATCGCCAACCAGCCGGTCGGCCTCCGCACGTACCTGCGCGAGCGCGCTGGAGAATCCCGTGAGACGATCCACCGTCGCCTTCCACGATGCGAACTGCGTATAAGCGTCGATGAACCATGAGAGCGCGCCCTGCACCTGTCCGAACGCGCTCGCCGTCTGCATCAGGCCGCCAAGCGGGATCGCACCGGAAAAGTAACGCGGCGCGGCCACCACGAACGGGAAAATGATCGCCAGTTGACCGTAGAACGAGGTGAACCAGCCGACCTGCTTCTGCTTTTTCATGATCGCCCACCAGTTCGCGATGACGTTGGCGAAGCGCGTACGGAAGTTGGCCAGCTCGCCGCTCTCGCCCTGGTAGAGCGCCACGCCTTCGCTGGTCTCGCGCAACCTCACCAGAGAGAAGCGGTAATCGGCCTCGTAGCGCTGCTGGTTGAAATCCAGCCCGATCAGCGGCCGGCCGATTTTGTGCGTCAGCCATGTGCCGATGCCGGCGTAGAGCAGCGCAAACCAGACCATGTAGCCGGGAATCGACCATTCGGCGCCGGCAAAGGCGACGCTGAGCGCACCCGACAGCGTCCACAGGATGGCCACGAACGACAGAAGCGTCACCACCGCCGAAAGCAACCCGAGCGAGAGCGACAACGTAGTATCGACGAAAATGCGCAGGTCATCGGCGATCCGCTGGTCCGGGTTGTCGGTGCCGCGATCGAGCAGTTGCAGCCGGTAGTAGGCGCGGTCGCCCAGCCAGTCTGCCAGGTAGCGTTCATTGAGCCAGGTGCGCCACTCGATCTGCAGCATCTGCTGCAGGTAGATCTTGTAGACCGCGACCACGATGTACGCGAAGGCGAGCAGCGTGAAGCGGCCGAGCAGCCGGTTGAAATCGTCGAGCTTCTTGTCCTGGATCGCGTTGTAGAACTCGTTATTCCAGGCGTTCAACTGCACGTTGATCCACACCAGACCGAGGGTGAGTCCGACCACCGCGGCGAGCAAAGCCAGCCCCTTGGCGCGTTTTTGCGACACCCAATAGGGCTTGGCGAGCGCCCAGAAGGCGGCGAGGAAGGTCCTGGCGTGCATGAATGACTCCGATCGAGGCTGCGGGCGGGGGGCAGTTTACAGAAGGCCGAAGATCGGGAGAAAATGCTGGCCAATCCCCGGAGCGCCCCGCCCTTGCACCACCAGCACGTCTACCGCTTCGCCCCGACACCTGAGCATCGGGCCGCGCGGCTGTTCGTATTTCTGCACGGCGCGGGCGCCGATGCCCATTCGCTGATCCCCGCCGCGTTCAAGTTCCAGGCGCGCTTTCCCAGCGCCGCGCTGGTGCTCCCCGAGGGTATCAGGCCTTGCGAGGCCGACGCCACGCGCCAGCAGTGGTTCTCCAACCGCGGCTTGAACGACGACAACCGCCTCGCGCGCGTAAAGCAGATCCTGCCCGACGTCGAGTACCTGGTGCGGCGCGAGCAGGCGACGCACAAGGTGGCGGCCGAACGCACGGTGCTCATCGGCTTTTCGCAGGGCGGCACCGTCGCGCTCGAAGCCATCAAGGCCTTTCCCGGACTGGCGAATGCAGTGGTGGCGTTCTCGGCGCGCTTCGCGCGGCTGCCGCAGACCGGCAGCCACATCCCCGCGCGCATCCACTTGGTGCACGGCGAATACGACGCGATCGTGTCGCGCGTGCACTCCGAGCGCGCCGCGCGCGCGCTGTCGGCCCTGCACGTGCCGTGCACGCTCGATGTCATCGGCGATCTCGGCCACGCGCTTTCACACCATGCGATTTCGATCGGATCGCTCAGGCTGCTGCAGGGAATCTTCGAGGGGCGGCGGGCGACGTTGCATTGAGGTAATATCGCCGCTTTTTTCCTGCCCCAGGAATCCGGCGTGCAATTCGTCTGCCTCGATCTCGAAGGCGTGCTCGTTCCGGAGATCTGGATCGAAGTCGCGCGGCGCACAGGCATCGGCGAGCTTGCGCGCACCACGCGCGACGAGCCCGATTACGACCGGCTGATGCGTTACCGGCTCGGCATCCTCGCGCGCGAGAAAATCAGGCTCGCCGATTTGCAGGGCGTGATCGCCGGCATGGGGCCGCTCGCCGGTGCGCGCGCGTTCCTCGACGCTCTGCGCGAGCGCTACCAGGTGGTGATACTTTCCGACACGTTCTACGAGTTCGCCGAGCCGCTGATGCGCCAGCTCGGCCGGCCGACGCTGCTGTGCCACCGCCTGGAGACCGACGCGGCAGGCCTGGTGAGCAACTACCGGCTGCGCATGCCGGAGCAGAAGCGCGCGGCGGTGCAGGCATTGCGCGCGCTGAACTTCCGCGTGATCGCGGCCGGGGATTCGTACAACGACACTGCCATGCTCGCCGCCGCCGACGCGGGGATCTTCTTCCATCCGCCGCAGCAGATCGCGGCGCAGTTTCCGCAGTTCCGCGTCACGCGGACCTACGCCGAACTCGACGCCGCGATCGACGCGGCCGCCAGTTCGGGCAATTCCCGGTAAAGCTCGAGCGCTTCGGGATTCGACAGCGCGTCGGTGTTCTTCACCGGCCAGCCGTGCACCACCGCCTTCACCGCCAGCTCCACCACCTTGTTGTTCTTGGTGCGCGGAATATCGGCTACCTGGATGATCTTCGCCGGCACGTGGCGCGGCGTGGTGTTCTCACGCACGCTCTGCCGGATGCGGTCCTGGAGTTCCGCCGTCAAGACCAGTCCCGCGCGCAGCCTGACGAACAGGATCACCCGCACGTCGCCCTGCCACTGCTGGCCGATCACCACCGATTCCTCGACAGCGTCGATTCGCTCCACTTGCCGGTAGATCTCGGCGGTGCCGATGCGCACTCCGCCGGGGTTGAGGGTCGCGTCCGATCGTCCGTACACGTACATCGTGCCACGCTCGGTGAGCATCGCCCAGTCGCCGTGCGTCCAGACACCGGGGTAGCCCTCGAAATAGGCGGCGTGGAATTTCCTGTCGCCCGGATCGTTCCAGAAACCGAGCGGCACCGACGGAAACGGCCTGGTGCAGACCAGTTCCCCCGGCTGGTTGATCTGCGGCCGGCCTTGCTCGTCGAAGATCTGCACGTCCATGCCGAGGCTCCTGCACTGCAACTCGCCGCGGTACACCGGCAGGATCGGGTTGGCGTCGGCGAATCCCGCCAGCAGGTCGGTACCGCCGGAAATCGACGACAGGCACAGATTCTGTTTCACGTCGCGGTACACGTAGTCGAAGCTTTCCGGGACCAGCGGCGAGCCGGTGGAGATGATCATGCGCAGCGCGTCGATCCGGTGCGTCGCGCGCGGTCTCAGGCCGCGCTTCGCGATCGCATCGATGTATTTGGCCGAGGTGCCGAAATGCGTGAATCTCTCGGCCTCGGCGAAATCCCAGAGTATCGTCGCGTCGCGCGCGAACGGAGAGCCGTCGTAGAGCATCACGCCCGCGTCCGCGCCGAGGCCGGCGAACATCAGGTTCCACATCACCCAGTTGCAGGTGGTGTAGTAAAAAAACCGGTCGCGCGGCTTGGCGTCGAAATGCAGCCGGTACATCTTGTGACCTTGAAGCAGCGCCCCGCCCGCGCAATGGACGATGCACTTGGGCACGCCGGTGGTGCCCGAGGTGAACAATATGTACAGCGGATGCGCGAACGGCAGGCGCTCGTAGGTGACTGCGCGCGGCGCGTGCGGCGCGAGCCAGTCGGCGAAACGCACGCCGCGCGGGATCGCGGAGACATCCGGCGCGTCCGAAAGATGCGCCACCACCACCGTGCGTTCCAGGCTGGGGAGCTGCTCCGAGATCTCGCGCACGCGATCGAGGCAATCGTGGCGCTTGCCGTTGTAGAGGTAGCCGTCGGCGCAGAAAAGCAGCTTGGGCTCGATCTGTCCGAAGCGATCCAGCACGCCCGAGGTGCCGAAGTCGGGCGAACACGACGACCACACTGCGCCAAGCGAAATCGCGGCGAGCGCGAGCACGCAGGTCTCCGGCATGTTCGGGATGAAGGCCGCGACGCGGTCACCGGGCCTTATCCCCGCCTGGCGCATCGCGCCTTGAGCCCTCGAAACGAGCCGATGCAGCTCCCTCCAGCTGACGCGCCTGCGCAAACCGGTTTCGTCCCAGAAAACCAGCGCGTCGCCCGCATCACGGCGCTTGAGCAGGTTCTCGGCGAAATTGAGGCGCGCATCGGGAAACCACTTCGCGCCGGGCATCCGGTGGCCGTCGACCAACGCCCGCTCGCCGCGCTCGCCGATCGCACCGAGCGAATCCCACACCGATACCCAGAACTGCTCCGGATGGTCGACCGACCAACGGTAGAAATCCGGATACGTATTGAGCTTCAGTTTCCAGCGCCGGATCGCCGCGCGCGCGAAACGCGTGAGGTTGGCGCCGGCGATGGCTGCCTGGGTTGGTTGCCAGAGTATCGGCGGAACGCTCATCGCGGTTGCCTTCGGGAATGTATGGCCGCTGACGATTATAGGCGAGCGATCTGCTGCGACGCAGCATGCGCGGCGCGGTGAGACAGCGCTGCACAATCCGTATTCGGGCTCACCTATACTCGGTGCGATGAACCTTCCCGCGCAAAGCGGCGGACGAACGCTGGTCGACCGGGTCGCCGGGGCCGCGCGCGGCAAGCTGAGCGGCGTTGAGGCCGACCTCGCCGAGGGCTTCGCCCGCCAATACTACGGCGCGATCGATCCGGAGGAACTCGCCGAGCGCGATCCCGCCGATCTGGTCGGCGCCGCGGCGACGCATCTCGCGTTCGGCCGCCGCTATGGCGGCGGCGCACCCAAGGTCAGGGCCTTCAATCCGCGGTTCGAAGAGCACGGCTGGCAGAGCAGCCACACGGTGATCGACATCGTCAGCGGCGACATGCCCTTTCTCGTCGATTCGGCGACGATGGCGGTGAACCGCGAAGGGCTCGACGTGTACCTCGTGCTCCATCCGGTGGTTCGGACGCGGCGCGACGCGCAAGGACGGCTCGTCGCGATATCTGCGCCCGGCAGCGACGGCCAGCTGGAATCGTTCATGCACCTGGAGATCGACCGGCAGACCGATCCCGCGCGGCTGCGCCAGATCGAGGAAGATGTCGCGCGCGCGCTGGAGGACGTTCGTGCGGCGGTCGCGGACTGGCGGCCGATGCAGGCGCGCCTGCGCGCGGTCCTCGATTCGCTCGGCGCTCTCCCGCCGTCGCTCGCCGCAGACGAGATCGCCGAAGCGCGCGCGTTCCTCGAGTGGCTGCTCGACAACCACTTCACTCTGCTCGGATATCGCGAGTACGACCTGGCGACGCAAGACGGCGAGGACGTGCTGAAGATCGTGCCGCACTCGGGACTCGGCGTGCTGCGCGAGCGCGGCGAGACCGTTTCGACGAGCTTCGCCACGCTGCCCCCCGAAGTGCGCAAGCGGGCGCGTCTGCCCGAGCTGCTGGTCCTGTCCAAGGCCAACGCCCGCTCCACCGTGCATCGCCCGGGCTATCTCGACTACGTCGGCATCAAGCGCTTCGATGCGAACGGGCAGGTGTGCGGCGAGCGGCGCTTCCTCGGCCTGTACACGCACACCGCGTACAGCGAGCACCTCGCGCAGATTCCGCTGCTGCGGCGCAAGCTCGCCTACGTGAACGAGCGGGCGGGATTCCTGCCGGCGAGCCACAGCAGCAAGGCGCTGGAGTCTATCCTCGACGCCTATCCGCGCGACGAGCTGTTCCAAATCGAGCCGCAGGAACTGTTCGACAATTCAATCGCGATCCTGCGACTGGGCGAGCGGCAACGCACCCGCGTGCTGGTGCGCCGGGACCCGTACGGGCGTTTCGTCTCCTGCCTGATCTTCGTCCCGCGCGAGCGCTACAGCACCGATCTGCGCCTGCGCTTCCAGGCGATCCTGTGCGAGGCGTTCAACGGCACGGCCGGCGAGTTCAACGTGAATCTCTCGGAGTCGGTGCTTGCACGCATCCACATGACGGTGCGCACGCCGCAGCCGGGCACGATCCCCGCGATCGACGCTCGCGCGCTGGAGAAGCGCTTCGTCGCCGCGATGCGGCGCTGGGAAGACGAGCTGCACGCGCTGCTCGTCGAGCGGCATGGCGAGGAGCGCGCCAACCGCCTGCTGCGCGCCTACGGCGAGGCCTTTCCCGCAGGCTATCGCGAGCGCAACACGGTGAGGAGCGCGCTGGTCGACATCGAAGCGATGGACACGCTGGGCGAGACGCGCTCGATCGCAATGAACCTGTACCACCCGCTCGACGCCGATCCCGGCGCGCTGCGCTTCAAGTTCTACCGGGCCGGCGCTCCGGTGGCGCTTTCCGACAGCCTGCCGATGCTCGAGCATCTCGGCGCGCGCGTGCTCGACGAGCATCCGCACCGCATCGAGCCCGCCGGCGCGCAGCCGGTCTGGATCGTCGATTTCGGCCTCACGGTCCCCGGTGGTGCCGACCTCCAGCTCGAGCGGGTGCGGGGGCTGTTCCACGATGCCTTCGAGGCGATGTGGGGCGGGGCGGCCGAAAGCGACAACTTGAACCGCCTGGTGCTCGCGGCGGGACTCTCGGTGCGGGAGATCGGCGTGCTGCGCGCCTATGCGCGCTTGCTGCGGCAGACCGGCTTCACGTTCAGCCAGACCTACATCGAGAATGCGCTCACCGCGCACAGTGGCGTCGCCGCGCTGCTGGTGAAGCTGTTCCTGGCGCGCTTCGACCCGGCCAGGCACT
The DNA here is from genome assembly GCA_017880775.1 of Burkholderiales bacterium. Taxonomy (GTDB): domain Bacteria; phylum Pseudomonadota; class Gammaproteobacteria; order Burkholderiales; family SG8-39; genus JADGRQ01. Next base: position 79,777 of record JADGRQ010000011.1, on the reverse strand, counting down.
CGGCGGCCGAGGAAGCGCGACTTGGCGCCGAGATCGAGCGCGCGCTCGATGCAGTACCGAATCTCGACGAGGACCGAATATTGCGACAGTTCCTCGCGGTAACGCGCGCGACGCTGCGCACCAATTATTTCCAGCCCGACCGCGAAGGCAGGGCGAAGCCCTACGTCTCGTTCAAATTCGATCCGCGCGCCGTCCCGGGGCTGCCCGAACCGCGCCCGTTGTTCGAGATCTTCGTCTACTCGCCGCGCGTCGAGGGCGCGCACCTGAGAGGCGGAAGCGTGGCGCGCGGCGGCATCCGCTGGTCCGACCGGCGGGAGGACTTCCGCACCGAGGTGCTGGGGCTGATGAAGGCGCAGATGGTGAAGAACGCCGTCATCGTCCCGGTCGGCTCGAAGGGCGCATTCGTCGTCAAACAACCGCCCGCAAGCGGCGAGCGCGAAGCGCTGCTCAAGGAAGGCATCGCCTGCTACTCGACCTTGCTGCGCGGCATGCTCGACGTGACCGACAACCTCGTCGACGGCAAGGCGGTGCCCCCGCCGAATGTGTTGCGCCATGACGGCGACGATCCCTACCTGGTGGTTGCCGCCGACAAGGGCACCGCGACCTTTTCCGACATCGCCAACGGCATCGCCAGCGAGTACGGCTTCTGGCTTGGCGACGCGTTTGCCTCGGGCGGTTCGGCCGGCTACGACCACAAAAGGATGGGCATCACCGCGCGCGGGGCTTGGGAATCGGTCAAGCGCCACTTCCGCGAGATGGGCATCGATACGCAGACCACGGAATTCACCGCAGTCGGCATCGGCGACATGTCGGGCGACGTGTTCGGCAACGGCATGCTGCTCTCGCGCCATCTCAGGCTGCTCGCCGCGTTCGACCATCGGCACATCTTCATCGACCCGGCCCCCGACGCCGGGCGAAGTTTCGGCGAGCGCGAACGGCTGTTCAAGCTGCCGCGCTCATCGTGGGCCGACTATGACGCGGAGCTGATCTCGAAAGGCGGGGGCATTTACCCGCGCAGCGCCAAATCGATTGCGCTGTCGGGCGAGGCGCGCAGCGCACTGGGTATCGAAGCCGAGGCGCTGCAGCCGAACGAGTTGGTGGCCGCCCTCCTCAAGGCGCCCGTGGATCTGCTGTACAACGGCGGCATCGGCACCTACGTCAAGTCGAGCCGCCAGAGTCACGCCGAGGCCGGCGACCGCGCGAATGATGCGGTGCGCGTCGACGGACGCGACCTGCGCTGCAAGGTGGTCGCGGAGGGCGGCAACCTCGGCTTTACCCAGCTCGGACGCATCGAGTACGCGCTGGTCGGAGGACGGATCTGCACCGACGCGATCGACAACTCGGCGGGCGTGGACTGCTCGGACCACGAGGTCAACATCAAGATCTTGCTCGACGCGGCGGTGCGCGACGGGGAGCTCACCGACAAGCAGCGCAACCAGCTGCTCGGCGAGATGACCGACGAGGTCGCAGCGCTGGTGCTGCGCGACAACTACTTCCAGACGCAGAGCCTCTCGGTTTCGGGCCTGCGCAGCGCGGGCCTGCTCGACGCACAGGCGCGATTCATCCGCGCGCTGGAAGCCGCCGGCAAGCTGAACCGCGCGATCGAGTTCCTGCCCTCGGACGAAGAGATTGCCGAGCGGCGCGCGCAGCGCCTCGGTCTGACAACCCCCGAGCGCGCGGTGCTGCTCGCCTACTCGAAAATCACGCTGTACGAGGAGCTGCTGACCTCGGACATCCCCGAAGACCCGTACATCGCCACCGCGCTGGAGCGCTACTTTCCGAAGCCGCTGCGCGAACGCTACCGGGCCTACGTCCTCGCCCACCCGCTGCGCCGCGAGATCGTCGCCACGCACGTGCTGAACAGCATGATCAACCGCGTCGGCAGCACCTTCGTGCACCGCATGCGCGAGGAAACGGGCGCGTCGGGCGCCGACGTGGTGCGCGCCTACATCGCGACGCGCGAGGCTTTCGGCATGGTGCCGTTCTGGCAGCAGGTCGAGGCGCTCGACAACCGGGTCGCCGACCGCGTGCAGTCAGAGATGGTGATCGAATGCGGCAAGGTCGTCCTGCGCGCGACCCTCTGGTTTCTGCGCCAGCGCCGGCACCTCGCCGACGTCGGTGCCGCGCTCGCGCATTTCCGCCCGGGCATCGAGGCCGTGGCGCGGCTTCTCCCCGAGGCGCTGCCCGAGCACGATGCGCGGGAGTTCCGAAAGGCCGCGTCAAAGCTGGTCGAGGCGGCGGTGCCCGAGGCGCTTGCCGCGCGCACCGCCGGTTTCGACGCGCTGTACTCCGCGCTCGACATCGTCGAGGTCGCCGACGGCGCCTCGCGCGATGTCGCGACGGTGGCGCGGCTCGCCTTCGCGCTGGGCGGACGACTGGATCTGCCGTGGCTGCGGACGCGCATCGGCGCACTGCCCGCGGACGGCCATTGGCAGGGCCTGGCGAAAGCCGCGCTACGCGACGACCTCGCCGGGATGCAGCGCGCGCTCGCCCACGACGCGCTGCGCGGGGCATCCGACGGCGACGATGTCGCGGGAACGATCGCCGAGTGGGAGGCGGGCCACGGCGTGCTGCTGGAGCGCTGCCGGCATGTGCTTGCGGACCTGCGGGCGGCCGATTCGTTCGACCTGGCGATGGCGTCAGTCGCGATGCGCGAATTGCGCAACCTCACCCCGCATTGAGGGCGAAGTTGGCGGCTCCGCGCGGGTAGCGTTAGAATCCTTCCGGAATCGCCCAGCCAGGGTGATGCCTACCCCTATTTCCAGGAGAAAGACATGAAGATTTTCCATGCCATTGCACTGTTCGCCGCAGCGGCGATCGCCCTGCCCGCGGCCGCGCAGGAAGGCACCCTGAAGAAAATCAAGGACAGCGGCACCATCACCGTCGGCCACCGCGACGCGTCGCTGCCCTTCTCCTACTACGACGACAAGCAGCAGCCCATCGGTTACGCCATGGACCTGTGCATGAAGATCGTCGACGCGGTGAAGGCCGAGCTGAAGCTGCCGAAGCTCGAAGTCAAGTACCAGCTGGTCACCTCGGCCAACCGCATCCCGCTGATGGCGAACGGCACCGTCGACCTCGAGTGCGGCTCGACGACCAACAACGTCGCGCGCCAGGAGCAGGTCTGGTTCACGATGACGCACTTCGTCACCGCCAACCGCTGGATCGCGAAGAAATCGTCCGGCATCAAGACACTGGCGGACCTGAAGGGCAAGACCATCGTCTCGACCGCGGGCACCACCAACATCAAGCAGATCACCGAAATCAATGCAGCGCAAAATCTCGGCATGAACATCATCTCGGCCAACGGCCACCCGGAAGCCTTCCAGATGGTGGAAACCGGCCGTGCGGTGGCGTTCGTGATGGACGACATTCTGCTCGCGGGCCTCGCCGCGCAGGCGCGCGCGCCCGGCGACTACGAAATCTCGGCCGACGCGCTGTCCGTGGAGCCCTACGGCATCATGGTGCGCAAGGACGACAAAGCCTTCAAGGCGGTCGCCGACAGGGCGATGACCGAGGTCTACAAGTCGGGGCAGATCAACGCCATCTACTCGAAGTGGTTCGAGAAACCGGTTCCGCCAAAAGGCATCAACCTCGCGCTGCCGATGAGCGCGGCATTCAAGAAAGTGGTCGCCAATCCGACCGACTCGGGCGACCCCAAGGCCTACCAGTAGCCGGGGCCGCAAACGAACGGGAGTTGCGGCTTTTCGCGTTCTTCTTCAGCCGAATTTGAGGCTGCGGTGATTTTCCCGTGAACTACCACTGGGACTGGGGCATCCTGCTGTCCCCCGAGCCGGGCGGAACGGGGACCTACCTTTACTACCTCTTCATCGGCCTGGGCTGGACGCTCGCCACCGCACTCGCCGCCTGGGTGATCGCACTCTCGATCGGCTCGGTGGTCGGCACCCTGCGCACGACGCCGCACCTGTGGGTGGTGCGCCTCGGTAATGCCTACGTCGAATTGTTCCGCAACATCCCGCTCATCGTGCAGATGTTCCTGTGGTTTTTCGTCGTGCCGGAATTGCTGCCGAAGGGTTTGGGCGACTGGATCAAGCAGGTGCCGCCGCCCTGGGGTTCGTACATTCCGGCGGTGCTGTGCCTGGGCCTGTACACCTCCGTGCGGGTGGCCGAGCAGGTAAAGGCCGGAATCCAGTCGTTGTCGCGCGGTCAGGGCATGGCCGGCACCGCGCTGGGCCTTACGCTCGGCCAGACCTACCGCTTCGTGCTGCTGCCGATGGCGTTCCGCATCATGCTGCCGCCGCTCACCTCTGAATTCATGAACGTGATCAAGAATTCCTCGGTCGCGCTCACCATCGGCCTGCTGGAACTCACCGGCCGCGCGCGCGCGATGCAGGAGTTCAGCTTTCGCGTCTTCGAGGCGTTTACCGCTGCAACCGTGATCTACCTGATGACCAACCTGCTGGTCGTGTTCGCGATGCGCGCGCTGGAGAAGAAGGTGCGCGTGCCCGGGCTGATCAGCGCCTCGGCGACCGCCGGAGGACACTGAACCATGCCGGCCGGAAAATGAGCGGCTACGACTTCGACGTCATCCAGCGCTCCTGGGTCTATCTGTTCCGCGACGGGATGACGTTCACGCTGACGCTGACGGCGCTGGCGATGCTGGGCGGCATCTTCTTCGGCACGCTGCTTGCGATGATGCGGCTGTCGAAATTCAACCTGCTGTCGCTCGTCTCCGGCAGTTACGTCAATCTGATGCGCTCGCTGCCGCTGGTGCTGGTGATTTTCTGGTTCTTCTTCCTGGTGCCCTACATCGGCGCCTGGATCATCGGAGCGAAGGACCCGGTCAGGGTCGGTTCCTTCCTGTCTGCCCTCATTACCTTCACCATGTTCGAGGCGGCGTACTACTGCGAGATCATGCGCGCCGGCATCCAGTCGGTCGCGCGCGGCCAGGTCTGGGCGGGCTACGCGCTCGGCCTCGACTACTGGCAGACCATGGCACGCATCGTGCTGCCGCAGGCCTTCCGCAACATGCTGCCGGTGCTGCTGACGCAGACCATCATCCTGTTTCAGGACACGTCTCTGGTCTACGTGATATCGGCGACGGACTTCCTCGGCGCGGCGTCCAAAGTCGCCAACCGTGACTATCGCCTGGTGGAGATGTACACCTTCGTCGCGGTGGTCTACTTTGTCATCTCGTTCGGGCTGTCGACGCTGGTGCGGCAGCTGCAGGGGAAAATCGCGGTCATACGCTAGAGAGCGCCAAGTGATCTCCATGAAAAACGTCGGCAAGCACTATGGGAACTTCGAGGTGCTGATCGACTGCTCCACCGAGGTGAAAAAGGGCGAAGTCGTGGTGGTGTGCGGCCCCTCCGGCAGCGGCAAGTCCACGCTGATCAAGTGCGTGAACGGACTCGAGCCTTTCCAGAAGGGCGAAATCCTGGTCGATGGAATTTCCGTCGGCAGCCCGAAGACCGACCTGCCCAAGCTGCGCTCGCGCATCGGCATGGTGTTCCAGAATTTCGAGCTGTTTCCGCACCTGAGCGTCACGGAGAATCTGACGCTCGGCCAGATCAAGGTGCTCGGGCGCACCGAGGCGGCGGCGCGGGAAAAGGGGTTGAAACTCCTCGACCGCGTGGGCCTGATCGCGCACAAGGACAAGTTCCCCGGGCAGCTCTCCGGCGGGCAGCAGCAGCGCGTGGCGATCGCGCGTGCGCTGTCGATGGACCCAATCGCGATGCTGTTCGACGAACCGACGTCCGCGCTCGACCCGGAGATGATCAACGAAGTGCTCGACGTGATGGTCCAGCTGGCGCAGGAAGGCATGACCATGATGGTGGTCAGTCACGAGATGGGTTTCGCGAGGAGGGTCGCGCATCGCGTCATCTTCATGGACGCCGGGAAGATCATCGAAGACGCGACCAAGGACGATTTTTTCGGCACGCCGCGCGGAGAGCGGGCGCAATTGTTTTTGTCGAAAATTCTGCACCACTGATCTCAGGCGACGACGCGCACAGTCGAGCCGTAGCGCGCCAGCCTTGCGTCGGTGGTGAGCAGGATCAGCGGCTCGCTCAGGCTTTGCGCCACCAGCAGGCGGTCAAAGGGGTCCTTGTGGTCGTTGTACAGCGGCAGCGTGGCGACCTGCAACACATGATGGCTTTCGATGGGCAGCCAGGAAAACCCGATGACGCTGACCTGCTCTGTAAACAGCGGCAGGTCAATGCGCAGCTTGCCCACGCTGGTCTTGATCGCCAGCTCCCATTGCGAGACCCGGCTGACCATCACCGCGTCGTCATTTTGCTCGATCAGTTGCCGCGCGGAGTCGGGGAGCCGGACCTGGTCGGCCTGCCACCAGTACACCAGCTGCGTGTCAAGCAACAGCCTCACGGCATGGAAGCAGGATCAGGAGACCCCACCGGGTCAGCGACTTTCAGTACCTCGAACAGTTCGTCGACCGGCTCGTTGAAGTCCTCGGCCATCCACCACCCTTGGCCTTCCATGCTGCCCGGCGGCGCGATCTTGCGGCGCAGCGGCTTGTACGCAACGAGCGAGGCAATCGGCTTCCCGGAGCGCGCGATGACCACTTCCTGGCCTTTTTCAACCGCTTCCAGCAAGCGAGACAGATGGGTCTTGGCTTCGTGGATGTTGACGATGGTCATGGTGGCTGGCGAGCGGGGTTAGCTAAGTGTTAGTCTAGTCCGGTTTTCGGGGCAGGGCAAGGTGCCGAGTCGATTGTGCGAGCGACGCTTGCACAATTTGCCGCTCGGGCCACGCCGCCTGCGCTCCGGTGCGGGACCTCCCTTGATGACGGCACGTGTTTTCTTACCCGCCATACCCAAGCTCCTTGAGATTTACGGCGATAGCGGCGTCCAGCTTCGCGGCTTCCGGGTGGGACTCGTATCTCATCGCGCAAGGAGTGCTCGGACGTTTGCGAAAACCTGCTCGTCAGGTATGCCCTTCACGCGGCCCTCAAGTAGTTCATCGTGCCGACTTTTCGCCTCGGCGATCCAAGCTTTCTCGACCCCGGGTTCAGGCGGTCCATCGAGTTCGCCTATCAGCAGGCGAATCAGGGCCGCCTTGTCGCTCGAATTGAGCGCCCGGACCTTCTCCTCAAGCTCCGCTAGGGCTGTTGTCATTGAGATACTCCATCGAATCGAGAACACTTGCGCAGTGTATTGCGTGGCCTTGTTGCTCGCTGGACAGAATGGCTAACCGGTTGCATGCGGCCTGCACCAAGGGCGGCCGGCCGGTTTGCGGCCCACCAATTGGACAATGCGCTCGATCTCAGCGGCCGCGCGTTGCGATACGTGCAGCTCGAGCGCCACCGCTAAGGCCTCATTTCACGATCATTCTGAGAATTCGCTTACCCATTGGCGTTTCAATTCTCTTCGCGAGGTCGTCCTTCCATGCATCAAGATCGGAGATAGAAACGTCCAAACGCTCACTCTCAACAGTAAGTTGCAGCAAATTTTCCAGGGCGTCGATTTCCTTTGCAACTTTGCCGTTAATCGAGAATGCGTTCTCGAAGTCATCCCACGTCTTATATAAGCCAAATTGATAAAAGTCTGGATACGTTCCATACAGATCCAGTATTGAATTGACCCGCCTCTCATTGGCTTTTTTTACATCGTTTCTCTGCTTTGGCATGAGATCACCTGTATACGCCTCGGCTAAATCATGCGCGAGAAACATGGATGCAATTACCTGCTTGGAATACCTCCCTATGTAGCCCAACGTGTAATGCACTGCGTGCGTCGCACGCTAGAAGCATCTATCTATAGAAGCAAGTTGCCACCGATAGAGATCGGTTTCTGCCGGCAGATATCCACCAACAGAAACTTGCTGTGCCGCGCCGATCAGCCCTCCACCACCCTGCCGGCGGTTTCCGGCCGCTTCGCCTCGCGCCAAGTGGTCTCCTCCGTGCAACAATAGCCCCCGAACCCGCTGACCCGAAGGAGAAGAGCTGATGACCACAGTGGCATTCATAGGATTGGGCGCGATGGGATCGCGCATGGCGATGAACCTGCACGAAGCAGGGCACAAGCTGCGTGTGTTCAACCGCGACCGCGCGAAAACGAAGCCGTTCGCCGCGAAGGGAATCGCGGTGTGCGACTCCCCCGCCGATGCCGCACGCGGCGCCGACGCCGTGGTCACGATGGTCGCCGACGACGCGGCCACCGAAGCGGTGACGCTCGGCGCAGACGGCACGCTCGCGGGCGCCGCGCAGGGCACGCTGTTCATCGATTCCACGACCGCCACGCCGAGCATGGCAAGAAAGCTCGCCTCCGCCTGCCGCGAGCGAGGCTGCGAGTTCCTCGACGCACCTGTCTCGGGCAGCCTCGCGCAGGCCGAGGGCCGGGAGTTGGTATTCATGGTCGGCGGCGACGAGGCCGCGTTCGCGCGCGGCGAGCCGGTGATGAAGGCGATGGGGCGCATGGCAAAGCGCGCCGGTCCGTCCGGCGCGGGCGCGACCATCAAGCTGGTGAACAACATGCTCTCAGGCACCCTGACCGCGGCCATCGCCGAGGCGGCTGCGGTCGCCGAAGCTGCTGGCGTGGACCGCGCTCCCGCGCAGGAGATTCTCAATGAAGGCGCGACAGGTTCGCGCCTGCTGAAGGGCAAGCTGCTGAAGATCTTCAAGCGCGATTTCGCACCGCAGTTCCAGCTCGAGTTGATGGACAAGGACCTGCGCTACTTCCTGTCACTCGCGCAGGAGCTCGACCGCCCCGCGCCGATCGCTTCGCTGGTGCGTTCGCAATATCAGGCCGCGCGCCGCGCGTCCTTCGGCAAGCTAGACGCCTGCGCGGTGTTCCTGCAAGCCACCGGCGAGAAGCCCGCGGGCTGAGATTCATATGCCGATGTCGATAGACGCCTGCATGGCGCAGCACATCGGAGACCGCAAGGAGCAGCAGGACCGTGCAGTGCTGTACCAGCACCCGCGCCAGAAGCGGCTGGTGCTGGCGGTCGTGGCCGATGGCGTGGGGGGCACCGCCGGCGGCGCGCTCGCTGCCGGGCAAGCCGTGCTGACCGCAAAAAACAACTTCGAGCAGTTTGCGCCGGACGACCAGACCGCGGCGCAACTGCTTTCCGATGCGCTCAATGAAGCGCACCTCATGATACGCGCCAGCCGCCTCCTGAACGCCGATCAGGACCCGAACACGACCGGCGTGATCCTGATGCTGCAGTCGCGCGGCGAAACCATGTCGGCCACCTGGGCGCACTGCGGCGATTCGCGCCTGTACCGTTTCCGGGGCAACAAGGCGATATTTCATACGCGCGACCACTCCTACGTCGAGCAAATGATGCAAAAGGGCTTCATGACGCCCGAGCAGGCGGCAGTGCACCCGCGACGCAACGTGCTGGTGACCTCGCTCGGCGGAGAGGATGCGCCGCTGATCGACGTCGGAACAGCCGAGGACGTGCAGGGCGGCGACAGCTTCCTGCTGTGTTCGGACGGATTGTGGGCTTACTTCAGCGATGACGAGATGGCCGGCGTGATCGCGGCCTTGCCTGCGCGCGAGGCGGCGGCACAGCTCATCGACCAGGCACGGCAGCGTGCCAACGGCCGCGGTGACAACTGCACGCTCATCATCCTGAAGCTCGAGGCACCCAAGGAACCGGCGGCGCCGCTGCCGCCGTCGCGATCCCAGCCGCCGACGCGCTAGCCCAACTTCGCGGATTCGCGGGGGTAATTGGCACCTGGAATGAAAACGGCGCCGGAATATCCGGCGCCGTGGATCGGGTTGGCCCGACGCGGCTTTAAGCGATTACGGCAAGGCGCCGGCGCGCAATGGTCAGTGCGAGAAGACCAAGGACGACCAGCGGCAGCGACCCAGGCGTTGGCAGGCTGGTGGTGGTGGTCCCGTTGCTCGCATCGATCTGGCTGACTTTGAAGGCGTCGTCATAGCCGGCAGTGGCGCCAGTATCGCCGGTGATTCCAGGACCAAGCGCTCCAGTGATGATCAGATAACGGCCGGTCGTATTGCAGGGGGCAGTGCCGGTGCAATCGTTTACCACTCCCCCTGTAGACGGGTCGGAGGTGGGTGTCAGATTCAGTCTCGTAAAACCGCCCGAGGGAAGCGCGGTAACGTCGTTGTTAGCGCTGAAGCTTTCTGTCCCAAAGGCGTTGCCGACCCACGCTTCCACCGCAACCGATACTCCAGTCGTCCCCGTCTGTGCGTTGGCCGTAAAGCCCAGGCTGAACGAGTTCACGTCCCAGCCTGTGGAACCGAAGTCCACGACGAGAATGTCGTCCACGCCATTGTTGTCGATGGCGTGTTCGGGCGAGACAGTCGTCTCAGCGGTGCCCCCAACATTATTCAGCTGGACGTCGTTCGTAATCCCGATGCCACCACCTGCATAGAGCGCGATCTGCGCCGTCACCCAAGTGCTTGGTGTGCCCATTTCGTTCGGCGGCGCGCCGGCCGCGACCGCCACAGGAGTCGACCATGCCGTCAGTTTTGCGTACCCGGCCACGCCGGTATTGTCGGTAGTGGTGCATCCGCTGCTGTTACACCATAGCGCCGCCCCTCTTGCCAATGGGCTGACGCCAGGCGTAATCGTGTTGAAAGTTGTCGCCGCCGCTCCCCAAGACGCAGCAACGCTCAGCGCAAACAACATTGCCCGTAGATTCGGTTTCATGTTCTTCCCTTGGCCATAGCTAGGCGTGCACGCTCTCGCTCCAGAAGCTAAGCAAAATTCAGGCCCAAAAGGCTACTGTCTGTTAAGTATATGTTATTAAAGCGTATATTTTGATGGCCGCCAGCCCAGACCGGGGAGGAAGGGCTTACAACTCCCATTTGCGTAAAATTTCCTGACAAGAAATGCGATGCGGAAAACTTCGAGTCCTAGTTTATGTCTATTATAATCAATAACTTAACTCAATTCACCCGATTCGGCCTCAGCCCAAAAGACAAACCGGCATGGCAAGTTTTCCGACAACCGCCTGACGACGGCGCTTGGGCACACGCGAAAAATTCACGACCCGAGTTGCGCGAGCAGCGCCTTGGCCTGCTTGATCTCTGGAAACACCCGCGCGGACTTGACCGCAACCTCCAGTTCGCTTTTGGCCCGACTGATATCGCCAACCTTGATCAAGGCTTGAGCAAGGTGGTATCGGATGCTCGGATCCGCATCGTCCAGGGCAACGGCATTGAGGAGCGCCTGTACGCCCTCGATCGCATTCCCCTGGTTGAACAGAATCCACCCAAGCGTATCGACGGTAGCAGCACTCTTTGGGTTCAGCTTCACGGCGTGCTTCGCATACTCGAGCGCCTTGGGATCGCCTGTGGCGTGCAGTGCCCAAGCCAGATTGTTGAGGGCTTGGGCGGATTGGGGAATACGTTTCAAAACTTCCATGCACAGCTCGATCGCTTCGCGATAACGACCGGCGCCGGAAAGCGCATCGGTCAGGTACAGACTAACCTCGGTTTCGTCGGGGTGGCCCGCGATCCAATTGTGCAGCGCAACATCGCCGGCGTAGCTGCCCTGCGCCGCGGTTTGCGCCTGGTGCACTTTGATGAACAGCGTACCGCTCGGTTCGAGCGAAGCCGCCTTCCCGAACGCGGCGGCCGCGCGCGAAAAATCCTTGCGCACCATCAACGCATCCCCCTCGATCCTGTAGCCAAGCGGCGCCTTCGGACGGTTGCTCTGGATCTCCGAAGCAAGCGCCAGAGCGTCGGCCAGGCGGTTCGTCCGGATTAGAATTTCGCCAAGCAGCGCCCTGGCCGCAAGGTTTGCCGGATTCACTTTCAAGGCCTCCATAACCGTCGCAAGGGCTTTGTCGATGTTGTCGTTGGCCATGTACGCCGCGGCCAACCGCATATGTGCGGATACGAGTTTCGGCTGCGCCGCCACAAGACCGGTCAACGTGGTGATTGCGCCCTGCTTGTCTCCGGCTGCCAATTGCGCATCCCCGAGCAAAATCGTCGCGCGGGTGTCGAACGGCTGTTGATCCTGCGCCTGTCGCGCCGAAATCACTGCCTGCGCAGCCTGGCCAGCCCGCAACTGCACATCGGCCAGCATCAGCAGTGCGTTGATCGATTCCGGGTGCTCCGAGATCGCGCGCCGGATCGCCGCAATCCCAGGGGTTTGCCGTCCCTCGGCAAGGTCCAGCTTGGCAAGCTCCAGCAGCGCGCCGAGGTGATGCGCATCCGCCTTCAGGAGCGATTCCATGCGCCTGCGCCGAGCATCGGGCTTGCCCTCGCGCGCATCGAGATCGGCGAGCGCTTCCGCGGCGGGAAAGTGCGTCGGCTGAAGCTGCAGGGCGCGCTCGAAACTCGCTCGGGCCTTCGCATCCTCCTTCCGGACGAGCAGGATCGCTCCCTTGAGAGTATGCGTGTCCGGCGACTTGGGAAGCCGCTGTTCAAGCGCGTCCACGGCGCGTTGTGCGCGATCGATTTCCTGCTGCCCCAGCAACATCATGATGAGCGCTTCGTCTGCACGTGCGTTGACTGGCTTCAACGCAATCGCAGCCTCAAAGTCCGCCTTTGCGTTCTGGCGCGATCCGAGCGCAAGCTCCGTCAATCCAAGACTGGTGCGCAGCTCGGCATTCCTGGGATCGAGTTCGATTGCCCTTTCAAGCAAGACTTTCGCATTGGCAAGTCTTCCCACCTGTCTATTGGCCTCGGCCGCAATGGCGAGAAATCCGACGTCGCGTGCATTCTCCGCCCAGCGCTCAAGAACATTCACAGCCAGGTGGGGCTGCCCTTTTGCAAGCAGGCTTGCGCCGAGCATTCTGCGCGCGGACAGATCGTCGGGGTGGCGCTCAAGGTAGAGAGCGAACGAGTTCTGCGCAAGCGCGTATTCCGCAGTCTCGTAATTGACCATTCCAGCGAGCATGAGGCCCGGGGAGTGCCTGGGCATCATCGCGAACAGGGCCTGCAGTTCGACATTGGCGTCATCGTAGCGCTTCTGCTTGTACGCAAGCAGGCCCTTGGCGAAATGGAACAACGGACCCGACGGCTCGAGCTTTTCTCCACGATCGAGGATCGGCTGCGCCGCCTCGATCTGACCCCGGTCCAACATCACGACTGCTAGATTCAGCAGGGCACGGGGATTGCGTGGCTCGAACGTGATCAGCTGTTTGTATACGGCCACTGCCTCATCGGATTTGTTCTGCGACCGAAGGATATCGGCCCGCAACAGCAGTGCCTCCGCATTTTTCGGCTCTTTTGCGAGGATCTCCTCGATCAGCCGCTCGGCGCCGGGGCGGTCATTGTCCGCCATCGCAACACGTGCCAGCCCGACCTTCGCCAGCGCTGGACGATCGTTCGCCGCAAGGAAGAACTGGGTTCTCGCTTCGGTGATCTGGCCCAGCCCGGCGTACGCGCGGCCGCGCATCAATGCGAGTTCAGCCATCACCGAGCGATCCGACTCGCGGTCAGACTTCAACTCGCCGAGCGCCTCGGAATACTTCTCCAGTTCCAGCAAAACGCGTCCCAGCACCGGACGTACCTCGGCCGCGGGCTGCCCGAGCTGGCGCGCCCGCCGCAACGCGTTTTCTGCGTTGACCAGTTCACCCAGGTCTGCCAGCACGATGCCGGTGAGGAAATACACCTCCGGATTCTTCGGCTGCGCGGGCAGGAGGTTTCTGAGTTCGATCGCCGCCGAGACGTTGTCGCCCTTGTTGCGATAGGCCTTCGCCCGCTCGATAACGGTCTCCTCGCTCGGCGTGCAGGCGGCCATCGACAACGCGACCGCCATCGTCACCGTTATGCGGCGCCAAAACGCGGGAGCCAGCAGCCTCATGCTCATAGACAAATGTTAGCCGAACTTCGCTCGATTCCCGGTGCCGCGCGAGCTTCGTTCAAACGATCCGGTTGAACCAGAGCAGCGACAGCAGCCCGGCCAGCAGCGCGAGCACGGCCGCTGCCGCCGTGAATAGCGCGCCGATTTCCGAATGCTTGCGTTCGAATACCAGCCGCGTGCTGAGGATCTCGTACACCTTCTTCAGGTCGGTCGCGGTCCCGGCGTAGAAATACTCGCCGCGGGTGATATCCGCGATCGCCTTCAGCACCTCCTCATCGAGCCGCACGCGCATCGACCAGCCCTCGAAGCCGATGATCTCCCCGGCCGTCGTGCCCATGCCGACCGTGAAGATGCGAACGCCTCGCGCGGCGGCCATGCGGGCCGCCTCGAGCGAGTCGGGGCCGGTGGTTCTCTGGCCGTCGGTGAGCAGGATGATGACGGCCGACGTGAATGAACCGGGCGCAACCGGCTTGAGCGGCTCCTTCTCCGCCTTGCGCGCCGCAGGCGGCGGCTTGCCGCCGATCGAATCGCGGGTGCCGGCGTTCGGGCCAATCAGCGCGCTCACGTCGATGCCGGCCTCCGGAAAGATCGTCGCGAGGGAGACGATGATGCCGCTGCCGATGGCCGTGCCGCGCTGCAGCTGGAAACGGTCTATCGCGGCGACGATGTCCTCGCGGTTTCTGGTCGGCGGCTGCACCACCGCCGCCGTTCCGGCAAACGAGACCACGCCGATGCGCGTGCTCGGCGGCATCTCGGCGATGAATGACTTCGCGGCGGTCTGCGACGCGACCAGCCGGTTGGGCTCCACGTCGGTGGCGCGCATGCTGCCCGAGACGTCCATCGCAAGGATGACGGTCTCCTGCTGCGTCGGCAGGGTGACCACGGCACTGGGCCGCGCGATCGCAAGCACCATCGCGACCAGTGCAAGCAGAAGCATTAACGGCGGGACGTGGCGCCGGATCGCCGGCCCTGCACCGATCGCATCGCGCACCAGCGCGAGGCTCGCGTAGCGCAAGGCCGCCTTCTTGTTGCGCAGCAACAGCAGGACGTACCCGGCGACGAGCACCGGGACCGCAGCCAATAGCCACAGCGTTTCAGGCCATTGGAAGGTCACGTGTCGGCTCCAGGCGAACGCGCGGGCTGCTGCACGCGTGGCACGGGCCGGCTGCCGGCCGTAGGGGTTTGCCTGCGCCGCTTGCGCAGATCGGCGAACCGCAGGACCGCGTCGACGATTTCGCCGTCGGTGGAAAGTTCCAGTGCGTCGATTCCGCAGCGCTGCAGCACCGTGCGAAATTCAGCCTCGCGCTTGCCGGCCGCCGCGGCAAAGCGGCGGCGAAAGCCCCGGTCGTGCGTGTCGACGAACAGCTGCTCGCCGGTTTCGGCGTCCTGCATCGTGAGCATGCCGAGATCGGGCAGCGAGTGTTCCAGCGGGTCGGTGAGCCGCACCGCCACGATCTCGTGGCGACGCGCAAGCCGCGCAAGCGGCGCGGCCCACCCCGGCACGCTGATGAAATCCGAAACCAGGAACACGATCGAGCGCCGGCGCATGATGTTCGACGCCGACTGCAGGAATTCGCCCAGGTTCGTCGCCGCCGAGCGCGCGCGCGCAGGACGCGACTGCATCCGGTGCAGGAGATGCAGCACGTGGCGCCGGCCGGTTCGCGCCGGGATCACCGTGTCGAGCGAATCGCCGTAGAACAGCGCCCCTACACGGTTGCCGTGGCGCGTGAGCAGCCGCGCGAGCACTGCCACCAACTCGGCCGACACCTGGTGTTTGCCCCGCGCGCCGGAGCCGCCGCTGTTGCCGAAATGCACCGACGGGCTGAGGTCGAGGAGAAACCACGCCGTGACCTCCCTCTCCTCGTGGTATTCCCTGACGTAGGGCGTCTGCAGGCGTGCCGTGACGTTCCAGTCGATGCGGCGCACGTCGTCGTGATACTGGTACTCGCGCAGGTCCGCCAGATCCAGACCGAAGCCGCGCACCAGCGTCCGATAGTCGCCCTGCAACAGCCCGTCGAGCCGGCGGAGCACGGTCCATTCCAGCCGCCGAAGGAGGTTCTCAGGATCCCGTAGCGGTGTGGACATGGGTTGCGAGCGCCTTCTCCGGCGGCGGGATCTGCGCCATGACACGCTCGATCAGGTCATCCGCGCTATGGCCCTCGGCGAAGGCCTCGTAGGTGAGCACCAGCCGGTGGCGCAGGACGTCGGGGACGAGATCGGTCACGTCCTCGGGCAATGCGTAGGGGCGGCCCCTGAGAAACGCGAGCGCCTTCGCGGCCTCGATCAGATGGATCGAGGCGCGGGGACTCGCCCCGAACGTCAGGTACCTCGCGATGTCCTTCGCGCCAAAGCGCTCCGGCTCGCGTGTCGCGGCGACCATGCGGACCGCGTACTGGATCAGCGACGGGTCGACATAGCTCCTGCGGCATTCGCGCTGGAGCGCGCCAAGGTCCTCGGTCGAGGCGACCGCCGAGACGGTGCTCGCGGGGCCGGTGACCCGTTCGACGATCACGAACTCCTCCTCCTCGCTCGGGTAGCCGATCAGCACCTTCATCATGAAGCGGTCGACCTGCGCTTCGGGCAGCGGGTACGTGCCCTCGGTCTCGATCGGGTTCTGCGTCGCCATCACCAGGAACGGCTCGGGTACGCGGTGCGTTTCCCCGGCGATCGTGACCTGGCGTTCCTGCATCACCTCGAGCAGCGCGCTTTGCACCTTCGCCGGCGCGCGGTTGATCTCGTCGGCCAGCAACAGGTTGGTGAAGACCGGCCCGAGCGCAGTGCTGAATTCACCGCTGCGCTGGTTGTAGATGCGCGTTCCGACCAGATCTGCCGGGACCAGGTCCGGCGTGAACTGGATCCTGCGGAAAGCACCGCGGATGGTTGCTGCGAGCGTCTTGACGGTGAGCGTTTTGGCGAGCCCCGGCACGCCTTCAACGAGCAGGTGCCCCTGCGCAAGGACCGCCACCAGCACGCGCTCGAGGAAATGGTCCTGACCGACCACGACGCGTTTCACCTCGTAGAGGACGCGTTCCATCAGCGCAGCATCCGGGCTTCTTTCTCTGCCGATCGTATCTTTCATGGGTGGGATTCTCGCGACAACCAGGCTAAAACGGCGGCAGGCCCGCGGCGGCGGCCGCATTCTCGATCGGCACCGCGAAGCCGATGCCGACGAACACGCGCTGCTCGGTGGGATTGAGGATTGCCGTGACGATTCCGACGACTTCGCCGCCGGCGGTGACGAGCGGCCCGCCCGAGCTGCCGGGATTGACCGCTGCGTCGAACTGGATGAGGTTGGTGAGCAGGCGCTGGCCCTGCTTCGAATAGAACTCACGCCGAAGCCCCGACACCACACCGGCGCTGGCCGACGGCCCGATGCCGAACGGAAACCCGACCGCGACCACCGGGTCGCCAGGAAGAAGGTCCCGCGTCGAGCGCATCGTGGCCGCGACGAGATCGTCCGGGATCGTCGCCGCCTGCAGCACCGCGAGATCATGTTCCGGGCGCACGCCGACGACGGTCGCCTCCGATTCCAGGTCGTCCGCGAACACGACCGTCACGCGCCTGGCGCCCGCCACGACGTGAAGGTTGGTCAGGATGATTCCGTTGTCGACGATGACGACCCCGGCGCCAACCTGCGCCTCGGGCGTCTCCGCGCCTTTGTTCGGCTCGCCGAAACCGCGCACCTTCACCACCGAGGGCAGGATCGCCGCGTAAGCCTGCGCCGCCACCGACGGCTGCGGCTTCGGTTCCTGGAGCACCACCGTGTCCGTCGCGGCGCCGCCGCCCCGCATGAGCGCCCAGAAAACGAGTACGGCGGCGAGCGCCGCGAGCGCCCCGCCCGTCGCCCAGACCGGACGCTGATGCCGCTCGTAAAGAACCCTCCATCGGCTCTTCGGCGCCGTCACCGGAACCTGGGGAGCCGGCTGCGGGGCGGGTCTTCGGCCGCCGTAGTACGTGGGTTCACGCATTGCCAGGCTAATAGTATCCGGACTTGCCGGCCCGGGGTGTCGGAGGCCGACGGGCTAGGCGAAGGCCCGCTTCAGCCGCAGCGCGCAGTCGGCCACCGCCGCCCGCGCGGTGTCGAGCACACCGCCCATGAGGATGAAACCGTGCACCATGTCCTCGTAGCAGCGGTAGTCGACCTTGACTCCGGCCGACCCGAGCCGCTCCGCGTACTCCTTGCCTTCATCGACCAGCGGATCGAAGCCCGCAGTGAGCACGTAGGCCGGTGGCAGGCCAGACAGGTCCTTCGCTAGCAGTGGCGATGCGCGCCAGTCGTCGTACTGCTTCGCATCCGGCAGGTAGTGGCCGCGGAAATACTCGATCAGGTCGCGCGTGAGCAGGTATCCCGCGCCGTTCACCTTGTGGGAGGCATGGCGCATGCGCTGGTCGGTCGCCGGATAGATCAGCAGCTGAACTTTGAGTTTCGGGCCGCCCGCATCGCGCACGGCGAGCGCGACCACTGCCGACATGTTACCGCCCGCGCTGTCGCCACCCACTGCGATGCGCGTTGCGTCGACATTGTAGTCAGCCGCGCGCTCGGAAAAGTGGCGCACGGCGGCAATCGCATCGTCGATTGCGGCCGGAAACGGATGCTCGGGCCCCATCCGGTAATCGATCGCGAACACCGCGCATCCTGCGCCGTTCGAGAGTTCGCGGCATAACACGTCGTGCGTGTCCAGGTCGCCGATGACCCAGCCACCGCCATGGAAGAACACCAGCGCGGGAAGTTTTTGTCCGGCCGCGCTGCCTGCCGGGCGGTAATGCCGCGCCGGAATCTTTCCGGCGGGCCCGGGGATCGAAATGTCTTCGCACAGTGCCATCTGCGGCGCAGGAGGCAGCAGCTTGCCGCGCGTCTCGCGGTAGATCCTGCGCGCCTCGACGGCGGACACGGTGTGCATCGGCGGAATCTTCGAGTTCTTCGCCGCTTCAAGCAGCGCGGCGACCTGCGGATGGAGTGTGCTCATTTGCGGGGTGCGATCCTTTCGGTCATGGTTTCTGAAATCTTGTAATCCGGGTAACGGCGCCTGAATTCGGCGAGCTGTTCATCGGCTTCGCGGTCGCGCTGCAGCTTGCGCAGCTCGGCGATGCGCTCAAGCCATTCCTCGGGCGCGCGCTCGCGCTTGGCCGGAACCGGGGACTGCGCCGGTTTCGCCGCCGGCGCAGACATCTCGCGCGCTTCGCTTCGCATCCGTCCCGACGCGGCGCTGCCGGCGACGTTCCCGCCCGCCGCTTCGCCGCTCGCGGCCGGGCCTCGTGCGGCATCCGCGGAGCGCAGCGAGTCTTCGCGTTGCCTTTCCTCCGGCGCAGCATCCCGCGCAGGTTTCGGATCGGGTACGAATACTGGCGCGGCGCGTTGCACCGAAGCGGGTTTCGGCGCAGCGCGCGACGTCACGGGGGCAGGCGGAAAGACCGGTGCAGCCGCGGGCGCCTCCAGCGCTTGCTGCGCCAATTTCTGTTCTTTCTCGCGAACCACCGGGACCGAATCGGGCACGCCGATCTCCGGGCGCTCGCGCTCGATGCGCAGCGTGACGATCACCGAGAGCATGATGACGGCTGCGAGCGACGCGGGCACATACCAGCGGCGCAGGAAACGCGGTGCTCCGGCCGGATGCGGCTGCGAGCCCACCGCGCGTTTCGCCGCAGCGAGGACCGCCGCGTCGACGTGCGCCGGCGGCTCGTCGCGCGACGCGGCGCGGTAACGCTCGGAGAGTTCCTTGTCGACTTCGCTCATCACCCGCGTCTATTCCTGGATCAATCCTTCAAAGCCTCGCGCAGCTTCGCGACAGCGTAGCGCAGCCGGCTCTTGGCACCTTCCTCGCTGGTCCCGGTGACTTCGGCTATCTCCGGCACCGACAATCCCGCTTCCTCATGCAGCAGAAAGGCCTCGCGCTGCGCGGCCGGCATCGCCTCGAGCGCAGCGATCAGCCGTCCGCCAAGCTCGCGCACCTCCACTTTGCGCTCCGGCTGTCCGGCGGCCGGCGCAGGCGGGTCGGGCAGTTCTTCGGCCATCATCTCCACGCTGCGCAGGCTGCTCGAACGATAGTGGTCGATCAGGCGATTGTGCGCGATTGCGTACAGCCAGGTCGAGAACTTCGCCAGCGGCACATAGCGCTCGCGCGCTTCGATCAACCTCAGCCATACCTCCTGGAACAATTCTTCTGCGAGCCGCCTCTCGCGCACGCTGCGCGCGACGAAGCGGAACAGCCCGCCGCGGTGCTTGCGGTACAAGGCCTCGAACGCGGCGGCATCACCGCCGCGGTAGGCCGTCATGAGTTGCTCGTCGGAGCGCTCCATCTCGCGGCAAGTCTATCGCGACGGCCTCCGTTCGCATGAAGTAATGCGGCGAGGTCTGCTACGCCGGATCGCGTACGAATCCCGGGAAAGGACGCGGCAGCGGCGCGACGGGAGTGGACTCGCGGATCACGCCGCGTGCCACCAGGTTACGGTGGCTGTCGTAGTAGATCGTGATCAGCTCGGCCGGGTTCGCGCTGGCGCGCTCGAATGCCACGTACCGCGCCTGCGAGCTCTCGTCCCGGCCATGCCCGGTGCCGAGTTTTGCCGGCGGCTCCCGGTTGCTGCGACTGGCGAGCTCGCCGCTCGCGTCGGCGCTTGCACCGGCGGCCTCTCGCGCGCCGCCCGATTCCCGCCGCGCGAGAGGTGCGGAAGGGGCGGCAAACGGCTGCGCGATCGGTTCAGGCTGCTTCTTCCTGAACACCGCCACGCCGATCACGCCGACGTTCTCCGGGCGGCCGGTGCGCGCAGCATAGGAATCGGGCAGCTCGGTGAAGTAGAACGCCGCGATGCGCTCCATGCTCTTCCTCCAGCCGCGTATGTCCATCGAGCGGCCAGGCGCGAGCACATAGCCGCTTTGCTGCTCGGCCGCAGTCTCGCCGGTCACGACATTCACGCCGTCAACGGAAACCACCGCCAGGACCTCCTCGCCGCGGCTTCGCACTCTCACCTGGTATTCATTCCCCGGCCTGCCGACCACGTAAACCTTCCCGTCATGCCAGTACACCGGCAGCTGCCGGTTTTCGTTGCGGTCGTACACCGAAACCTGGGCCAGTTGCCCGTGCGCGCATGCCTGTGTGGACAGGGCCAGCGCCAGCGCCGCGCCTGCGAGATGCAACAGTTTCATGATTTTTCCTTTGCGAGTTGTGGGTTCCTGCGTCAGGTATGAACGTGGCTGGAACCAAAACGGGTTAAAATCTGCGCCACTTTTTTCAGTTTCACCGCAGATGACCACGAGAAGAACCATCCCGATCGCCAGCAAGGCCCAGCGCGTTACCTATTCATGCGAGAAATGCCCCGCCTACTGCTGCACCTACCCGCTGATCGAAGTCGGCAAACGCGATATCGCGCGGATCGCCCGTCACTTCGAGCTAAGCTACGAGCAGGCCGAGGAACGCTTCACGAAATACGACAAGGAAGAGAAGGTGCGCGCGCTGCGCCACCGCGCCGATGAGCATTTCGGCACCGCGTGCCAGTTCCTCCACCGCGAGACGCGGCGTTGCACGATCTACGAAGCGCGGCCCGGAGCCTGCCGGGATTACCCCAACGGCTCCAGCTGCGGCTACTACGACTTTCTGAAGTTCGAGCGCGAGCACCAGGGGGACGAGGAATTCATCGCCACCACCAACGCCTGAAGCGCGCCGGCTATTTCTTCGCGAGGCTGGCCGCGCGCACCGCGGACAGGGTGGTACCGGGCGCGATCGCGTCGGGATCGATGCGCAACTCGATCAACGCGGGTTTGCGCCGGCGGTCCGCGAACTCGAGCGAGCGCTGGAACGCCGGCGCGAACTGCGCGGTTTCCTCGACCAACTCTCCATGACCGCCGTAGGCGCGTGCCAGCGCCGCGAAATCCGGATTTTCCAATCCGGTGCCGAACACCCGCGCCGGATATTCGCGCTCCTGGTGCATGCGGATGGTGCCGTACATGCTGTTGTTGACCACCAGCACCACGATGCCCGCGCCGAACTGCGCCGCAGTGGCAAGTTCCTGGCCGTTCATCAGGAAATCCCCGTCACCCGAGAACGCGACCACCGTGCGCTGCGGCGCGGCGATCTTCGCCGCGATCGCCGCCGGCACCCCGTAGCCCATCGAACCGTTGGTCGGCCCGAGCTGGGTACGGAAGCGCCGGTACTCGAAATGCCGGTGCAGCCAACTGGCGAAATTCCCCGCGCCGCCGGCGATGATCGCGTCGTCCGGCAAATGCTCGCGCAGCCAGCCGATGATCTCGCCGTACTGCAGCTTTCCGGGCAGCGGCTTCGGCAGGATCCAGGCTTGGTATTCCGTGCGCGCGGCGTGCAGCGAATCCTTCCAGCGGCTGCCATCGAGCTTCACGCCATCGAGCGCGTCCACGAACTGCGGGTTGCCCGAGTTGATCGGCAGCGTCGACTGGTACACGCGCCCGAGTTCCTCTGAGTCCGCATGAATGTGGATCAGCTTCTGCCGCGGCACCGGGACTTCGAGCAGCGTGTAGCCGCTGGTGGTCATTTCGCCCAACCGTGCGCCGATCGCCAGCAGAACGTCGGCGTCCTTCACGCGTTGCGCGAGCTTCGGGTTGATGCCGATGCCGACGTCGCCCGCGTACACCGGGCTGCGGTTGTCGAGCAGGTCCTGGCGGCGGAACGCGCAACCCGTCGGCAACCCGGTCGCCTCGAGAAACCCGCGCAGGCCCATCACGGCCTCCGCGTTCCATCCGCCGCCGCCAAGGATCGCAAACGGCCGCTCGGCGCTTGCGAGCAGGCGCGCGAACGCGCGCATGTCGGCGGCCGAAGGCGCCGGCCGCACGACCTTGTGGTGCGGCACATCGGCCACTGCGGCTTCGGAGAACAGCATGTCCTCGGGCAGCGCGAGTACCACCGGTCCGGGGCGACCCGCCATCGCGGTGTGAAACGCGTGGCTCACGTATTCTGGAATGCGCTCGGCGCGGTCGATCTGCGCGACCCATTTCGCCATCGGGCCGTACATGCGCCGGTAATCGATTTCCTGGAATGCCTCGCGCTCGACAAAATCATTGCCGACCTGGCCGATGAACACCACCATCGGCGTGGAATCCTGGAAGGCCGTGTGCACGCCGATCGAGCCGTTGGTCGCACCCGGACCGCGCGTGACAAACAGCACCCCGGGCTTGCCGGTCAGCTTGCCGCAGGCTTCGGCCATGTAGGATGCACCGCCCTCCTGCCGGCAGATCACGAACCTGAACCGGTCGCCCAGGCCGTAGAAGCCGTCGAGCACCGGCAGGAAGCTCTCGCCGGGCACGCCGAATGCGAGGTCGACGCCCTGCGCCAGCAGCGCGTCGGCGAGAATCTTGCCGCCGTGGCGGGTCTTGAGGTCGTTGCGCATCGATCCGGTTTACTTTGTTGCGGCAAGCATCTTCTTCAGCCGCTCGAGGAAGAACGGCGCGCATTTCATGATGCGCGTGTCCTGCGAAACGATCAACGTCCGCACCTTCGCGACGTAGGCCCGCCAGGCCGGGTCGGCCTGCATCGCAGCGCGGCATTTGTCGCGCTGGTTCAGGTCGTCGTAGCCCCACATATGCACCACCAGGTTCTGCGGTCCCACCTCGGAGACGTAGTAGCCGACCATATTCGGCAGGTGCCTGGTCTGGATGGCCATGCCCTCGCTTTCATACATCTTCAGGTACTCCGGCGCCTTGCCGACCTGCATCGTATACATGCGTTCTTCTACGTACATGTCCTCTCCCGGTAATCCAGCAATTTCAGGCGATTATAATGTCCGCATGGTCGAAGCCGACATCAATACGTTGCGCCGAATCCTGAAGACCAGCCGCGTGATCGCCGTGGTGGGATTGTCGGCCGACTGGTTCCGGCCAAGCTATTTCGCGGCAAAATACATGATGGAGCACGGTTACCGCATCATTCCGGTCAATCCGCGTTATCCCGAAATCCTCGGGCAGAAGTGTTATCCAACGTTGCGTGACATCGCGGAAAAAGTCGATATCGTCGACTGCTTCCGCAAGACCGAGGACATCGGCCCGATCGCCGGCGACGCGATCGCAATCGGCGCGAAAGTGCTGTGGCAGCAGATCGGCGTGAAAAACGAAGTCGCTGCAGCCAAGGCGCAGGCTGCGGGCCTCGACGTCGTCATGGACCGCTGCGTCAAGATCGAGCATGCTCGCTTGTTCGGCGGCCTCAACTGGGTGGGCGTGAATACCGGGGTGATTTCGGCCAAACGCCCGCAGTGGCTGGCTTACTGAGGCCCGCGCGCGACTATTCCCCGGGCTTCGCCGTGTCGGCGGGCGAATCCGTTGCGCGCGTGCGCTCCGCCCCGCTGCGGGGCTCGGCCAACGCCGGCCGCCGGTAAACCACGTAATACACCAGCGCCACCATGCCGCTGCCGCCGACGATGTTGCCGAGGGTCACCGCAACCAGGTTGGAAGCGAGACCCGCCCAGCCGAGGCTGGCGACGTTGACCGTTGCGGGCAGCGTCACGCTGTCGGCGAGCAACACGCCGAGCGGGATGAAGTACATGTTGGCGATGCTGTGCTCGAAGCCCGCCGCGACGAACGCCGAGACCGGAAACACGATCGCGACGATCTTGTCCACCACGGTATGGCCGGCCATGGCGAGCCACACCGCCAGGCAGACCAGCACGTTGCACAGCACGCCCTTGAAGAAGGCCTCGCCGAAGGGCAGTGCAGTCTTCGCCGCGGCGATCTTCACGTAGGCGGCGCCGACCGCGCCGCCGTTCATCGAGCCGTGATGCGCCAGATAGACTGTCACGGCGAGCCCAACGGCGCCGATGGCGTTCGCCACGTAGACCACCGTCCAGTTGCGCAGCAGCTCCGCAGCGGTGATCTTGCGGTCGGCCCAAGCCATGACCATCAGGTTGTTGCCGGTGAAGAGCTCCGCCCCCGCGACCGAGACCAGTATCAGCCCGAGCGAGAATACGAGCCCGCCCAACACCCGCGTCACCGCGAAGCCGAGCGTCGAGTCGCTCACGACGAGCGTGAAGTACAGCGCGCCCAATCCGATGAAGGCGCCCGCCAGGACGCCGAGAATCGCGGTCTGCACGAACGGCAGCCGCGCCTTGGCCACGCCCACGCTCTGGATTTTCTCCGAGATTTCCCTGGGCGAGTACGCGTCCAGGCCAAGCTGCAGGTAAGCCATAGGTGCTCCGCGACGGCTGTCGGATCGATATCGGAGCCAGTTTCGCTGCCCGCGGCAAGCACCGCTTGATGCCGGTCAAACGGTGGCCCGCTAGCACTGTCTTGGTGCATCCCGTCCGGGATGGAATCGCCTCCCGCTTGACGCGGGGAGCGTGGAAGGCGTGGCATAACGGTTGCTTGTAATCCATTATCCAAGTTCATGCCGCAGCCCAGACCCATGTCTGATGCTCAGTTCAACGAGATGTACCTGCCCGACGGCACGGTGCGAGAGCATTACGCTCCTTTGGCCGAGTGGATCGCCACCATGTCGCCCGAGCGGGTCGCGGAGAAGCGCCGCGAAGCCGACATGCTGTTTCACCGTGTCGGCATCACCTTCGCCGTCTATGGCGACGAGCAGGGCGCCGAGCGCCTGATCCCGTTCGACACCATTCCGCGCGTCATCCCGAGAGCCGAGTGGGACATGCTCGAGCGCGGCCTGAAACAGCGCGTCAACGCGCTCAACCGGTTTCTGCACGACATCTACCACGGTCAGGAAATTCTCAAGGCCGGCGTGGTTCCTGCCGAGCAGGTGCTGGCCAACGAGGCCTACCAGGTTGCGATGATCGGCCTGGACCTGCCGCACCAGGTGTATTCGCACGTCGCGGGCATCGACCTGGTCCGCGACGGCGACGGCGGCTACGTGGTGCTGGAGGACAACCTGCGCACGCCTTCCGGGGTGTCCTACATGCTCGAGAACCGCAGGATGATGATGCGGCTGTTCCCGGAGCTGTTCGCCAGGCAGTCGGTTCTGCCGATCGAGCACTACCCCGCGCTGCTGCTCGACACGCTACGCTCGATCTCGCCGCGCGCGCCGCGCGAGCCCACGGTGGTGGTGCTGACGCCAGGGCCGCACAACAGCGCCTATTTCGAGCATGCCTTCCTCGCACAGCAAATGGGCGTGGAACTGGTCGAAGGCGCGGACCTGTTCGTGCGCGACGGCCACCTCTACATGCGCGCCACCGCCGGCCGGCAGCGCGTCGACGTCGTGTACCGGCGGCTCGACGACGCCTATCTCGATCCGCTCGCGTTCCGCCCCGATTCCCTGCTCGGCGTGCCGGGCCTGCTTTCGGTCTGCCGCGCCGGGAATGTCGCGCTCTCCAATGCGATGGGCACCGGCGTCGCCGACGACAAATCCACCTATCCCTACGTACCCGATATGATCCGTTTTTACCTTGGCGAGGAGCCGATTCTCGCCAACGTGCCAACCTGGCAGTGCCGGCGTCCCGAGGACCTCGCGCTGGTGCTCGAGCGCCTGCCGGAGCTGGTGGTGAAGGAAGTGCAGGGCTCCGGCGGCTACGGCATGCTGATCGGGCCGGCGGCGAAGAAAAAAGAGATCGAGCAGTTCCGCGCGCGATTGACGGCCAATCCGGCGAACTACATTGCGCAACCGACGCTGTCGCTCTCGAGCTGCCCGACCTTCGTCGAGGGCGGCATCGGGGCGCGCCACATCGACCTGCGCCCCTTCGTGCTCTCCGGCCGCGACGTCAAAATGGTTCCGGGCGGGCTCACGCGCGTCGCGCTCGCGGAAGGTTCGCTGGTGGTCAACTCCTCGCAAGGCGGCGGCACCAAGGACACCTGGGTGGTGGACTGATGCTCTCGCGCGTCGCCGACAGAGTCTTCTGGATGAGCCGCCAGATGGAGCGCGCGGAGAACATGGCGCGCATCCTCGGCGTGACCTCCAACGTGCTGCTGTTCGGCACCAAGGAAACGCGCGAGCAGAACCTGCTCGCGCCGCTTTCCATCACCGAAAGCGAAGAGGCCTTTTTCGAGCGCCACAAGCAGCTCACCTCGAGGACATTGATCGAATTCCTCGCGCTCGACGAGAGCAACCCGTCGTCGATCTATTCCTGCCTGAAATGGGCGCGCGAGAACGCGCACGCGGCGCGCTGGCAGATCACTTCCGAAATGTGGGAGACGCTCAATACCACCTGGATCGAGATGCGCGCCATCAAGCGCGACCGGGTCACCGGCGCCGGCGCGACCGAATTCTTCGACTGGGTGAAGGACAGGAGCCACCTGTTTCGCGGCGTCACCTACGGCACGATCATGCGCGGCGAGACGTTCAATTTCTCGCGCCTCGGCACCTTCCTCGAGCGGGCCGACAATACCGCGCGCATCCTCGACGTGAAGTACCACATCCTGCTGCCTTCGGTCGAGGACGTCGGCGGCGCTCTGGATTACTACCAGTGGGCGGCGCTGCTGCGCTCGGTGTCGTCCTTCGAGACGTACCGCGCCCTTTATCGCGACCAGATTTTTCCGATCAAGGTCGCGCAGATGCTGATCCTCGAACGGCGCATGCCGCGGTCGCTGGCGGCCTGTTTCGAGCAGGTGACGCAGGCGCTCGACCGCATCAAAGGACAGAGCGACCACACCGTCAAGCGCCTGGCCAACGAAATAAACGTGCGGCTCACCCACGCCGACATCGAGGAGATCTTCCAGGGCGGGCTGCACGAGTACCTGACCGTGTGCCTCGAAGACATCAGCGAACTGGGCAGCCGCATCCAGCGCTCCTACCTGGGAACCGTATGAAGCTGCAGATCAGCCACGAAACGCACTACCGCTACGATGCCCCGGTGCGTTCCTCGACGCAGTACCTGCGCCTGATGCCGCGCGACACCGCGCGCCAGAAGGTGCTCGACTGGAAGCTGGAGGCGCCGGAAACGCCGGTGCGCACGCACGACGGTTACGGCAACGTGCTGCATGTGCTCACCCTCGACACCCGCATCTCCGAAATCCGCATCCGCGCCTCGGGCGCGGTGGACACTTTGCAGGCGGTGGACGCGCCTTCGGATTTCACCGGCGCGCCGCTTTCGCCGCTGCTGTTCCTGCGCGCGACGACGTACACCCGCGCCGAGGGCAAGCTCGCGGCGTTCCTGAACGGATTCCGGCGCGAAGCGAAATCGCTCGCAGGCCTGCGCGCGCTTGCGGCAGCGATCCACGAAAAGATGCCGTTCGATGCCGAGGAGTCGCGCGTTTCACCGAACGCCGCCGAAGCCTTCGCCGCCCGCTCGGGAGCGGGGCATGACCTGGCGCACGTGTTCATCGCCTGTGCCCGGGGCCTCGGGATTCCGGCGCGCTACGTCTCGGGCTATCTGTGCTCGACGCGAAAATCCGAGGCCAGGGTTACCGTCCATCCCTGGGTGGAAGCCTGGGTCGGAAACCGCTGGAGCAGCTTCGACCTCGCGCGCAACGCGCCGATCGGCGAAGGACACGTCAAGCTGGCCGTAGGCGCCGACTACCTCGACGCCTGCCCGATCCGCGGGGTGCGCATCGGCGGGGGCGCGGAAACGATGACCAGCCGGGCGGAACTGCTGGCGCCCGCCCCGCAATGAGCTGGCTGGACGCCGACGATCTGCCGCCGTTTACGGTCGAACACCCGGATGGCAGCTCGCCTTACGTGTTGACCTGCGACCACGCCAGCCGCCGGCTGCCGTCGAGGCTCGGCCACCTCGGACTGAGCGACGAAGCGCTCGAAACCCACGTCGCCTGGGACATCGGCGCGGCGGGCGTGGTGCGCCGGCTGGCCGATGCGCTCGACGCGTTCCTGATCATGACGAACTACTCGCGCCTGGCGATCGACTGCAACCGCCCGCCGGGGTCGGCCGATTCCATCGTCGCGCGCAGTGAGCGCACCGAGATCCCCGGCAACCGCGGCGTCTCCAGCGACGAGATGGAGGCGCGCGCAAATGCGCTGTTTCATCCGTATCACGACCGGATACGCGCCGAACTCGATGCGCGCCGCGACCGCAAGCAGCCGGCGGTGCTGCTCGCCCTGCACAGCTTCACACCGGCATACCATGGGGTCGAGCGGCCCTGGCACGCGGGCCTGCTGTACGGCCGCGACAGCCGGCTGGGCCGCGTGCTGCTGGAACTGTTGCGCGCGGAACCGGGTCTTAACGTTGGCGACAACGAACCTTATGCCGTGAGCGACCGGACCGACTATGCCATTCCGGTGCATGGCGAGCGTCGCGGCATTCCCAACGCCGGGCTGGAGATCCGCCAGGACCTGATCGCCGACGCGGACCGGCAGGCCGCCTGGGCCGCGCGGCTTGCGCCGCTGCTTGAGATTGCGCTTGTGAAACTGCCGCCGCACTGACCAGAGGCCGCACCATGCAGATTCGAGTCGGTTACGAGTTGATCTACCAGCTTCCGCAGCCCACACCGATGATCGTGACACTGGCCGTGCACTACACGCGAGCCTCCGACGTGATCGAGCCGGATCATCTCACCACCTCGCCCCCGGTTCCGGTCCGTGGCTACCGCGACAGCTTCGGCAACTGGTGCAGCCGCATCGTCGCGCCGCCGGGCCGTTTCCGGCTCGCAGCCAGCGGTCTGGTGAACGACAGCGGCCTGCCCGATCCGGCGGTGCCGCAGGCCGGCCAGCACGCCGTCGAGGATCTGCCGGAGGAGACGCTGCTGTTTCTGCTCGGCAGCCGCTACTGCGAAACCGACCGCCTCGCTGGAACTGCGTGGGGTCTGTTCGGAACAGGGCCGAGCGGCTGGGGACGGGTCCAGGCAGTCTGCGATTTCGTACACCGCCACATCAGCTTCGGCTACGAGCACGCCGATTTCACCAAGACCGCGTGGCAGGTGTTCAACGACCGCCAGGGCGTATGCCGCGATTTCGCGCACCTGGCGATCGCGCTATGCCGCTGCCTCAACATTCCGGCGCGCTACTGCACCGGCTACCTCGGCGACATCGGCATGCCGCTGCCCTGGGGGGTGCCGGACTTCGCCGCCTGGTTCGAAGCCTATCTCGGCGGCAATTGGTACACCTTTGACCCGCGCAACAACGTTCCCCGCATCGGCCGCGTGCTGATCGCCCGCGGCCGCGACGCGGCCGACGTCGCCATCACCACCACCTTCGGTCCGAACACGCTCGAGAGCTTCAAGGTGTGGACCGACGAGGTGGTTGCCAACCCCGCGCATTGACGGGATCGGAGTACCCCGTGTCCATCCACGTCGCCCTCAATCACGTCACGCACTACCGCTACGACCGGCCGATCCTGCTCGGCCCGCAGGTGGTGCGGCTGCGCCCGGCGCCGCATGCGCGCACCCCGGTGCTAGCGTACTCGCTGAACGTCGCACCAAAGAAGCACTTCATCAACTGGCAGCAGGACCCGCAATCGAACTACCTTGCGCGGCTGGTTTTCCCGGAGCGCACTCGCGAGTTCAGGGTGGAGGTGGACCTGGTGGCCGAGATGTCGGTCATCAACCCGTTCGACTTCTTCCTCGAACCGCATGCCGAGCAGTTTCCGTTCGGATACGAAGATACCCAGTTGAACGAACTCTCGCCCTACCTGGCAAAGCTGCCGGCCACGCCGCTGCTGAAGGCCTACCTCGCCGAGGTGCCGCGAGCAGCCAAGCCGACCAACCAGTTCCTGGTGAAGCTGAACCAGCGGATACATCAGGACGTGCGCTACGTGATCCGCCTCGAACCGGGGATCCAGACGCCGGAGGAAACCCTCGCCAAGGGCAGCGGATCCTGCCGCGATTCCGGCTGGCTGATGGTGCAGCTGTTGCGCCACCTCGGGCTTGCGGCGCGCTTCGTCTCGGGCTACCTGATCCAGCTGAAGGCCGACCAGAAATCCCTCGACGGCCCCTCCGGCACCGAGGTGGATTTCACCGACCTGCACGCCTGGTGCGAGGTCTATCTGCCCGGCGCCGGCTGGGTGGGGCTCGATGCGACCTCGGGACTATTCGCCGGCGAAGGGCATATTCCGCTTGCATGCACGCCCGGACCGGCAAGCGCGTCGCCGATCAGTGGCATCACCGAGCCCTGCGAGGTCGAGTTCTCTCACGTGATGACGGTGGCGCGGGTGTGGGAAGCGCCGCGCGTCACCAAGCCATACACCGACGCGGACTGGCTGGCGATGCAAGCGCTCGGCGACCGGGTGGATGCCGACCTCGCAGCCCGCGACGTGCGGCTCACCCAGGGCGGCGAGCCGACATTCGTGTCGATCGACGACATGGACGGGCCGGAATGGAACATCGCCGCGCTGTCGCCGAAGAAATTCGAGCTCGCGGAAACGCTCACGCACCGGCTGAAGGCTCGCTTTGCTCCGGGCGGGATGCTGCATTACGGCCAGGGCAAGTGGTATCCCGGCGAACCGCTTCCGCGCTGGGCGCTCGGCATCTACTGGCGCGTGGACGGCACGCCCATCTGGCGGGATCCGTTCCTGATCGCGCAGGGTGACAAGGACTACGGCTACACCTCCGCGGATGCAAAGAAGTTCATCGAAGCGCTGGCCGGGCACCTGGAGTTGCATCCGGGGCATGTCATTCCCGCCTTTGAGGACATCTGGCAGATGCTGCATCTGGAACAGGCCCTGCCGGTCAACGTCGATCCGCGCAAGGCCGATTTGAAGGATCCGGATGAGCGCAGGCGGCTTGCGCGCGCGCTGGAGCGGGACTTGAGGGAGCCGAGCGGCTACGTGCTGCCGTTGAAACCGGCCGAGCGCCCTGGGTCGAGGACCGGGGACGAGACGCTGAGTATCAACGCCGTTACCTGGGGCTCCAGCCTGTGGCCGCTCAAGCGCGAGCATCTCTACCTCGTGGCCGGAGATTCGCCGATCGGCCTGCGCCTGCCGCTTTCGACGTTGCCCTGGGTGGTCCCCAAGGAGAGGATCCGGGAATTTCCAGTCGACCCGTTCGAAGAGCGGCCGCAAATCGACGATCCTCACGCGGTCATGGCCGCCACTCGGACGAAGGTCGCGAAACCGATGGAAGATCCCACGCCGCGCGAGGTCATCCATACCGCACTGTGTGTCGAGGTACGCGAGGGGCGGCTCCACGTCTTCCTTCCGCCCATCACCCGCATCGAGGACTACCTCGCGCTCGTCGCGGCCATCGAGACGACTGCCGCGCAACTGAAAATTCCGCTGCGGCTCGAAGGCTATCCCCCTCCACGCGACCCCCGGGTGAAACTGCTCGCGGCGACACCCGACCCGGGCGTCATCGAAGTCAACATCCATCCGGCGTCGGGCTGGCGCGAATTGGTGGAGAACACCGAGATCCTCTACGAGGAAGCGCGACAGTCGCGGCTCGGCACGGAGAAGTTCATGCTCGACGGCCGCCATACGGGCACCGGTGGCGGCAACCACGTGACGCTCGGTGCCGCCACACCCGCCGACAGCCTCTGGCTGCGCCGCCCCGACCTGCTGAAGAGCCTCATCACCTACTGGCAGAACCACCCGGCGCTGTCCTACCTTTTTTCCGGCACCTTCATCGGACCGACCAGCCAGGCGCCGCGCGTCGATGAGGCGCGCGATGACAAACTCTACGAACTGGGCATCGCGTTCCAGGAAATGGAGAAGGCGCTTCCCAAGGCTGAGGAGAGCAAACGGCCCTGGCTCGTCGACCGGCTGCTGCGGAACCTGCTCACCGACCTGACCGGGAACACCCACCGCGCCGAATTCTGCATCGACAAGCTGTATTCACCCGATGGGCCGACCGGCCGTCTGGGC
Source organism: Burkholderiales bacterium (assembly GCA_017880775.1). Taxonomy (GTDB): domain Bacteria; phylum Pseudomonadota; class Gammaproteobacteria; order Burkholderiales; family SG8-39; genus JADGRQ01. The sequence continues at coordinate 47,428 of JADGRQ010000011.1, read as the reverse complement.
CTGGTGGAATTCCGCGCGTTCGAAATGCCGCCGCATGCGCAGATGAGCCTGTGCCAGATGCTGCTGTTGCGCGCGCTGGTCGCGCGCTTCTGGGGCGAGCCTTATCGGGGAAAGCTGGTCCCCTGGGACACGCAACTGCACGATCGCTGGATGCTGCCGCACTTCGTCGCCGTAGACATCCGCGATGTCGCGCGCGACCTGCAGCGCACGGGCTTCGCGTTCGAAGAGCGCTGGTTCGATCCGTTCATCGAGTTCCGCTTCCCGCGCTACGGCGCGTTCGCGGCGCAGGGTGCGCACATCGAGCTGCGTGCTGCGCTCGAGCCCTGGCACGTGATGGGCGAGGAAGGGGTGCAGGGCGCGATGGCGCGCTACGTGGATTCGTCACTCGAGCGATTGCAGGTGAAGGCGACCGGCCTCGTCGGCGAGCGTTATTTGCTCACCTGCAACGGCCGTGCGGTGCCGCTCGCGCCGACCGGCAACGCCGGTGAATTCGTTGCCGGCGTGCGCTACCGCGCGTGGGCGCCGCCGTCGGCGCTGCACCCGACGATCGGCGTGCACGCGCCGCTGGTGTTCGACCTGGTGGACACCTGGAACAACCGTTCGCTTGGCGGCTGCCAGTACCACGTGGCCCATCCCGGCGGGCGCAGCCACGACACGTTTCCGGTCAATGCTTACGAGGCCGAAGGCCGGAGACTGGCGCGGTTTGTGCGCATGGGGCATACGCCGGGGCGCATGGAAGTGCGTACTGAGGAGCGCAATCCGGGCTTCCCGTTCACGCTCGACCTGCGGCGCGAGGGCAACAAATAGTCCGAGCATCGGGCATCGATGGTGTTCGATTCGGCGCTTGCCGGGCGATCCCTGTTTGCGCCACCATCGATCATGTTCAAGTATCTCCAATCCCGGATTCGCGGCACGGCCAGCGTGGGCCCGGGAACGCCGCCGCCCGGCCTGATCGGCTTCTACTGGCACTTCGTGCGCCAGACCCGGGGCTGGTATGCGCTGATGTTCGCGACCAGTCTGGCGGTGGCGCTGATCGACACGGTGATTCCGGTGTTTCTCGGCAAGCTGGTGTCGCTGATGGAAGCCGCCGACCGCCAGGCGGCCCTGACGCAACAGGCACCGATGCTGCTCGGCATGGTGGCGCTGGTGCTCATCGTCCGCCCGCTGGTGCTGCTCGTCGACATTGCGATCCGCCAGAACACGCTGATCCCGGGTGCCACCAGCCTGATCCGCTGGCAGAGCCACTGGCACGTACTGCGCCAGGGCCTGGCGTTCTTCCAGAACGACTTTGCCGGGCGTATCGCCAACCGCGTGATGCAGACCGCCAATTCCCTGCGCGAAAGCGTGATGTCGAGCATCCGCGCGGTCTGGTACATCGCGGTGTATGGCGTCAGCGCGTTCGCGCTGATGGCCGCCGCGGACTGGCGGCTCGGCCTGCCCACATTGTTGTGGTTCCTCGGCTACCTGGTTTTCCTGCGCCATTTCGTGCCTCGCATGCGCGACCTTGCCAAGGCCAGCTCGGAAGTTCGCTCGCTGGTGATGGCGCGGATCGTCGACAGCTACAGCAACATCCTCACCGTCAAGCTGTTTGCACGGCTGGCCGATGAAGACGCCTACGTCAGCGAGGTGATCGACAAGCACCAGGCCGCCATCGGTGCGCACATGCGGCTGATCTCGCAATTCATGTTCTGGCTGGCGGCGATGAATGCGGCCCTGCTCACCGGCACTGCGGCAGTCGGCATCTGGCTGTGGGCGCAGGGCACGGTGAGCGCAGGCGTGGTGGCCACGGCGCTGCCGCTCGCCTGGCAGATCACCAACGTGGCCGGCTGGGTGAGCTGGGAAGTCGCCGGCATCTTCGAGAACATCGGCGTGGTGCAGGAAGGCATGCAGACGATCGCGGTGCCGCTCAGCGGCGTCGACCGGCCGGGCGCGCGCAAGCTGGAGGTGTCGCGCGGCGAGATACGTTTCGAGGACGTGACATTCAGCTACGGCAGGCAGGATGCCAAGCCCGTGCTCGATCACTTGAGCTTCGCGATCCGGCCAGGCGAGCGGGTGGGACTCGTGGGCCGCTCGGGCGCGGGCAAATCGACGCTGGTGAACCTGCTGCTGCGTTTCTACGAGCCTGAGAAAGGCAGCATCCGCATCGACGGCCAGGACGTCGGCGATGTCACGCAGGAAAGCCTGCGCGCGGCCATCGGCATGGTGACGCAGGACACTTCACTCCTGCATCGCTCGATCTCGGCCAACATCCGCTACGGCCGCCCCGGCGCGAGCGATGACCAGGTGCGCGCGGCCGCGCAAAAGGCGCAGGCGCACGACTTCATCCTCGGCCTGCAGGACTGGAAGGGCCGCACGGGTTACGACGCCCATGTAGGCGAGCGCGGCGTCAAGCTCTCAGGCGGACAGCGCCAGCGCGTGGCGATCGCGCGCGTGGTGCTGAAAGATGCGCCGATCCTGGTGCTCGACGAGGCGACCTCGGCGCTCGACAGCGAAGTGGAGCTTGCGATCCAGGAGCAGCTGCTCGGACTGATGCAAGGCAAGACGGTCATCGCGATCGCGCACCGCCTGTCCACCATTGCACGCATGGATCGCCTGATCGTGCTCGAAGAAGGCCGCATCGTAGAGCAGGGCTCGCACGACGAACTGCTGCACCTCGGGGGCCACTACTCCCGGTTGTGGCAGCACCAGTCCGGCGGGTTTCTCGCGTACGACGTGGTGGCGACGGAAACGGCCATCGAACTTCCGGATGAGCCGCCCCTCGACAAGTCGGCCGTCGAAGCCATGCCTGCGTCCGGCACTGACGACGCGCCCATCGTGACGCGTGCTTGAGGTGCTGCGGGCGCGGCCCGTGCGGTAAAGTATCTGCTGTGGCGTACACGGCAGACTGGTTCTCCCACCACATCGCAAATTGGCGCGTGTGGCTCGAGCCGCTTTCGTACCGCCCGCACATCAACTTTCTCGAGGTCGGCGCATTCGAAGGCATGGCCTCGACCTGGCTCATGCGCAACATCGTGACAGCGCCTACGAGTACGCTTACGTGTTGCGACACGTGGTCGGGGCCCATTCAAGCGTACGACGGCACGGGAGAAGACGCCGAAGCGCGATTCGACGAAAACCTCAAGGCGTTCGGTGACCGCGTGCGCAAGCGAAAAGGGCGATCCGATCGCGTGCTCTCGCAGATGATCGCCGCCGGCGAGCGCTTCGACGGGGCCTACATCGACGCCGATCACTACGGCCCTGAGGTGCTCCGCGACGGGATTCTCGCGTTCTCGCTCCTCACTCCCGGAGGCGTGCTCATTTTCGACGACTACGGGTGGAGGCAGCCTTTGGTCACCGTGTTTCCCGGAGAAGCGATCGACGCGTTCCTCTCGATCTTCCGCGACGAGGTGGACCTGATCGGCAAGGGCTACCAAGTTGCCGTGCGCAAGCGCGCGGGGCGGGGAGGTCGATGCAGCCCACCATGATCTGCTTGCCCTTCAAGCCCGCGAGCACCGCGCGATCGCGCGCACGCGCGGCGAGAAGCGAGCGCCGAGCTTCTTGCGGTCGATCATCCAGTCGGGTTGGGGATAGCTGCCGACGAGGGTGGTGGGGAAGAGCATTGGTCGAGCCTAGCAGGGCGTTCGGGTGCGAGAAATCCGTACCCACGGCTAGAATGATGTCGATTCCCGTCAGGAGACCTCGTATGAGCGCAACTGCACTGAAATGGATGCTTGCCGTCCTGCTGCCTTGCCTCGCCCTCCTCGCGCGCGCGGCGGATCCCGATGCGGCGCTGCTATCTGCAGCGCGCGCTGCGCAGCCGGCGGTCATCGAATCGCTGAAGGAAATGGTCTCGCTCGAATCGGGCAGCGCCAACCTCACAGGCCTCGCGCGCATGGCGGATTTCGTCGAGCGGCGCCTGCAGGCGCTGGGCGCGCAGACCGAGCGTATCAAGGTCACCCGCGGGCCGGGCGCCTTCATGGTGAAGGGAACGCTGACCGGCATCGGCCGCAAGCGAATCATGATGATGGCGCACATGGATACCGTCTACCCGGTCGATATCCTCGCCAGCCAGCCGTACAAGGTGGACGGCAATCGCCTCTACGGCCCGGGCATTGCCGACGACAACGGCGGAATCGCCGTGATCCTCCATTCGCTCGAAATCCTGCAGGCGGCCGGCTGGCGGGACTACGCGCAGCTCACCGTGCTGTTCAATCCCGACGAGGAAATCGGTTCGATCGGCTCCGGCGAAACCATTGGGCCGCTCGCCGACCAGCACGACGTCGTGCTGTCCTGCGAGCCGACGGCAGCGAAGGACGTGGTGAAGGTGGAAGGACTGCTGCTCGGCGCGGCCGGCACGGCACAGGTGACTATGGAAGTGCTAGGCCGGCAGTCGCACGCCGGCGTCGTGCCCGAGCTGGGGCGCAATGCGCTGGTGGAGATGTCCTACCAGATCCTGCAGACGCGCGACATCGCCAAGTCCGTGGCCGGCACGCAGCTCAACTGGACCTTTTCGCAGGCCGGGTCGGTGCGCAACCAGATCCCGGAGAAGGCAACGGTGTCGGCGGACGTGCGGCTGTTCGCGCGGGATGGCGCCGAGCGGCTGCTCGCCGCGCTGCAGGCCAAGGTCGCCGAGAGCCGGCTGGTTCCGGACACCAAAACCACGGTCACGATGGTCGTTGGCCGCCCGCCTTACAGCGCCGACGATCGTGCCAGGGAACTGGCGAAGAAAGCTCAAGGGATTTACGCTGAACTCGACGGTCGTCCATTGGGCCTCGCCCCGATGACCGGCGGCGCCACCGACGCTGGCTATGCGGGTCGCTCGGGCAAGGCGATCGTGCTGGAGAGTTTTGGGTTGGCGGGGTTCGGGTACCACGCGCGCGACGAGTACATCGAGATCGATTCGATCGTGCCGCGGCTGTACCTGATGACGCGGATACTGATGGAGCTCGGGAAAAACTGACGGCTCAGGACGGCTGCCGCAGCGCCTCGCGTACGAACTCCAGGCGGTCCTGCCCGAAGAACATCTGCTCGCCGACGAACATCGTCGGCGCGCCGAACACGCCGCGCGCCACCGCCTCCTCGGTGTTCGCAATCAGCTTCGCCTTCACCTCCGGATCGCCGACCAGCGCCGTGAAAGCGGCGGCATCGAAGCCCGCCTTCTGCAGCGTCTCGCCGAGCACGGCCGCATCCCCGAGATTGCACGGCTTTTCCCACATCGCGCGGAAGGCGACATCGACGTAGCGCAGGAACTGCCCGGGCTGCCGCATCTGCAAACCGACGGCGCCGCGCATCAGCGTGAGCGTATTGATCGGAAAATACGGGTTGGTCGCAATCGTCACGCCGTAGCGCCTCGCCCATCGCGCGATGTCGTCCCACATCCAGCGGCCCTTGGCGGGAATCGTCACCGGGCTCGCGTTGCCGGTGGCCTTGAACACGCCACCGAGCAGCATCGGGCGCCAGACGATCTCCGCGTGGGATTCGATGGCGATCTTCGGCAGCTGCATGTATGCGAGATACGAGGTCGGGCTGCCGAAGTCGAAGAAGAATTCGACCTGCTTGCTCGCGGGGGCGGGAGTCATGGAAGGATTCTCCCATTCGATATGCTTCGAACATGAATCGCAATGCAACGAGAGTAGTACTTCACGACGCCTTCTGACGCAAGCGCACTTCGCGCCCCGCCCAAGCGCTGGGGCGCGAGGGAGCGGGATGGTTTGCCCTATCCCTTGTCCTACCCCTCCCCGTCTACGCTCGAGCTTCGCCCCCGAGGCGCGCCTCACCCGCCGACACCCCTGCCGTCGTCCCACTCACCACCGCAAACCGCGCACACCCGTACAACACCGCCGCCACGATGAAATAACTCGCCGCGACCGCCGGGCTCCTGCCGATGCCGATCGCCTCGCCGTGCATGAACCCAAAAAACGTAAGCGCCGAACCAGCCAAAGCAAACCCCGCCGCCTTCACGAACTCCCGCTCGATCACGAATACGCCGATCGCGGCAAGCACCAAACCCCCGATGATCGCGCCGCTGCCGAGCACTTCCAGCCCGTGGTACAGAATCCCGGCCTGTCCGAGCTTGTCGAACCCAACCGTCGCCGCATTGGTCCCCGCAGCAGTCAGCGCGCCGTCGATCTGCAGCTTCCCCCACGCCGCCAAATGCGGCACCAGCCCCAGCACGATCGCCGGCGCGTGGCTCTTGGGCGTTTCCTGGAACGCCTGCGCGCCGATCAGCATGCCGATGTAGAGCAGGATCGGCGCGATTGCCACCACCGGGATCAGCGCCATCATCAGCGCGATCACGCCGAACCAAGAAAGCAAAATCACCAGTAACCCCGTAGCAGCCGAATACCCGATCCTCCCGCCCATCGCCTTCCAGCCGGGATGGCCGATGTACACCGCGTTGATGAACGGGTTACCCATCAGGCAGCCCACCAGGCTCACCGCGCCGTCCGCGGTCAGCACGCGCGTGGTCGGAAAGCTGTCGCCCGCCGCCGCCGCGCTCTCGACGTTGTCCATCGCTTCGACCAGGTCATAGATGCCGAACGGGATCGCGGTGACCAGGATTACACCTAAGAAATCGAAGCCGCTGAACACGTGGCCGATGGCCGGCCTCGGACAGACCTCGCTAGCCCGCCTGGACCATGGTTTGCACGCCAACGGCAGCCTGAGCGTGGCCTACGAACTGATCGCACGCGCCCGGCTGACCCACCGTCGTCCCTCCTTCGGGATTCCGTGTGTCGAGGTCGGCGGCCGCACCGTGACGGTGCACGAAACCGCGGTATGCACCATGCCGTTCGGTACGCTGCTGCGCTTCGCCAAGGAAGCGCAACCGGCCCAGCCGCGTGTCCTGCTGATCTCGCCGCTGTTCGGTCACTTCGCGACGCTGTTGCGCGCGACCGTCGAAACGCTGTTGCCAGAGCACGATGTCTATGTCACCGACTGGCACAACGCGCGCGACGTCGACCTGGCGCAGGGCCGCTTCGGGCTGGACGAGTACATCGAGCACCTGCTGCGCTTTCTGCAAGCGCTGGAGCAACCAGATCTACCCGATCGTGCGGCACGTGATCTTGTCGAACGATCGCGGCTAGGGCCGGCATCCGTTCCGCCCGCCTCGCCTCCGTGGGCAGCAACTCGGCCGCGGGGGCGTCGGATATAGTGCAATCACCGGCCAAAAGGCGAAAGGGGCAGACATGATGAATACAACCACCGCATTTGAGCTTCCCGGGTTCCACGTCAGGAAATCTCTGGGCGTGGTCCGAGGCATTACAGTGCGGACACGGTCTTTGCCGATGAGCATTGTTGGAGGATTGCGAACTCTCTTCGGTGGGCGAGTGGGGATCTTTTCCGACCTGTGTGAAGCCGCGCGGGAGGAGTCATTCCAGCTGATGCTTTCTCATGCAAAAAGACTGGGCGCGAATGCGGTCGTGGGCGTGCGCTACGACACAGGACCAATGGTGGGCGCGGCGGAGGTTCTGTGTTACGGCACTGCTGTGATTGCGGAGGTGGCCTAATAAAACACAGTGAAGATGGAGAGGATATGAATCTCAGCGGATGGAGTTGCATACTTTCTATTGCAGCGCTCGCCGCCTGCGCCTCCGTTCCCAGCGACCAGGTCAGGAAAGAACTTCTGCCCACCGGCAAACTGCGCGTCGGCATCGGTATAGGCGCCTCTCCTTCGGCATTCTGGGCAACGAAAGACCCCGCCACTGGCGAGCCGCGCGGCGTGACGGTAGACCTCGCCAACGCGCTCGCGAAGAAACTCGGCGCGCCGCTGGAACTCGTCGTCTATCCAAACTCCGGCGAAGTCACCGCCGCAGGGCCGAAGGGCGAATGGGATGCCGCGTTCATGCCGGAAGATGCGGAGCGCAGGAAGATGGTCGATTTCGGCCCGGCATACTATCTTTCCACGAGCACCTACATGGTTAGGGCGGGCTCGCCGATCCGCACGCTCGCGGAGGTGGATCGTCCAGGCGTCCGTGTCGCAGGCATCGCGAACACCACCACTGCGCGCACCGCGGTCGCCACGCTGAAGAACACCAAGGTCATCAGCTTTCGCACCGTGGACGAGATGGTCGCGAAGATGAAAGCGGGCGAGGTGGACGCGATCGCGCTCGGCCGCGAGTCGCTGCGAGGGCTTCTGCCGCAGCTTCCGGGTGCGCGCATCCTGGACGGCCACTTCCACGCCGCCGGCACCGCGGTCGCGGTGCCGAAGAACCACCCTGCCGCCCTCGCCTATGTCACCCAGTTCATCGAAGAGGCGAAATCTTCAGGCATAGTGCGCCGTGCGTTCGATGGCGCAGGCATGCAGGGCGCCCCCGTCGCACCGCCTTCGACAAGGTAACAAGAAAGGAAACTCATGCAACACGTCCGCTTCGGCCGCACCGGCCTGCAAGTCTCGCGCCTGTGCCTCGGCACCATGACCTTCGGCCTGCAATGCGATGAAAAGACCTCGTCCGCGATTCTCGATACGGCAAGCGAAGCCGGCATCACGTTCATCGACACCGCCGACGTGTATCCGATGGGCGGCACGCTCGAGCACGTGGGCCGCACCGAGGAGATTGTCGGCAAGTGGCTGCGCGGAAAGCGGGAGCAATTCGTGCTTGCGACCAAATGCAGCGGCAAGATGGGCGCCGCGTCCTGGCAGCAGGGAACATCGAGAAAGCACGTGCTGGCCGCGATCGACGCGTCGCTCAAACGCCTCGGTACCGACTACGTGGACCTGTACCAGGTGCACCACTTCGACCCCAACACTTCGGTGGACGAAACGGTGGAGGCCTTCGACGCAGTGGTGAAAAGCGGCAAGGCGAGGTACATCGGCGTTTCCAACTACCACGCCTATCGCGTCGCGCGCGCGATCGGACGCAGCGAAGCGCTCGGGCTGGCGAGGTTCATCTCGGTGCAGCCGCGCTACAACCTGCTGTTCCGCCAGATCGAGCGTGAACTCCTGCCGCTGTGCGAAGAGGAAGGCCTCGCCGTGATGCCCTACAACCCGCTCGCCGGCGGGCTGCTCACCGGCAAGCACAAACGCAGCGCGCCTCCTGGGAAGGACTCGCGCTTCGGCCTCGGCAACGCGGGCAGCAAGATGTACAGCGAGCGCTACTGGCAGCAGCGCGAGTTCACCACCGTGGACGCGTTCGCCGCGATGGCGAGGGAAGCCGGCACCGAACCGGCCACGCTTGCCATCGCCTGGGTACTCGCGCATCCCGCGATCACTACGCCGCTGATCGGCGCGAGCAAGCCGGAGCAGCTGAAGGCGAGCATCGCCGCGGCCGAATTCAAACTCGACCCGAAGCTCAAGGGACTCCTCGACGAGTTGAGCCACGACTACCGGATGGGCGACGCCGCGCGCTGACCGAGCGGGCGATTCTTGTTTTGCAGCTTCGCGGAGCGGGTGCTAACCTGCGCTGCTCCATGGCCCGTGAGCTGCTCGCCGAGTATCCACAAAGCACCGAGCGTTTCGACGAGATGTTCGCGGCGCCGATCGAGCCGCGCCCGCACTGGCGGCCAATGCTCGAGCAGATCGCCGCCGAGCCTGTCGAGCGCATCCGCGAGCGCCTGCAGTCGGTGCAGCGCCAGATGCGCGAGAACGGCGTCACCTACAACGTGTACGCCGATCCGCAGGGCGCCGCCCGCCCCTGGGAACTGGACCTGCTGCCGCTCATCCTGCCGCAACAGGAGTGGAGCGGCATCGAGGCGGCGATTGCGCAGCGCGCGACGCTGCTCAACAAGATCCTGGTCGACGCGTACGGCGAACAGCGGCTGCTGAAGGAGGGGCTGCTGCCGAGCGTGCTGGTGCATGGCCACGCCGGTTTCCTGCGCCCCTGCCACGGCGCAAGAGCGCCCGGCAATGTGATGTTGCATCTCTATGCCGCCGACCTCGCGCGCTCGCCCGACGGGCAATGGTGGGTGCTCGATGACCGCACGCAGGCGCCCTCGGGCGCGGGCTACGCGCTCGAGAACCGGATCGTGATCTCGCGCGCGTTTCCGGAGCTGTTCCACGACATGAAGGTTCAGCACCTGGCGAGCTTCTTTGCCACGCTGCGCGACAGCCTCGCGCACTGGGCGCCGCAGGGCGGGCCCGGCGCGTCGGGGGCTCCGCTCACCGTGCTGCTCACGCCGGGACCGCACAACGAAACCTACTTCGAGCACGCCTACCTTGCGCGCTACCTTGGCCTGCCGCTGGTCGAGGGCACCGACCTCACGGTGCGCGAAGGCTGCGTGTGGCTGAAGACCCTCTCGGGCCTGAAGCGCGTGCACGCGATGCTGCGGCGCCTGGACGATGACTTCTGCGACCCGCTCGAACTGCGCGGCGACTCCGCGCTCGGCATCCCGGGCCTGGTCGACGCGATGCGCCGCGGCAACGTGCTGGTGGCGAACGCGCTCGGCTCCAACCTCCTCGAATCGAGCACGCTGTTCGGCTTCTTGCCGCAGCTGTCGAAGAAGCTGCTGGGCGAACCGCTCAAGATGCCCTCGGTCGCCACCTGGTGGTGCGGCGAGCCGGCGGCGCTCGAGGACGTGGTCGCCAAGCTCGACCGGCTGGTCATCAAACCGGCGTTCCCCCAGCTTCGCGTCGAGCCGATGTTCGGCGAGGACCTCGACGAGCGCGGCAGGAAGCGTGTCGTCGCCATGCTGCGCGCGCGCCCCAACGATTATGTGGCGCATGAAATCGTGCAGCTGTCGCAGGCACCGGTGTGGGACAAGGTTCATCCGCGGCGGGTGCTCGCGCGCGCGATCGGCCTGCGGGTATATGCCTGCGCCACGCCGAACGGCTACGTGGTGATGCCCGGGGGACTGACGCGCGTGGCAAGCGCCGACGCGCGCGTGATCTCGATGCAGCGCGGCGGCTCGAGCAAGGATACCTGGGTGCTCGCGGCGGGGCAGGTCAATACGTTCAGCCTGCTCAGGCGCGCGATCGGCCCGCACGAACTGGTGCGCGCCGGCACCAACCTGTCGAGCCGCGTGGTCGAGAACCTGTACTGGTTCGGGCGCTATTGCGAGCGCTGCGACGCGACCGCGCGCCTGCTGCGCCTGGCGCTTGGCCGCCTGGTGGACGATACGCCGGGCGACGACCCGGGCGCGCGCCCGGTGATCATCGGACTGCTGCGCCACGCCGAGATCCTCGAACCGGGAGAGCAGGATCCGGACGACGCGGAGCTGGTGTCCGAACTGCGCGCGGCGATCTCGGATGAGTCCCGCACCGGTTTGGCGAGCGGGGTGCGTGAACTCGGCCGTGTCGCTTCGCACCTGCGCGAGCGCCTGTCGCTCGACAACTGGCGTGCGCTCAACCGCATGAGCCGCACCATCGGCCACAACCAGGGCCGCCTGCGAACCACCACGCTGTCCGACGTGCTGGTGGAACTCGATGCCACCATCGCGGCATTCACCACCCTGTCGGGCTTCGTGCTCGACGGCATGACGCGCGACCCCGGCTGGCGCTTCCTGTCGGTCGGCCGGCGCATCGAGCGCATTCGCAACCTGTGCACCAACCTCAGGTTCGCGCTCGCCGGACCTCGCGACACCGACCTGTCATGGCTTCTGCGCCTCGCCGACTCGATCATCACCTACCGGGCGCGCTATTCGGCGCGCCCCGAATGGCTGCCGGTGCTCGACCTGCTGGTGTGCGACGACGCCAACCCGCGCTCAGTCGCTTTCCAGGTGTACGGCCTGCACGATTACGCACGGCGCCTGAGCGAGATGTTCGGCGACATTGGCGAGGAGAATCTGGACGCGTCCCGGGCAGCCTTGCGCGCGCTCGACCCCGGCGCCGACCTGACGCACGGCAGCGAGCGGCTTGGATCGTTCCTCGACGAATGCTCCGGGGCCGGTTACCGGCTGGGCGAGCAGCTCGGGCACCGCTTCTTCAGCCACGTCCGCGAATCCTCGCACCAGACCTTTGCGACGTAATGCGGCAACGTGATGCGCCTCAACGTAATCCATGAAACGCACTACAGCTACTCGAGTCAGGTAGTGCTGTCGCAGCAGTTGCTGCACCTCACGCCGCGCGCGCTTCCCTGGCAGGCGTGCGATGCACACCACCTCAGTGTGGAGCCCGAGCCCGGCGAGTTCGGCGAAGGCACGGATTTTTTCGGCAACCGTGTTGCCCGCCTGCTGATCGCCGCGCCGCACGAGGAACTGCTGGTGCGCGCAGAGTCGACGCTCAGCGTCGCGCCGCGCGAGCAACAGGCCCTTGCCCTGCCGCAAACTGCCTGGGAGACGGTGCGCGACCGGGTGCGCGCGCCCGATGGCGCCGCACTCGTGGAAGCCGCCGGCTTCCTCTACGAGTCGCCGCACGTCGAGACCTGGCGCGAACTGGCCGGTTACGGGGCGCAGAGCTTCACGCGCGGCCGCGGCACGCTCGAGGCGGCGTTCGACCTCACGCGGCGTATTTACGCCGACTTCAAGTTCGACAAGACCGCAACCAGCGTGTCGACCCCCTTGCGCGAGGTGTTGAAACGCCGCCGGGGTGTATGCCAGGACTTCGCGCATCTGATGATCGGGAGCTTGCGCTCGCTCGGGCTGCCGGCGCGCTACGTGAGCGGTTATCTGCTCACCGAACCGCCGCCCGGCCGGCCGCGGCTGGTCGGCGCCGACGCCTCGCACGCGTGGGTCGCGGTGTACTGCGGCGAGGCGGCAGGCTGGGTGGACCTCGATCCGACCAACAACTGCGTGGTGGACGACGAGCACGTCACGCTCGGTTGGGGCCGCGATTTCGGCGACGTCACGCCGATGCACGGCGTGATCCTCGGCGGCGGCGAGCACGAACTGGCCGTGCACGTCACGGTGACCCCGCTGGAAAGTTGACCCCGGTAGAATCGAACCATGGCCGACCGGAAATTCGGTTTTGAAACCCTGTGCCTGCACGCAGGCCAGATCCCCGATCCCGCGACCGGGGCGCGCGCCGCGCCGATCTACCAGACCACGTCGTTCGTGTTCGATTCGGCCGAGCACGCGGCGAGCCTGTTCAACCTGCAGACCTTCGGCAACGTCTACTCGCGCATCTCCAACCCGACGGTGGCGGTGTTCGAGGAACGCGTCGCCGCGCTCGAGGACGGCCGCGCGGCGCTCGCCTGCGCCACCGGCCAGGCAGCCGAAGCGACGGCGATCCTGACGATATGCAAGGCGGGCGACCACGTGGTGTCGGCCTCCACGCTGTACGGCGGCACGCACACGCTGCTCGGCGTCAACCTGAAGAAACTGGGCATCGAGACCAGCTTTGTCGATCCCGACGATCCGGATAATTTCCGCCGCGCGCTCAAGCCCAACACCCGGCTGCTGTACGCCGAGACGCTCGGCAACCCGCTGATCAACATCGTCGACCTCGAGGCGGTCGCCGGGGTCGCGCACGAGGCGGGCGTGCCGCTGATGGTCGACAACACGGTGCCCTCGCCTTATCTGTGCCGCCCATGCGGCCACGGAGCGGACATCGTGGTGCACTCGGCGACCAAATACATCGGCGGGCACGGCACCACCATGGGCGGGGTGATCGTGGAATCGGGGAAATTCCCTTGGGGCAACGGCAAATTCCCCGAGTTCACCACGCCTTCGCCCGGTTATCACGGCGTGATCTTCCACGAGACCTTCGGCGACTTCGGCTACACCATGAAGGCGCGCATGGAAATAATGCGAACGTTCGGACCCACACTCTCGCCGCTCAATGCGTGGCTGCTGCTCCAGGGGCTCGAAACCCTGCCGGTGCGCATGGACCGGCATTGCGCCAACGCGCTCGCGGTGGCGAAGTTCCTGCAGGGCGATTCCCGGGTCGCCTGGGTGAACTACCCCGGACTGGCGGGCAACAAGTATTACGCGCTGGCGCAGAAGTACCTGCCGAAGGGCGCCTCGGGCCTGCTCAACTTCGGCATTAAAGGAAAGACCCCGGCCGGCGGCGCATGCGCCGGAGAGAAGTTCATCGAGGCGGCGCAGTTCATGAGCCACCTCGCCAACATCGGCGACGCGAAGACGCTCATCATCCACCCGGCCTCGACCACGCACCGGCAGATGAGCGAGGAAGAGCAGGCCAGGGCCGGCGTGCTGCCCGACATGGTGCGCATGTCGGTCGGCATCGAGTCGCTCGACGACATCCTTTGGGACATCGACCAGGCGCTGCATGCGGCGGCAAACATCTAGGGGGATCGAATGATCAGCTACGACGTCATCGAGCACGGCCGGCCGCTGCAGAGGGTGCTGAAGGAGACACCGAGGCCGCAGGGCACCGAAGTGCTGGTGCGCATCACGCGCTCGGGCGTGTGCCACTCCGACCTGCATATCTGGGACGGCTATTTCGATCTGGGCGGCGGGAAGAAGTTCTACGTGAAAGACCGCGGCTGCGTGCCGCCCTTCACGCTCGGCCACGAGCCCTTCGGCGTGGTGGAGGCGCTGGGCCCGCGCGCCAAGGGCGCAAAGATCGGGCAGAAACGCGTCGTCTATCCCTGGCTCGGCTGCGGCAAGTGCGCCGTGTGCAAGTCTGGTCAGGACAACTACTGCGTTTCCGGCACGCGATTTCTCGGCGTGAACCGCTCGGGCGCCTACGCGACGCACGTGCTGGTGCCCGACCCCAAGTACCTCGTGGATGCCGGCGCGCTCGAAGAGGGGTTCGCCGCCACGCTCGCGTGCTCCGGACTCACTGCCTACAGCGCGATCAACAAGTTTCCCGCGCTAGGGCCCAAGGACTGGGTGGCGATCGTCGGCTGCGGCGGCCTCGGCTTGGTCGGCGTCGCTATCCTGAAGGCGAAGGGCGTGAAGAACGTGATTGCCTGCGACGTGGACGAAGGCAAGCTCGCCGCTGCGAAGACGCTCGGTGCGAAGCTCACGCTCGACACGCGGACGCCCGACGCCGCGCAAAAACTCGCGGCGCTCGCCGGCGGCAACCTCGCCGGCGCGATTGATTTCGTCGGCATGCCCGCGACGTTCAATGTGGCCTACCCGGCGCTGCGAAAGGGAGGGCGCTACATCCTGTGCGGCCTGTTCGGCGGCGAAGTCACGCTGCCGATGCCGCCGATCGCACAGCGCGCGGTCGGCATCATCGGCTCCTACGTCGGCAACCTGCAGGAACTGAAGGAAGTGGTCGCGCTGGCGAAGAAGAAAAAACTCAAACCCACGCCGATGGAAACGCGGCCGGCGCGGGAGGTGAACCGCACGCTGGACGAGTTGAAGGCCGGGAAGATTCTTGGGCGCGTGGTGCTCGATCTCGAGACCGAGCCGGCGTAGCGCGGGTGCCCCCGCCCGCCGTGCCCGTATTCACACCCGTCGAAGCCCGGGTGCTGGGCGTGCTCGCGGAAAAGCAGCGCTCGGTTCCCGACACCTATCCCATGACGCTCAACGCCCTCCTGGCCGGCTGCAACCAGAAGACCAGCCGCGACCCGGTGATGGACGTGAGCGACGCGCAGGCGCAGCAGGCGCTGGACAGTCTGCGGGGCATGACGCTGGTAATCGAATCGAGCGGCGGGCGGGTGCCTCGCTACGAGCACAACATCGAGCGGGTACTGCAGATTCCTACCCAGTCCACGGCGCTGCTGGCGGTGCTCATGCTGCGCGGGCCGCAGACCGCGGGCGAACTGCGCATCAACTGCGACCGGCTGCACAAGTTCGCCGACATCTCCGCGGTGGAGGGCTTCCTCCGGGAGCTGGCGGAGCGGCCGGCCGGCGCCCTGGTGGTGGAGCTGGCGCGACAGCCCGGCGCACGGGAGAACCGCTGGACCCACCTGATGTGCGGCACGCCCGCGCCGGAGCAGCACGCAGACGCAAGACCGGCGCCGTCCCGCAACGACGTGCCCGGTGAGTTCGCCGGGCTTCAGTCGAGGGTGGAAGCGCTGGAAGCGGCGATGGTGGAGCTTCAAGAGCTGGTCGCCGCGCTGCTTGCACGGCGGGATTGAAGCTTGTGAACTGTGGACGTCTCAAGCCTTCACGCCCCACTTCTTGAAAGCGGCACGCACTTCTTCATCGGCCGCAAACGCGCTGCGGTCCGCTGCCGCAATCCCAGTTTCGACGGCCCTGCGAAATCGAGCTTCCTCGATGCCGTCATCGCAGGTGGCGTCAGCGGGGTGCTGCTCAGCAAGTTTGCGTACCTTTTCGCGAATTGCTTCCAGGATTGTGCCCATCATTGGCTCTCCGTGACTTGATTAATTGATCCCGTAAACACGTGCGAAACGGTCCGCGAGGCAGAGCCGGACGGTCAGCCGAGTCCGTAGAATACGTATCCTCCCCTCGCCGAGGTCACGAGCGCGAAGAAACGAGATATGAGCAGTCGTTCCTGGAATTTCCCCTACACCTGGCCGCGCAAACCGGTGCTCGCGGCGAACGTCGTCGCGACCTCGCAGCCGCTCGCCGCGCAGGCCGGCCTGCGCATGCTGCTCGCGGGAGGCAACGCGGTCGACGCGATCCTCGCCACCGCGATCACGCTCACGCTGGTCGAGCCGGTCTCCAACGGCATCGGTTCCGACGCATTCGCGATCCTGTGGGACGGCAAGCAACTGCACGGATTGAACGCCTCGGGGCGCTCGCCCGCGGGCTGGACAGCCGGGATGTTCGCAGATCAAAAAGCGATGCCGCAACGCGGCTGGAATTCGGTCAGCGTGCCGGGCGCCATTTCGGCGTGGCGCATGCTCTCGGAGCGCTTCGGCAAGCTGCCGTTCGAAAAACTGTTCGAGCCCGCGATCCACTATGGCCGCAACGGCTATCTCGTCTCGCCGACCATTGCGCGCCAATGGGCCTTGCAGGCGAAGGAACTCCACGTGCAGCCCGGATTCGCGCAGGCGTTCATGCCAAACGGACGCGCGCCGCAAGCCGGCGAACTGTTCCGCTTTCCCGATCACGCCGCAACCCTGGAGAAAATCGCCGCAAGCAAGGGCGAGGCCTTCTACCGCGGGGAACTCGCGCAAAAGCTCGAAGCCCACAGCGCGCAGCATGGCGGAATGATGAAAGTCTCCGATCTCGCGGCGCACACATCGGACTGGGTCGAGGCGCTGCAGATGAATTACCGCGGTTACACGGTGCACGAGCTGCCGCCCAACGGCCAGGGCATCGCCGCGCTGATCGCGCTCGGCATCATCGAGAACTTCGACGTCGCGTCGCACAAGGTCGATTCGGCTGACAGCCTGCACCTGCAGATCGAGGCGATGAAGCTCGCGTTCGCGGACGTCTACGCGTTCGTCGGCGACCCGGCGCACATGAAGCTGCGCCCGCAGGACATGCTCGACCGCGCTTATCTCGCGCAGCGCGCGAAGCTGATCGACATGAAGCGCGCGCAGGATTTCGGCCACGGCACGCCGCCCAGGGGCGGCACGGTGTACCTCACGGCGGCGGATGCGTCGGGAATGATGATCTCGATGATCCAGTCGAACTACATGGGCTTCGGCTCCGGCGTGGTCGTCCCGGGCACCGGCATCTCGCTGCAGAACCGCGCCGCGTCCTTCGTGACGACACCGGGGCACGCCAACCAGGTGGGACCAGGCAAGCGCCCGTTCCAGACCATCATCCCCGGGTTCGTAACGAAAGACGGCAAGCCGGTGATGAGTTTCGGCGTGATGGGTGGCAGCATGCAGCCGCAGGGCCACCTGCAGGTGATGGTGCGCATCGCCGACTACGGCCAGAACCCGCAGACCGCCTGCGACGGGCCGCGCTTTCGCATCGTGCAGGGGATGGAAGTGAACGTCGAGGGCGGGTTCGCGCCGGCCACGCTCGAGGCGCTGGCAAAGCGCGGCCACCGCATCGCAGAACTGAAGGAAGGCTACATGGATTTCGGCGGCGCGCAGATGATCTGGAAGCTCGACGGCGGCTATCTCGCGGCTTCCGACCCACGCCGGGACGGACAGGCCGTTGGTTTCTGAAGGGAGGGGCAATGCTCAGGATCTGGGGCCGCGTGAATTCGGTCAATGTGAAAAAGGCGCTATGGGCGATCGAGGAACTCGGCCTGCCGTACGAGCGCGTCGATGCGGGAATGAGTTTCGGCGTGGTGAACACGCCCGAGTACCGCAAGATGAACCCGATGGGCCTGGTGCCGACCATCGACGACGACGGGTTCGTGCTCTGGGAGTCGCACGCCATCGTGCGCTATCTCGCCGCCAAACATGGCGCCGGATCGCTGTGGCCGTTGGAGCTCAGGCAGCGCGCGGATGCCGATCGCTGGATGGACTGGGCGGGCAGCTTCCAGGCGGCGTTCCGGCCGGTGTTCTGGGGCCTGATACGCACACCGCCTGAGAAGCGCGACATGGCCGCGATCGAGGAAGGGCGCAAGCGGTGCGCCGAGCTCGCAGGCATGCTCGATGCGCAGCTTGCGGGCAGGCAGTTCGTTGCCGGGAACAATCTCACCATGGGCGACATTCCGGTCGGCTGCCACTTCCACCTGTGGCTGTCGCTGCCGATCGAGCGGCCGGCGCATCCGAACCTCAATGCCTGGTTCAAACGCCTGTCGGAACGACCCGCCTACAGGAAGGTCGTGCTGATACCGATCAGCTGAAGCGCTATTTCAACCCGGCAAACCTTCGTTCGCGCTCGTCCTTGGCGAGCGCCGCCAGTTCCCCTACCCGCGCATAAAACCGCGCGAGATTCCCACCCTCGCGTTCGAGCAGGCGCTCGAACGCGGGCACGCGCTCGGTGTAGGCCGCCATCGAGGCGAGCAGCGCGTTGTTCGGCGCCTCGATGAACCGGTCGTAGCCCGCGAATCCGCCCCAGCGCCGTTTGAGTGCTGCATAGTCCTGCTTCAACGCATCGAACTCCGCGCGCTTGCGCTCGCGCATCGCCTCTGGCGCGATGCGCGACGCGTAGAGCCGGTCGAGGCGCTCGCGCGCAGCCGCGAGCAACGCGATGAATCCGGCCTTTCTGCGTTGCGCGGCGAGAAATCCCGACAGCTCGGCCTCTCGCCCGGTGGCGGCGAGCCAGCGGCGTACGCCGGCCTCCTCCACCGCCACGGCAAACGACTCGTTGAAAGTGGTGTCGTCACGCACATAGATGAGCTGGTGGGCTAGCTCGTGAAACACCAGCCGCGCCAGTTCGGTGTCCGGATAACGGATGAAGGTCGAGAGCAGCGGGTCATCGAACCAGCCGAGCGTGGAATACGCGGGCACGCCAGCGACATGCACGTCGCTCCCGTCCTGTCTCAGGTTGGCTGCGTAATGCTCGGCATTCTCGCGCGCAAAGAATCCCCGGTAGCTTACGCACCCCGCCACCGGAAAGCACGATTGCACTGCGCGCGTGGAAAACTCGGGCGCCGCAACCACGTTCCACACCACGAATGGCCGCCCGAGATCGGCGTAGCGGCGGTAGCTCGCGTTGTCCGGCAGAGCGAGCTCACGGCTGGCATATTCGCGGATCGCGAGCGAGGTCTCAAGCTTCGCGCGCAACGCTGCCGGAGTCGCTGATTCGCCGAGCCATTCCCCAACCGGCCGCGCGCTCGCGAGCAGCCTGAATTGGCCGCCGACCGCCTGCGCGTAATAGCCCAGCGTCTCGCAACCCGAAACGAGCGCGGCCGCAATGAGCGCAAGCGCGACGCGCCTACCGTGCCGCGGCATCGAACTTCCCGTCGCTCAGGAAAGCGACCACCTGGTGCGCAACGCGCGCCGAAACAATCATTTCGCTGTGACCCACCCGCATCACCAATTGTTCCGTCAATCCCTGCGGCGTCGCCTCTTCGAGTGTCACCACGCCATCGTTCGTTCCAGGCAGCCTTCCCAGCACTCGCGAAAGGCCGATCGGACGGGAACCGGCGATCACCGCGAGCGGCGCGGCGCGCTCCCATGGACCGGAAGCTTCCTCCCTCCACAGCGGCTCGCTCGCGCCGAGCAACCAGCGTCCCCAGCCGCGGCGCGCAAGCCGCCGCCCGGCGAAACAGCCGTTCACCGGTACACCGAGCAATAGCACCGAAGCGACCTTCTGCTCCGGTGCGCGCCGCAAGGCCTCCAGGACCACCAGCCCGCCGAGGCTGTGCGCGACGAAGTGCGCAGGCGCGTCGCCGACGCGTTCGTGAACGAAGCGCAGCAGCCGCTCGGCATGGGTATCGAGCGGGCGTTTGCGGCTCGCGTAGTCGAACACGTGGGTGCGGAATCCCGCCCGCGCGATGCGCGACGCGAGCGGCGACATCACCAGTCCCGGCATCCACAGGCCGTGCACGAGAACCACGTCTGTGATCATTTCGCGCGCACCACCAGCAGCCGCGCGCCGACCAGCAGCGACGGCACGCCAAATACGGCATACGCTCCGGCGTAACCTCCTGCGAGCGACAGCGCAAGATTGAACAGCGGCGGCGAGCACACCACGCCGAGAAAGGTAAAAAACAGGCAGGCGCCGGTGGCTTCGCTGATCTTGTCCTTTGGCGCGAGCCGCGCGACCTCGGCAAGGAAAATTCCGTTCCAGCCGACCGCAGTCGCGCCGAACGCCGCGGCGAAAGCGAATAGCAGCCAGAGAGGCCACGCCGGGCTTGCCGCCAGCGTCACGACCGCGCTGATCCCCATGCCCAGGCCGAGCAGCCCGAGCATGGTGCGCCGCGTGAGCAGCCGGTCCGCAACCACGCCCCAGGCGATCCTCCCCACCACGCTCGCCAGCTGGGAGACCGCCATCACCAGCCCCGCGAGCACCAGCGACATTGCGAATACCTCGGTGAGAAAGGTGACCAGGTAGGTGACGAGCGTGATCTGCACGCCGCCATAGATGAACGAGGCAACCGCCATTTCCGCCAGCCGCGGATTTCTTACTAGGCCGAGCGGAGCGAACGTCGACGCGAGCGACACGCGCGCGTGCGGATCGAGCTCGCGGTCGAAGCGCGCGCGCGTCGGCTCGATCGCGAACGCGAGTGCGAGGCAGGCGAGTCCGATTGCGATCGCCGCACCCTGCCAGCCGATGCCGAGCACCAGCACCGGCACCACGGCGCCCGCAATCGCGCCGCCGGCGGGCACCCCGCTCTGCTTGAGCGAGAACACGATCGCGAGCAAGCGCGGCGGCGAGGCGCGCACCAGGAGGTGCGAGCTGGCCGGGGTCGTGGGGCCGTAGCCCAGGCCGACCAGCAGGCCGCCCAGGAGCACCAGCGGAACGAAGGCGCTCGCGCCGAGCGCAAGCCCGGCCAGGCACAGCGTGAGGCCCAACTGGCTCACGCGGATCGCGCCGAAGCGCGCGACCCAGCCGCCGCCCGTGACCGAGCCGATCATGCTGCCGAAGTAGACCACGGCGATGTAGTAGCCGACGTGCGCGGCCGGCACGCCCAATGCGGGCCCCACAACCGGAGCCATCACCGGCGCGCAGTAGACCGCCACCGCGACGAGCGTCTGCACGCCGAGCGTCGCCGCAACCGGCAGGACGAGGGCTCGCGTGGCAGTGCTCAAGCGCGCGATCTGGAGCCGATCGCCTCGGCTACCGCGAGCGTGCGCTGCGCGCGATGCACGACCGGATAGTCAACCATCTGGCCGTCGACCTGGATCGCGGCAAGGCCCTGCGCCTGGGCCGCGCCGAAGGCTTCGACCACCTTGCGTGCGCGCTCGACCTCCGCCTGGCTGGGCGTGAATACCTCGTTCGCCACAGCCACCTGATCGGGGTGAACGAGCAGCTTGCCGAAAAAGCCGCAGCGCCGGCTCTTGTCGACGCGGGCGCGAAAGCCCGCAGCGTCGTTCAGACGGAACCAGACCGTATCCACCGGCGCCTCAAGCTCGGCTGAACGCGAGGCGACCACCAGCCGGTGCCGCACGTAGTCGAGCTCGGCTTCGTCATCGGACACGGTCATGCCCAGGTCGAAGGCCAGGTCCGCCGCGCCGAACGACAGGCGTTTCACCCGGCCGGTGCGCCGAGCCGCACCGGCGATCGCATCGAGGCAGGTGAGCGCGCGCGCCGACTCGATCATCGGCAGCAGCTCGACGGAGCCCTTCGGCAGACCGCGCCGCGCCTCCTGCTCGCCGATCAGCGCATGCGCCTCCTCCAGTTCGGCGACCGATTCGCATTTCGGCAGCAGCAGGCCGTCGAGGCCCCGCACCACCATCGCCGCGATATCGTCGCGCGCGAACGGCGTGGACAGCGCGTTCACGCGCACGTATCCGGCGCAATTGCGCTGCCGCGCGAGCGCGGCGGCCACCGGCGCGCGCGCGGCCGGCTTCTCGGCCACCGCCACCGCATCCTCCAGGTCGAGGATCGCCGCATCGGCGCCGGACTGGAACACCTTTTCGGCGCGGCGCGGATGGTTGCCCGGCGCAAACAGCCAGGAGCGATGCACGTCTGTCAGTCCTCTTTCACGATGCCGAGCAGCTCCGGCATGGATTGCTCCTCACCGCGGTTTGCTCCACGCCGGCGGTGACAGGATTGCAGCTGCGCTCTTGTAGGCTTCGGGCCAGATCACTTCGCGCCGGCCTTTCTGGATCTGAACCAGCATTGTAGTTGCGGCAAGTTGCGCGCCAAACCGGTCCACCTTGTAGGCGCCGATCACCGTCTCGGTCTGGAGTTCCGACAGAGCGTCCCGCAGCGGCTCGGTTTCGCTCGTTCCGGCGCGCGCGACCGCGGCCTCCAGCAACTGCCCGGCGGCCCAGCCGCAGGCGGCATTCGCATCCGGCATCCGCTTGTGCTTCGCCTGGAACGATCGCACGAATTCCGCGTTGCCGTGCGTGCGGGCGCGCGGCTCGTACGCCGACAGACCGATCGAATACTCGGCGTCCATGCCGACACGCTTGATGTAGTCCGGATGCACCACGTTTGGCGCGACGAAGGCGCCGGGCCGGAACCCGGCAAGCTTCATTTCACGCAGCAGATCCGCGAGACGCGGGGTTTCGTCGAACACAAGCAGCACCGATTTCGGATCAATCTTCCTAATCAGCGGCGGATAGTTGGGCGGTCTCAGAACCGGGGCAGGCAGTTCACTGAATTCGATCAGGGTGACCCCCGCAAGCTTCGCCTCGTCCCTCAGCCGGCCAAGTGCCGGACCCGAACCTTTGCCGGCAAACACGGTGATCGTGCGCGTCCCGAGCATTGCCGCGAGCTTCAGCACCGGCAGCGCTTGCTCGGCGGGCGGCGGCGGCAACTGGAACACGTAGCGCAGCGATTTCTTGTGGATGTTCGGCGCCGCCCCGGTTGCGTTCAGCATGATGCGGTGCTCGCGATCCGCGATCACCGCAGCCTCCAGCGTCGCAGGCGAACCGTACGGCCCGACAAGCAGGTCGACCTTGTCCTGCGCGATCAGCATGGCGGTAAGTTCCGCCGCGCCCCGTGCCCCGCTCACATCATCGAACAGGCGCAGTTCGACGCGCCTGCCGGAGAGCCCGCCGCGCGCATTCACGTCCTCCTGCCAGAGTTCCAGCCCCTTGATGTACTCGCGGGAAAGATCGGCCAGCAGCCCGGTCTGGGCGATGCTGCCGCCAATCAGCAGCGGCGGTTTTTCGCCGCTCGGAACCGGCGGCTGGGAGAACGCAGCGGCGCTCCAGAAGACAATGGCACACCACCGCGCCAACACCGCAGCAACGACGGCGAGCGCTCTCATCGGAAGCCGAGAAAGCGCACGAAACCCTGCACGGGCTCGCGCTCGGTCACGAGCGTGTTTTCGATCGCATCGTCGCGCGCGTAGCCCAGCGACATGCCGCACACCACCTGCTCGGTCTCCGGGATCTGCAGTTCCTCGCGCAGGACCTCCTGGGCTTGGGCGATCGCCGCCTGCGGGCAGGTATCGAGCCCGCGCGCGCGCGCGGCGAGCATCACGCTCTGCAGGAACATGCCGTAATCGAGCCACGAGCCGAGTTCGAGGTCGCGATCGATGGTGAAGATCAACCCCACCGGCGCATCGAAGAAACGGAAATTGCGCGCATGCTGAAGCGCCATCTTGTCCTTGTCTTCGCGCCCGATGCCGAGCAAGCCGTACAGGTCCCACCCGATTTTTCGCCGGCGCGAGATGTACGGCTCGCGCCACTTGGTCGGGTAGTACTTGTAAGGCGCGAGCATGCGCCGCTCGCCGCCGCGCAAGTAGGCCTCCACCATGCGCGCCGACACCCGGTCGCGGACTTCCCCCGCCAGCACCGTCACCTTCCAGGGCTGGACGTTGGTTCCCGAGGGCGCCCGGCCCGCAACCGCGAGGATCTCTTCGATCAATTCCTTCGGCACCGGATCGGGCCGAAACGCACGCACCGAGCGGCGCGAGAGGATCGCATCATCGATCGTTGCCGGCACCGAGCCAGCAGAAAAAGGCAGTGCGCCGCGGCTCGGATTGTGGTTGTTTCGCATTACCATTGCAGCGTGATTGAAGCGCCCATTATCGAACAATTCGCCGCCATCGTCGGCGCGGGCAACGTGCTCTCGGGTGCCGATGCCGATGCGTTTTTCACCGACTGGCGGCGGCAGTATCGCGGCGAAGCCCTGTGTGTCGTGCGGCCGGGTTCGACCGAGGAAGTGGCGCAGGCGGTGCGCCTGGCCGCACGGCGGCGCCTCGGCGTCGTTCCGCAAGGTGGAAATACCGGACTGTGCGGCGGCTCGGTGCCGACCGGCGCGCGGCCCGAGATTGTGGTTTCAATGTCGCGGATGAACCGCGTACGCGCAGTCGATCCGCTCAACAATACGCTCACCGTCGAAGCGGGCTGCGTGCTGGCGGAGATCCAGCGCGTGGCTGCCCGGCACGATCGGCTGTTTCCGCTTTCGCTGGCGGCCGAGGGCAGCTGCCAGATCGGCGGCAACCTTTCGACCAACGCGGGCGGCGTGAACGTCCTGCGCTACGGCAACGCGCGCGATCTGGTGCTCGGGCTGGAGGTGGTGCTGCCCGATGGGCGCGTATGGAACGGGCTGCGCGGCCTGCGCAAGGACAACACCGGCTATGACATGAAGCAGTTGTTCATCGGCGCCGAGGGCACGCTCGGCATCATCACCGCGGCGGTGCTCAAACTCTTTCCGCACCCGAGCGCGTCTGCAACCGCGTGGATTGCGGTAAAGAGCCCGGCGAGCGCGGTCGAGCTGCTGGCAGCGCTGCGCTCCGCATGTGGCGACCGGCTCACCGCGTTCGAGCTTATCTCGCGCCGCTGCGTCGACGCCGTCCTTGCGCTTCGACCCGGCACGCGCGACCCGCTTGGCGCGAATGCCCAGTGGTACGTGCTTGCGGAGCTGTCGGACAGCGGCGACCAGGCGACGCTCGCAGGGCTGGTCGAGCGGGCGCTCGCAGAAAGCACCGAACGCGGTCTTGTCATCGACGCGGCGCTTTCGGCGAGCGAGGCGCAGGCCGCCGCGCTGTGGCAGATCCGTGAGACGATCCCCGAAGCCCAGTTTGCGAACGTCAAGCACGACGTGTCGGTGCCGGTGTCCTGCATTGCCGAATTCATCGCGCAGACCGACGCTGCGCTTGGCACGGCGTTCCCGGGAATGCCGGTGTACTGTTTCGGCCACATCGGCGACGGAAACCTGCACTACAACGTCGGCGACGCGGCGCTGGTCGCGCGCCGCGGCGAGGTCAATCGTCTGGTATACGAAGCGGTATCGGCGCTCGGCGGCTCGATCTCGGCCGAGCACGGCCTGGGGCAGCTCAAACGCGAGGAAATCCGGCACCACAAGGCCGCGCTCGAATTAGAGCTGATGCAGCGGATCAAGCAGGCGCTCGACCCGGATGGCCTGATGAATCCCGGCAAGCTGCTCTGAAGTCACATGCGCGCGCTGGGCGGCAATGAGTGGCGCGTAAAAAAGCGCCACATTTCCTCATTGGCGTCGATCACGCGCGTGCCGGGGCCGAGCAGCCACGGCAGATAGTCGAGCACCCCGCCCGGCCAGACGTGCCCGGCGCCCGTCAGCCTCCACAGCTGCGTCTCGGCGCGGCACCCCGAATAGGCGAGACGCGCCGCGGTGTGCCGTTGCCCGGCAGAATTCACCCATTCGCGCCGCTCCGCTTCAACCGGAGTTGCAGCGCAACCATTCGCCTTCGCCCATTCACCGAGACGCCCTTCGACCGAAGGATGCAACAACCGCGTTTCGGTCATCGGAAACGGCGGTCCGAGCCCGCCGTTGTAGAGGGCGCGCGGGTCGTCCACGCTGTGGATGTGCATCACCGGCACCGGCCGCTGCGCGGAGAAACGCAGAAGGACCATCGAACCTGCGACCGGCGCGATCGCCGCGATGCGCCCGGAGAGTTCCGCCGCGAGGCGATAGCTCATCATCGCGCCGTTGGACAGACCGGTCGCGTACACGCGCTCGACGTCGTAGGTGATGCGTGCGGCGAGATCGTCCAGCACGGCGCGCACGAACCCGACATCGTCCGCCTGCACCACGCCGCAGCAGGTGCCGGCGTTCCAGGTGAGAAGACGCCCGGGAATCGGCCCTGTGCCGTCGGGGTAGACAACGAGGAAGCCTTCGCGATCCGCCAGCGCATCCATGCGCACGTACTGCTGGTGCGCGAGCGCGTTGCCGCCACCGCCATGCAAATTGAGGACAACCGGCAGCCTTTTGCCTTCGCCCGGCGGTACGTGGACGATGTAACGCCGCTCCATGCCGGCGTGCCGCATATCGATCGCGTGATCACCCGGCGTCAGCGCAAACGCCGGCGCAGCCAGAGTTGCGACGAGAATCGCCGCCGCCAGGCGCGCCACTACTGGCGTATGCCGAGCGATTCTACGAGCCTGGCATACAGCTCGTATTGCTCGCGCACGAATTTCTCGGTCTCGACCGGTGACCGGATCGCGGCGATCCCGCCGAGTCTCGCATTGCCCGCCTGCCAGTCGGCGTCCTTGGCGAGGCGGGCGAACACGTCGGCCCAACGATCGACGATCTCCTTCGGCAGTCCCGGCGGCCCCATCAGCGCCGTCCAGCCCACGATTTTCTCCATGTCGGGAAATCCGGCTTCGCGCGCGCTCGGCACGTCGGGCAGGTCCGCGAGGCGCGTCGGCGTCGTGAACAGCGCCCGCAGCGCGCCCGCTTTCACCTGCGGGATCACCGTCGGCGCGTTATTGCAGGCGAAATCGACCTGGCCGCCGAGTACCGCCGTGGTCACCTCGCCGCCGCCTTTGTAGTGGATGCCGACCGCATGGTCCTTCGACAGACCCGCGAGGGTCATCAGATACTGCGCCGCCATGTTCTGGCTCGTGCCGATGCCCGCGGTCGAAAAATTGAGCTTGCCGGGGTTGTCGCGGATCGCCGCGATCAGGTCCGCCGCGCTGCGGTACGGCGCATCGCTTTTAACGAAACAGAGATAGGGATTGAGCTCGATCAGCGACAACATCGTGAATTCGTTCCAGCGGTACTGCAGCTTCGAATCGAGCGCCGGCAGGATTGCATGCGTGGCGATGCGCGCCACCAGCAGCGTATAGCCGTCCGGTGCGGCGTTCTTCACGGACATTGCACCGATCGCGCCCGAGGCCCCGGTCCGGTTCACCGATACGATCGGCTGGTTGTTGAGGTACTTCGATGCATGCAGCGCGACGTTGCGGCCCGACAGGTCGGAATCGCCGCCGGCGGCGAACGGGATCACGAACGTGACCGGTTTCGACGGGTATTGCTGTGCCGGCGCAAGCGACGAAAACATGCACAGGACCGCGGCGAGCGTGCGTAGCATCTTCAATCCTCCTTCCGGCGCCGAGTCTAAACCACGCTGCCGGGTTCGACTATGCAACGACCCTCACGGTGCCGTTGGAAGCCGAATGAGGGTCAGGGAACCCTTGTAGCCATCAGCCTGACCGGATCCTGCCCGGCGATCGTCAATTCCCCCTCGATGCGATCGGGCCGCACGCTGCCGCTGAAGCGCTGTTCCAGTCGCCGGCCCGCGAGCTCCAGCGTTCCACTCCAGTTGATTGCCGTGCCGCGCAACTCGGCCTTCTCAACGAGAAAACCGCGCGCATCTGCCTGTCCCTCGACCTCGATCTCCTGAAAGTTCTGGTGGATGCGCAGTTTGAGATCGCCAATCGCCGGCAGGCGTGCCTGCCATTCGCCGCGAGCTTTTGCCGGCACGATCCACAGGTAAATCGTGCTTTCATCGCCTTGGCTGGCATGGCGCTGCGCGAGCCGCACCTTGCGCACCGCGTCGGGTTTCCAGCTCTGCATGTAAAACGCGTGCGTGACGACGCGTGCCCCGGGTTGCATGTCGTCGAGCACGCGCGGCTGCAGTTCGTTGATGAGTTGGGGCAGCAGGTAGATGGTCACGACGCTCGCGCGCGACAGGTCTGTTCTCAACGCATCCTGCACGCGGAACTCGGTACGCTCCGCCACGCCCGCGCGGCGCGCGTTTTCGCGCGACAGCGCGACCAGCTTCTCGTCGAGGTCCACGCCCAGTCCGCGCGCGCCGAAGCGCTGCGCGGCAGCAATCACGATCCGCCCGTCGCCCGAGCCGAGGTCGATGACGTAGTCGTCGCGGCCGGTACCGGCTAGCGCGAGCATTTCAGCGACCACCTCGTCCGGCGTGGTGACGAATGGGGCGCGCACCGCCGCCTCCTGGGCGAAAACAAGCGGTGCAGATGCAACCAGGCCGAGCAGCAGTGCGGTTCGGCGCATCATTCGTCAGCGCGCGCGCATGAGCGCGGAAATCATGTCTACGATGCGCGGCTCCGCCCAGTCGAGTTCTCCCGCATGGCCGTAGCGAATGCGGCCGTCGGTACCGATGATGAAGGTCGCCGGCAGGATACGCGCGCGCCAGCTCCGGGCGGTGTCGCCCGAATGATCGAGCAGGACCGGCAGATCGAGCTGCATTTGGGTAAGAAACGCCTCCACACGGCTGCGCGGTTCCGTCACGTTTACCGCCAACACCTCGAACGGCTTGCCGGAGAGCTTCTGCCTGAGGCGCTGGATCGAGGGCATTTCGTCGCGACATGGTTCGCACCACGTCGCCCAGAAATTGACCAGCACCACCTTGCCCTTGAAGTCCTCCAGGCGCACCGGGCGTCCGCGCATGTCCTCCAGCACCAGCGCAGGCGTCGGCCCGTCTGTCCAGGGCTTCGGCTCTATCGCATCGGCCGGCGCCGCGCCGCACAGTGAAATGATCCCACCGACCGCAAACGAAACAAAAAGGGCCCGGAAGCCCCGGGCCCTCGAACTGAAAGATACTGTTCTCAAGCGACCTTCAACTCGCGCGCGGTAATCGTGTACTTGAACGAATCGGGCTCGAGTTGGTCGAGCTTCTCCGCCGCGGTCTCGCCGTTCGGGTACATCAGATACGGAATCTTGCCGAATTTGGTGCCCGGCAGGACCACGTCGGCGGCGTAGTTGTAGGCGAGCCAGTTCATCTCCCACGCGCCGAACAGACGCGCGCGATTGGCCTTCACCACGTCGCTCGCGAGCGTCAGGCCGGGCGCCTCTTCGAGGACCACCTTGCGCACATCGGCCGGATCGACAGGAATCCATCCGTACTCGGGAAGGTAAAACTCTGCGCGGCAGTGCTGCGCTTTGCTGATCACCTCGGTTCCAGCGCCCAGGCTCTTGTAGCCGAACTCTGATTTCGCCACGCGAATGCCGTAAACGTCGCGCGCAGGGATGCCCAGCGATCGCGTCATGCCGACCCACAACGCATTCAGGTCGCCGCATTTCCCGCCCAGGTTACGCGTCTCGAGCATGGTCTTGATGTCGCCCCATCCGCAGCCGCGGGTCTTCGGGTCGCGGAACGTGTTCTCCACCACCCACTCGTAGAGCGCGCGCGCCTTGTCCATGTCGCTGCGCAGGCCCCTGGTGACGTCCATCGCCGTATCCTTGACGATGCCGTCGACCGGAATGAAATCGGTGGCCTGCAGGCTGCGCTGCAGGATCTTCGGATCCTCGGGACGCGCGTTGCCCGGCTTGGCAAGATCGACCGCGCGATCGCGCGTCGCAAAGCGCGATACCACGATGAAAGTCGGGGTCGCGACGCCCTCCGGAAATTCAGCCATCGCGATGCCCGCGCCGTATTTCGGCTCGATCGTCGCGGAGGCGCGCCCGCCCTCGGCGCTCCAGGTGCTGCCGAGGTTCTTGAAGTAGCTGGTGTCCTCGGACAGCGGCAGCGGCAGCCACGCCTTGGTCACGCCGGCGGGCTTCTGCACCTCGACGCGGTACGTCACTTCAAAGGCGCGCCAGCGGCCGGCCTCGGCCATGTTGGCGAATGCGCTGCGCGCGAACGGGCTCGCGGAAAGCGCGGTCGCGGCCGCGGACGTCTTAAGGAATGCTCGTCGGTTCATCGTTTTCCTCCAGTGGATAAGGATACCTCAGATGAAGCGCACGCTCGGCGCTGCGCCGAGGAAATGTTGCCCGACGGATTGAAAATGCGACACGCTCGCCTGCACCTGCTGGGACACGGTGTGCATATCGCGCATCCGCCGCTCGAACGGGTTGCTCTGGAAAATCGACGTGGTACCGGCCTCGGTGTAAGCAGTGTCGACGACCTCCCGTGCCTGATGGATGGCAAACGTGGACGCCAGACGCAGCCTGATCCGCAGTTCAAAGCCGACTTCTCCGGTGGCCTCGCATTCATTCCACGCCTCGCGTGCGAGCTGCACCAGCCAGGCATTGGCGGCGCTCAACTTGGCCTCGCATTGCGCGACGCGCGACTGGATCCAATTGTCATCGCGTAACGACAGCGTGGTGCCGGAGGGTGTCTTTCTGGTGGCCAGCGCGATGAACGCAGCGAGCGTGGCCCGCGCGATACCGATGCCTACGGAGGCGAACCCGCACTGGTACACGTTCATCGTCGTGATCCGGTAAAGCGTGCCCTTTTCCCGTCGTTCCGGCTCCGGCTCCGTCTTGACGCCCGCGGCAAGTTGCTGGTCGCGTCCGACGGCCCGTGGAACCAGCGAATACTTGGCGGGCACATACAGATCGGTCACCGAGTAGGTGTCGCTGCCGGTTCCGCGCAAACCGATCACGTCCCATTGGTCGCCGGGAATTTTCGCCGATACACGCGGCAACAGCATGGTCCGCTCCGTGACGCGTCCGTCGGGATGCTTGAGGGGCGTGCCGGCCGCGTCGCATTGCTGGCAATGCGCGCCGAGCCACTGCGAATGCCGATTGCCGCTG
Source organism: Burkholderiales bacterium (assembly GCA_017880775.1). GTDB lineage: Bacteria > Pseudomonadota > Gammaproteobacteria > Burkholderiales > SG8-39 > JADGRQ01. The sequence goes on along the minus strand of JADGRQ010000011.1, from coordinate 16,567 downwards.
CCGAAACCCCAGCTTCCGTTGACCATCCAGCCGCCTTCGACCGGAACGGCGCGGCAGTGCGGGCCGAGAGAAAACCCCCAGGCGACCACGGCCCGGGGATCGCCGAAAACGTCGCGCGCGGCGTCGGGCTCCAGATACGCCGCTGCCATCGAACAGCCGGAATTCTGTCCGATGCACCAGGCCACACTGCCGTCGCCTTCGGCGATCACCGCCACCACCTGTGCGTAGGTCGCCAGATCCAGCTCCGCGCCGCCGAGCGAGCGCGGCAGCAGCATGCGGAACATCTTCGCCTCGTGCAGCGCATCGAGCACATCGGCGGGCAGCGAACAGGTGGCTTCGATCCGCGGTGCGGCGGCTTCCAACAGCGGCTTCAAGGCATGTGCCCGCGCAATCCACTCCTGCGATACCTCCGCTCTCGCGCTACCGTGCGTTTCCGTCGGCGTCATTGGCGCTCCTATGGCGACTGCTGTCAGATTCGCCCGTCGTAGGCGTTGCGGGAAAACACGCAGGCGATGACGCTGAAACGGTCCGCCTCGAGGGCCCGTACGAGCGCGCGTTCCAGCTGCGGACGGCCGCGGCAGGTGTGCCCTTCGCCGCCCAGCGCGCGGGCCACCGCCGCGTAGTCGGTAGCCGGAAAATCGACGCCGGCGTTAGCGAGCCCCATGCTGCGTTGTTTCATCTCGATCAGTGCGAGCGAAGTGTCGGCGAAGACCACCACGATCACCGGCAGCGCGAGATCGCGGGCGGTCGCCAGTTCCCCCATGACCATGTCGAGCCCGCCGTCCCCGGTGAAAGCGACCACGGGTCGTTTCCGGTCGGCCAGCATGGCTCCCATCGCGAGCGGCAGCGCGCAGCCCATCGTGCACAGGCCGGTGGATTGCAGCAGTTCGCGCGGCCCGTAGGACTGCCAGAGCTGGCTAAGCATGATGCGGTGCGCGCCGGTGTCCACCGTAGCGATGGTGCCCCGAGGCAGTACGCGGCGCGCCGTGTCGATGATCGCTGCGGGGCCCCACTCTTCGTCCGGCCGATAGGCCGCGCGCAGGCGGCTCTGCAGCGACGCGAGTTCGTCCTTGGTCCACACGGACCGGCCGGGCAAGTCTGCACCGAGCGCGCGCAATCCGGCGCCGACGTCGCAAAGCAGGCTCAGCGCCGCGCGATGGACGTAGTGGGTGTTGGGTAGCGCGCCCAGTTCGATGACGCGCCGCCCCGCCGGCCACGGGTCGCGCCAGCCGATGCGCATCTCGATCGGATCGTAGCCGGCCAGCACCACGCAGTCGCTCTCACGGATGAGCGGCAGCAGCAGTTTGTCCGCCACCGGCGACAGACCGGCTCCGCCCAGCGAAAGCGGATCGTCCTCAGGGAGTATGCCCTTGGCCTTGTAGCTGGTGAGCAAGGGAATGTTCAAGCCTCGAGCGAACGCTTGCACGTCCGCGCTCGCTTCGTGGTTGAGCGCCTCCACGCCTGCAATCATCACGGGCCGCAGTGCCGCTGCCAGCCACGCCCGAGCGACCGCCAACCACTCGCCGTAAGGCGAACCGCGAGCGGGCCGCGGCCGGCGTACCGGCTCCGCCGTGACGACGGCGGTGGCGGCAACCGCGACCGGTACATCGACGTGAACCGGCCCCGGCGGGTCGTCCAGCGCGATGCTGACAGCCTTGTCGATCATCACGTCGATCGCGCCGGGGTCGGCGGTGAAGCACGCCTTGGTGATCGGGCGCAGCAATGCGCTCTGGTCAAGCCACTGATGCGTGAAGGTTTGCGAAGTGGCGGATTCGATGCAGCCGGTGAGGAAGATCAGCGGCACGCGGTCCTGCTGGGCGTTGGCCACGAAGTTGACGGCGTTGACCACGCCGGGACCTACGGTGGCCACCAGCACGGCGGGCGCGCCCGACCGGTGGTGCACGCCTTCCGCCATGAATCCGCCGCTATTTTCGTGCTTGACGAGCACGAAACGTATCCCGACCTCCCGCAGCGCGTCGATGATCGACAGGACCTCGCCGCCCGGAATGCCGAAGGCGTAACGAACGCCCGCCTCGTGGAGCCGCCGGGCGATGAGTTGTGCGGCAGTGGCCATGCCCTGTCGAATCACGCGCCGTCTCCGATCTTCAGGTAGCCGTCGCGCGATTGCGGCGTCCTGATGCCAAGAATCGACCCGGCCACCTGCGTGCGCAGGATCTGGGCCGTGCCGCCCGCGATGGGGAACATGCGCGCATCGCGCACTTTGCGCTCGAGCGCCAGATTGCGCGAATAGCCCATCGCGCCGAAGATCTGGAGTGCGTCGTTGGTCACGCGAACGCCCGTGTCGGCCGCGAAGACCTTCGCCTGCGCGGCTTCGAGCTTGTTGGGAAAGCCATCGCCGGCGTTTGCAGTGGCCTTGTAGATCAGCGCCTGGGCCGCGGCAAGCTGGATCGACATGTCGGCCAGCATCCACTGGACGCCCTGGAACTCGGCGATCGGCCGGCCGAATTGCCGGCGATCGCGCGCATAGGCGAGCGCCATTTCGTACGCGCTTTCACCTATGCCCAGCGCCACGGTGGCTGCGCCGACGCGCTGCCCGTTATACGCCTCCATCAATCCGGCGAAACCCTTGCGCACGCCCTGCGGCGGAATCACCACCATATCTTCGGCAACCTCGAGATCCTCGAGGATGATTTCCGTCTCGGGGATACCCCGCACACCCATGGCGGGCTCGCGCTTGCCGACCACCAAACCCGCGGGCGCGCGGGTCTCCGGGTTGCGCGCGACAATGAAGCCCCCGATGCCCTGCTCCTCGCCGTCGTGGTAGACGCGGGCGAAGATGAGATGGAGCCGTGATACGCCGCCACCGGTGATCCAGTGCTTCTTGCCGTTGAGGATGTAGCGGTCGCCCTTGCGGTCGGCGCGCGTGGTCATTTCGGTGGCCGCGCTGCCGGCCTCGGGCTCGGTGATGCAGATCGCCGGCTTGTCGCCCGCCAGAACGAGGGAGGCAGCCAGGCGCTTCTGTGCCTCGCTGCCGTACTTCATGATGGCGCCCAGCGCGCCCATGTTGGACTCGACGCAGATGCGTCCCGTCGTACTGCACGCCTTGGACATCTCCTCGATGAGCACCACGGCCTCGAGGTAGGAGGCGCCCCTGCCGCCGTACTCGACCGGAATGGTCATCCCCATGAATCCCTCGCGCTTCAGGATGTCGACGCAATGCCAGGGGTACTGCTCGCTGCGATCGGTCTCGGCCGCGTGCGGCGCGATTTCCGCGCCGGCCACCCGCCGGACTTTCGCCTGGAACTGCTTCACTTCCCTGGGCAAATCAAACAGCATCGTTCACCTCGTCCGCGTCGATGGGTCGTGAATTCCACAAGATAGCAATAGATGCCCGGGTGATCCAGAGCATCTGTATCATAATTCCAAGCAATGGATCTGGAGTATTTTCTCGCTCAAGTGCCGCGCGGCGGCCTGTGGATCTTCGGCTACGGCTCGCTGATGTGGTCGCCGGATTTCCGCTTCGCGGAGAAGCATCCCGGCCACCTGTACGGATTTCACCGCGCGCTGTGCATCTACTCGCACCGCTACCGCGGCACGCCGGTCAAGCCGGGGCTGGTGATGGGGCTGTGCCGCGGCGGATCATGCTGGGGCATGACGTTTCGCGTCGCTGCACCGCGCGTGCGTACCACCCTCGCCCGGCTGTGGCAGCGCGAGATGATCAACCGCGTGTATTTCCCGCGCATGCTTGCGGTGCGCATCGGCCGCCGCCGGGTAGTGCGTGCGCTCGCCTACGTGGCCGACACCGCGCACCGTCAGTTCGCAGGGGATCTGAGCCTGGAGGCGACCTCGCGCCTGGTCGCGCAGGGATGCGGCGAGCGCGGCGACAACCTCGCCTACCTCGCCAATACGCTCGCCCACATGGAATCGCTCGGCGTGCGCGATCCGCATCTGGCGCGGGTGTTCGGGCGCGCGGCCAAGCTCTGCGGGCGCTAGCCTGCTGAGGTGCTGATGGCAGTTTCGAGCCGCACGAGCGCTTCGCGCAGCAATGCGCGCTGGGTGCCGAAATTCAGCCGCACGAACTGCGGCGCGCTGAAATCCGAACCCGGCGACAGCGCGAGCCCATGCGCGAGGAAATGGGCATGCGCGTCCGCGAGGTGCAGCGCGCTTGCGTCGATCCAGGCGAGGTAGGTTGCTTCTACATGCGCCATCGACAGCCCCGGCAACCGCGCGACCGCCTGTTCGACCAGATCGCGATTGCCGCACAGGTAGTCGAGCTGCGCCGCCAGCCATTCGTCACCGCCACGGTAAGCTGCGACTGCGGCTGCGTAGCCGAACAGCGAAGCGTCGTGCACGGTGTAGTGCAGATCGACCGAGAAGCGCCGGCGCAGCTGCGCGTTCTCGATCACCGCGAACGCGCACCCCGCGCCCGCAATGTTGAACGTCTTGTTCGGCGACATCAGCGTCACCGTGCGCCGCGAGACCTCCGGTGAGAGGCTTGCGATCGGCACGTGCGGCTTGCCCGCGTCGAGCAGCAGGTCGCAATGGATCTCGTCCGAACAGACGATGAGGTCGTGCCGTTCGGCGAACTGTACGAGCCGGGCCAGTTCCGCACGCGTGAAGATCGTGCCGCCCGGATTCTGCGGATTGCACAACAGCAGCAGGCGGGATTCGGGGCGCACCGCGGCGCCGAGCGCGTCCTCGTCGAACACCCAGCGCCCGCGCTCGAGCACCAGCGGCATCTCGCCCGCCGCACGCGGCGCGAGCTGCACCGCCTTGCGAAAATGCCCGTAGATCGGGTGCGGCAGCAACACGTGCTCCTGCGGTCCGGCGAGGTGTCGCGCCGCGAGGTGCAGCCCCGGCACCACACCGGGGAGGAATACGATCCAGTCGGGCGATACGCGCCAGCCATACAGTCGCGCCAGCCTCTCTACGATCAGGCCGCACAGTTCCTCGGGTACAACCGAATACCCGAATACCCCGTGCGCGACCCGCGCGGCGAGGGCATGGAGGACGGCCGGCGGCGCGCGGTAATCGGTATCGGCGACCCAAAGGGGGATCACGTCCCGGCCGGCATGCTTTTCCCAACGCGCGCTCCAGGTGCCGCGCCGGTCAACGGGCTCGTCGAAATCGAAGGCAGATTGGTTCATTCGGATATTGTCGCGGAAAAAGCACCAACACTTTGCCATAGTCCGCATGATGGTTGACAATACGCGGCCGCGTCTTCGACGGCGCGCCTGGGTCGCCGGCAACAAGGGGGGTCATGAACGATGAAACTTCTCCTGATTTTTTCGCGCGCGATCGACGCGCTCAATGAGCATGTCGGCAAGCTCAGCTACTGGCTGATCCTGGCCGCGGTGCTGATCAGCACCGGCAATGCGATCGTCCGCTACTCGCTCAACATGAGTTCGAACGCCTGGCTGGAAATCCAGTGGTACCTGTTCTCGTTCGTCTTCCTGTTCTGCGCCGGCTATACCCTGTTGCATAACCAGCATGTGCGCATCGACGTCATTTCCGGACACCTGTCGGCCCGGGGCAGAGCCTGGATCGACATCTTCGGCACGATTTTCTTCCTGCTGCCGATGGCGGTCGCGATCATGTGGCTGTCATGGCCGGTGTTCCTCGATGCCTACGGGAGCAACGAGGTTTCCACCAATGCCGGCGGCCTCACGGTCTGGCCGGCGCGGCTGATGCTGCCGCTCGGTTTTTTCCTTCTGGTCCTGCAGGGCCTTTCGGAGCTGATCAAGCGCGTGGCCTTCCTGCGCGGATTGATACCGGATCCCGCCGAGAAGGACGAGGGTCCGACCGCGGAGGAGATGCTGGCCGAGGAGCTGCGCAAGCAGCGGCAGGAAGCGGCATGATCGAGTTCCTGATCCACAACATGGCGCCGCTGATGTTCGCGTCGCTGATCGTGGTGATGCTGATCGGCTACCCGGTCGCCTTTGCGCTCGCCGCCACCGGCATTTTCTTCGGGCTGCTGGGCGTCGAGCTTGGCCTGCTGCAACCGTCGCTGTTCCAGGCGCTGCCGCAGCGCATGTGGGCGGTGATGTCGAACGACACGCTGCTGGCGGTGCCGTTCTTCACTTTCATGGGTCTGATCCTGGAGCGCAGCGGCATGGCCGAGGATCTGCTCGACACTGTCGGCCAGCTGTTCGGGCCGCTGCGGGGCGGACTCGCCTTTGCCGTCATTTTCGTAGGCGCGCTGCTCGCGGCAACCACCGGCGTGGTGGCGGCCTCAGTCATTTCGATGGGCCTGATTTCGCTGCCGATCATGCTGCGCTATGGCTACGACCGGCGCTTTGCCTCTGGCGTGATCGCCGCGTCAGGGACGCTTGCGCAGATCATTCCGCCATCGCTGGTGCTGATCGTCATGGCCGACCAGCTCGGCAAATCGGTCGGCGACATGTACGCGGGCGCCTTCATTCCGGGCCTCACTCTGGCCGGCCTGTATGCCGTGTACGCGGCGGGCATCGCCGTGTTCAAGCCATCCTGGGCGCCGGCCTTGCCGCTGGAAGCGCGCACCTTCCGCGAGGCTAGCGGCAGCAGCGGCACGCCTTCGCTGATCGTGCTGGCAATCGTCGCCGTTGCGGCGTCCGTGGCATTCGCCCAGTACCACTATCCGCAGCCCGACCCGCCGCTTGACGAGTTGCTGGTCTTGTCCACCGCGGTCGGCGTTGGCGTGGCCTTTGCGGCTTCGGTCGTCAACCATTTCTTCAAGCTCGGCCTGCTCTCCCGAATGGCGGAACGCGTGACCTTCGTGCTGATCCCGCCGCTGGCGCTGATATTTCTGGTGCTCGGCACCATTTTCCTCGGCGTGGCGACGCCGACCGAAGGCGGGGCCATGGGCGCCAGCGGCGCGCTGGCGATGGCGTTGGCGCGCCGCCGCCTGTCGTTCAGCTTGTTGCGGCAGGCCATGAACACGACCGCCAAGCTGACTTCGTTCGTGGTGTTCATCCTGGTCGGCGCGCGCGTGTTCAGCCTGACGTTCTACGGAGTAGACGGCCATCTGTGGGTCGAGAACCTCTTGCTCAACCTGCCCGGCGGGCAGCTCGGTTTTCTCATCGTCGTGAACGTCCTGATATTCTTCCTGGCATTCTTCCTCGATTTCTTCGAGCTCGCGTTCATCGTGATTCCGCTGCTCGGCCCGGTGGCGGAGAAGCTCGGAATCGACCTGATCTGGTTCGGCGTCCTGCTTGGGGTCAACATGCAGACTTCGTTCATGCACCCGCCGTTCGGTTTCGCGCTCTTCTACCTCAGGAGCGTCGCGCCGGCCAAGGACTTTATCGACAAGCTTACCGGCAAGCTCACTCCGCGGGTGACGACCGGGCAGATCTACTGGGGCGCCGTGCCGTTTGTCCTGATTCAGTGCCTCATGGTCGGGCTGATCATCGCCTTCCCGGGCTTGGTGACCGGCGGGCTGGCGAAGAAGGCCGTCGTAAATACCGACCAGATGCGCATCGAGGTGCCGGCCGAGGCGCCAGGAGCCGAGGGTGGGCCGCTCCAAGGGGAGCCGGCTGCCGCGCCGGATGCGGCAGGCGCGGACAAGGACGCGGATGACGCGTCGAAGGCAATCGAGCGCGCGATTCGCGGACAGGACAAGGCGCCGCCCGCCGGAGCCGGGGATGCCACCGAACCGCCGGGGGGCAAGAAGTAGCGCGCGCAATCCGGCTGGGAAGAACCCCGCGCAAGCGGGGTTTGTTTGGCGGTCCACGCAAGCCTGTGGCGGGCCTGCGTGGGTGGGGGCGTTACTTCTTCGCCGGCGCCCGTTGCGAGCTGCGCTGCGCCGAGACCATGAAGTTGTCGTAACGGTTTTCCGCGATCGAGAACCACTGCACCTGCTCGTCGCGGAATTTCTTCCACGGCTCATACACCTTGTTGAACTTGGCGTTCTTCGCGGCGATCCCGTCGTACACTTCCTGCGAGGCCTTGTAGCAGGCGGCCATGATGTCGTTGGAAAACGGCAGCAGCTTGACCCCGTTTGCAACCAGCCGTTTCAGCGCGGCGGGGTTGCCCGCGTCGTACTTGGTCAGAACCCAGTCGTAGGCATCGGCGCATGCCGATTCGAGGATCGCCTGGTAGTCCTTGGGCAGCGCCTCCCACGCCTTGATGTTCACCAGCAGGTCGAGTTCCGTACCGCCTTCCCACCAGGCCGGGTAGTAATAGTTTTTCGCCACCTTGTAGAAGCCGAGCTTCTCGTCGTCGTACGGACCGACCCACTCCGCCGCGTCGATGGTGCCCTTTTCCAGCGCCGGGTAGATGTCGCCGCCGGCGATCTGCTGCGGCACCACGCCCAGCGTGGCCAGCACCAGACCGGCAGTTCCGCCGATGCGCATCTTGAGGCCCTTCAGGTCGGCAACCGTCTTGATCTCCTTGCGGAACCAGCCACCCATCTGCGCGCCGGTATTGCCGGCGGGGATGTTGTAGCAGTTGTAATCCTTGAAGAACTCGCGCATCAGCTCCAGGCCGCCGCCGTGGCGCATCCACGCGTTCTGCTGCCGCGCGTTCAGGCCGAAAGGGATCGAGGCGGCGAAGGCGAAGGTCGGATCCTTGCCGAAATAATAATAATTCGCGGTGTGTCCGCACTCCACGGTGCCGTTCTGCACGGCATCGAGGACCTGCAGCCCGCCGACGATCTCGCCAGCCGCGAATACCTTGATGGTGAATTTTCCGCCGGTTGCGTCCGATACGCGCTTGGAGATAAATTCCGCACCGCCGTAAAGAGCGTCGAGGCTCTTCGGCCAGCTCAGGGCCATGCGCCACGAGACGGCGGGCGCTTGCGCCCTGACGATAGCCGGTGCGGCGACCGCGCTAGCCGCCGCCAGGCCCAGACCTGCTTTTTTCAGAAAGGAACGACGCTTCATTTTGACCTCCTGGATTGATCGGAATCAAACTTGCTCAGCAAAAAAGCAAGACCCCGCTCACGCGGGGTCTTGCTTTGCGGACCATTGCAATGTTACCGGAAGCGGCACTACTTTTTCTTGAGTGCCTGTTGCGACACCCGCTCGGCCGCGGACATGAAGCTATCGAAACGGCCTTCCGCGATCGAGAACCACTGTACCTGTTCGGAGCGGAATTTCTTCCATGGCTCATACACCTTCCTGAACTTGGCGTTCTTCGAGGCAACCTCTTCGTAGTTTTCCTCGGAGGCCTTGTGGCACGCGGTCATGACGTCGTTGGGGAAGGGCGCCAGTATCACGCCATTGGCGAGCAGGCGCTTCAGCGCCGCCGGGTTCACCGCATCGTACTTGGCCACCATCCAGATGTAGGCTTCGGCGCAGGCGGCTTCGAGGATGGCCTGGTACTCCTTGGGCAGAGCCTCCCAGGCCTTGGTCCCTACCAGCAGTTCGGTCGACGGACCGCCTTCCCACCAACCGGGGTAGTAGTAGTGCTTCGCCACTTTGTAAAAGCCGAGCTTCTCGTCGTCGTAGGGGCCGACCCACTCGGCGGCATCGATGGTGCCCTTTTCCAGCGCCGGGTAGATGTCGCCGGCGGCGATCTGCTGCGGCACCACGCCCAGCCTGGTCAACACGGTGCCGCCGGTTCCGCCGATGCGGAACTTGAGGCCCTTGAGGTCGGCGACCGATTTGATCGGTTTGCGGAACCAGCCGCCCATCTGGCAGCCGGTGTTGCCGGCGAGGATATTGACGACGTTATAGTCCTTGTAGAACTCGCGCATCAACTCCAGGCCGCCGGCGTGGTAATACCAGGCATACTGCTGACGCGCATTCAGGCCGAACGGGATCGAGGTGCCAAAGGCGAAGGTCTGGTCCTTGCCGAAATAGTAGTAAGACGCGGTGTGGCCACACTCGACCGTGCCGGCCTGCACGGCGTCGAGCACCTGCAACCCGCCGACGATTTCACCGGCCGCGAATACCTTGATGTTGAACTTTCCGCCGGTTGCGTCCGATACGCGCTTGGCGATGTGTTCTGCGCCGCCGTAGAGCGTGTCCAGGCTCTTCGGCCAGCTTGCCGCCATGCGCCACGAAACATTCGGCAATCCGGCGGGTGCCTGTGCCTTGACGATCGCCGGAGCGGCGACCGTGCCCGCGACAACGCCCACCGCAGCTTTCTTGAGAAACGATCTCCGTTCCATACGTCTCCTCCTTCAGGATTGATTGGGTGCGAATTTCGACGATTTCCGACGCGCGCGCCGCGCCCGTCGCGGGACGGCACAGTTCGGAGTGCCCAAATTCTAACCCCGAATGGTGAAAAAAACGCCGGGGTTCACCCGGCGCTTCGCAACATTGACCCCGGCACGAAGCCGGGTGCCGGCGTGGCCTATTTCTTCTCAGCCGGACAACGGCGTTACGTCGAGCCGGACCGCGATCCCCCCCAGTTCCGGCGCGACAGCCGGGTAGTACTCCATCACCAGCGGATCGTGCCCCGGCACGACATGCTCGGGCGATTCTGCCAGCCGCAGCAACTTCGCGTACCCCTCGATCATGTCGGCCACGCTGTAGACGATCGGGAATGGGCGCACCTGCTCCATGTTGGCGTAGAAGTGCGTCGCATCCGAGGCAAGCACCACCCAGCCGCGCGCAGTCATCACGCGCACCGCCTGCATCCCCATGGTGTGCCCGCCGATGTGGTGCAGCGAAACGCCGGGCGCGATCTCCGCGTCTCCGTCATGGAACGCGACACGGCCGGCGTACACCGAACGCACCATGCCGACCACGTCCTCGACCTCGAAGGCATGGCGCATGGGCTCGTGGCACATGCAGCGGCCGGTGGCGAACTGCATCTCGCGATCCTGCAGATGCAGTTTCGCCGCAGGGAACAGATCGAAATTGCCGGCATGGTCGTAGTGAAGGTGCGTGATGACCAGATCGCGCACCGTCTTCGCGTCGCAGCCGAGCAAGCGCAGACCCTCGCCCGGGCAGCGGATCAACTGCCGTTCGCGCTTTTTCGCCGTCGCAGCGTTGAAGCCGCTGTCGACCACGATCTCGCGTCCCCCGCCGCGAATCAGCCAGACGAAGTAATCGAGCGGCATCGGAGCGTCGTGCGGATCGCCGCCGATGAAATTGGCGCTTGCGCGCCGCGCGTGGTACGCGTACTTGATTGCAAACACTTCGTAGATCGGCGGCCCGCTCACGAACTCCCCTACACGATCCGGATGCGGGCGAACTTGCGCTTGCCGACCTGTGCGACCACCGTTTCGCCACGCACCAGCTTGAGTGCCTTGTCTGAGAGTCTTTCGCCGTTCAGCTTCACGCCGCCCTGCTCGATCATGCGCAGCGCTTCCGAGGTGCTCGGCGTGAGTCCGGCTTGCTTGAGCGCCTGCACCACCGGTAGGACGCCGTCGGCCGCGTGCAACGCGCACTCCGGCATGTCCGCGGGCATTTCGCCGCGGCGAAAACGCGCCTCGAACTCCGCGAGCGCGCTTTCAGCCGCTCCCCGGTCATGAAACCTCTCAACGATCTCCTGCGCGAACCGGACTTTGATGTCGCGCGGATTGCGCCCGTCCTCGACCTCGCGTTTCCACAGGCGCACTGTTGAGAGCGGCTGGAATGAAAGCAGTTCGATGTAGCGCCACATCAGCTCGTCGGAAATCGACATCAGCTTGCCGAAGATCTGTTGCGGCGATTCGCTGATACCGACGTAGTTCCCGCTCGACTTGGACATCTTGTTGACCCCGTCCAGTCCTTCGAGCAACGGCATCGTGATGATGCACTGCGGCTCCTGGCCGAAGTCCTTCTGCAGTTCGCGCCCCACCAGCAGGTTGAACTTCTGGTCGGTGCCGCCCAGTTCGACATCGCATTTCATCGCCACCGAGTCGTAGCCCTGGATCAGCGGATAAAGGAACTCGTGCACCGCGATGGGCCGGTTGGCGCGGTAGCGCTTGCCGAAGTCGTCGCGCTCGAGCATGCGGGCCACCGTGTAGCGCGCCGCAAGCCGGATGAGGCCCTCGGCGCCGAGCGCATCCGACCAGGTCGAGTTGAACATGATCTCGGTCTTCCCCGCATCGAGGATCTTGTACACCTGATCGCCATAGGTTTTCGCGTTCTCGCGGATCTGCTCGCGCGACAGCGGCGGCCGGGTCTGGTTCTTGCCGGTCGGGTCACCGATCATCCCGGTGAAGTCGCCGATCAGGAATTGCACGTGGTGCCCCAGGTCCTGAAAATGCCGCAGCTTGTTGATCACGACGGTGTGCCCGAGGTGCAGGTCGGGCGCCGTCGGGTCCATGCCGAGCTTCACCTTCAGCGTTCTGCCGGACTTGAGCTTGCCGATGAGCTCCTCCTCGACCAGCAGCTCGTCGCAGCCGCGCTTGATCGTTTCCATGGCTTCGGCGACGGGGACCATGCAAACTCCGGGTTTTGCGCATTGCGCGAACTTTGCTACACTCGCGCCGCAATTTGCGGGTCGGCGGAATCCGCCGCAGACTCCTGACAGAAGAAGAATCTTATCCGATCCTTGGCGCCGCTGAAATTATCCCCGCGTCTGCGTGACCGGCTGCTGCGCGTCGCCGTACTGGCGGCACTGCCGCTTACGGGCGTGATCGCGGCCATCAGCAGCGTTCCGGACCAGCCTCCGCCGCAGGGGAGCGCGCTGGTCGAGACACTCGCGTTCGACGCCGAGCGCGCACTGGTCCCCGACGCGGCAGGCTACATTCGCGAGGAACGCTACCAGCGCGCAGACACTCCATCGGGCCTGGTGTCGCGGCTGGGGCTCGCAGATGAGGAAGCGCGTCGGCTGATGCGCTCCGATCCCGGGTTGATGCGCGCACTGCGCCCGGGCCTGACCGTCACTGCGGAAGTCGACGCCGAGGGGCGGCTGTTGTGGCTGTCGCATCTCGGCGCGCGCGATGCGCTCGTCACCGTAATACGCGAAGGCGAGGGATTTCGCGCGAGCGAGGATCGCGCGCCGCTCGAAACGCGCGTGCTGCTCAGATCCGGCGTGATCCGCTCTTCGCTGTTCGCCGCCACTGACGCGGCCAACATCCCCGACAGCGTCGCCATGCAGCTCGCCGACATTTTCGGCGGCGACATCGATTTTCACCGCGACCTGCGCAGGAACGACCGGTTTTCGGTCGTCTACGAGATGTCGTACCTGCAAGGCCGTGCCGTGCGCGCCGGGCGCGTGCTTGCAGCAGAGTTCGTCAACGGCGGCAAGTCGTTCCGGGCGCTGAATCACGCCGGCGCGTATTACGCGCCCGACGGCAAGAACCTGCGCAAGGCGTTCCTGCGCTCGCCGCTGGAATTCTCGCGCATCAGTTCTGGGTTCGCGACGCGCATGCATCCGATCCTGCGCGAATGGCGGGCGCACCGCGGCGTCGACTATGCGGCGCCGACCGGAACGCAGGTACGCGCCACGGGTGACGCCGTAGTCGAGTTCGCTGGGCGACAGGCCGGCTACGGCAATGTCGTGATCCTCCGCCACCACGGTCAGTACCGCACGCTGTATGCGCATCTGAACGGATTCTCCAAGGCAATTCGCAAGGGGGCCCGGGTCGCGCAGGGTGAGACGATCGGCTCGGTCGGCCAGACCGGCTGGGCGACAGGACCGCACCTGCATTACGAGTTCCTTGTGGACGGGGTACAGCGCAACCCGCTCACCATCGCGCTTCCCGCGGCACAGCCGGTGGTCCAGAACGACATGGACGCATTCCGGCGCTACGCGGCAGGGCTCGTCGCGCAGCTCGACCTCCTCGCCATCGGCAACCTCGCGGCCCTCGAATAGGCAAGTGGCACAAAGCTACATCGGCCTCATGTCGGGCACCAGCCTCGACGGGGTCGACGCGGTGCTGGCGGATTTCGCAGATGGCAAGACCGCGATTCTCGCCGCCCTCCATGTTCCTTTCGACGCAGATCTGCGCGAAGAACTTGCCGCGTTGACTCACCCGGGCGCGGACGAGATCGACCGCGCAGGCGCTCTCGGCAACCGGCTCGCCGCTGTCTATGCCGATGCTGTGTCGCGCGCGTTGGGACAAGCCGGAACATCCGCAACGGCCGTGCGTGCAATCGGCTGCCACGGCCAAACGGTTCGTCACCGGCCCGAGCGCGGCTACACGCTGCAGATCGGCAATGCCGCGCTGCTCGCTGAACTCACCGGGATCGCGGTGGTCGCCGACTTCCGCAGCCGCGATATTGCCGCGGGAGGCCAGGGCGCACCGCTGGTTCCCGCGTTTCACGTCCGCGCGTTTTCCGCGCCGGACGAAGTACGCGCGGTCCTGAACCTCGGCGGCATCGCCAACGTGACAATCCTGCGGCGCGAAGGTCCTCCGCTCGGATTCGATACCGGCCCGGGCAACTGCCTCATGGATCTCTGGGCGGCACGCCACCTCGGCCTGCCCTGCGACCATGGTGGTGCGTGGGCCCGCGGCGGGACGGCGAACGCCGACTTGCTCGAGCGTATGCTGGCAGAGCAATATTTCAACGCCTCCCCGCCCAAGAGCACCGGGCGGGAGTTGTTCGGCCCCGACTGGCTTGAGCGCCACCTGCACCCGGGACTGGATCCGCGCGACGTGCAGGCGACGTTGCTGGAACTTACCGCCGCATCCGCGGCACGCGCTATTCTCGAGCATGCGGACGCTACGCAACGTGTCATCGCATGCGGTGGCGGCACTCAAAACCTGGCGCTGATGCAGCGCCTGTCGCAACGGCTCGCGCCACGTCCGGTGGAGCCGAGCGATCGCCACGGCCTTCCCGCACAATTGGTGGAGGCGACGGCATTTGCCTGGCTCGCCCAGCAGGCGCTCGAGGGGCGCGCTGGGAATCTGCCGAGCGTCACGGGCGCGAAAGGCCCGAGGAATCTGGGCGCGATTTACCAGCGGTGAAGGCAAGAAAAAGGGGCCGCAGCCCCGTATTTTCAACCCAGGGTCTTGCTCAGGCCGAGAACGAAGAACCGCAGCCGCACGTGGAGGTGGCGTTCGGATTCTTGATCACGAACTGCGCGCCTTCGAGGCCTTCCGAGTAGTCGATCTCTGCGCCGACCAGATACTGATAGCTCATCGGATCGACCAACAGCGTGACACCGCCCTTCTGAACTATGGTGTCATCCTCGTTCTGCATCTCATCAAACGTAAAGCCGTACTGGAATCCTGAACAGCCGCCGCCGGTCACGAATACGCGCAGTTTGAGTTCCGGGTTTCCCTCTTCTTCGATCAACTCGCGCACCTTGCCCGCGGCGTTGTCGGTAAAGACAAAGGGTGATGGCATCTCGGTGACCGCATTCATGTCGTGCTCCGTTGACTCCGAACAGTTGAATTATAGACTCACCCGCCGGAAGCGAGCTTGAGTCCGACTGCTTTGGCCTCGCTGCCGGAATGGTGAACCAGCCGGCCTTCGACGATCGCGCCCTGTTGCATCTCCATACTGTTGTAGTGGATATCTCCTTTGACGCGGGAACTGGCCTGGAGTTCAAGGCTCTCGGCTGCATGCACCGGGCCGTTGATGGTTCCGTTCACCACCAGGTGCGCCACCTGAACCTCGCCGTCAATGCGGGCGTGCTCGCTCACCACCAAGGTGCCTGGCTGATCGGGCAACGCGCAGACATTGCCGCGTACGGTGCCATCGACCCGCAATCCGCCGCTGAAAAAGACATTGCCCTCGATTCGCGTCGTGGCACCGATCAGGCTGTCGATGCGGTTCTGCGGTTTGCTCTGCTTGCGGAACATGAATCTTCTCCTTGCGCGGGCTCAGCCCGCTCCAGGGGTCGCGCTCTGCGTCGCGCGCGGCTGGTCGGCGCCCGCCTCGTAGACGCGTGCCTGCACCGTTTGCACGCGCGCCTTGGCGTTGACCCTAAAGACCCCTTCAACGCGCTGGAAATGGCGGAATCCGATGCGAAACGCAGCCGATTCACCGTCCGCCTTATCCGGCACCGTGATCATAGCATTCTTGCCTTCCTGCTGAATGCTGACCAGCAACTCCAGCCGCCCCTGAAAATCTCGATCGCCCCGTCCGCCGGCAAGCAGCAGCATCCGGTAACGGTACTCGCCGGGCATCGCATCGGGCTCCACCTTGAAGCGCTGGATACTGAGCGGCTGGGCATTGCGCGCGTCTGCCGAAAGCATGCTCTCGAAGATCGCGAGTTCCTCGCGCACGCGTGCATTGTCGTTCTCCAGTCCGCGAATCTGGTGCGCAAGCTGCGCCTGCGCCGTGCGCTCGATTGCGAGTTTGGCGTCGGCGGCGTTGGCGATCGCGCGCAGGCGCTCGAGTTCCGCGCGCGCGGCGTCCATCTCGCGCCTGAGTCGAGTCAGCTCGCTGTCGGCTTCGCCGCGGTCGAATCCCGCGAAGCGTCGCCCCGCGTCGTACATCCACGCCGCCAGCGCCGCCGAAACGGCAAGCAACAGCACGACGCCGAGCCAGCGCCAGTACCACGCCTGCTGCGAGCGCACCGCGACCCTCGGGGCGGCAATGCCGAGGCGCAGGCGCAGCTTCTGCAAACGGCCGGCCATGGGCGCCTCAGAGCACCACGTGGATCCGATGGACCCGCAGGCACGGCGACTCCACTCCAGCATGACCAGTACCGCCGACGTTTCCCGCCTTGACCATGCTCGCTTCCTTCTGTCCAGAGATCGGGATAGGGGCGGCCAGATTACCTGACCGACCCCTCCCACACCACCCGGCATGCGGGTCCGCACCGGGCGGTTCGAGAAGTTGAGGTCATGAGA
>JADGRQ010000066.1 GCA_017880775.1 Burkholderiales bacterium | reverse complement strand
GCGGGGAGCGCGATTCGATCCGTCTCTGTGACGATGCGCTAGCCTACCTCAGAAAACAATCGGCCGATGGACGACGCGGAGGCTCGACGCATTGATCACCGGCGGGGCTTCTTGGATTCGGTATTAGCGTCCCTCTGCCGGCGCCATTTTGGAGCGGACCAACCGAAGAAGCTCTTTGATCAGTGATCCCATAATATCTCCTGGAGTATTTCCTCGACCGAGTGCGGCGAAATTACAAGTTCTCCAAATCCGGGCATCTCTGGCGATGACACGTTGTCGACCTGCATCAGTTCCACTTGATTCCGAGTGACGGGCGGGCTCGGCAATATTTCCGCGATCCATGTCAATGCGTGCCAAGCAGCAAATGGGATTGGAATCAGTATGGGCTTAAGACCAGCTTGGTGTGCAACGGATCTGAGAGTCGGTTTCGAAAGTCATGAAGAACGCGCGATGCGGCGGACGAGGAGCATGAACACGTAGCCGCGCCAGGCCGGATACCCTGTAGCGCTCACCCCTGAGTCCGGCGGTTCATGTCGTAACCCGTCGGATCGCAGTGCACCAATATCGCGGAACCTTTAGGCTATCGGGGGGGTTCAGTCCTCAGAGGCAGTCGGGAGGACAACAGTGAAAATCGCGCAGATCGCGCCCCTGATCGAAAGCGTTCCCCCACGGCTTTATGGGGGCACCGAGCGGGTCGTCTCCTACCTGACCGAGGAGTTGGTGGCGCTCGGCCATGATGTGACTCTTTTTGCGAGCGGCGATTCAATCACGGCGGCCAATCTCGTGCCCTGCGTGCCCAAGGCGCTGCGGCTCGACGCCAACATCCGCGATCCGATCCCCTACTATATGCTGATGCTTGATCGCGTGCGACAGCGCGCCGGCAACTTCGACGTCCTGCACTTCCATATCGACCAGTTCCATTTTCCTCTGTTCCGCGCGATCGCGGGCCGCACTGTCACCACGCTGCATGGCCGCCAGGACCTGCCCGATCTGCTTCCGCTCTATGTGGGCTTCGGCGACATGCCGCTGATCTCGATCTCCAACGCGCAACGCGGCCCGGTGCCGAATGCGAATTTCGCCGCGACCGTCTACCACGGACTCCCGGCGGGTCTGCATCGTCCCACCGCGGAGCCGCGCGGCGGCTACGTTGCCTTTCTCGGTCGCATCTCACCGGAGAAGCGTCCCGA
The DNA here is from genome assembly GCA_017880775.1 of Burkholderiales bacterium. GTDB lineage: Bacteria > Pseudomonadota > Gammaproteobacteria > Burkholderiales > SG8-39 > JADGRQ01. The sequence continues at coordinate 3,082 of JADGRQ010000066.1, read as the reverse complement.
CCGCGCCATCTCGATTGCGCGTGCGCTCGGCATTCCGCTCAAGATCGCAGCCAAGGTGGACCGCGTCGACGAGGTCTATTACCGGACGCAGATCGAGCCGCTGCTCGACGGCCCGGGCGTCGAGTTCATCGGCGAGATCAACGAGCATCAGAAGACGCAATTCCTGGGCGAGGCGCAGGCGCTGCTGTTTACCGTCGACTGGCCGGAGCCATTCGGGCTCTCCATGATCGAGGCCATGGCCTGCGGCACGCCGATCCTGGCGTTCCGCTGCGGCTCGGTGCCGGAGATCATCGAGGATGGCCTCACCGGCGCGATCGTCGACACCATGGAGGAGGCGATACTGGCGCTACCGCTTGTTATAGCGCTCGACCGAAAAAAGGTGCGGCAGCGTTTCGAGCAGCGCTTCTCCGCCACGCGCATGGCGAGGGATTATGTCGGCGTCTATCATTCGCTCCTCGCGTCGTCGGAATCCCTCGGCGGCGACGAGCGGGATATCCAGCATCTCTTGCCTGACGGCAGGTATGCGAACAACTTGAGGCCTCACGTTGCCTAGGCAAGACTCGACCGCGACGTTGGTCGAGGAGGTTCCTGAGGCCCCCTTCTATATTCCAGGGACGGGATCCTCCACACGGCCCCGCTGCACCCTCAAGCACGGCGACTGCTTCGCCGTGCTCGACAGCCATGCCGACATCGGGGCGACACCTGGCGGGCCCGACGGTATTTTCTTTTGCGACACGCGCTATCTCTCGCACCTAGAGATGCTGCTCAACGGCAAGCAGCCGCTGCTGCTGGGCTCAAACGTCCGCGACGACAACTCTATCCTCACCGTCGACCTGACCAACCCTGACATCTATATCGATCAGAAGCTCGTGCTGTCGAAGGACATGCTGCACGTCGTGCGCACGCTTTTTCTCTGGCGCGGCACCGCTTATCAGCGCCTGCGCATGCAGAACCACGACGACCGCCCGTTCGACGTCCGGCTTTCGCTGGCCTTCGCCAGCGACTTCGCCGACCTGTTCGAGGTGCGAGGACTGCGCCGCGAGCGCCGCGGCACCGCGACCGCGGAGATTTGCGGCGAGACCGGGGTCGCGCTGAATTACTCGGGCCGGGATAGCAATCGGCGGCGCACGATGCTCCTGTTCGACCCGGCGCCGGAGCGGCTCTCCAGCAGCGTCGCATCCTATGCGTTCGAACTGCAGCCCAACGAATACCGATCGATCTATGTGACGGTGAAATGCGACCGCGGCGTCGAGGAAAGCCGCCCGCTGCCATTTCGCAAGGGCCTGCGCGCGGCGTTCCGCGAAAACAAGACTGCGAGTCGCGGCATGGCCACGATCACCAGCTCAAACCACATTTTCAACGAGGTGCTGTGCCGCTCGATGGCTGACCTCGCGATGCTGACGACCGGCACGCCGCAGGGCCCTTACCCTTACGCCGGCATTCCCTGGTACTCGACCACTTTCGGCCGCGACGGGATCATCACCGCGCTGCAGATGCTGTGGTGCGATTCCCGTATCGCCAAGGGTGTGCTCCGGCGGCTCGCCGCTTATCAGGCCAGGGAATTCGATCCGCTCGCCGACGCCGAGCCCGGGAAAATCCTGCACGAGATGCGTGGCGGCGAGATGGCGGCGCTGCGCGAGGTTCCGTTCGGCCTCTATTACGGCAGCGTGGATGCGACGCCGCTGTTCGTGATGCTGGCCGGGCTCTATGCCGAGCGCACCGGCGACATCGAGACGCTGCGCGAGCTATGGCCCAACATCGAAGCGGCGTTGGGCTGGATCGACGGACCGGGCGATTCGGACCGCGACGGCTTCGTCGAATATCACCGCGCCAACGAGAAGGGCCTGGTCAACCAGGGCTGGAAGGACTCCTACGACGCGATCTTCCATGCCGATGGTTCGCTCGCACAGGGGCCGATCGCGCTCTGCGAGGTGCAGGGCTACGTCTATGCGGCGAAGCGCCTGGCGGCGCGTGGCGCGCGTCGACTCGGTAAGCACGCGCTCGGCGACGCGCTCGATGCTCAGGCTGCAAAGCTCGCCGAACGATTCGAGGCGGCATTCTGGTGCGAGGACATCGGCACCTATGCGCTGGCGCTGGACGGGCAGAAGCGACCGTGCCGTGTGCGGACCTCGAACGCCGGGCAGGTGCTGTTCAGCGGAATCGCCGCGCCGGAGCGCGCGGAAAAGGTGATGCGCGACCTGATGCGGCCGTCGTTCTTTTCCGGATGGGGAATCCGTACGGTGGCGCGTGAGGAGCGTCGTTACAATCCGATGTCGTATCACAATGGCTCGGTTTGGCCGCACGACAATTCGCTGATCGCGGCGGGCTTCGCGCGCTACGGGCACAAGAGCGCGATCGATCGTGTGTTCAAGGGCCTGTTCGAAGCCGCGAGCTACATGGACCTGCGACGACTGCCCGAACTGTATTGCGGCTTCCAGCGCGGACGCGAGCGCGGGCCGACGCTCTACCCGGTCGCTTGCTCGCCGCAAGCCTGGGCCGCGGGCACGCCGTTTCTGCTCCTACAGTCTTCCCTCGGTCTCGAGTTCGACCCGGACCGCAACGAAATCCTGCTACGCAAGCCGCGGCTGCCACCGTTCCTCGAGGAGGTGACCCTGTACAACCTGCGTCTCGGCCAATCGGTCGTAGACTTGATGCTGCACCGACACGGCAACAACGTGTCGCTCCAGGTGTTGCGCAACGAGGGGCAGATCATGGTGGCGGCGGTGTATTCGTGACGGTCGCCGCAGCCGTGTACGCGGCAAAATAGTGGCGCTAAGCGCTTATACCAAGTTCCAAAAATCGTGACTCTTTAGAGATTTCCAAATCAGCGCGGCTCTGATTCAACATGGCGAACGATGGAGGTTTGCCATGGCGGTATTGCTTAGGGGAGATTTCGACGCATCGCGGCTGCGGGGGCTGGCGAAGAAAACGAAGGATGGTCCACAGGCTCGGCGGCTTCTGGCGCTTACTGCGATCTACGACAGCGCGACGCGGACAGAAGCGGCGAAGATCGGCGGCGTTGGTCTCCAGATCATCCGAGACTGGGTGTTGCGTTTCAACGCACGGGGTCCCGACGGTCTTC
>JADGRQ010000058.1 GCA_017880775.1 Burkholderiales bacterium | reverse complement strand
GTCGCCGCGATTGCAAGGGCCGCCCATCGGGCCAAAGGCGCGAGCCGCATGATAGGCGCGCAGCCGTTTGCCGACGTGGCCGAGCGCATCGAGGAGGCCGCGCGGACCGGGAACCGTGCCGCGGTCCGCGGGTGCGTCACCGATTTCGAACGCGAACAAGCCCGGCTCGTGGAGTGTCTGCGCGCCGAGGCCGGCGAACGCCAAACCGATTCGAGCCACCAACCATGAACCGCCACGTGCCGGTGAACGGGGCACGCGACCAAAAGGGACAGCGATGAAACTTTCCGAAATGCGTTTTCTCGTCGCCGAGGATCACGAGTTCCAGCGCAAGACGCTGGTTCGCGCGCTGCAGGGCCTCGGGGCCTTGCACATACTGGAAGCGGCGGACGGTCACGAAGCGCTAGCCTGCTTCCACAACGCGCCCCAGGCCATAGACATCATCATCTGCGATCTGGACATGCCGAACATGGACGGCATGGAGTTCATCCGCCATGTCGGCGAAACCGGAACCAAGGCGTCCATCATCCTCACGAGCGCGCTCGACCGCAACCTGATTTCTTCGGTCGAGACCATGACGCAGGCCTACGGCATCAACCTGCTCGGCGCGATCGAGAAGCCGGCAACACCGCAGAAATTGCAGGATTTGATCAAGCGGCATGGAACGTCAGCTCCGCGCCCCGCGGCTGCGCAGGCCGCGATACCGGAGGCGGAGATCGTCGAGGCGCTAGACAAGGCGCAGTTCGAGCCGTTTTTTCAACCCAAGGTGGATCTGGTCAAGGGAGAAGTGGTTGGAGCCGAGGCGCTCGCGCGCTGGCACCACCCGCAGCGCGGCATGGTTCCGCCGAATGCATTCATACGCGTGCTCGAGAACAAGGGGTTGATCGACAAGCTTACGTGGATCATGGTGGACCGTTCGGCCGCTGCCTGCGCCGCCTGGCGCAGGCAGGGCCTGTCGCTTACGGTCTCGGTCAATTTGTCGCCGAAGTCTCTCGATGATCCGGCCCTTGCCGACCGGATCACCGAACTGGTGCAGAAGCGCGGACTGCAGCCGCGCGACATGATCCTGGAGATCACGGAATCGGCGGCAATGACCGACGTTGCGCGCGCCCTCGAGAATCTGGCGCGCCTGCGGGTCAAAGGGTTCGGGCTTTCGATCGATGATTACGGCACCGGCTATTCCTCGATGCAGCAGCTCGCCCGTATTCCTTTCACCGAATTGAAAATCGACCAGTCTTTCGTGACCGACGCCGCCGCCCATCCTCAACGCGGGGTCATGCTGGAGTCGAGCATCGACATGGCGCACAAGCTCGGCCTCAAGGTGGTCGCAGAGGGCGTGGAAACCCGCGCCGATTGGAACCAGTTGAAGCGGATCGGCTGCTCGCTGGCACAGGGCTACTTCATCGCCAAGCCGATGCCAGCCGCCGAATTCGTGGATTGGGCGCTCGAGTGGACGCCACCGGAGTAAGTCTGTACGCCGGGTTTGACGTATAGATATCTGCGAGCGGCGCCGGCGCGCCCGTATCGGCTGTGCAGCACCCCGATCTACGCGGCGGGCGTTTTACCTTCCCGGAGAAGCAGATCGATGTCTTCCACCGGGACCGGATGGCTGAACAGGTATCCCTGAAACTCGTCGCACTTCAGCAGCCGCAGCAGATTCGCCTGCTCTTCGGTCTCCACGGCTTCCGCGACGACCTTCAGTTCCAGCGAATGCCCCAGCGAGATGATGGTAGACACGATGCTGAGGTCATCCGGGTTGCTGGTCATGTTCATGATGAACGCCCGGTCGATCTTCAGCGTGCCGACGGGCAGCCTGGCGATATAGCTGAGCGAGGAATAACCCGTGCCGAAGTCGTCAACCGTGATTTCCACACCCATATCCGTGACGACCTGGAGCTTGCGGATATTGGTCTCGATGTCCTGCATGATCAGGCTCTCGGTAATCTCCAGTTCCAGAACGCCGTGTGTGTCCTTGGCGCCGCGCAGGGCACGCTCCACCGTGGCGACGAAATCCTTCTGCCGCAACTGGATCGGCGAAACGTTTACCGCGATCCGGGGCGCCTGCAGGCCGTTGCTCCTGAAGCGCTCGCAATCTGCCACCGCCTGCTCCAGCGCCCAGCGGCCCGCATCGAGAATGAGCCCGGTTTCCTCTAGCATGGGGATGAACTTCAGCGGTAGAACCAGGAGGCCGGTATCGGGATCGTTCCAGCGCATCAACGCCTCGAGTCCGCCGATGCGTCGCTTCTTGAGTTCGACCTTGGGCTGGTAGTGCAGCACCAGTTCGCCCCGCTCCACCGCGCGGCGCAGTTTGTTTTCCAGCGTCAGCTTCTCGGCCACCCGGGCGTTGAACTCAGGCGCATAGAATAAATATTTGTCCCCGGAAAGCTTGGCTTTTCCGAGCGCTGCCTCGGCGTTGCGCGACAGCGTATCGGCATCCTTGCCATCGTGAGGAAAGATCGCCACCCCCGCCTTGGCCGCAACGCGCAGTTCCTGGCTCTCGATCTCGAACGGCTGCCCATGAATGCATGACAGAACCCGCTCCAGGATACGACCCACGCTGCCGTCGTCGTCGCAAGGCCGCGTGATAATCGCAAACGAATCGGCGCCGAGGCGGGCCAGGACGTCGGTTTCCTCGAGCCCGTCTTTCAGGCGCCGCGCGACCTGACGCAACAACTCGTCTCCGGCATGCTGCCCCAGCGTATCGTTGACGTTTCTGAACCTCTCAAGATTCAGCATGACCACCGCAAAGGCCTTCTGGTCGCTGCGCGCCGCGCTTACCCTCTGATCCAGACGGTCGTGAAGCAGGCTGCGATTCGGCAGCCCGGTCAGAGCGTCGTGGTAAGCGAGGTAGTCTAGCCGGTCCTCTTTTTCGAGATGATCGAGCGCAAACGAGATGTCCAGGGCAACCTCGGTGAGCAATTTCATCTCTTCGGCGTCGAAGAAACCCGTCTCTTCAGCGTAGAGCAGCAGCAGCCCCATCGCCTTGTCTTCCAGTTGCAGCGGGAACACGACCACCGACCGATAGCCGCGCCGAAGCGCCTGGTCGCGCCAGCGCGCCATCTGCGGATCGGTGGCGATATCGTTGCAGACCACGGCCGCTTTTTCGCGCAATGCCCGCGTCACCAGCTCGCAGCGATCAGGTACATCATCGCGCGCAGTCAACCGGATGTTGTCGAGATAGCCTTCGTCGACGCCCGCCCGGGCCACGGGTGTCACGTCCAGGCCATTGGCGTCGAGCAGGCCGATCCAGGCGAATCTGAACCGACCCTGTTCCACTGCGATTCGGCAGGCGTCTTCGAACAGCTCCCGCCGGTCCCGGGTGCGGACTATGGTCGTGTTGATGCCGCTCAGGACCGCGTACACCCGGTTGAGGCGCGTGATGCGTTTTTCGTGCTCCTTGCGCACGCTGATGTCGCGCGCGATGGTGGACAGGTACTCCACCGATCCGTCGGGTCCCTTGTGCGCAATGAGCACCTGAGAAATGGGGATTTCGCGCCCATCACTCCCGAGAAGTGCCGTTTCCCCGCTCCAGGTCCCGTGCTCGATGGCGTGGGGGATGCCCTCTTCCATGACCAGCTTCGCCGCCCAATCCGGATGGGTGTCAAGAAAGCGTACCGTAGACAAATCCAGCCCCGGCTCGAACCCGAGCATCCGCAGTCCCGCCGGGTTGTAGTAGAGCACATGGCCATTTGGGTCACCCCTGGCTACCATATCCGGTGTCGCCTCAATGATCGCCACCAGCCGCGCCTGTTCTTTTTCGATGCGCTTTCTTGCCACGATCTCCGCTTCGAGCTTTGCGGTCCGCTCCTCAACCAACCGCTCCAGATTCTCGTGCAGATGCGCGCGCTCCAGCGCCACTGCCACCTGGTTGCCCACGCTGTGCAGGACTTTCAGCTCGTCCTCACTGAACAGTCCCTTTTCCGGCCCGACCAGATTCATCAAGCCCAGCGTCCGGCCACCGAGCAACAACGGAACGCTGGCGTGGTAGCGCAGCCCGCGCGCGTCGCCTTTTGCCTCGCCGGCCCGTTCACATTCCATGATGTTGATTACGTGGTCGAGTTCGCCGGAGTCGAGCCGGCCGCGGCAGGCGCAGTCGCCGTCCATTGCGCCGGAGGACTCGAGCGCCGGCGGCAAATTGCGTGCCGCCACGAGCCGGCGGGCCGTGTCGCCGTCCTTCAGCGAAATCCAGCCCGCCTCGATGCCGGGCAGTTCAAGCGCCCGCTCCAGAGCCAACTCCACCACCTCCCGTTCGCTGGCCGCGTGATTGAGGCCGTCGGCGATGCGGTACAGGCCATTGAGCACCTGGTTTGAATGCGTCAGCTCCTTTTCCCGCAGTTTGAGCTCGCTGTTGATCTCGACCGCCTGCTCGTAGGTAGAGATCAGGAGATCGAGAATCTGCTGTCGCTCGGAACTGATGAAATGTCTCTGACCTCCCAGGTTGATCTCCACTCCCGTCTGCACGGTCGGGTTCTTGCGCAGCTCGACGTTCATCAGCAGGTAGTCGATGCGCGACAACAGGTAGCGCCTGTCGTATGGTTTGCGCAGGAAATTGTCCGCGCCGCACTCCAGCCCACGTATCACGTCCTGCGGATCCGAGAGCGTGGTCACCAGCATGACCGGGATGTCCTTCAGTTTCTTGTCCGCCTTGATCGCCTTGCACAAGCCGTAGCCGTCCAGCTCCGGCATCACGATATCGCTGATCACCAGGGTCGGCTTGCGCCGCTGGAGCAACGCGAGCGCCTCCCGGCCGTTGGCTGCGGTCGTCACCGCGAACCCGCGTTCCTCGAGCAGGTGCGCCAGTTGCGCCGCCTGGGTCGGACTGTCCTCGGCAATGAGAATCTCCACCTTGCCGTTGGTTTCGTGGTTGGTGTTCATGGACCGCTCCTTATTACTTCCCGTCCTTCGCCAGACTCGTCAGCACCGCGATGATTTTCTCCGGCGACAGCACGAGCGAGGCTGCGTCGAGCTTGATCGCCTCGCCCGGCATGCCGTGCACGACCGAGCTTTCCTTGTCCTGGGCGAAGGTCACGGCGCCTTTGTCCCTCAGCAGCTTCAGTTCCTCGGCGCCGTCGCGTCCCATGCCGGTGAGCAGGCCGGCTACCGCATCGCGTCCATAGACTTCGGCCACCGAACGCAGAAGATAGGAAACCGAGGGACGCAAGCCGTTCTCGGGCTCGTCTTTCGTCAGGACGATTTTTCCGCTCCGCTCCACCCGCATCTGAAATTGATCGGGGGCCACATACACATGGCCCGGACGGATATGCTCGTCGTGCGCGGCGAGATGCACGGGTAAGCTGGACGTTTGCGCCAGCCACTGGACGAACCCCTGAGTGAAACCGGCCGCGATGTGCTGCACGATCAGTACCGGCACCGGGAAATCCTCCGGCAGCGCCGCAAGAATGGTTTGCAATACAGGCGGACCACCGGTCGAGGCGCCGATGGCGATGACCTTTACTTTCGCCTCGACCTGCGCGCGATTCGCTTCCGCCGGACGCGGAACTTCCGCGTGGCGCCTCGCCTTGGGCCAGCGCTTGATCACCTTGACTTCGGACATCAGCTTCACGGTCTGGACCAGTTCGCTGGCGGTGGAATCGTGATCCGGATGACCGATGCCCGCCGGCCGGCGCAGAACCGCCACCGCGCCCGCCTCCATGGCGCGAAACGTCGTCGCGACCTCCCGCGGATCCGTGCTCCCGCTGACGATGACGATAGGCGTGGGGTGCGTTTCCATGATCCGGCGCGTGGCATCCAATCCATCCAGCTTGGGCATATGGATGTCCATGGTGATGACGTCGGGCCGTTTGCGCGCGACGGCCTCGAGCGCTTGCTCGCCATCATTCGCCGTCCCGATGACTTCAATGCCGGCATCCGCGCCGAGAATGTGAACGAGAAACTCGCGTACCACGGGTGAATCTTCCACCACCAGGACCTTGATCATGGGCATATGCGCGCGCTCGCGCTCATATCAGCCGCCGGATAATTTCCAGCAGGTTGCTCTGGTCGAAGCTGCTTTTCACGATGTAGGCGTTGGCGCCGACGTCGATGCCGCGCTCGCGGTGCTCGCGCGACTCGAGCGCCGTCACCAGTACGATCGGCATTTGCGTAAACTGTTTGTCCGAGCGCAGCTTCGCCGTGAGATCGAACCCGTCCATGCGCGGCATCTCGACGTCCGACACGATCAAATCGAACGTGCCGGTCTTGAGCGTGGTGTAGGCATCGATCCCGTCCACCGCGGTGGTAATGTTGTAGCCCGCCGATTCCAATATGTTCTTCAGCAACGCTCTCGAGGTGATCGAATCCTCCACAACCAGAATGGATTGTTTTTTCGTCGCCGCGCTTTTTCCGGCGGCAACGGGGGCAAGTCGCGGCGCCATGGGTTTCACGGCCGACTTCATCAGATCAGGAACGTTCAGAACCGGCACCACCTGGCCGGTTCCCAACACGCTTGCACCGGCAACGTTGCGCACGCGCACGAGCTGCGGGCCGAGCGCCTTGACCAGCACCTCCTGCTCGCCGAGGATCTCTTCCACCCGGAACGCTACGCGTACGGAGCCCAGGCCGAGAACAACCGCCTGCGCACCAGCCCCCGGCTCGCCAGCCGCATTTTTGCGCGGCATGTCCAGTACGTCGCTGAGCCAGGCCAGTGACACGGCTTGGCCATCAAGCGGGATTGTTTCGCGGTTTTCTACCGTCCGGATGTCTTCTCCGGCGACCCGAGTCACCCGTTCGACAGCGATCGCGGGAATGACGAGAACGTGGTCGCCGGCGCGCACGAGAATGCCCCGATAAGTGGCCAGCGTCAGGGGCAGCAGTATCCGGAGGCTCGTTCCTCCATCGTGACGCGACTCGAGGCTGAGCGTGCCGCCGAGCCGCTCGACCTTTTCGCGCACGATCGCGAGCCCGAGTCCCCGCCCGGAAACTTCCGTGATGATGGGGCTCGTCGATACGCCGGACCGGAAGGTGAGCGCTATTGCGTCCTGTTCGCCGAGCTTGTCCACCTCCTCGGCAGATACGATACCGAGCTTACGGGCGGCGGATTTCACCTTGGCCGCGTCGATACCCGCTCCGTCGTCAATAACAAGAATTTCGACTTTGCCGCTATCCCTTTGCGAGATGGTAATAGTGATCGTTCCGCGCGGTGGCTTGTGTTTCTGCTCCCGCACCGCCGGCTTCTCGATGCCGTGATCGATGCAGTTCCGGAGCACGTGGATCAACGGGCCCTTCATCTCTTCCAGAATGCGCCGGTCAACTTCGATCTCGCCTCCCTGAATGACCAGTTCCACCTCCTTGGCCTGGTCGCGGGCAAATTCACGGGTAAACCGCGGAAAGACTTCGAGCAGCGAAGAGAACGGCAACAGGTGCATCTCCTTCACATCGTGAAGAAGGTTGTCGGTCATTCCGGCCAGCGTGCGCTGGTCGTGTTCAGCGGAGTGCGCGAGACTCGCCAGTCGATCCTCGAGCGTTTTCATGTGGAGGCTTTCGCCGTCCAGATACTCGAGCAGCTTCGTGAGTTCCTGGCTTTCCCTGACGACGCCGTTGGCTTTGCCGCCCCGTGCAGGCGAGCGATCGATCAGCCGCAATGCGGGTTGAATCCGCGCCCGTTCTTTTTTCCATGTTGCAAGCACGGCGGTGGTTTCGCGCAACTCACTGGCGCGCTGACCCGATGCCAGCCGTGGCGACAACAATTCCTCGGCCTGCCGCATCACCGCGTCGAGCTTCGCCGTGGAAACCCTGACCGTTTCGGATGCCAGGCTGAGCGATGGAGGTGCCGTGTGGGCGGTCGCCGTCGCGGCAGGTTCGGCCGTCGCAGCGGAAGAATATGCTGGCGCCACCTCTTGCGCCAGCGGTCCCAGCGCTGGCATCTCGGGATCGGGCAATGGCCCTTTCGATGCACCGTCCAACCGCCGCGTCAGTTCCACGATTGATGGCTGGTAGGCGTTGGACGCGCCGGCGTGCGGAGCAAGCAGCCTCCCGACGGCATCGATCGCCTGATGCAGGAGATCGAGCAATGGCGGCGAGATGGCGAGCCGACTGCCCTTCAGCCCCGAGAACACGCTTTCCAGCGAGTGGCAGACCGTTTCGGTCTCGGTGAGATTCACCGCCCGGGCAGCCCCTTTCAGGCTATGCGCCTCCCGGAAGATTTTCTCGACGAGTTCCGTCTGCCGCACGCCCGCCGGGGTTTTCTCCAGCTCAATGAGCCCTGCTGACATCGCCTTCAGGTGCTCGTCCGCCTCGACCCGGAAAGTCGCAAAGAGTTTTTTCAGAAACTCGTCGTTCTTCTTGATCATGGCTTCGTTCCGCTTTCAGGATCCGTCGACAAAACGCGGTTGCACGCCCGAATCCACCGCGCGTCCGATCACGCCGCTTTGCCGCCGATCATCGAGCTCAAGTTTTGTCCCAGCTCGTGCAGGTGCTGCGCCGCCACCTCCGCCTGCCTGGCGCCGGAGACGTTCTGCATGCTCGCCTGCTTGATGTTCTCCATCGCCAGCGCCACCTGGTCCATGCCTACCATCTGCTGCTGGCTCGAGGCGGCGATCTGCGTCGCCGCCTGCGCGGCCTCGCTCACGCTGTCGGCAAGCAACCGGATCGACTCGCCCGCTTCGCCGGACTGCTTCAGGCCCGCCTCCACCGCCTTGGCTCCCTGCTCGGTGGCCATTACCGCGGCACCGGTCGCCTTCTGAATCTCGCCCAGGATCGTGCGCACCTGCGCCGTCGCCTGTTTGGACTGCTCGGCCAGACTCTTGATCTCCTGCGCGACAACCGCGAAGCCCTTGCCCTGCTCACCCGCCCTGGCCGCTTCGATCGCGGCATTCACCGCCAGCAAATTCGACTGCTCGGCCAGATCGTTCACGGCGGCGATGATCTCGCCGATCGCCTGGCCTTGCTCCGACAGCCGCACGATGCTCTCGGCGACCGACTCCATCTGCTCCTGGATGCGCTGCATCCCCTGGATGGTGCCCTCCACCGATTTGCGTCCGGCCTGCGACACCTGCGCCACCTTCTGCGCGCTCTCTGAAACGTACTTCGCCTTCTGGCTCGAGACTGCGGCGGCCTGCTTCACCTCCTCCACCGTCGCGGTGGTCTCGCTCACCGCGCTGGCCGTCTCCGCCGCACTGGAAGCAACCTGCGTCGTAGTGGCGAGAATTTCGGCCGACGAGGACGACAGCTGGGCGATGCTTTCCCGCAACTGGTGGGTGATGGTGCGCGTGAGCAGAAAGCCCGCGAGAGCCAATACCGCAATAGCGAGCGGGATTCCATAAATAATCACGGCAATCGTGGTTTGGCTGCCGGCTTGCACCTCCCGGTCCCGCAGTGCCCACAGCGCCTTCTCCTCGTTCCCCATCTCCGCGACCAGCCTGCGGACATCATCCATCGCCTTCTTTCCCTTGTCCGACCGGATCACCTGTAGCGCGGCGTCGAACCCCTTGGTCTTCCGCAGGTCAATCGTCTCATTGAGTTCGGCAATCTTGCTCGCGACGATGAGCTCAAGCGCATCGAGCCGCCGCCGCTGGTTGGGGTTATCGGCAGTCAATCTGCGCAGATTCACAATGGCCTGATTCGTCGCCCTGGTTCCGGCTTGATACGGCTCCAGATACCGTTCCTCCCCGACGATGACATAGCCACGTTGTCCGGTTTCGGCGTCTGTCAAGGCGGAGAGCAAGGCGTCGAGTTCTAGCAGCATCTCGTGGGCGCGCGACCTCAACTCGGCCACATTGACCAGCTCGGTCGTAGTTTGGTAAGAAATTACACCGAGGCTGAACAGCATGAACAGCGCCAAGGCATAGCCGGCGCCGATTCGTGTTCCGACGGACCATTTCATCGCGCTATCCTCCTTTCGTTGGAAAACTCCGGCAAACCGCCGTCATACCTTGTACTGCTCTGCGAGCTGCTTCAGCTTCTGTCCCATTTCATGCCTTCTTGTCCTTGTATGCTTTTTCTACCTGCCATTCTCGACCCCGGCCTGAGGCTGCTAAGCGCCCACCTGTTCCTGCACCATGATTTCCTCGTCGGCGAGCAGCTTCCCGGCATCGAGAACCACCATGCGCTCCGGGGTGATCCCCTTCAGGTATTTTTCCCGGATTCCGGTGAGCGTGGGCAGCGAGGGTTGGATTTCGGCAAGCGGAATGCGGCGCACGCCGAGGATGGCATCCGCGAGGATGCCGAACACCATGTTCCCGGACTCGAGAACGATGACTTTGTTCAGGTCGGGCAAACCGGCTTGCGGGAGGTCGAAGAACTTGCGCACGTCGATGACCGAAACGATCTCGCCGCGCAGGTTGACGATGCCGAGCACGAATGCCGGCGTGCACGGCAGGGGAGTGAGGTTTCCCAGCTGACAAACCTCGCGCACATAGGAGGATTCGACGGCGTAGCTCTCATGGGCGAGCAGAAATTCCACCACCTCGATGCTTTGATCGATGGTTTGCGTCCCGCCGGGCTCGACGGCGAGCGCAAGCGCCCTCTCGCGCAAGATTCGTCCGGTCTCATCGGCCCCGGGCGTCCAGGCCTGTTCTCCGGCGGCTTGTGTGGCGTCCAGGCGCGCGCGCACTTCGGCCAAGTCGATGGCTGCCCGCTTGGTCTCGCGGGACCCCGCTTTGCTCGCGCTCATGCCGCCAGTTCCTTATGCGCGCGCGGCAGGCTCGCCTGCGCGGAGGCGATGATTTCGACGAGCCGGCCTGCGCTCAGCCCGTCCGACTCAGGAAGCAGGGCATCGGCCGGGCACGCCCGCAGCAGGGTCAGCGCATTGCCGAAATGCCGTCGCGCTTCCCGCTGGCGGCCCCCGGACAGGCACAGGTTGCCCAAGGCGAAATGAGCCAGCACGAAATCCGGCTCCAGGTAAAGCGCGCGTCCGAGCGAGCGTTCGGCGATCTCGCTTTGTCCTCGCTCCTGGCAGATGGCGGCAAGGAGATAATAGTGCGCCGGGTTCAGCTTGTCGGCGGCGATCGCCTTCTCGCACCAATCGATCGCTTCGGCTAGCCTGCCCTCATCGGCGCAAGCGCGGGCTTTGCGCTGCGGCATTTCGCGCTCATCGTGCTCGCGCGAGTCCGCGTCTTCGGCTTCCTTCGCCTGCTCGCCACCCGCCTCGGGCAAGACTTCCGGCGCGTGTGCTGCGGTGGCCTCCCAGTCCCCCTGGTACGACGGGACTGGATGCCTGACGGCGGTGGTCCGCGGCCCGGCAGCCGCGATCCTGCGATACAGGAACGCGCCGGGAAACTCGATGGCGGTAAACGCGGAAAACAGGACGGTCGAAGTCTCTGCGGGGCTGGTGATCAGCCAGCCCCCATCGATCAGCGAACGGTGCAGCTTGTCGACGACCTTTCTCGCCCTTTCCTGGGCGAAATACATCAGCACGTTGCGGCAGAAGATCACATCCATCGCATTGGTGCCGTTCACGAGCGATGGGTAAGCATCTTCGGCGAGATTGAGATAGGAAAAAGTCACCATCCGCCGTATCCGCGGCTGGATCTCGAAGCGTCCGCCCTTCCGTCTCGTGAAATACCGCTCCCTGAGCCAGCCGGGCGTGTCGCGGAAGGACCATGCGCCGTATATCCCCTGTGCCGCCTTGCGCAGGAACCGCGGGTTGATGTCCGTCGCCAGGATAGTCAGGTTCCATTTCTCGAAATCGGGGATCAACCGGTCGAGAAGCATGGCGATCGAATAGGGCTCCTCGCCGGTGCAGCAGCCGGCGCTCCAGACGCGAAGATGCTTTTCGGTTTTGGCGCGAGCGCGAAGCAGTTCCGGCAAGATCTGCTGCTCTAGAATGTCGAGGCTTCTTTTCTCGCGGAAAAAATAGGTCTCTCCCACCGTCAGATGGCTCGCAAGCCCCTCGATTTGAGTTCGCGTCAGAGGCGCGGAAAGCAGCCAATGGATGAAGGTCTCCACGTCGCGATATCCCGACTCGCGAGATGCGGCGGCGATGCCGCGCTCCAGGTCGCGCCAGCTCTGTTTCGGGAAGTGGAGCCCCACCTGCGATGCGAGGAAATCGCTCAGCCGCGACAAAAGCGAATCGGGCAAGGCGATCGGCATATCGATGGGCATCCGTCAGCCCCTTTCCAGCGCCAAATCCAGGGACTGCTCTTCCTCCGGCGAGAAGAACCCGTCCAGGTCCTGAATCAGAACCAGGCCATCGCTCGTCTTGAGCACGCCCTCGATGTGTTGGATACCACGGGCGATGTCGCCAGTGCTCACGACAGCGTCAGCCGGGCGCTCCACCACACCCAATATGAACTCCGCAATGATGGCCAGTCGCCTGGTGCGCGCACGTGCAACAACCAGGCTGTCGGATACCCCGACGGCCCGCTGGGCAAGACCGAGGCGCCTGCGGATGCTAACGACCGGGACCACCTCGCCCTGAATGTTGATGACGCCTTCGACGACATCAGGCGCTCCGGGCAGGGGCGTGACTTCGACCATGCGCACGATGCGATCCACCGCCGCCAGCGGCAATGCGTAGGTCTGCCCGTCAACCGTCAACAGGACTAATCGAATCGAGGATGCCAGATTTTCCACTAAGAACCTCCCGTATCCGCCGCCGGCGCAATGCCGATGGCCGCCGCGACCGCCGGAATGAGATCGGTGAGCAGGTCGTCCCTAATCGGCACCGTCTTCTGTCTCACGATATCGCCTCTGTCGGTCATCGACGCAATCCCCGGCAAATCAAACGTCGCCGTGGTAACTCTCGCGCGACTTAAGAACGACTGTAGTAGGAAGCGGCAGTGCCGTCTGTAGGGGAAAGCACCACAATGGGACCCCTTCGGCTGAAAGGGCAAAGGTCGATCGGAACCGCGTAGTGTCCAAATATTCGAACGAAGTTGGATGGGCGGGCGCGAAGCCAGGCAAAGTCGTTCGCGTGGAGCGCCTCGGCGGACTGCTGAACTACCACGAACGACTCGCTGCGTAGAGTGGCGAACGACTTATTGGACAATGCGCGCTCGCCGGTCAGCGCATTACCCGTGAATCAGGCCCCGGGCGGGCGCGGCGCGGGTGCCGGAGCCGCGCTGCGGCAGCATCGGCAGGGAAAAGCCCTGCTGGTATCCGCCGTGCACGATGAGCATGAACTTCCAGAACGCGCCGCCCGCAAGCGCTGCGATGCTGCCGGCGCCGAGGCAGACGCGGGCGATGTCCGGGCTCGCGAGTGCGAGAACGAACATGGCTGCCGGGAACGCGTGCCCCGCGAGGTGGAGCGGCAGGCTGATCCTGTCGATCAGGCGGCGCGAAAGCGGCACGATGCCATTTTTTGCGGCGCTCGCCCTGTAGGCGGACCACAGCCCGGCGTTCAGCGCGACGAGCACCAGCCCCGCAAGCGCGAGCAACGGCGAAAGTGTGCCGAAGCCTTTTATCCACAGCAGCATCAGCGTCAACAGGCCGAGGCCTTCGAGCAGGCCGGATGCGACGATCATCCAGGGAACGAGCGCCACCCGCCAGGCCGAGATGCCGCGTGCGAGGTGCAGAATTTTCGCCTGACAGAAAAGGAACACGAACGCGAAAATGCCGGCCAGCATCGAAATACCCGCGCCCGGCCAGATGAGGTTGGCGAGCACGGCCGGATAGAACAGCGCGACCGCGTAGATCTCGCGCGTCATCCAGCTCGTCTGCGGTCGCGACACGGCGCGCCAGAAGCGGAGCTTCCTGCCGATTTTCAGGAACACGAAGGAAAGCCCCATGGCCATCAGCGCCGCCGATCCGAGCTGGGCCGCCGGCACCCTGTCCGCAGGCACGATGCCCGCGAGCGAGGCGAGCCACGCCGCCACCACCGTGCCTGAGCTGATGCCGCCGAAAATCCAGTTCATCGCCGCGCGCCAGTCCCAGAAGGTCTGCAATTGGCCGACCAGGGGATTGGACGGATCGCTCAGGCGCTCTTGGTCCGCCTCGGCCGCCCCGGCCGCGCGCCCGGGCACCGCCGGCGTGGTATAGAGATACTTGATCTGGGGATCGGTGCCGAGCTCGGCGTTAAGCTGGAAATGCGGATTGTCGCGCACCAGCATCGAGACATTGCTCTGCGGGTTTTTGAAATCGCCGAACTGGATCGCCTGCGCGATGCAGGCGGCCGAGCATGCCGGCGTCGCTTCCGGATCGACGCCCGGCGTCAGGCCGCGGGCGAGCCCGGCGTCGACGCGGTCCTTGCAGAAGGTGCATTTCTGCGCCACGCCCAGACGCTCTTCGTGCTTCACCGCCTGCTCCTGCTTGGTCTCGCGG
>JADGRQ010000065.1 GCA_017880775.1 Burkholderiales bacterium | reverse complement strand
CCTCCGTGCCGCAAATCCGTGATCTCGATCTTGCGCGGGCCCAGGTAAACACTCCCGTCCTTCGCCAGTTCTATCCACAAGATGGGGCGCCACGTCCCCGCGTACTCGACCAAGATGCGAAGTCGGTCTCCAAGGTCGGGGGTGTAGACAGCGCACTCAACGGGCTTGGTCGACATTACTGTGCCCAACTATTATTGGTTGACTTGCTAGTTGCCATTCGTGGTCGGTTTGCAAACCGCACGACTTGTCGCTGCGGCACCGAGCCGCCCATCGGGTCAAGACGTTACGCCTCGGTATGGGTCCAAGCAACTCGATCACAATAGCGGTCTTATTAATGAGCACGGTTCGGTCTCAGAGGAGGTATGACCCATGGCGCTGCAGCAGCAGGGAGCAGGTCTGCTTTCGGGCATCCGCGTGCTCGAGGCGGCCTCGATGATCATGGTGCCGTCGGTGGGTGCGGCGCTCGCCGACTACGGCGCCCAGGTGATCAAGCTTGAGCCGATCGAGGGCGACCTGAACCGGCGCGGCCACCACATCCCGGGCATGCCGGTCCACGACTACGAATACTGCTTCCTGCCCGACAATCGCGGCAAGCGCAGTCTGGCGATCGACCTGAAGGCGCCCGAGGCGCGCGGCATCCTGCGCCGCCTGGTCGAGTGCGCCGACGTGTTCCTCACCAACCACCGCCCGAAGTCGCTCGAGGGCCTCGGCCTGGGCTGGCCCGAGCTGCAGGCGATCAATCCGCGCCTGGTCTACGCACACGGCACCGGCTTCGGCGACGCCGGCGACGAGATCGACAAGCCGGGCTTCGACTCGGTCTGCTACTGGTCGCGCTCGGCGATGGAGGCGAGCCTGTTTCCGACCGACGGCTGGTTGGGGTCGCTGGGCTACGGCACTGGCGACCATCCGACCGGCATGGCGCTCCTTTCCGCGGTCCTGCTAGCCCTGCTCGCGCGTGAGCGCAGTGGCCGGGGCACGCGGGTTTCCTGCTCCCTGCTCGCCAGCGGCGCATGGTCGAACTCGGTGATGATTCAGGCGAAGCTGCTCGGGGCGCAGTTCCTGGAGCGCCGGCCGCGCGAGGACGCGCGCAGCTTCACGGCCGTTTACTACCGCGCCGGCGACCGGTGCCTGTTCAAGATGGCCATCGTGGATACGCGGCGCGACTGGCCGAAGGTTTGTCGCGCCATCGGCCGGCCGGAGCTCGCCGGCGACCCGAGGTACGCGACGCTCGAGGAGCGTCTGAAGGAGGGGCGCATGCGCGAACTCGTCGAGCTCTGCGACCGGATATTCGCCAGCCAGCCGATGCAATACTGGCAGCGCGCGCTCGAGGAGGCCGACGTGCCTTACTCGGTGGTCGCTACCTTCGACGACGTGGTCGCGGACAAGCAGATGGCGGCCAACGGCGTGTTCGTAGAGATCGACGATCCCGTTCTCGGCCGCGTGCGCACCGTAGACACGCCGCTGCAGATCGAAGGGCATCCCAAGGTAACGCCCACTCCGGCGCCGCGCCTGGGCGAGCACACGCGTGCGATCCTCTGCGAAATCGGCCTGGGCGAGCAGGAGATCCAATCGCTCGCGGAGCGCCGCGTCGTCGCGGACCGAGCCGTGCCCTCGGCGCCGATCCCGGGGCCGCAATGAATAGCGTGGCGTAGCTGCGCTCCGCCGATCGAGCAATGTTCATTTGAGCGTGGCGGCCACCTTGCGAACTTCGTCCGGCGAGCGCTCGCCTGCCAACGGCGTGCCCGGAATCAGGTATTTGCCCATCGCCGCGAGGGTGCCCACCAGCACCGGCTCGTAGCCGACATCCCGAACGAGAGCGGACGCCACCTTGATCGCGTCCGGGTCGTCACCCGCGATCGGCATGCCGACGCGCTCGCTTGCGCCGGCGGCTTGCCCCATCCTCGCGGCGCCGATGGCATTGAAAGCGCGGACGATGCGCGTCCCGGGCAAAAATTCCATCGATGCGATACCCGCGCCTTTTTCGCGCGCGGCGACCGCCATTTCGCCATCACGCCCGACGATGGGGTTGGAGGTGTCGATGATGATCTTGCCTTTGATCAGGTCACCCAGGTCCCTGCCGATGCCCGGCAGGGCTGCGTAAGGAACCGAGACCAGCAGCACGGAACCGAACGCGGCCGCCTCGCGTGGCGTGCCGGCGCGCGCCCCGCCGCCCAGGCTTGCGGCGAGCTTCCTGTCTGCTTCCAGATCCAGCGACGAGAACATGACTTCATGACCAGCCTTGACCCACGCCCCGCCGATCGCGCTGCCGACGCGGCCGGAACCGAGGGTGCCGATTTTCATCTTCGCCCCCGTCTGCGCAAGCGCTGCAAACGGCAGATTGCCTGCCAGCGCAGCGGCGGCGGTCGCCCCGGCTGCCTGCAGAAAAGCACGGCGGTTTTGCAACTTTGCGTTGAATGCGCGTCGTGATGTCACGATAAATCTCCTCTGTAAGGGTATCGAGGCTAAATCAGTCCGATGGCCAAGCCAAGTCGGCGTTCAATCCCGGGGCCGCAATGAATCACGGTCGCCACGGCTCGTTGTAGTTTTCCGCGCCGACCTTGCGTACATCGCTCAGCCAGTCGCCTTCATAGGGCCACGCTTCGGGCGCATCCGGATTCGGTCCCTGCCAGAATCGGGCGAGCGGCCCGTCGCCGACCTTCTCCAGCGACCATGCCTGACGGCGGAACGTCCAGCTGTCCGGCACCAGGCGGTGCGCTTCGCGGAAGTGTTGCACCGCCGCCGCGTGATGACCGTCCATCTCAAGCTGCGTTGCGAGCTGAAAGTGGGCGTGTCCCAGCGCCTTCGCGTTGTCGCGCGGCCGTGAGCGTGCAACGACTTCATCGGGCGACAGCGAAAAACGACTCGCCGCGCCGTGCTCGACCCAGTCGCGCAGCGCCGCATGATAGGCCTGTGTGTCCTTCCTGATCTTCACGGCCTCGGCCATGATCTCCACGAACCGCTGCGGGAGGTCGGCCGGCATGCTGCGCGGTGCGCTTGCGGTGGGGGCGGGAGCCGTTTCCGCGGGACGCACGATCATGCCGTTCTCATCGATCCATACGCTGCTCGGGATGTTGATGACACCGAACAGGTCGGCAAGCACATGATGTCGATCGATCAGCGACGGATGTTCGGGCCTGGCCGCCTCGATGAAGGCGCGGCAACCGGCATTGCCCTGCGTGTCGAGACCGACCGTAACGAGTTCGAAGCCCTTCGGGTGCAGTTCGTTTCGCAATGCCTGCCACACGGGCAGGTCTCTGGAGCAGCCTCAATACGGTGCCCACGCGTAGAGCAGTACCTTCTGCCCCCGCAGGCTCGACAGCCGGAATTCGTTTCCGTTCAGGTCTGGCAAGCGCAGTTCCGGCGCCTCGGCGCTTGCCAGCGCACGCGAACCGATCGATGCCGGCCCCAGCGCCCAGAGTCCGTATTCGGGCGCCGCGACCAGCGCCATGCCGATGTCGTTGGCAACGCGCGCGACGTCGACCGGATCGCCGGCCGGCTGCGATAGCGGAATACACACGTTACCTTGGCAAGCGCCCTCGGGTTTCAGGCGCCAGCCGGTACCGGCTTCGAATTCGCTTCTGGGAACACGTGGAGAACGTAGCAGCATGATGGCGGCCTCCGGGTAAATGTGAAGGATACCTCTGCATGACCACTTTCGGTCATTGGCCGAGACCGGCCTTCTGCGCCGACTCCCTTGCCGCCGCGCCGTAGATTCCCTTCGACATCGTCGAAGTCGATGTGCCCAGCAGATGCTCGTACACCTTCGCGCGCGCCGCGGCGCCGAGCGCAAGGAGTGAACGGAGCATGTTGCGGCGGTTCATTCGATCACCTCGTCGGCACGCAGCAGCACCGCCGGCGGGATCGTGATCCCGAGCGCCCTGGCGGTCTTGAGATTGACCGTGAACCTGAATTGCTTGGGTTCCTCGATCGCCATTTCGGCGGGCTTCTCGCCCTTCAGGATGCGCACGACATAGTGCGCCGCGCGGCGGTAGATATCTGCGAAGTCCGGACCGTAGGTCATCAACCCACCGACCTCGGTGAAATCGCTGAACTCGTGCATCGTCGGCAAACGGTATTTGAGCGCGAGCCGCGCGACCTCCGGTGTGAAGTCCGCGACCGATGTGAACAGCGGAATGATCACCGCCTGCGCCCTGGCCTCGACAATCTTGCGGAACGCCGGCTCGAGATCGGTGAGATTGATTGCGAGATTGGGGACGGAGACCTCCACCAGCGTCACGCCGAGCTGCGTCGCCGCTGCCCGGAACTGCTTCAGTTCCTCCTGGCAGCTGTCGTACAGGGCTTTGTCGTAGAGCACCGCAATGCGCGTCGCTCCGGGGGTCGCCTCGCGCAGCAGTTCCAGGCGCTTGCCGGTCAGTTCGGCGCT
>JADGRQ010000034.1 GCA_017880775.1 Burkholderiales bacterium | reverse complement strand
GAGTTGTCCGCGTCGTGGCAGTCGATCCACGCGAAGCCCGCCTGCTCGAAATCGAGCTCATGCAGCGCGCGCGTCTCGCGGTACAGCCGGTTGAGGTCGCGCGTGAGTTGCTGCACCCCGCGGCGCCCCGGCTCGTCAAGCAGCGCCCAGTCGAGTTCCCAGCCCGCGTTCCATTCGCGCTGTTGCGCGAACTCGTTGCCCATGAAGCCGAGCTTCTTGCCCGGGCAGGTCATCTGATAGGCGGCGAGCAGGCGCACGTTCGCGAGCCGTTGCCACGCGTCGCCCGGCATCTTTCCGGCGAGCGATCCCTTGCCGTGCACCACCTCGTCGTGCGAGAGCGGCAGCACGAAGTTCTCGCTGTAGGCATAGAGCTGCGCGAAAGTGAGCTCGCCGTGGTGGAAGCGGCGGTGGACCGGGTCGTGGTGCAGGTATTCGAGCGTGTCGTGCATCCAGCCCATGTTCCACTTCATCGAGAAGCCGAGCCCGCCGACGTAGGTGGGCCGCGATACCATCGGCCATGCCGTCGACTCCTCGGCGAAGCTCAGTGCCCCAGGGAATTCGCCGTGCACCATCGCGTTCAGCTCGCGCAGGAACTCGATCGCCTCGAGGTTTTCGCGCCCGCCGTGCCGATTCGGCAGCCACTCGCCCGGCTTGCGGGAATAGTCGAGATAGAGCATCGACGCAACCGCATCCACGCGCAGAGCGTCGAAGTGAAACTGGGAGAGCCAGTAGTGTGCCGACGACAGCAGGAAGCTCTTCACCTCGTTGCGGCCGAAGTTGAAGGCGTGCGTGCCCCAATCGGGGTGCACGCCGAGTCGCTCGTCCGCGTGCTCGTAGAGCGCGGTGCCGTCGTAGCGCGCCAGCGCCCACGCGTCGCGCGGGAAATGGCCCGGTACCCAGTCGAGGATCACGCCGATGCCCGCCGCGTGGCAGGCGTCGACGAACGCGCGCAGGCCGTCAGGCTCGCCGTGGCGGCTGGTGGGCGCGAAGTAGCCGGTGCTCTGGTAGCCCCACGACTCGTCGAGCGGGTGCTCCGACACCGGCAGCAGCTCAACGTGGGTGTAGCCCAGTTCCGCGACGTAGGGCGCCAGGCTCCCGGCGAGCTCGGCGTAGCTGTAGAAGCGGCCGTCGGGATGCCGCCGCCACGAGCCGGCGTGCACCTCGTAGATGCTGACCGGCGCGTGCATCCAGTCCCAGCCCGCGCGCCGCTCGAGCCACGCCTCGTCCCGCCAGCGGTAATCGCTTGCGGCGGCGACGCGGCCGGCGGTTTCCGGACGAAAGCCGAAGGTGCGCGCGTAGGGGTCCGCCTTGACGAGGATCTCGCCGCTGGCGCGGTTGCGCAGTTCGAACTTGTACGGTTCGCCCGGACCGATGCCCGGGACGAACAGCTCCCAGACGCCGCTCGAGCCGTGCGCCCGCATCATGTGCGCGCGGCCGTCCCATCGGTTGAAGTCGCCAACCACGCTCGAGCGCTCGGCGTTGGGCGCCCAGACCGCGAAGCGCGTGCCCGCGACGCCGTCGATCTGCATCGGATGGGCGCCGAGCGCGCGGTAGGCCTGGTGAGCTGCGCCGCCGTTGAACAGCCACAGGTCATCGGCGCCGATGGTGGCCCCGAACGAGTACGGGTCCCAGGTCTCGCGCGCCGCTCCATCCTCGACGACGCGCAGCCGCGTGTGGCGCGGCGGGGCCGCGTCGCAGTGCAGTTCGAACAATGGAGTTTCGCCCACGCGGGTCATTTCGCGCCAGCCCGGGCCGGTTTCGGCTGCTATGCTTTGCGCACGGGGCGCGAGCACGCGCAGCGTCCAAGCCGCGCCGCGGGCATGCCAGCCGAGCAGCGCATGGGGGTCGTGCACGCGCGCTTCGAGCAGGGCACGCAGTCGCCCGTCGCGCGCATCCCCGACCGTGTGCAGGAGATTCAGCATGGGTGATTATAACGATCGCGTCGGTACCCCGGGCGAGGCTGCGCGCGAGGAGGCGAAGCTGCCCGGCCTGCCGCAGCTCACGCGGAGCACGATCGCGATGATCCTCGCCGGCGGGCGCGGCGAGCGCCTTGCGCAGCTCACCGACTGGCGCTGCAAGCCCTCGGTGCCTTTCGGCGGCAAGTTCCGCATCATCGACTTCACCTTGTCCAACTGCGTCAATTCGGGGATCCGCCGTATCGGCGTGCTCACCCAGTACAAGGCGCAGAGCCTGATCCGGCACGTGCAGCGCGGCTGGTCCAGCCTCGACGGGCGCCTCGGCGAGTTCGTCGAACTGCTGCCGGCGCAGCAGCGCGTGCACACCGGCTGGTACCAGGGCACCGCGGATGCGGTATTCCAGAACCTCGACATCCTGCGCCGCTACCAGGCGCGCTTCGTGCTGGTGCTCGCCGGCGACCACGTCTACAAGATGGACTACAGCCGCATGCTCGCCGACCACGTGACGCGCAAGGCCGACGTGACGGTGGGCGCTACCGAGGTGCCGGTGGCGAGCGCCTCGGCCTACGGTGTGATGTCGGTGGACGGGGATCTGCGCGTCTCCGCTTTTGCCGAGAAGCCGCGCGACCCGACCCCGGTCCCCGGCAATCCGGGGTTAGCGCTTGCGAGCATGGGCATCTACATATTCAACGCTTCGTTCCTCGACGAGCACTTGGTGCGCGACGCGGCGGATTCCGCGTCGAGCCACGACTTCGGCAAGGATCTGCTCCCCGACCTCGTCGGCCGCGGCTGCCGCGTATTCGCGCACTCGTTCCGCGACAGCTGCGTCAACATGAGCGAAGGGCGCGCCTACTGGCGCGACGTGGGGACCGTGGACGCCTACTGGGAGGCGAACATGGAACTGGCGAAGATCACACCCGACCTGAACCTGTACGACCGGGACTGGCCGACGTGGACCTACCAGGCGCAGCTGCCGCCCGCCAAGTTCGTGTTCGACGACGAGAGCAGGCGCGGTGCCGCGATCGACTCGATGGTTTCGGGAGGCTGCGTGATCAGCGGCTCGACCGTGCGGCGCTCGATCCTGTTTTCCGACGTGCGCGTGCACAGCTACTGCCAGATCGAGGATTCGGTCATTCTGCCCAACGTCGAGATCGACCGCCACGCGACGATCCGCCGCGCGGTGATCGACAAGCACTGCCGGATTCAGCAGGGGGTGCGCATCGGCGTCGACCATGACGAAGACCGCGGGCGCTACCACGTCACCCCGCACGGCATCACGCTCGTGACCCCGGAGATGCTGGGTCAGCGCGTACACAACGCCCCCTAGAGCGATGCCCGAACCAAAGCCCCTCGACCTCGCGCTCGTCTGGCACATGCACCAGCCGGACTATCGCGACCAGGCGAGCGGCGAGTTCACCCAGCCGTGGGTGTACCTGCACGCGATGAAGGACTACACCGACATGGCGGCGCACCTCGAGCAGCACCCGGGGATGCGCGCGGTCGTGAACCTCGTGCCGGTGCTGGTCGACCAACTCGAGGACTATTGCGACCAGTTCGCCACCGGACGCTTGCGCGATCCGCTGCTCCGGATGCTTGCGCGCGACGAAGCCTCGCCGCTCACGGCCGGGGAACGGGCTCTGGTCATTGCGCAATGCTTCCATGCCAACCACGAGAGGATGGTCGCGCCCTATACGCCCTACGAGGGCCTGCACGAGCTGCTCGGTGCGGCCGGGAAGCAGGGGGAAGATGCTTACGGTTACCTCTCGGACCGCTACTTCTACGATCTCGTCACGTGGTATCACTTGGTCTGGACCGGTGAGACGGTGCGGCGCGCCTCCGAACTGGTGACGCGACTCATGACCGTGGGGATGGACTACACGCGCGCCGACCGGCTCGCGCTGTTCGATCTGATCGGGGACCTCGTGCGCGGCGTGGTTGGGCGCTACGCGCGCCTTGCGGCGGACGGGCGCATCGAGCTCTCGAGCACGCCGCACCATCACCCGCTCGCGCCGCTGCTCATCGACTTCGGCGCGGCGCGCGAAGCGGTCCCGGCAGCGCATCTTCCGCAGTGGCATGCCTATCCCGGGGGCATCGGCAGGGTGGAGTCCCATATCCAATCGGCGCTCGAAAGCCACGCGCGCCGTTTCGGCGCACGCCCCGCCGGGATCTGGCCCGCCGAGGGCGGGGTTTCGGGGGCGCTGCTGAAGCTGCTCGCGCAAGCCGGATGCCGCTGGACCGCGAGCGGCGAAGGCGTGCTCGCGAACAGCCTGCGCAGCGCAGGCGGCGACATGGCTGCGCGCGAGCAACTGCTGTATCGGCCGTACCGGATCGACGGCGAGGACATTACCGTGTTTTTCCGCGATGACCGGCTGTCGGACCGAATCGGATTCGACTACACCAAATGGCACAGCCGCGACGCGGCGCTGAACTTCGTCGGCGAGCTGGAGCGAATCGCGGCGCAGGCGGGCGAGGCGGACACGCCGCTGGTCAGCGTGATCCTCGACGGCGAGAACTGCTGGGAGTATTACCCGTACAACGGCTATTACTTCCTCGACACGCTGTACGGCGCGCTGGAGACGCATCTCGATATTCGCACCACGACCTACGCGGCGTATCTGGACCGGCAGGCCCGGCCCGAGCGGCCGCGTGCGCGTCTGGGCCGGCTCGGGCGCCTCGCGGCAGGCAGTTGGGTGAACGGCGATTTCGCCACCTGGATCGGGTCGCACGAAAAGAACCACGCATGGGACCTGCTCAGCGCCGCCAAGCAGAGCTTCGATCTGGTGATGGCGAGCGGCCGGCTTGGCGACGCCGCGCGCGCCCAGGCGCTGCGGCAGCTCGCGGTGTGCGAGAGCTCGGACTGGTTCTGGTGGATGGGCGACTACAACCCGCCCCGCGCGGTGGCGAGCTTCGACCGGCTGTTCCGTGCCAATCTGGCGCGGCTCTACGAATTGCTGCACCTTCCCGCGCCGGTGGTGCTGCGCGAGCCGATCAGTGGCGGCGGCGGGCACCCCGAAGCGGGCGGGACGATGCGCAGGTCGGCATGACATGAACGAAAGGACGTCGCTGCTGTTCGGCGTCCACGCCCACCAGCCGGCGGGGAATTTTCCGAGCGTGCTCGACGAGGCGCACGAGCGCTGCTACCGGCCGTTCCTCGAGACGCTGCATCGCTATCCCGGGTTCCGCTTCGCGGTGCACTTCAGCGGGCCGCTGCTCGACTACCTGCTGGAGCGCTATCCGGGGGACATGCGGCTGCTCTCCGAGATGGTGGCGCGCGGGCAGGTCGAGATGTTCGGCGCGGGCGAGACCGAGCCGGTGCTCGCAGCGATCCCGGAACGCGACCGGCGCGATCAGCTCGCCACGTTCTCGAGCAAGCTCGCGGCGCTGTTCGGCGCGCCGCCCGAAGGCGCGTGGCTGACCGAGCGCGTATGGGAGGCCACCGTGGTGCCCGCGCTCGCGCAGTCCGGGATCGGCTACGTGACGGTCGACGACTATCACTTTCTCTGCGCCGGAAAGACGTCCGCGGAGCTGCGCGGCTATTTCACGACTGAGGAGGGCGGCGTGGTGCTGGACCTGTTTCCGATCTCGGAGGCGCTGCGCTACCGCATTCCGTTTTCGCCGGCCGCGGACGCGATCGGATACCTCGAATCGCTCGACGGCGCGGCGGTCTACTTCGACGACATCGAGAAATTCGGCATCTGGCCGGAGACGCACGAATGGGTGTACGGCAACGGCTGGCTGCGGCGCTTCGTCGAGGGGGTGCTCGCCTCGCCGAAGCTCACCGCGCGCACGTTTCGCGAGTTCCACGACGGCACGCGCTCGCGTGGCATCGTGTATCTGCCCACTGCGTCGTATTTCGAGATGAACGAGTGGACGCTGCCTGCGGCGGCGGGCGCAACCTACGCCGAGCTCGTCGCACGCGAGAAGCAAGCCGGGCGCTATGAGGCCGAGAAGCAGTTTCTGCGCGGCGGCATCTGGAAGAACTTCCTGTCGCGCTATCCCGAGGCGAACTGGATGCACAAGCGCATGCTCGGCCTTTCGGAGCGGCTGGCGCGGCTGCCCGAGGCGAAGCGGACCGCCGAGATGCCGGGGCTGCTGCACCTCGCCCAGGCGAACGACGCCTACTGGCACGGGCTGTTCGGCGGGCTGTATCTGCCGCACCTTCGCCGTGCCGTGTACCGCTCGCTGGTGGGGCTCGAGGCGCTGCTCGATGCCGCAGCGCCGCGCCCCCCGCACGAAGTGCGCGACTTGGACCTCGATGGCTGCGACGAGTTGTTTCTGCAGAACGGCGAGCTGCAGGCGGTGGTGAAACTCGACGGCAGCGCATCGATCGTCGAGCTCGACGCCTACGCGCTGGTGCAGAATTTCGGCGACACGCTGCGCCGCCATGCGGAGCACGCGCACCACAGGATACGCGCCGCGCGCGCCCCGGGGCACGCGGCGGCCGGCATCGCCTCGGCCCACGACCGGGTGAGCTTCAAGCACGAGATCGTGGACGACGATCTGCTCACCGACGCGAATGCCCGGACGCTGTTTCGCGACCGACACGTCGGACCGGACGGGCGCGTGCGTGAACTGGACGGATACGCGATGCTGGAGGATGCGGGACTGGCGCCCTGGGCCGGCTTTCGCTTGCCGCTCGATGCCGGCAACATCTGGAAGCGAATCGCGCTGCAGGGAAGCCGGCTCGTCGTGCGCTACCGCACCGAAGGCCTGCGCGGCGCGCTGCTGACCGAACTCAACATCGCGATGCCGAGCTGCGACGGCTACGCGGGCCGCTACATCCTGCGCGGCGCGATGCCCTGCGGCTTCGGCCAGCCGCTCGATGCCGGCGAGACCGGCGAGCTGGTGCTCGACGACCAGTTCATGGGCGGAGCGCTGAAACTCGCCTGCGACCCGCCGGCTTCGCTGCGCGCGCGTCCGCTGCACACCGTGTCGCAGTCGGAAGCCGGTTTCGAAAAGGTCATGCAGTGCGTGGTGCTCACTCTGGAGTGGCCGCTCGCGGACGGCGCGAACGAGATCTCGGTCACGCTCGAGGTGACGCGCGCGCCGCGCTAGCCCCTGCAGCGGGCCCTGCGCATCACTTATAGAATGTTCCGGGTTCAAAGTCGCCGACCGAAAGGATCCCCCATGCCGCTCACCGAAATCAACCACTACCTGATCGTCTCGAAGAACCTGGAGCGCTCGAAGGATTTCTACCGCAAGGTGCTCGGCATGGAAGTCGCGGACCGCCCGGATTTCGGCTTCCCCGGTTACTGGCTGAAGATCGGCAACGACATCTGCGTGCACCTCGCCTCAAGGCGTCCGAACAAGACCCGCGACATGTTCCTGCTGAAAAAGCACGCTCCGGGCGAGAAGGGTTCGGGCGCGGTGGATCACATCGCGTTTCTTGCGCGCGACCCTCTGGAGGTGCGCAGGCGCATCCAGCGCAACGGCGTCGAAATGCACTTCCGCAGCTTCCCCGACGCGAAGCTGTTCCAGATCTTCCTCAAGGACCCGGACGGCATCACCATCGAGCTCAACTTCCTCGGCGAGGTGATCGATGAGCGCAGGTGGCGCGGGCGCGGCTCGGCTTCGGCGGTCACCATCGACAAGTCGAACGGCACGCGTCCTTCGGTGACGCGCGAAAACTGACTACAGGGCCGACGCAACGGCGCCGCGTTGCGCAGACGAAGCGAGGGCGGCATTGACCGCCGGCATGACCTTTTCGGCCATCAACTCGAGCGAGCGCGACGCAAGTTCGCGATCCACCCAGTCCACGCCGCAGTACAGCAGCGTGCCGAAGTCGCCGACCGTCTCGCGAAACGCGAGCAGCGCTTCGACGACCTGGTTCACGCTGCCGGCGATCACCAGCTGGTCGAGCACGCCGTCCAGCGTCACCGACTCGTCGGGTGCGTCCTTCGCCGGCTTGAACAGGTTGGCGCGGCCGGCGCGCTTCATCTTGGTGAGCAATTGATCGTAATAGAACCGGTACGGGCTGCGCGCGCCGAAGCCGTACTCGCGCGCGGTGCGCGCGTCGTCGGCCACGAACACCGTCTTCGCCACGCGCCAGTTGGCCGGGTCCACCACGCGCTGCGCCTGCGCGCAGCCTTCGGCGTACCTGCCCCAGTGCGACTGCACCCACTGAGGCAGCAGGAAGTTTGCCGAGATCGGGTCCCAGCCGCGCGCCGCAGCTGCGGCCACCCCGGCCGAGAACGGCTCGACCGCCGTGACCACGATCGGCGGGTGCGGCTTCTGGTACGGCTTGGCGATAACCCCCTGGCCGATCTCACGGATCATGGTTTTGCCGGTCGAGATGTTCCAGTACTTCCCCTTGATGTCGTAGGGCGGCTCGCCAGCCCAGATCGCGAGCACCTGGTCGATGCACTCGACGAACGTTTCGGTGCGGTTCTTGCCGAGGTTTTCGTAGGCTTCCATGTCGGAAGGCAGCCCGCCGGGACTGATCCCCATGATGAAGC
This sequence comes from Burkholderiales bacterium, assembly GCA_017880775.1. Lineage (GTDB taxonomy): Bacteria > Pseudomonadota > Gammaproteobacteria > Burkholderiales > SG8-39 > JADGRQ01. The sequence goes on along the minus strand of JADGRQ010000034.1, from coordinate 36,186 downwards.
GGCCCTCGAGCAGGTGATCGAGCATCGCCACGCTGCTGGCAACCGTGACCGGGTGGCTGTTCGGCAGGTTGAGCGTGCCGGTGCCGAGCCGGATGCGCCGCGTTGCATGCGCCAGCGAGGCAAGAAACGCGACGCACGAGGTGATCGTCTCGGCGGCATCCGTCGCGTGCTCGCCGACAAAGGCTTCGGCGTAGCCGAGGCGGTCGCACAGCAGGATCGCTTCGCGGTCTTCTCTGAGCGTATCGACCCACGGTCGTTCAGGGGGGTGCAACGGCATGGTGAAATAACCGAGTTTCATTCGATGCGTGTCGCCGCGATGGCCGCGCCGAGAATAGAAACCGCCCGAGTACTTGTCAAGCAATGACTTGCTCGCGCAGAGGTAAACTGTTTCATTGCGCGAAGAAAGGGGCGTCGCCATGAGAATCATCGCAACCATCGTCTGCGCGCTTGCGGCAAGCGCCGCCGCGGCGCAGGTCACGGTCCAGGAATACCCGCTGCCGCCGCGCGTCGGCGCGCACGACGTCTGGGCCGATCCCGCGCCCGACGGGCCGGTGTGGTTCTCGGCGCAGCGCAGCGGCCAGCTCGGCCGTCTCGACCCGAAGTCCGCCAAGGTCGAGATGATCGCGCTCACGCAGAAATCCTCGCCGCACGGGGTGATCACCGGCGCGGATGGCGCGCCGTGGCTGACCGACGGCGGCCTGAACGCGATCGTGCGCGTCGATCCGAAGACGCGCGAGATCAAATCCTGGCCGCTACCCGAGGGGACCGGGTACGCCAATCTGAATACCGCGATCTTCGACAAGGCGGGCATCCACTGGTTCACCGGCCAGAGCGGCTACTACGGCAGGCTGGATCCGAAGACAGGCGACATGAAAGTGTTCGAAGCGCCGAAGGGACCCGGTCCCTACGGAATCCACGTCACGCCGGATGGCACCGTTTACTACGCGTCGCTTGCGGGTTCGTACATCGCGCGGCTCGATGGCGCGACCGGCAAGGCCACCGTCATCGAGCCTCCGACGCGCGACCAGGGCGCACGGCGCGTCTGGTCGGACTCCAAGGGCCTCGTATGGGTGGCCGAGTGGAACTCCGGACAGCTCAGCCGCTATGACCCGAAGACCGGCGCCTGGGCGCAGTGGAAAGCCCCGGGCGCGAGCCCACGCGTGTATGCCGTGTACGTGGACGAGAAGGACATGGTGTGGGTGTCCGACTGGTCGGCGCAGGCGATGCATCGCTTCGATCCGGGGACGCAGAAATTCGAGACCTTCAAGTCGTCGAGCGCGAACGCGAACGTGCGCCAGATCCACGGGCGCAAGGGCGAAGTCTGGACGCCGGAGTCCGCCGCGGACAAGCTGGTCGTCTATCGCTACAGGTAAGGCCGCGGAGACCCGTTGATGCGAAATTTGACAAGGCGGTATCTGGTCAAAGCGGTCCGGTTATGGCAAAGGATCATCCACAGGCTGTTTTCCCTGGAACGCAATACGACCTTGTTGATTTCGGGTGTCCTTTTCTCGGCAATCGCTGTCACCGATTATTTCACGCCGCCACAGCTAAACCTCACCGCCTTGTACGCTTTTGTCATCGTACTGGCTTGCTGGAATGTCGGCGCAGTGGCCGGCATTGCGTTCGCCGCGCTGGCGTCCGCAATGCAGTTCATCGTTTTCTCGTGGGATACGGGCATTTACATGGATCCGCTCTATCGATACGTAATCCTGGGTAACAGAATATTCACCTTCCTGATCGTTGTCGGTTTGACCGTGCCACTGAGACAGCTCTATGCACGGGAACAAAGAACTTCACGCATGGATTTTCTGACGAACGTTCTCAATCGGATGGCCTTGTACGAACTGCTTTCCATTGAGTCAGCTCGGAACCAGCGTACAGAAAACCCCTTCTCGGTGGCCTACATCGACTGCGACAATTTCAAAGATGTAAATGACCAGTTTGGCCACGAGGAAGGCGATGCGCTGTTACGAACTGTAGCGAAGACGATCAAGCGCATCCTGCGTGTGACAGATGCCGTAGCTCGCCTCGGGGGCGATGAGTTCGTGGTTTTGCTGCCCGATACCGGGAGTGAAACTGCCCTCCAGATCATGGACAGGCTGCGCCATGAATTGGACAAACTAATGGCTCAAAACAATTGGCCCGTGACGTTCAGCATCGGTTTGGGAGTCTTTAATCGTGCCGGATTGTCACCAGAGGACATTATCCATAGGTGCGATGTGCTGATGTATAGAGTCAAAGATCACCGTAAGAACGGCCTTGCTTCGGAGCTAATCACCGGGGGTGACGCGGCGCTTAGGGCCGAATCAAAACGGTCTGCGCAAGTTTCGACCACCGTTGCGACGCGTACTTGATTCTGGCCTTGCCAAATTTTGCCGTGTTTAGGGGCTCGTTAGCTCAGTGGAACCTTTGTTGACAAGATCTTCAAAGGTGCCCTCTAAGCAAGACGGGCTAATAGGCTGGCTGCTCGATTCTTTGCGGCTTAGCGTCAGCGTGCCGCCGAACGCGCAGCAAACCGCGGATACACCCTGCCGACGTTCCCGGAAAAAATCTTCTCCCGGTCCACGGTGCTCAGCCACTCGATAGCATCGATGTAGCGCCGCGTGTCGTCGTAATTGTGCCCCGTCTCCGGATCGACGCCGCGCACCGCGCCGACCACCTCTGAAGCAAACAGAATGTTGTCCGCCGGGATCACCTTCAGCAGCAGTTCGATGCCCGGCTGGTGATACACGCAGGTGTCGAAAAATACGTTGTTGAGCAACAACTCCTTCAACGGCGGACGACCCATGTCCTGCGCGAGGCCGCGGTAGCGCCCCCAGTGATAGGGCACCGCGCCGCCGCCGTGCGGGATGATGAATTTCAACGTCGGGAAATCCTTGAAGAGGTCGGCGGTGATCAACTGCATGAACGCGGTGGTGTCGCCGTTGATGTAATGCGCGCCCGTGGCGTGAAAGTTCGGGTTGCAGGAACCGCTCACGTGGATCATCGCCGGAACCTCCAGCTCCACCATTTTTTCGTACAACGGGTACCACCACTTGTCGGTGAGCGGCGGGCCGGTCCACCAGCCGCCGGAAGGATCGGGATTCAGGTTGCAGCCGATGAAACCGAACTCCATCACGCAGCGTTCCAGCTCCGGTATGCAGTTGTCCGGGCGCACTCCGGGAGACTGCGGCAGCTGGCACACGCCGACAAAATTCTTCGGATAGAGCGTGCAGACCCGGTGAATCAGCTCGTTGCAGTGTTCCGACCAGTGCCGGCTGGTGGCCTCGTTGCCGATGTGATGACCCATCCCCACGGCGCGTGGCGAGAAGATCGTCAGATCGGTGCCCCGCTCGCGCTGGATTTTCAGCTGCGCGTTCTCCAGGCTCTCGCGGATCTGGTCGTCGCTGATGCCGAGCGTCCCTTTGGGGTGGACATGCTTCGCGGTCTCGAACTCCGCGATCTGGCGCTTGCGATATTCTTCGAGTTGTGGCGGAGCGGTGGTGTAGTGCCCGTGGCAGTCGATGATCATAGTGTGCCCGTGGTCTCGTCAAACAGTTCGTCCACCCCATAACGCCGCGGAATCAGCTTCTGTGCATAGACACAGTCGATGGCTACTTCGAGGTTGCGGCGGTTGGCATCGAGCCCGAACGGGTTCATCTCCGGACCGCCCGCCGCGCGCGCGCTTTCGAGGAGCATCCGATACACCTCCCGTACGGCGCGCGGATCCTGCCGCAGGAGCGATTCCCTGACCACGACCATGTGATTGATCTGCAGCGCACCGTGTTTCGCCCGCCAAGCGGCGGCGGCCGCGGCCGGATCGGGAATGAGCGGCCGGATGCGCGGATCCGGCGCCATGCCGTCGCCGACGACCGCGGCGTCGATCTCGCCGGCGAGCAGCATGTCGAGGATCTTCTTTCCCTCGGGCGCGCGCTCGACGTTCGGCGGGTCGCGGAATTCCGCGACGTGCGCTTCCTCGAACGTCACCCAGGTTACCCGGCCTGGATCCAGCCCATAGTCTTCGGCAAGAATGCTTCTAATCCACGCCCCCGTGGTGACGGAGTAGGAACGCACGCCGACCCGGCGCCCCGCCAGATCGCCCGGCGCGAGATGTGCGCGCGCTGCGTTGTACACGATCAGCGGGTGCTGAAACCGCGCGACGAGCACGGCAGGCAGGAGCGCGAGCGGCTTGCCCTGCGCCCTGGCCATCAGGAAGGTTACGATCGCAAGTTCCGCGACATCGAACTCCAGATCGCGTACCACGCGCTTGAACCCCGCGCTGGGCGGATTAACGTCGGCGAAATCGAGGCTGACGTGCGAAGAATGGATCTCGCCCTTCTTCAGCGCCGAGGTGACGGCGTTATCGCCGAGCAGCGTGCGGAGCGTTCTCATTTCTTCATCGCCGCGCGGATCGCGCCAACCAGGTCGGCTCGGTCTTCGGTGGTCTTGCCGAGGCGCTGTTTAACGCCGAGGTCGGCAATCCATTGCTGGCGCGCCGCGGTCGCCTCCGCCATCAGCGGCTCGATGCCGATCCCACGCAGCGTTGCAGCCACCTCGCGCATTTCCGCGGCGCGCCGCCCTCCATGACTGACCATGCGCTCGATCATGTAACCCGAGATGCGATTCCAGTCGAGCGACGGGAACGTCTCCGTGAGAGAGGCGAGCACCTGGTCTTCGACGCGGTACTCGCCCGCCGCGAGCATGCATTCGAGCGTAAGCGCTTCGAGGCCCTTGATCATGATCGAGCGGAACATCTTGATCGCCGAGGCCTGCCCGACCTCGTCGGAGACCAGTTTAAGTTTCATGCCGAGCGCACGCGCCCGTGGCAGAAGCTCGCCCGCGCCCGGACCGCCGATCAGGCACGGCACCTTGTGCAGATAGGGCGCCACCGGCGCCATCACCGCCACGTCCACGTAGGATGCGCCCGTCGGAGCGATTCGCTCAGCGGTCTGCAGTTTTCTCTGCGGTGACACCGAGTTGATATCGAGGAAGAATTGCCCCTTCCTGAGGCCCGGAACGCAGGACAGCGCCGCATCGATGCTGGAGCTTGCGGTCACTGCCAGGAACACGAGATCCGCATCGCGCACCGCGTCGACATGGTTCGCCGCAACCGCGACGCCGAGCGCTTCGGCCGCCGACTTCAGCTTGCCGGCATTCACGGGGTCGTCGAACAGGATATCGTAGGTGCGGATAGCCGCATGACCCTCGCCTCTCAGCCCTCGACTGATCGTCTGGCCGGCTTCGCCGAACCCGATGAACGCGATTCTCTCCGCCATGTCAGTCCGGCGGTCCGTCGAATTTCTTCAAGCCTTTGCGCAGGCTCCTGTCGTGCAGCGTGGTGTCCTGTCCCGGCGGCGGGTTGTCGATCGCCGCTGCCAGCGACATTTCCTCGCGCCACTCCTCGGGCGGCCGCACCCGGCCGTCGCTGCCGACCTGGTCGAGACCCCAGAAGACTTCCAGAAAATGGTTGTCGGGGTCGCGGAACTCGACCGCGACCTGGCAGCCGGCGCGCCGCCGGCCGTCGAAGTCGATCTTGACGCCGTGCCGCCGCAGGTGCTCGCGCGCGCGCAGTACCTCGTCCAGGGTCGGCACCTCGAACGCGAGGTGGTGCAACTCGCGCGCCGCGGCGCCGGCCTGCGCCCCGCCGACGAGCGCGAGGCAGTGATGGTCGGTATTACAGCGAAGGAACACCATGCCGCCCTTCATCATGCTGTCGGGGTAGACGTCCGAGACCCGGAAGCCGAGCACGCCGGTGTAAAACGCCACCGAACGCTTCAGGTCCTGCACCTTGAGCACCGCGTGCCCGAGCTTGGCGATGCCGAATGGCAGCCCCGCAGGCGGCGCCATGCGGCGCAACTCCTCGGCTGCGGGGCTCTTCAGTCCTTCCAGATCGACGACGCCTCGTGGCATGAACTGACCTCCGTTCGACTGCTACTCTAAAGACGGCAACGCGTTCACTCGACCCTGGCGCCGGAAATCCTGACCAGCGACTTCCATTTCTCGACCTCGGCCGCGATGAACTGCTTGAATTCCGCCGGCGAATTGCCAACCGGCTCCGAACCTTGCTCGGCCAGCCGCGCCTTGATTTCCGGCTGATTCAGCACCTTCACGATCGCATCGTTCAGCTTGTTCACGATACCGGCGGGCGTCTTGGCGGGCGCAAGGACGCCGTTCCACAGGGCCACTTCATATCCGGGCAGAACCTCGCCGATTGCCGGCACATCAGGTAACAGCGGTGAACGTTTGCTGGTGGTGATGCCGAGCACCCTGAGTTTTCCTGCCTTGATGTGGGCCAGGACTTCGACCAGCGGCGCAAAAAGGGTCTGGATCTGGCCGGCGAGAAGGTCGGCGGTCGCCGGGGCGCCGCCCTTGTACGGCACGTGCACCATCTCGCCTGCGACCATGCTGTTGAACAGAGCGCCGGAAAGGTGCTGCGAAGAACCGTTGCCGGCTGATCCGTACGTCACCGGCGACTTGCCGCTCTTCACATAATCGACGAATTCGGCGAGATTGCCCGCCGCAATGCTCGGGCCGACGACCAGCACGTTGGGGATAAACGTGATCTGAGCCACGGGCGCGAGGTCCTGCACAAAATCGTACGGCAGGTTCTTGTACAGGCTGATATTGGTCGCGTGCGTGCTCGTGGCCATCAGCAGCGTGTACCCGTCGGGGGCCGACTTGGCCACCGCATCTGCCCCGATATTGCCCGCCGCGCCCGGCCGGTTGTCGATGACCACCGTCTGCCCCAGCAGCGGACGCAGGCTTTCGGCGATCACGCGGGCGGTGACATCGGTGCTACCGCCGGGCGGATACGGGACGACCAACCTGATCGGTTTGGAGGGCCAGGTGTCGGCGAGTGCGAGACCTGCAGGCAGCGCCAGGAGCAAGGCGTAGCCGATTGCCCTGATGAAGGTGTCGCGCATGATGCACTCCTTGTGATCGTTCATGTTATCGGTGGCTCCGGCAATTGCAAGCAATCAAGCGCTGCGGCGTCGGCCGATACACGGCCGGGCGATGCAAATCACGAGTCATTCGCGCCACGCGGATCCGGATTTGAGGAGCATGATTCGGGACGTCGGGAAACGCTCCGGTCAAGGTGCTGGCCCTCAAGCCCGGGGAAAGGCCGAGTCCTAAATCGAGGCAATCGCCGTGAATGTATCTGAAGTGATGGTCCAATACCTCGCGGCGGCGGGCGTCGGCCACATCTTCGGCTATCCCGGCGACCCAAACATCGAATTCATGGAGGCGGCGCGCCGCGCCGGCATGCAGTTCGTGCTCGGGCGGCGCGAAGGCACTGCGGGCTTGATGGCCGAGGCGTACGGCTTTATCACCGGGCGCCCGGGGGTGTGCATGTCGACACTCGGTCCGGGTTCGTCGAACCTGGTCAACGCAGTCGCGGGCGCGTGGCTCGACCGGGTTCCGATGATCGCCATCTCCGGCCAGATCGAGCGCAAGCGCGAACAGACGTTCACGCACCAGGTGCTCGATCACAATCGGATCTTCTCGCCGGTGAGCAAGTGGGCGACCCATGTGGCGCCCGATACGGTGGGAATCGTGATGCGAAAAGCGCTGCGCACGGCGATGGCCGAGCGTCCCGGCCCGGTGCATATCACCACGCACGCCGATGTGGTCGGCGCCGAGGCGCTGGATGACGCAGTGGTGCTGCCGCCGCTCAAACCGTTGGATGCGCCGCCTCAGGTAATCGCGCTCGAGCACGCCGCGGCGGACGTCCCGCAGCGGGTGCGTGCAGCCCAGCGCCCCGCGGTGCTCGCCGGCATCGCCGCGCAACGCGCGGGAGCGCATGGCGCGCTTGCCAGGTTGGCCGAAACGCTGGGCGTGCCGGTGGTGGTGTCGCCGATGTCCAAGGGCGTGCTCGCCGAGGACCACCCGTATTACGCCGGCACGCTCGACATGGCCTGCAATACGCTGGTCTGGAATTTCCTCAAGGGCTGTGATCTGCTGCTCGCGATCGGCTTCGACGCAGTGGAATTGATCAAGCCCTGGCAGCTCGCCGTGCCGACCGTGCACATCGACGCCACGCCGAACACCGACCAGATCTATCCCGCCGACGCCGAGCTGGTGGGCAACATCCCGGCGATCCTCGAAGCCATCACCGCCGCCTGGAAAGGCGAGTCGAAATGGGAGAGATCCGAGGTCAGCCGCCACCGCGACGCGCTGCGCGCCGGGTACTACGCCGGGCGCATCGAGGGCAAGCTCAATCCCACCGACGTCGTGGACCTGGTGCGCGAAGCGATGCCGCGCGACACGATCGCCACCACCGACGTCGGATCGCACACGCTACCCATCGGGCAGGGATGGACGGCCTACGAGCCGCGTTCCGTGCTGATGACGAACGGCCTGTCCTCGATGGGCTATTCGCTTCCCGCGGCGATTGCGGCAAAGCTGCTCCATCCCGGTCGGCCGGTGGTGTGCTTCATCGGCGACGGCGGGCTTGCGATGGTGCAAGGCGAGTTGCGCCTGGCCTCGAGCCTCGGGTTGGATCCGCTGGTGGTGGTGTTCTGCGACAACAGCCTCAATCGCATCGAGATCAAGCAGGCGAACCGTAACTACCCGAGTTGGGGCACGCAGATTGAACCGACCGACCTCGTCCAGCTTGCGAGGGCGATGGATTGCGAAGGGGTGATGGTGGACAGTGCGGCCGCGCTGTCCCGGGCGCTCGCTGACGCCCGACCGAAGGATCGGCCGCTGGTGATCGGTGCAAGGATCGATCCGTCCCAGTACACGGCGCAATTCTGATAGAGCGGATCCATGTTCGAGACCATGTGCGCGAGGGTGGATTGATGCACGTCGTCGAGCGCTTCGCGGCGTTTGCTGAAGACTACCGGACGCAGCCGATCGAGCCGCAGGTGCTGCACCACGCCAAGCGCGCGGTGATCGATCTGCATGCGGCATTGCTGCCCGGCGCGGTGGTGGCGCCGGCGACGCTGCTCGAGCGCGCGCTCGCAGAGGAACTCGATCACGGCGCGGCCCGCCTGGCGCTGGGACGCAGGGCCACGGTTCGGGCGGCGGCGCTGATCAACGGGACGGCTGCGCACACCGTCGAGGTCGATGACATCTTCCGCGAAGGCATCTACCACCCGGGCGCGCCGACGATCCCGGCCGCACTCGCGCTCGCGCAGGCGAACGGCGCAACGGGCGAGGCGTTGCTGCGCGCGGTGATCGTAGGCTACGAAATATCAACGCGCATCGGCGCGCTGATGGGCCGCGCGCACTACAAGTACTGGCACAACACCGGCACCATCGGCTGTTTCGGCGCGTGCGCGGCGGCGGCCGAGCTGCTCGGACTGGAGCGCGCGAAATTCGCGCACGCGCTGGCGACGGTCGCCACCTTCTCGGCTGGCCTGCAGCAGGCGTTCCGCATGGATTCGATGTCCAAACCGCTGCACGCCGGACGAGCCGCGGAAGCTGGCGTGACCGCAGCGCTCGCCGCACGCGAAGGCGTCACCGGATCGCTCGATGTGCTCGAGGGCGATGCGGGCTACGGGCGTGCGATGGGGTATGGCGCCATGGGCGGCGGCCCGGACTGGGAGCGGGCGCTGGCGACCCTCGGCCGCGACTTCCACATCACGCAAATGACGTTCAAGAACCACGCCTGCTGCGGCCACACGTTCGCCGCGATCGACGGTGCGCTGGAGGTGCAGGCGCGCATGGGTGTTGCTGCAGGCCAGATCGAACGGGTACGCGTCGGCACTTACAAGGCCGCACTCGATGTGGCGCATTACGAAACGCCGCAGACTCCGGCCCAGGCGCGCTTCTCGCTGAAATATGTGGTGGCCTCGGCGCTGGTGCACGGCAGCGTGCGCCTGGCTGCGTCCGAGTCGGCGCGGATCGAGGATCGCGCCACGCGCGAGCTGATGCGGCGCATCGAAGTGGCGGTCGATCCGCAACTGGACGCGGCCTTTCCCGCGCAGCGCGCTGCGCGCGTCAAGATCGAGTCGCGCGACGGCCGCATGGAGGAGTACCTCCAGCCCACTCGCAAGGGCGATCCGGACGCGCCGTTGTCGGACGAAGAGCTGAACAGCAAGTACCTGGAGCTTGCTTCGCCGGTGCTTGGCGAGCCGCGCGCCCGCAAGCTGCTCGCGCGCTTGTGGCGGCTTGAGCGCGAGACGCAGCTCGATTTTTCAGAGTGAATCTGGCGCTGGCCCTGTTTGCCCCTCGCGCCGTGGCGTTGGTCGGCGCCTCCGGCGATCCGGGGAAAAACACCGCGCGCCCGCAGCGTTTCCTGCGCAAGCACGGCTATGCGGGGCGCATCGTGCCGATCAATCCGACCCGCGGCGAGGTGCTCGGCGAGCGCGCATATCCGAGCCTCGCGCAGGCGCCGGAGGGCATCGATCACGTTTTCGTCATGGCGCCGGGCGATGCGGTCGAACGCGCGCTCGAGGATTGCGGCGCCCGCGGCGTTCCCGTGATGAGCGTGTTCAGCGACGGTTTCGCCGATGCGGGCGCCGACGGCGCGGCGCGGCAGATGCGGCTGGCGGCGCGCGCGCGCGAACTTGGCGTGCGCCTGCTCGGCCCCAACAGCATGGGTGTGATCGACATTCCCGGCCGTCTCGCGCTTAGCGTGAACGCCGTGCTTGAAATGGACACGCTCGTCGCCGGAACCACCAGCGTGGTGTCGCAGAGCGGCACGATGCTCGGCACGGTGCTGTCGCGCGGCGCCGCGCGCGGCCTGGGATTCGCGAAACTTGTTTCGGTCGGCAATGAAGCCGATCTCGGGGTCGGCGAGCTGCTCGAGCTGCTGGCCGATGATCCCGCTACGCGGGTGATCTCGTTGTTTCTCGAGACGGTTAGGGATGCAGCCCGCCTTGCGTCCGCGGCGCGCAAGGCACACGCCGCCGGCAAGCCGGTGGTGGCCTACAAGCTCGGCCGCTCCAGGCTCGGCGAGGCGCTGGCGCGCTCGCATACCGGTGCGCTCGCGGGAAGCGACGCTGCGCTGGACGCGTATTTCCGCGACTGCGGAATCATTCGGGTCGATCTGCTCGAAGCGCTGCTGGAGATCGCGCCGCTGGTTGCGGGCCGCTCGGCACCCGAGTTGGGTCGCGCGCCGCGAGTGGCGGTGGTGACCACGACCGGCGGAGGCGCGGCGAGCGTGGTCGACAGATTGGGGATGCACGGGATCGAAACCATTGCGCCCGGCTCGGATGCGCCGATCATCGACCTGACGATGGCTGCGACCGCGGAAAAATACGCCAGCGTGCTCGACCAGCTGACCGATTCCGCCGAATGCGACGGCGTTCTCGCGTGCGTCGGCTCGTCTGCGCAGTTCCATCCGCAACTCGCGGTGGAACCGATTCTCAAGGCGAAACACGGCGCGAAGCCCTTTGCGGCGTTCTTCACGCCCCACGCCGAGCGCTCGCTCGCGCTGCTGGCCGAGCGCGGCATCGCGGGCTTCCGCACGCCCGAAGCCTGTGCCGACGCGCTGGCAGCATTCTTCGCCTGGCGAGCGCCGCGTCAACTGCCGATCAGCGCTCCGATCGAATGGCCGGGCGACGCGCCGAAACGCGGGCGCCTTGACGAGGCGCGGGCGCTCGCATTGTTCAGTGCGCTGGGCGTGCCGGTGGTCGAATCCGTCGAGGGAAACCCGCCCGACTATGCGCATTCGCTCGCGTATCCGGTGGCGGTGAAAGTTCGATCACCGGACATCGCGCACAAGACCGAGGCGGGCGGGGTCGCGCTCGGCATCGCTAGCCGGGCCGAGTACGATGAGCGCGTGCGTTCGATGCTCGACGCCGTGGCGGCCGCGCAACCCGGCGCGCGCATCGAAGGCGTGCTGGTGCAGAGAATGGAACAGGGTCTCGCCGAGGCCATCGTCGGCTATCGTCACGATCCGCTGGTCGGGCCGCTGGTGCTGGTCGGGGCGGGCGGCACGCTGGCCGAGATCTACAAGGACACCGCGCTGCGAATCGCGCCGGTGGATGAGCATGAGGCGATGGTGATGATCGCGGAAGTGAAGGGACTGGCGACGATCCGCGGCTACCGCAACCTGCCGCGGGGCGATGTCGTCGCGTTGGCCAGAGCCGTCGCGGCGGTATCGCGGCTGGCTCTCGTTCCGGGACAACCGGTATCGGACGCGGAGATCAATCCGCTGATCGTGAAACGCGAGGGCGTCGTCGCGGTGGACGGGCTGGTCGCGTTGCGCGAAATGGAGGCTTGAGCCATGCCACTGGCTGCACTCGGCGAGATTCTGCGGACGGCGGGAGCAGGTGAGCCCGAAGCGGGGCAACTGGAGATCCGGGGCGCAGACCCGGTCCTGCCGCTGCGCTATCGTATCGGCACGGCCGGAGCGGCGTCGCTCGCCGCGCTCGGCCTCGCAGCCGCGCGGCTGTGGGCACTGCGCACCGGACGCCGTCAGCGAGTTGCGGTCGGCGTGCGCGCGGCAGCGGTCTCGTTGCGCAGCGCAAGGTATCTGCGCATCAATGGCAAGCCTCCGCCCGGCCCGTGGGACCCGCTGAGCGGGTTCTATCAAGTGCGCGGCGGCGGATGGATCAGCATCCACTGCAATTTTCCAAACCACAGGGACGCCGCCCTCGCCGTGCTTGGAGTGCCGGCAGAGCGTGCGCTGGCCGATGAGGCGGCACTGGGGTGGGACGGCGAAGCGCTCGAGGATGCGATCCACGCGAGCGGCGGTTGCGCCGGCTTCGTGCGCAGCGAGGAGCATTGGGCGCGGCACGCGCACGCGCAGGCGGTTTCAGCGCAGCCGCTCATTGAAATCGAGCGCATCGGCGATGCGCCGCCGGAACCCCTGAGGCCAGGCGACCGGCCGCTTTCGGGAGTCCGCGTGCTCGATCTCACGCGCGTGCTCGCGGGCCCGACCTGCGCGCGCAGCCTCGCCGAGCATGGCGCCGACGTGCTCAAGATCACCGCACCGCACCTGCCGGATTCGGGTGCGGTCGAAATCGATACCGGCATTGGCAAGCTGTCCGCACACCTCGATCTGCGCACAGCGAAAGCCGCCGAAATCCTGTGCGGTCTGGTGCGCGATGCAGACGTGTTCTCGCAGTCCTATCGCCCGGGCACGCTCGGTGCGCGCGGCTTTTCGCCGGAGGCGCTTGCCGCGCTGCGCCCCGGAATCGTCTGTGTATCGCTGAGCGCATGGGGCCGCACCGGTCCGTGGCGTGATCGGCGCGGCTTCGACAGCATCGTGCAGGCGGTGAGCGGCATCGCGCATGCGAGCGGCGACGGTGCGAAACCGCGTCTGCTTCCCGTCGCCGCGATCGACTACGTGAGCGGCTACCTGATGGCCTTCGGAGCGATGGTCGCACTCGAGCGGCGCGCGCGCGAGGGCGGAAGCTGGCTGGTGCGCGTGGCGCTTGCCCGCACCGCGAAATGGATCGTCGATCGGGGCCTCGTTGCGCAGGACGCCTATGCGGGCCTGCCGGAGGATCTCCCGAAGGAGGAGCTGCTCCCGCTTTTCTCCGAGCTGGACGCACCAGCCGGCCGGATCCGGCACCTGGGGCCGATCGTTACGCTTTCGGAGACGCCCGGTCGCTGGAGCCGCCCGCCGGTTCCTCTCGGCTACCACGCAGCCGTGTGGCCGCCGCGCTAGAGATCCGACAGGGAATCTTGAGCTTGCGATCCGTTTGACTTCAGTTGCGGAGCAGTGCCCTCAGCGCCGCAGCGCTGCGTTCGAGAGGATTCACACAGCGTACCCCTGCATAGTCCTGGCCATCCTGCAAATCTTCGGTGAAGAGCATGGCTACGTCCGCCTGCTTCGCGACGGCGATGAGCATCGCGTCCCAGAAATTGATGCGATAACGTCCCGCGATGTCGATCGCGGCATCCAGCGTTGTCGGACCCGGCAACACCAGCGGAAACACCGACCGAAGATCCCGGACCTGCAATTTTGCCTGCGATGCCCCGAGCTTCGCCTTGCGCGTCACGACGTAGTAGAACTCTGCGAGCGCCTGAAACACGTGAACGCAATCGTGTTGTGCGACGAGGCGCAGGACGCGCTTTGCGGCACGATGCCTGGCCGGTTCTGCTGCGTCGACGCCATAAACCAAGATGCTGGCGTCGAGCGAAACTCTAGGCATCGTCGTACAGATCCGCCCGCCGCCATTTGCGCACCCCGAGCGGGCGCGCGCTCGCAAACAGGCGGACCAGCGCCGCGTCCCGTTTCGCGGACAATCGACGCGCGGTGCGACTTGGCGCCTGGTTCACCTGCCGACGAGTGATCCGCTGTTTCATCGGCGCAATTGTAGGACGTCCCATATCCGCCTGTTCAATCGAAACGCTCGCCCGCCGCGAGGAATCGCCACTTCCCCTCGGGCAGGTCGCCGAGCATCACGCGGCCGATGCGCACGCGCTTCAGCCCCGCCACGCGCAAACCGACCACCTCGCACATGCGGCGTATCTGCCGTTTCTTTCCTTCGCGCAGAACGAAGCGCAACTGGTCGCGGTTCTGCCAGTCGACGCGCGCGGGCTTGAGGGGTTTTCCATCGAGCACGAGGCCATGGTTGAGGCGGGCGAGATACTCGGGCGACAAATCGCCCTCCACGCGCACCAGGTATTCCTTCTCGATCTTGCTGTCTTCGCCGATCAGCTGGCGGGCGATGCGCCCGTCCTGCGTGAGCACGAGCAGTCCCGTCGAATCGATGTCGAGCCGTCCCGCGGGAGCGAGGCCGCGTAGCAACGCCGGCATAAAACGCACGCGGCTGCGGTCTGCCGCGTGTTGCGAGGCGGCGTTGACGAGCGCGGCGGCGGGCTTGTAGCCGTCCTCCGCCTGCCCGGAAACGTATCCGACCGGCTTGTTGAGCAGGATGGTGGCGCGCCTGGCTTGCGCCTCGGTCGCCTGCCGCTCGAGCGTGATGCTCTGGCTTGGCAGGACGCGGCTGCCGAGCACGTCGACGACGATGCCATCGACCTTCACCCAGCCGCGCTCGATGTATTCATCGGCTTCGCGACGCGAGCACAGGCCGAGTTCGGCCATGCGTTTCGACAGACGCAGCGATTCCATCAATGCATTGTAGAATTTCCCACCATGAAAAACCGCCTATCGGTTGCTCGCGCCCTGGGTCCAGTCGTCGTACTGCTCGGTCTCGTCGTTGCGGCTTCTGCGCCGGCGCAGCAGGACTACCCGAGCCGGCCGATCCGCTTGATCACGCCGGCGGCGCAAGGCGGCACGACCGATCTCCTCGCGCGCGTCTTCGGCGCCCGTCTGTCCGACGCATTCAAGCAGCAGGTGTTGGTCGACAACCGCGCGAGCGCATCCGGGGTGATTGCCGGGGAGATTACGGCAAACGCGCCGCCCGACGGATACACATTGTTGCTGGCCTACCACCAGCATACGGTCAACGCGGCGCTGAACCCGAAGCTGCCCTACCACCCTGTGAACAGCTTCACGCCGATCACGCAGCTCACGAGCGCCGGGCTGATGCTGGTCGTGAATCCGTCGGCGCCGGTGAAGAATCTCGAGGAGTTCATCAACTGGACCAGGAATTTCAAGGGCGCGCTCAACTACGGTTCGGCCGGTAACGGCAGCGGCGGACATCTTGCGGGTGAGCTCTACAAGCAAATGACGGGCGTCAAGGCCGAGCACATTCCCTACAAAGGATCGGGTCCGGCGATGATGGATCTGGTCGCCGGGCAGTACCACTACAATTTCGCCGGCCTTCAGGGCGCGCAGACCCTGGTGCGGTCAGGAAAGTTGCGCGCGCTCGCAATCACCACGCCCAGGAGAATGGCAGCCTTGCCCGACCTGCCTGCGGTGGCCGAAGCGCTGCCGGGGTTCGAGGTCGTCGGCTGGTACGGCGTGATCGGGCCGGCCAATCTGCCCAAGCCGATTGTCACGCGCCTGCATGAGGAGCTCATCAGGATCCTCAATCATCCCGATGTGCGCGAGCGGATCCTGGCCGACGGTTCGGAACCGGTCGGCAGCACCCCCGAGGAGTTCCGCCAGTTCATGCTCGCCGATGTCGCCAAATGGGCGAAGCTCGTCAAGGAGAGCGGCGCGAAGCTCGACTGAGGCGGTGGATCGAGGAGAGAGAAATGATCGAGCGCATTCCCGAACTGGTCAACCACGACCCCGCAATAGTGCGCTGGGGCCGGCACATGAACGAGACCTTCATGGTGGAGGTCGGCGATCAGCAATACCTGTTGACCGTGCGCGAAGGCCGCGTCGAATCGGTGACCAGGGGGCCGTTCGTGATGCGCGCGTGGCGTTTCGCGATCCGCGCGAAGAAGGATTGCTGGGAGAAGTTCTGGCAAAAGGTGCCGGCGCCCGGCTGGCACGACTTGTTCGCGCTGCTGCGGCGCGGCGATGTCACGTTCGAAGGCGATCAGCGCGTGCTGATGGCCTACCTGCTGTACCTCAAGCTGGTCCTCGCAGCGCCGCGCAGGCTGGCCGCATGAGCGCACGCATCGAGTCCGTCACCGGCCGTTACGCGCATGTCGATCTGGACGGCCGCCCGCACCGCATCTACTTCGAGGAGGCGGGTCAGGGCATACCGCTGCTCTGCCTGCACACCGCCGGGTCGGATGCCCGCCAGTTTCGCGCGGTGCTGAACGATCCGGCGATCACGCAGCATTTTCGCGTCGTCGCCTTCGACATGCCGTGGCACGGCAAGTCCTCGCCGCCCGCGGGGTGGGAGAAAGAGGACTACCGGCTGACAACGGCGACCTATACGGGCCAGATCATGACGGTCGCGAGGGAACTCGGGCTCGAGCGGCCGGTCGTGATGGGTTGCTCGATCGGCGGGCGCATCGTGCTCGACCTGGTGCTCAAGCATGCGAAGGCGCTGCGTGCGCTGATCGGGCTGCAGTCGGCCGCTTACGTCGAGCGCTACTACGAGTCGGCCTGGCTGAACCACGCCGAGGTGCACGGCGGTCAGGCCTGCGGCGCGATCGCCTACGGGCTGATGTCGCCGCTCAGTCCCGAAGGACATCGGTGGGAGACGGTCTGGCACTACATGCAGGGCGGTCCGGGCGTGTTCACCGGCGACCTGTTCTTCTATCAGGTCGAGGGCGACATCCGCGAGCGCATCGGTGCGATCGACACCGCCATCTGCCCGCTCTACATGCTCACCGGCGAGTACGACTACTCGGCTTCGCCCAAGGACACCGAAGCCGCGGCGGCACGCATCAAGGGCGCGAAAGTGACGATCATGAAAGGGCTCGGCCACTTCCCGATGAGCGAGAACCCGGACGCGTTTCTCGGCTACCTGCGGCCGGTACTGGAAGAGATTCGAGCGACGGCTCGATGATCAGAGCGTTTCGTTTTCACCCAGTACGCCGACCGATCGAAGGCTTTCGGCAACCCAGCCTTGAGCCAGCTTGCCCTGGCAGATCGCCTCGATACGCTGCGCCTCGCTGTCGACTTTGGCCTGGGCTGCCCGCACGATTCCGGCAGCAGCTTCGCGGGGCACGACGACAACGCCGTCGGCATCGCCAACGATCAGGTCGCCGGGATTGACCGTGGTGCCCGCGAGCGACACCGGCCAGTTGATGCGGCCTGCGACACCCTTGGTCGGGCCATTCGGATTTGCGCCGGCGGAGAACACCGGAAAGTCGCCCCGGACCAGTTCTTCGGTGTCGCGCACCGCGCCATCGATGACGAACCCGGCAATTCCCGCCGCCTTGGCATGGGCCGCCATCAGCGCACCGGTCAACGCACAGGAAACGTCGCCTTTTCCATCCACCACGATCACATCGCCGGGCTGCGCCAGTGCGAGGGCTGCGTGGATCATCAGGTTGTCGCCCGGCCGAACCTCGACCGTGAACGCGGGACCCGCAACCTTCATCGATTTGGCAAGGGGCTGGATGCGGCCGCCCAACGTTCCCCGCCGGCCGCCCACATCCGCCAGTATGGACGCCTGGAAGCGCCGGGCCGCCGCGACGAGGTCGGCGGGTACGCGCTCGATGTCGCGGCGGATGAAGGGATTCATCTTGGAGATTTCAGTCATGGTCGATTGCCGGTTGGTTGATCGAAGCACCCTCAAACAGTTTATCGCGGTCTTCCTCGGTTGCGGTTTGGTCGCGCTGCCTGCCGCTGCGCAGGATGCGGAGCAGATGAACATGCGCCTGGTCGGATACAGCGACCTGCAGGCGCGCAGCGCCTACCAGCCGGTGATCCACCTGCAGAACGGGCGGTCAATCGCCTATGTAGGCCACCACGGCGGGAGCGCGGTCAACCCGCTGACCGGCGCGATGGAGAGCAACGGTACTTCGATCGTCGACGTGACCGATCCATCCACGCCGCGCGCGCTGTTTCACATTTCTGGCGAGAAAGGCCAGGGCGAGTCCGGCGGCGCGCAGATGGTGCGGCTGTGCAACGGCAGCGACCTGCCCAGGGGCGATCCCGCAAAGACGTATCTGCTTCGCACCTACGGCAATTCAGCACACCAGATCTGGGATGTCTCGGCGCCTGAGCGTCTCGCGCTGGTTGTTACGGTGGTCGCGGGCCTCAAAGACACGCACAAGAGCTGGTGGGAATGCGATACCGGAATCGCGTTTCTCGTGTCCGGGCTGCCCGATTGGCGCACGCGGCGCATGACCCAGATCTTCGATATTTCGGATCCCGCCCGGCCGGTCCACATCCGCGACTTCGGCCTGCCGGGGCAGCAGCCCGGCGCCGGCGGCACCGCGCCGACCGAGTTGCACGGGCCGATCTCGACCGGGCGCGGCGGAAATCGCGTCTACTTCGGCTACGGCACGAATCGTGGCGGCGTCGTGCAGATCGTCGACCGCGACAAGCTGCTCAACGGTCCGAAGGCGCCGACCCCTGCCAACCTGGCCTACCCGCAGGTAGGCCGCCTGGAACTGAGTCCGCTGGTGGGCGCGCACACCACCTTTCCGCTGCTCAATGTCGAAGTACCGGAATTCGCGCGGGACGAACACGGCCGGGTGCGCGATTTCCTCGTCATCGTCGACGAATCGCTGAGGAACGAGTGCCGCGAGGAGGCGCGCCAGATGGTGTATTTCGTCGATATCACCGCGGAATTGCGGCCGTTTCCGGTGGCGAACTACAACGTGCCGGAGGCGCTCGGCGCGTTCTGCAGCCGCGGCGGGCGCTTCGGCGCGCATTCGTCGAACGAGAATTTCACGCCGGTCTTCTACCGCCGCATCATGTTCTTCGCCTGGTTCAACGCCGGTGTGCGCGCGGTCGACGTGCGCGATCCGTTCACCCCACGCGAGCTCGGCTATTACATTCCGGCGACTACGGACAAGACCGACAAGCGCTGCGTCAAGGCGGGCGGCCAGGATCGCTGCAAGGTCGCGATACAGACCAACAACGTTGAGGTTGACGAGCGGGGGTACATCTACATCGTGGATCGCGCAAATACGGGCATGCACATCCTTGAGCTCACCGGCGAGGCGCGCCGCATCGCGAATTATCCGCGCTAATCCCAACACGCTCGACGAGTCTGAGCGCACCGGATTTCTGCCTCACTTCAATGTCAAACCCGATCTGTCCACCCATGGGGTGGTCAATGCCGCCATGCACTACTTTCGTTTAGCTCTTGCCCTTGCAGTATTTGCCGATCGGGCCCCCACCATCCAAGCATTTCTGATCATCGATAGTGAATACAAGAGTCTGCCCGGCTATGGTAACTTTGACTTTCTTGCCATCGACGCTGTAGGCGCCCTCCAGAGTCATGCCGACCATCTTAATTTCTACTTTGTCTCCGGAATTAAAAGTCAACGAATCGTACGCCCCTCCTTTCGACGCATAGGTACCACTAACCGAATTGCCGCAACCCGACAGTGTGATAACAGCGACGAGGCAGGCAACGACGACAGTCGATTTCGTTAGCAACGGAATAGCCATGGTTGCTCCTTCATTGTAATAAATTGTCTTGGTACGCTCATGCCGTACGCTTAGCGTAGTTGATACCGCCAAGTCTTGGTGTCGAACGGCACCTGGAAAGTCGCAACGACCGCCCCACGTTTCTTGCCGTCGCCGGTGAATCGCTTGGTCACAATCATCGGATACACCTTCTGATCCTCCCGCGTCGTATCGAACGCGATTTCATAGCTGTGAGTTTGATCGTCTTCCGTCGTTTCCGGGATGGCGCTGATGTCGACAAACCGTTTCCCCCGGGGCGCAACAATGTGATGCCACCCCACAGTCGTACCCTGCCACGTTCCGCCGCTGACGAAGGTCCATCCGTAGTAGTCTGACGGCCCGAGTTGAACGAATTTTGCGATCCCGGCGCCTGCTTGGCCAAAAGAACCGAAGTTCAGTTCCTTCGACGCAGCCAGATATGTCGACTTCCCTGCGGCGCCGAGGCTGACGGCGAAAGCTCCCACAACCCCAGGTGCGGCATGTGCCCCCAATTTCTCGATTTCCCCGGCTGGAGTAATCGGAATACCTTCGGCAAGCACGTAAAGCCGAGGCCCGTCATGCGCCTCGATGCGGTGCGACTTGATCTGCGCCATGCAATAACGTCCCCACTCCTGCGACGTGTAGATCCAGCATTTGTGGTTTGCGTTGAACTTTGTCCCGTACTGCTCACGCATGATGGATGCCGCGATTTCCGCGTCAGGCACACGCGTTCCGCTGTAGTCAGGGATTTGGTCCTGACACGCCACATTGGGTGCGCTGAGCGTCAAAGCCAATATTCCGACGATCTTCAAGAATTCACGCAAAATCTCTCTTCTCGGTTCTTCCCTTAATGCGGAAAGCATTGTCACGTTCGCCGATACTATTCACACACCGTCAACAACCAGCACCGTAGGCCGCAATGTGGCCTTTCACCCAGGTATCGTCCGTTTGGTTTTTTTCCTTGTACCAGAAGCCCAGATCTCTACCTCTTTGACGGCTGTCATCGATCGTTACTACATAATTTTGATCGGTCTTCTTGATAGCCTGATGAAATGCACTTGCCGTCTCGATTACTAGGATCTTTTTTCCGTCGTCAACTAGGGTCAAATAGTTATTACGGGGATTATTGTTCTTTGTTACCTCGAATTGATACGTCTCGCCACCAACCTTGACTACGACGCTATTAATCGCGGTACCTGACACCCTTCCCGGCTTAGTCTGCGATCGGGCGAGCGTGAACGAAACACAGAACGTGTCCTTGAGCTTAACCTTGGACAGAGAATTCCCTGCCATGGGCCGACCGGTTTGCGCAATCAGACCAGAAACGGAATATGTCGCACCCTGTGCGCGGACACCAGTAGGAATAGCCAAGCTCAAGAACAGAACGCCAGCGGCCGAGCTACGGAGCGCATTGATCACGGCGTGGCGTGATGGAAGGAAATCAGTAATGGTTGAACCCATCTTCATAACCCCCTACCTGGTTAGTGTCAATCTTCGATCTGACCTACCAATTTTGGCTTCGCGTAACTCTTCTCGAAGACGACGTTACTCCGGTTCGGGGGTATTAGAAAGCGAAGTTTGAAAGCGATACTCCGCGCACAACCGAGTGGTCACCGGGATTGGGAATCATTCGCGAATCTCGTGTGCACGAGTTGATCCTCCGACGGCCTTGCGTGTCGGTTGACGACGACCCGAATGTTATTGATGAAATTCGAACCCGTAAGAGAACTTCATGCTGTCGATCACCATGTGGAGCCGCGCAAATCCGTGCAGCCGTCACCGGACGAGTACCCTCATGGGGTACTCGACCAAAGGAGGTTGCGCGAAGGGTGTGGGGCGCGCACACTCGCAGAAGCATTTGAGGATCACGGGAAGAGGAGCGGCCGCCACAAGCACGACGCCTAGGGAGGGGAGAATTATGAGATCAGTGACTAGGTTTTATTTTCTTGCGATAGCCTTCTGGATCGAGATTCCCAGTGCTTCGCATGCGCAGACCGCGATCAACAGCCAAAATAAGGGCGGGGACGTTGTGCAATTAGCACAAACTTTCCCCGGGCAGAAAAACCAGCCACCATCCGAAGTCAGCAGACTCGGGGCATCGAAGGCGCCCGTACCAAGCGGCGGAAGCTCAAGCGAGGCGTGGACTGCATCCCGTCCACCGCAAAGGTTCACGGGTATTCAAGGTGTCAATCTGGGAATGCGCATCAAAGAAGCGGAAACAATGCTCTTGTCGAACGGGTGGGAGGGTGCGGGAAGCGACTCGGTTAAGAAGGAATTCAGAAAGCGCCCCGGAATGTTCATCAGTGTGTTGCAGTGCTGCCCTGACCCGAGTGGAGCATTCATTGTGGAAGGAATTGTATTTACCCAGTCATATAAGCCAGGCGAAGGTCGATTTGAGACCGAAAAGCTCAGAGAGCAAATCATCGCGAAGTACGGAACACCCTTTCAAGAACTTGGGGACGCCTCACGCCATCAATTTAGCCTCCAGTTCAAGGAGAGCCCACTCAACTCCGTGGCGGCTCTTCAACGAGCACCGACGGCACAACGAAATGAGCACAACCTTGCGCCAAGTTTACTGGTCAACCTGAGTGAACAATCGATCAGCTTTCAATTCTTATGGCATGCGCTCCAGAGGGACGCAAGCCGAAGATTCAGCGAAAATCAACAGACCATTCAAAAAGGAGCGCCAACGAAAGGAATCGATTTCGGCGGTGGGGTATCCAAGTAAGCGGCGCAGTCTGCCGTGTACGAAGAATGGCGCTAAAGGGCGCGCGTATGTAGCCCGCGCTACCTCTAACGTAGCGGCAATCCCCTTGAGGAACGGGGGGCGTCGTATTCCGGAATTTGTTCCGATGCATCCCGCAGCCTATGGGCAGACCCCCGATAGCGCGGCGAGCACCCGGGCACGGTACCTAAGGTTGACTGCGTGAAGAACGTTCTCAATTGGTTTTTGGTTTCGCTCGCGGTGCGACCCCATGACCGCCATAAATCGATTCGCGCTGTGACGCTGGCGCTGGTTTTCGCGATTGCGTTGATTGCGTTCGGCAGCAACACCGTTTTGAAGCCGCTCGGGTTTCTGGCGCATGCCCCTTTCGAGCTCGACTGGGCGCTGCGAACCGTATCACTGGGATGGTTCGATTCGCATAATACGGTTCCGATCTCGATGGTGGAGATCGGCGAAGCCACCTATCAAGCTTGGGGCTCGCCAGCAATCACACCGCGCGCCGCCCTGGTCGGGATGCTGGCTACCATAACAACACGAAGCAATCCGGCCGCCATCGTGGTGGATATTGATCTGTCGGGAGGCGACGGGAACGGTCTGGGCGACCTGCGCAAATTTCTGCAGGACTACAAAGGCTCGGCCCCGTTAATTTTCCCCAAACGGATCGAGCCCGGTGTCAGCGACACGCGCCGACGGGCCGCGACGAGCCCATTGGATGACATTTTCGACGGCAACCCCCGTCTCTCTTGGGCGCACGCCAGCTTTGAGACGGACAAAGGCGGTGCCGTTCGACAGTGGGCCGATTGGTTGGAGGTGTGCACTGACAATGCGACGCTATTGTTACCGTCGGTTACGGTCCGGCTGGCGGCCGTGCTCGCCAACCGCCACCTCCCGCCGGGCATGGAGCGGCCGAAACCGCCGCCGCTGCGCCGTTCCTGCCAGCGCGAAGACGACGCACCCGGCCAGCTGCTGCTGGTTGGCCCGCGCCTGACCGGTCCGCAACGACATGCGATGATGGCCGACGCACAGTGGGTGGAGGCCTCGGCGTTGCTCAACCAGGACTTGGACCGTGACGACGCCGCGCTGTTCGGCGATCGTGTGGTCTTCATCGGCGCAGTCAATTCCGGATCCCGCGATGTCTGGTTGACCCCGAGCGGCGTCCTGCCAGGGGTCGAACTGATCGCCAACACGGTCCGGTTCGCACCACTCAGGGTGACCACCGGACCACAGGCCGAGATGGCGCTGCGGGCCGCCGCCCTCTTTGCATTCGTCATGTTCGCGGGGCTGATGTGGTGTTTCCGCGTAATCGTGGCAATCCTGCTATCGGCTCTCGGTGGATTGGTATTCGTCGCGACTCTGGTTGGATTATGCGATTACTTCCGGGTATTCGAGGCGGTCGAAATGTCGCTGCTGCTAATTCTGCAATATAAAACGGTTCAGGCCGTGTTCGACCTGATCGCCGACTGGAAAACGAATCGAGGGGGACGGGCCATGCTCACCGAGGACTGCCGGCAGTTAGGCGCGGACTGGATCGAGGGCTGGAAAAAGGAGAGTGGGTTGCGGACTGTGCTGACCAAGCTCTGCGGGCCTCGAAGCCTTGGCAAGAAACGAACCGCGAAGAGGCAATCATGATCGACGCTCGATGGATCGGACTTGCAGGGGTGGCGGCAATTCTCTACTCGCTTTTCCCATTTGAGGCGGGCGCCGCGGATAGCAGGCAGAGCGTCGGGGTCGTAGCCGAGTATCGGCCCGCCGCAGGGCGATTCGTTTTTGCTCGGTCGCAGGGACAACAGCAAGTGCCGGTCCGGATTGGTACCGTCGCCATGGCCGGCGATCGAATCAGCTTACCGGCCGGAAGCTCGTTGCAACTGCATCTCGCCGACGACAAGACTTGGAGCGTCCAAGGACCCGGAACTTTCGATGTCCCGAGCGTCGCGCCGCGCGGCAAATGGTTGAGCATCTTTTCTTCCATCCCGGCGCTATTCGACGACGAGTACCGGCTTGCAGGTACCGCTGCATCGCGTGGTGGGGAAGCATGCGGTGGCGCCGGGAAGACAGTCGCGCCGATCGATGTACCGATCCTTGCCGGTGGGGCGCGCATTGTCGCCGGCAAGCGCGATGTGCCGCTCGCGTGGCGAGGTGGGTGCGAGCCTTTTGCTGTGTCGGTGCGCTCGAACGGCGGGATCGTAGTCCTGCGCGAGTCCATTGCCGTGCGGCAGGTACGCCTCGACAACGTGCCGTTATCCGTCGGGCGTTACACCGTAGCGATCAGAGACGCGACTGGCGCCCAGTTCGAGGCTACGCTTGAGGCCGTAAGCCAAGGCCCAACCGTGCCGGCCGAACTCGCGGAGGACATCACAGTCCTCGGCGTCATCGCACAGGCTGTCTGGATAGCGGACCAGGTCGGAGGTCGATGGCGAATGGAGAGTTTCGAACGCTTACGGCCACTGATTCGGGAGGGGGATCCTCTGGCGGGCGCCATCGGTGACGGCGTACTGTGGGGACGATGGACAGCGCGGTAGTCCCGCGCCAACTGGCCACCTCCGGGACCGCGTGAACCTCAAGGCCGTAAAGAGCGTCGTCCGTCACCGACAATGACAAACGGACCCCAGTAGGATGGATGTGCCTCGAGCTCGCTTGATGCGCCGGCTTTGCGCAATGCCTGCATCGACAGTTGCAAGCTTCGCGCCAGCGGCAGACCCTCCTTGCGGGCGCGTTCGACGGTCCCGACGGATAACTGGACGGCAGCTCCGGAAATGACCGGCCAGTGACTGACCATCAGCGATCTTGCGCCAGCCGTGAAGAAGGCCTGCGTGAGGCCGGTAAATGTTTCGGCGCGTGGCCGCCCATCCGCGCTCGCGGTATTGCAGGCGGACAGAATGACGAGGTCCGCGTCGAGCTTAAGACTCGCAATTTCCCGACTGGTCAAAATACCGTCAAAGCGGCCATCGGGTTCGCTCGGAAGCGCCAGTAGCAGCGCAGGCTCAGAAAACCCGCGCACCTCACCGGGCAGGAAGCCGTGCGTTGCGAGGGCAATCACCTGAAAACCAAGCAGCCCATCGCCTACAAAACGCCGCTCGCTTGCGTCTGGTCCCAGCCACACCGTCGACCCGTTCTCACCCAGGATGCTGGCCAGGCCTTTCAACTCGTCAACCGACTCCTCTAGCTTGGGTAGTTGGGACAGCTCCTTGCCATCAAGCCCCCCTGCCAGTTCGTTGGACCGTGAGCGCGGTGCCGCCTTGTCGAGTTCGGTCATGGCGAGTAGCGTTCCCCCGACGCCGAGGAAAGATTTGGTGTGCAGCGGTGCCTTCGCGCTGCGCCGATGCCACGGAAACAATGACAGATCGGCCAGCGTCGAGACGGCATACCGGTCGACGAGGAAGTTCGTTCCAGCGAAGTCTTCGGGCCTACGCAGCGCCGCGACAGGCGGCGGCGCGGTGACCAGCACAGCGGGCGGCACGGATCCTAGCGGGCCATGACCGTACCAGATGACGTGGTTTACCCCCTTGAGCGCAGCGGCTATGGGCTCGAACACGAGGCCATAGATCTCGTGCGCAGCCGCCGCGTCAAAGGGCGGTAGGGTCGTTGTTCCGCCACTGCTATTCGGCACGAGTCCTGCGCGCAGCCGCTTTACCTTCTGGCCGAGTTCGCGCTCGCCGATGCGGGAACGTGACATAGTCACGCCGCTGCGCGTTACAGCCCAGACGTACAAGTCCTGCGGCGTGACCAGCGTGGCCACAATTGCTTCATCGCTCTGCAGCAGCTGCTGAAATTCGGCCACGGGTAACGGCCGCGGCGTTATGAGCTCCCCGACTCCAGGAGCCTTCTGACGCACGAAGGCGACGAATCGCTCGTATTGGTTCAAAGTCTCTTCGTAAAAGACGTCAAGCGTGGCGATGGCATTCCAGAGCGTTTCACCGCTTGGAGCCTGCGCGCCGTCTACAGACGTGACAGATGAGAACAGCTTATTGAGCCAAACCGCCGTCTGCGTAGAAAACGTGAAGAAACTCTCGACATTGAACCGAAACTTGGAATCGATGTTGGCGCGACCCAGTTCGGCAGCGAGGGTCGCCAGTGTCAGGCGGCCAAAGGAGCGCAGCTGTGCCAGTCGGAAGGTGACGTCTGCAATTTCCGCCTGCTTGCTCGGCATGGCCGGGTACAACTCGGTTAACGCGTTCAGGCTGACGTCGATTTTGTATTGAAAGAAAAGCTGTTCCCGGGCTTCGGCCACGTATTGAGCCTGCGCCTGCTTCAGCAACGTGTGGTACATACCGATGTAGGTCGAGTAGTTCTCCACGGCGAACTTTGGGTCGTGCCGGGCGAGCGTTCCCAAGTTCACGTGGCGTATGGCCGCTTGCTGGTTGAGCACCGATCGGTAAAAAGACATGGAGCTGCGCTGGAGCCCGCGAAAATCGGCCAACACCTTGAATGCTGCTTCGCTGAGCCGTCCCATCTCGGCGTACTCCTCCTTTGTCTCGGCGGCCTTCGAAAGGCGAAAGAGCACCTCGAAGACAGTTTCTCTGTCACCAAGGCCTGATGGGGGTGCGGCATTAATGATTGCTGCTTGCAATTCAGCGGCCTCCGCTGGGCCTTTCGTTTTTTCAAAAGAGTCGTACAGCGTGGGAAACGCACGCCAAACTGCATCAGCCGCTGGTGGCTTGCCAGTCGCGACCATCGACTGAACGGCCAGTTGCTTGGCATTTTCATACCGCCCGAGCGCGAGCAATCCCTGGCCCGCGGCGGCGTAAAGGCGGCTCGCACGAGCCGTCTGGTTCGTCTGTAGCGTCGAATTTGCGAATGCTGTAGCGCGCGTCACAAGCTGCGCGATGCCATCTCGAGATGCTGGGTTGAGGCGAATCTCGCGCAGGGCGAATAGCAGAGGCCAATCCTCCACGGAAAGCACGGGCGGTCGTTCGTCGTAGAGACGCGTCAGGTCGGAGGCAAATCGGTCCGGGCTCTGCGGTAAATCCAATTCAAGGACGGCACTGATCAGGTGCACGCGCGCGCAGCGGGCGACTTGGCGAAACAGCGTGTCATCGCCCTCGGCCAAGTAGCGCTCGGAGAGCCGCGCAATAGTGAGGTAGACGCTAGCACGCTGTCTCTGGTCATTGATCAAGTCGGCCCACCAGGCGATCGCGGCGAGAATCGTGAGATGGCGAAAACGGGCGTGACGCTTGTTCATCGGCGCGGTGCGGAAATAGTTCGCGAGGGCCTTGGCGTTAGGAGCGTCAGGGATGAACGGCGCATCGAGTTGCGCGCGTTCGGTGGCGTCAGTGAGCCCGATGCAGGTTAGATCAGCCTGGGCCTGCTCGATCCAGGTTGTGGCGTAAGACGGCATACACCACAGGAGAGCGACGAGCGTTACCCACGGCACGGTAATATGACACCAAAGTCGTGGGCGATAAGTACTCAAAGCGCTTTCCTTATGCGCCTCCCCGAATTCCCTCGCAGATTTGATGGCCGGAGATCGTTATGTACTGAAGTTGATCATATCCTCTTGCCAAGTTCACTCCCAGACAATTCCTGCGAACCAATAAATTTCGCAATTGTCACTGCCAGTGGAGGACGATTGGCCTTCCGCTTCGGCTTGAACCCAGACTGTCAACCTAGCGGAAAGCAGACAGTCGCCGATTAGCGCAAATACTATGATGATTCCGAAAGAAGCGCTTGCTCAATCCGAACTTTCAGGGTGGTCAAATTAAAGGGTGCGTACCGACCTCGTGGTATACCCGCTAGGCATGGCTCCAGCTAATCGGCCCTGATTCCCTCGGCGCCGATCACCTCGGCCCAGCGCGATTTTACCCCGGGCAATCTTAGCAGAGAGAGTCAAGCACGCAGTTTGCGCCGTAACCCGCCGTTCGCGTCACGCGATCCACGGATTGAATGTCACCACGCCCGTGCGCTCAAAATCGCGCACGTTGCGCGTTACGACCGTCATCCCATGCACCAACGCGGTCGCAGCAATCAACGCATCCCGTTCGGATCGCGGATCGGGCACATGCAGTCGCGCACAACGCCGGGCGACAACGGTGTCCACCGGCAGTATGCGTCCATCAAACTGCAATAACACCTGCTCGTCTATCCACACGCGTAAGGCGGCTCCCTGCTTCGCATCTTTTCGTGCAGTCTGCAACGCGCCGAGTTCAAGCTCCAGCACGGTGATAGCCGAAAGAAAAAGACTGGCAACAGCAGTGTTGCGAGCCCACGCCAGGACGTTTGGATTTGCCTTACCGGGACGCCGCAGCTCGGAAACGACGTTGGTATCGATAACAAACATCAAGCAAGATCAGCCCGCTTGAACAGTCCGCCACGCAAGCGAGGCGGCTTAAAATCAAAATCGCCACCCTTGGTTTGCGCCAGCGCATCCAGCAAGGATTTCTGGCCGCCCGCCAAGCGCTGATATTGCTCGATGCTCAGCAATACATGCGCAGGCCGACCGCGATCCGTAATAATTACCGGACCGCGCTTCGCCGCTTTTTTGGCGCCGCTGGTGTCTTGGTTAAACTGGCGGCTTGAGAGTGTGGTTAGCGACATAATGCACCTCCAGTCATAATGTAGTTACGTTACTACATAAGCGCCGCGACGTCAATCAGACCTGCTCCAATTCAGCGCATAGCGAATTGGAAATTCAAACCCTCTCTGAATGAGCCGGATCGATTCTCCCATTGCTTAAAGGTGCCGTGCCGCATCCATACGATCGTGCAACACGCGGATCACGGCAATCCCGTAATCGGTGATGCGGAAATAGATCGCGTGTCGCCCCACCCGGCTGCGGCGATACCCTTTACGGATGTAATCGCAGTGCGTGCCGAGCTGCGGCTTGTTTGCGAGCTGATCGAAGGCGGCGGCGAGCTCATCGGTGTATAGACGAGCCTGCTCGATTCCCCATTCTTCGAGCGTGTACAGCCAGATGCCTTCAAGATCGCGCGCCGCTGCCGGGGCTAATCGATATTCAGCGCGCCTTTCGGGCATGCTTGGCGGTCATGACTTGCTTGAAGCGGGCCGCGTCGAAGGGCCGCGGCTTCCCGCTCGCCTCACCCTTGATCAGTTCGGCGCGAACTGCCTCTATTTCCGCGTTGCGCGCCTGGTCGCGGCGAATCAAGTCTCGGACGTATTCGCTGTCATTGGTGAAACCTCCAGCCTCGATCTGCGCCTTGATCCACTCGTCCTGCTGGTCGGTAACGGTAATGGTCTTGCGAGTGGTTCCCATCCTGGCCTCCAAGGGACTGCATGGAAAATCATACTATTGAAGTAGGATAGCACAACGGCGACAACTGGGTCGGACCAGCGCAACGATGAGCCGGATCGATTCTCCTATTGCTTAATCAGCCCTGATTCCCGCGGCGCCGATCACCTCGGCCCAGCGCGCGACCTCCTCGCGCAGGAGTTTTCCAAACTCCTCCGGCGTGTTGCCGACGGGTTCCGCACCCTGATCGACGAGGCGCGTTCTGATGTCCTGAGAGCGCGCGGCCCTTGCAATCGCGCCGGCCAGCGTGTTGACGATTTCGCGCGGCGTCGCGGCAGGTGCGAGCACTCCGTACCAGACGGTGACTTCGACGCCGTTCACCCCGGCTTCCTTCATCGTCGGCAGCTCTTGCATCAGCTCCGAGCGTTTCGACCCGGTGGTTGCGAGCGGTCGCAGGCGCCCGCCTTTCACGTGCTGCAGGATCGCCGGGATGTTGGCGAAGGTAAAGTCGACTTCGCCGGCGATCAGCGCGGTGAGTGACGGCGCAGTGCCCTTGTACGGCACGTGCACGATGTTCGTGCCGGTGCGCAACTTCAACAGTTCTGCCGAGAGGTGTTGCGTCGTGCCCGAGCCGGCGGAAGAATAGTTCAGCACGCCGGGCCTGGCACGCGCGAGGGCGAGCAGCTCGGCCACACTCCTGATCGGCGCCGAAGAATTCACCACGAGGATGTTCGGACTCTCGGAGAACACCGACACGGGCGCGAAGTCACGCAGCGCATCGAACGTCAGGTTCCTGTAGAGCGCCATGTTGATCGCCACGGCCGCCGTGTTGACGAGCAGTGTGCAGCCATCGGGCGCCGATCGTGCGACGAACTCGTTGGCGATGTTGGTGCCGGCGCCCGGCTTGTTCTCGACGATCACCGATTGGCCGATCAATTCGGACAGCTTCGACGCCAGCAGCCGCGCGTTGATGTCCACGCCGCCGCCGGGCGTAAAGCCGACGACCAGCCGCACCGGCTTGCCCGGACACATCTGTCCGAGCGCCGCCACGCCGTGGGCGGCAAAGACTAAGGCGAGCAGGGAGGTCGCAAAACGAGACATGGAAGAGAATTCCGTCTGCAAGATATCCGACTTATCATCTCTTTGCTACAACCCTGGGGGGAGAATCGGGTGAGGATCGCGGTCCTCGGAGCAGGCCCCGCCGGCCTGCTATTTTCGCTGCTTGCAAAGCGCCGCCAGCTGGCGGCGCGCGTCGAGGTGTTCGAGCAGAACCCGCCAGACGCCACGTTCGGCTTCGGCGTGGTGTTCTCGCAGGGTGCGCTTGCCTTCCTTGAGCGCGACGCGCCCGACCTGTACCGGCAACTGCTGCCGAGGATGGAGACCTGGCCGATCCAGCGCATCGTGCACCGCGACCAGCATGTGGACATCGATGGCAACGGTTTTTCATCCATCGCGCGGCTTAGGTTGAACCAGTTCCTGATCGAGTTGTGCCGTGGAGCGGGCGTACAGATCGGGTTCGGACGTACTGTGGTTTCGCTCGATGAACTGTCCGGTGCGGACGTGATCGTCGCAGCCGACGGCGTGAACTCGCTTGTCCGCCGCACGCTTGGGACGCAGTTCGAGCCGAAGATCGAGTGGCTCACCAACAGGTTTGCCTGGTATGGCACCACGCAGTCGTTCGAGTGCCTGACGCTCACCTTCCGCGAGAGTGAGCATGGCGTATTCGTCGCACACCATTATCGCTACGCGCCGGACATGAGCACTTTCATCGTGGAGTGCGATGCGCCGACGTGGGAAAGAACGGGCTTCGCGAGAATGACAGACGAAGCATCGCGCTCGTATTGCGAACGCGTGTTCGCGCCCGACCTCGGCGGCCATCCCCTGGTGTCGAACAAGTCCACCTGGCGGCAATTTCCGCTGCTGTCGAATCGGAACTGGGTCGCACGCTTCTCATCCGTCCCCGTGGTCCTGATCGGCGATGCGCTGCGCACCGGGCATTTCTCCATCGGTTCAGGCACGCGGCTTGCGTTCGAGGACGCGATCGCGCTCGACCGAGCGTTCGGCGAGGCAGGCGAAGACGTGCCGCGCGCGCTGGCTGCGTTCGAGCGCGAGCGCCGGCCGGTGGTGGAGAAGATCGTCGCCGCAGCGAATGCGAGCTCGTACTGGTACGAGAACATGGCCGAGCGGATGGCGCGCTTCGACGCGCTCGGGCTCGCCTACGACTATATGACGCGCAGCGGGCGCATGAGCGATGCGCGCCTCACGGAACTTGCGCCGCAGTTCATGGCGCGGGTGGCTGCAACGCTAGAATCGGCAGCCAACAACATGGAGAAATCGTAATGGACGTTCGAGCAGCCGTCGCCTACGCTCCCGGCAAGCCCCTGGTGGTGGAGACGGTGCAGTTGGCCGGGCCGAAGTCCGGCGAGGTCCTCGTTGAACTGAACGACATCGACAAGGCGTTCGACCTGATGCACTCGGGCGAGTCGATCCGCAGCGTGGTGGTGTACTGAGATGGCCTTGCAAAGGGAGATCCGCATGTTCCGATTGCTCGCAGGCGCATTCATCGTTCTCGCTGCCGTGTATTCCGCCGCCGCTCCGGCGCAAGCCTGGCCATCCAGGCCGATCAGGATCATCGTCCCTTACACTCCCGGAGGGTCTTCGGATTTCACCGCGCGCACGGTTGCCGAGCGCCTCGGCCCGCTGCTCTCCACCCAGGTGGTGGTGGAGAACAAGCCCGGAGGCAACACGGTGATCGGCACCGAGTTCGTCGTCAAGAGCCCGCCGGACGGCTACACGTTGCTGCTCGCGGGGCTGACCACTTACGGCGCGCAGCCGCACCTCTACAAGAAGCTGCCCTACGACGTGCTGAAGGATCTCACGCCGATCAATAACGCGATCATCTCGCCGCTCGTACTTTCGGTGCATCCGAGCGTGCCGGCGAAGAACGTGCAGGAACTGATCGCCTACGCAAAGGCGAATCCCGGCAGGGTGAACTTCGGCACCGCGGGCGTGGGCAATACGCTGCACCTCGCCACCGAGCTGTTCAAGTTGAAAACCGGCGTGGACATCATCGAGGTGCCCTACAAAGGCGCATCGCAGGCGGTGGTCGACCTGCTCGCGGGCAACATCCAGATGATGTTCGACCTGGTGCAGACACCGTTGCAGCACATCAACGCGGGCAAGCTGCGCGCGCTGGCAACCACCTGGGAGAAGCGCGCCAGCGCGCTGCCCAACGTGCCCACGATGATCGAGCAGGGATTGGACTACAATTTCGGCGCGATGATCGGCCTGATGGGGCCGGCCGGCATGCCGAAGGACGTGGTGAACCGGCTGCACGCCGAGATCGCAAAAGTCATGGCCATGCCCGACGTGCGCGAGTCTTTTGCGAAGCAGGCGATGGAGCCTGCGACATTCGCCAGTCCCGAAGCCTATGCCGCGGCGTTCCGCAGCGAAGTCGACAACATGGGCAAGCTGGTCCGCGCGGCGGGCATCCAGCCGCAGTAAGCCCGTACAGTCCAGCTTACAATTTGCCTCTGCTACAATAAATCGGCAAGACGCCATAGAGTGTTAGGAGTGGCAGCGATTTGCGGACGTGTCTCGAAAGCCCCGTCTGACTAAACCCCGTACAAGGAGGAGTACATGGCAATCAAAAAAGTCCTGACGCTGTTCGGCGCCTTGGCGATGGCCGGCGTGATGGCCGCGCCCGGCTTCGCGCAGAGCCCCGTCAAGATCGGCGCCATCTACCCGCTCAGCGGCAATGCCGCGAGCGCCGGCGAGTCCGCGAAGGCGGCGCTGGAAGTGGCGATGGACGTGATCAACAACGCCCATCCCGAGCTGGGCGATCTGACGCTGGCGAAGGGCGCGGGGCTGCCCGGCCTGAAGGGCGCGAAGATCGAGATCGTGTTCGCCGACAACCAGGGCACGCCCGCGGCCGGGCAGAACCAGGCGCTGCGGCTGATCACCGAAGAGAAGGTGCACGCGCTGGTCGGCGCCTATCAGTCCGGGATCACGCTGACCGCCAGCGCGATCGCGGAGAAATACGGCATCCCCTTCCTCAGCGGCGAATCGGTGGCGGCCAACCTGACCGAGCGCGGCTTCAAGTGGTTCTTCCGCACCACGCCGATTGCGTCCGACATCGCCACGACCTACATGGCTTTCCTGAAAGAGCTGAAAGCCGGCGGCCGCAAGGTCGATTCGATCGCGATCGTGAACGAGAACACCGAATACGGCACCTCCATCGCCAAGGTGCTGCGCGAGGCGGCGAAGGAAAGCGGATTCAACATCGGCATCGAGATCCCCTACAGCGCCAACACCACGGACGTGCAGTCCCAGGTGCTGCAGCTGAAGGACAAGAAGCCGGACGTGGTGATCTTCGTCAGCTACACCTCCGACGCGATCCTCTACATGAAGACCATGAAGGCGATGGACTACAAGCCGCCGGTGGTGATCGGCGACAATTCCGGGTTCTCCGATGCGGCTTTCCTGACCAATGTCGGCAGCATCGCCCAGGGCGCGATCAACCGCTCTGCCTGGGACATCGGCAAGCCCGGCAGCGTGACCTATCTGATCAACGAGATGTACAAGAAGAAGCGCGGCGTGGACCTGGATGACACGGCGGGCCGCGCCATGCAGGGGCTGTTGGTGCTGGCCGATGCCATCAACCGCGCCGGGTCGACCGAGCCGGCAAAGATCCAGGCGGCGCTGAAGGCGACCGACCTGAAGCCGAACCAGTTGATGATGGGTTTTCGCGGCGTGAAGTTCGACGAGAAGGGCAACAACACGCTGGCCGCCGCGCTGCTGATCCAGATCCAGGGCAACCGCTATGTGGCGGTCTGGCCGAAAGCATCGGCAGCGGCGCCGCTGCTGCTGCCCTACAAGGGCTGGTAAGGCCGCCTGCGGCCCGGCGGATTTCCACCTTGGCGCGGCGGTGAGGCGCGCCCTGCGCCGGCGCCGCAAGGTCGGAACACCTCTGGCATGAGCGTGACCATCCTGCAGCTGGTTGTCAGCGGCGTTCTGCTGGGCGCGCTGTATGCGCTGTTCGCCTCCGGGCTGACGTTGATCTGGGGCATGATGAACGTGGTGAACTTCGCCCATGGCGACTTCGTCATGCTGGCGATGTACACGACCTTCGTGGTCTGGAAGACGCTGGGGCTGGGGCCGGCGGCGTCGGTGCCGATCGCCGCGTTGTTGATGGCCACGGTGGGCATCGTTGTCTATTTCGCGCTTGTGCGCCACGTGATGCGCGGCCCGATGATCGCGCAGATCCTGGGCACGTTCGGCCTGGCGCTGTTCCTGCGCTACGCGGTGTTCTGGTATTTCGGCGCCAACTTCCTGTCGCTGCCCGACAATCTGGTCGGCGGCACTTTCGACCTGAGCGGCATCCGCATCCCGGCGGCGCGGCTGCTGGCCGGCGCGGTGGCGCTGCTGGTCACGGCGGGGCTGCACCTGCTGCTGACGCGCACCGCGCTGGGCAGCCGCATGCTGGCGGTGGCCGAGGATCAGGTGGCGGCGCAGTTGATGGGCATCAAGCCGCACCAGATGCAGGCGGTCGCCTGGGGCCTGGCGGCAGGCGCCACCGGCATCGCCGGCGCGCTGATCGCGACGTTCTTCTACATCTCGCCCACCGTGGGCGAGACGCTGGTGATCGTGGCCTTCGTTACCGTCTCGCTCGGGGGTTTCGGCAACGTGCCGGGTGCGCTGGTGGCGGGCTTGCTTATCGGGGTGATCGAGTCGCTGTCGGCCTACTGGATCGGTCCGGTATACAAGGACATCGTGGTCTATTCGCTGTTCGTGGCGGTGCTGTGGCTGCGGCCGCAGGGCCTGATGGGGAAGACGTGATGCACCGCTGGCTATGGCCGGTCTCCTGGCTCGGCATGATCGTGGCCTATCCGCTGGTCTGGCACACCGCGTTCCAGCAGCGGCTGGGGGCGCTGGTCTTGCTGTATGCGGTGGGGGCTTCGGCGTGGAACATCGTGGGCGGCTATGCCGGGCAGGTGTCGATCGGCCATGTGGTGTTTTTCGGCTGCGGCGCCTATGGCGCGCTGGCAGCGTATTTGCACCTGGGCCTGCCGCCGATTGCCGGACTGCCGCTGGGGGTGTTGGCCAGCCTGCTGATCGCCCTGGTCGTGGGGGTGCCCACGCTGCGCTTGTCCGGGCATTATTTCAGCATGGCCACCATCGCGGTGGCCGAACTGGTGCGCCTGATCGTGACGAACACCGATTACCTCGGCGCGGCCGTCGGCCTCTCCGGCCCCACCGTGCCGCGCAGCCTGATGGATCTGTCGTTCACCTCCGCCCTGCCCTACTACTACCTGTTCCTGGCTGTGCTGATCGGCACGCTGGCGCTGACCTGGTGGATGGAGAACAGCCGCATGGGCTATTACCTGCGCGCCATCAAGGACAGCGAACGCGCCGCGCGCTCTCTGGGGGCCGCGGCGGGACGCTACAAATTGTGGGCGTACATGCTCAGCGCCGCGCTGACCGCGGTCGCCGGCTCGCTCTATGCGATCATGTTCG
>JADGRQ010000064.1 GCA_017880775.1 Burkholderiales bacterium | reverse complement strand
GCGCGGCGGATGGCGGGATGCGTAGTGTCGATCAGAGTTTGCATGCTGGCGCTATAGTGATGCCTCATTGCCCGAATTGCAGCACGTCTCATGCCAGCACCGCCCGGAACGTAGGCGGACGATCCGGCGGCCAGGTCCCGCGCCGCCACGGGCGGCGCGCTGGAGCGCCGCAGACCGCGCGCGGGGGCCCGGATCTGCCGAGGAACATGGCTGGCCCCCCGGCGGTCAAAGAGGCATGCAGGCTGCGCGCCTTCGAGCGAAACGGCGCGGATGCGACGGGCCTGCGGCGCTGCGCGGCATCGCTGTGACGCCTGCACGGGCGCCTCCCACGAGGCCAGTGGGTATAATTGAAAAAGGTTCGGATTGCTGTTTGTGTCCATGCTGAAAGCCATACATCCACGACTCGCTGCCTGCTGCAGCATGTTGCTTGGCGTGACCGCCCTGGTCTGGGCCGGATCTGCCGCGGCGGATGCGTTGCCGCAGGCGACGCGCGTCAATCTCGTGACGAGCACGAGCGAGGTGCCGGTCGCCGACCGCGTGCTCGTCAAGAAAGCCGAGCGACGGCTGTTTCTGATGCGCGCCGACGAAGTGCTGCGCTCGTACCGCATCGCCCTCGGCCTGAGCCCCGAGGGTCCGAAGGAGCGCTCCGGTGATTTTCGGACCCCGGAAGGACGCTACCGACTGGTCCGCCGTAACCCGCGCAGTGATTACTTCATGTCGATGCAGGTGTCCTACCCGAATGATCAGGACGTGAGCCGCGCTCGTCACAATCACTGGCAGCCCGGCGGTTCGATCATGATCCACGGGTTGCCGAATATGCCGAAGCGTGACCCCGACTACTACGCGACACGCGACTGGACGGACGGCTGCATCGCCGTATCGAACGCCGACATGCTCGAGATCTGGCTGCTGACGCCGGACAACGTGCCGATCGAGATCGAGCCGTAACGCCAGTTCGCGCCATACCCGACCCGCGCCACAGCCAGAGCATTTTTGGAAAACAGTATTGTCATCCGCGAGGTCGTCGACGCCCGCGTCGGACCCCGGGGGAGTCTTGAGAATCTCTCCCAGGCCGAGATCGAGAAACTCCTCGACTCGCGCCAGGGCGGCCTGTACCCGCTGTTTCGCAAATGCGCGCTTGCCGTGCTGAACTCCGGCAGCGATAACGACAATGCCAAGGAGGTCTTGGACCGCCACAAGGACTTCGGCATCGAGATTTTGCGCCACTCCTTTGGCATCAAGCTTGAGATCCGCAACGCGCCAGGCTCCGCCTTCGTCGATGGCGAGATGATCGTCGGAATCAAGGAGCACCTGTTCGCGGTGCTGCGCGACGTCATCTTCATCTCGAACGAGATTGTCGACAGCGGCCGCTTCGATCTCACGCGCTCAAGTTCGATCACGAACGCGGTGTTCCACATCTTGCGCAATGCGCGCCTGCTCGATCACAAGATCAAACCGAATCTCGTGGTGTGCTGGGGCGGTCACTCGATCGGGCACGAAGAATACAAGTATACCAAGCAGGTCGGGTACGAGCTCGGCCTGCGCCGGCTCGATGTGTGCACCGGCTGCGGTCCAGGTGCCATGAAGGGGCCGATGAAGGGTGCGACCATAGGCCACGCCAAACAGCGCATCGCAAGCGGGCGTTACGTCGGCGTCACCGAGCCCGGAATCATCGCCGCCGAGCCCCCCAATCCGATCGTCAACCAGCTCGTGATCATGCCGGACATCGAAAAGCGGCTCGAGGCCTTCGTGCGCCTCGGTCATGGCATCGTGGTATTTCCGGGCGGCGCCGGTACCGCCGAGGAAATCCTCTATCTGCTTGGCATCCTGCTCGACCCGGCAAATGCCGAAATCCCGCTACCGGTGGTGCTCACCGGCCCGCGTTCAAGCGCAGCGTACTTCGAGCAGGTGCGGATGTTCATCGCCGGAACGCTCGGGGACGCCGCCATGGCGCGCCTGAGCATCGTGATCGATGACGCCGCCGAAGTTGCGCGCCAGATGGCGCGGCAGTTGGAAACGGTGCGCGATCAACGGCGGCAGCGTAGCGATTCGTACAACTTCAACTGGTTGCTTACGGTGCAGCCCGAGTTTCAGCTGCCATTCGAGGTGACGCACGAGAGCATGCGTGCGCTCGCCTTGCACCGCGACCAGCCCGTGCACCTGCTGGCCGCGGCGCTGCGCCGCGCGTTCTCCGGAATCGTCACCGGCAACGTCAAGGAGGTCGGCATCGCGGAAATCGAGCGTCGCGGCCCGTACGAGCTCAGCGGCGACCCCGCGGTGATGGATCTGCTCGATGAGCTGCTCGCGGCGTTCGTCGCGCAGCGGCGCATGAAACTCCCGGGCGCCGTCTATCGCCCGTGCTACCGGCTGGTCGCGTGACATAACGCGCGTGTCCGCGGCGCGCTGCATTATTGACGAGAGGCGCCTCCCATCCCGCGCGTCGCCCGGCCGATGCCTGTGATCCACTTCCTGTCAATGACTGCCCGTGAATCCGTACGCTGGCGACAGTCATATCAGGGGGCATCATGAGTTCTTCGGAGCGACCACCCGGTGATCCCAAACCGCCCGGGCGGACCGAGGCCGGGCCGCCGAGCAGCAGCAAGCTCCCGCCTGCGGTGGCGGACCCGTACGAGAGCTGGATCGAGAAGATGCAGCGCGGCCGCGGCCGTCATTCCGCCATCACGCGCAATCTCAACAACTTCGCGAGTTACAAGACCTGGGCCGACAAGATGAAGGGCTCATTCGACGACGGCAAGAAGTAGCGTACGGCGCCGCTGCGGCAGCGGCGGCCACTTCACGTCGTGCTTGCCGCGCTCTGCGGCTCCAAGGGCTCGATGCCATCGGGCGGTGGCAGCGGCCGCGCGCCGAGCCACGCAATCAGCGATTCCCACTGTTCCAGATCCTCGCGCACGAGATAAGTCTTCATCTCGTGGATGCCCAGTCCAAGCTCGGCGCCGCGGATGTAGTTCTGCGAATCGCGGATGGTCGCGACGATCGGTATGCCGAGCGTCTGCAGGAATCTCATCAAAGACTGGTATATCAGCGTGTTGCGTCGCACCCGGTTCGCAATCACGCCGATGCGCTGATCCTCGCGCCGGATCTTGGCGATCAGCAGCAGGTCTGCGATGCACTTCGAGCAGGCGTGCAGATCGATGTCCGACGGCAGCACCGGCACAAGCACCTTGCTCGCATCACGGGTGAGCTCAGGCAGGCTGCGCGGGTCGACTGCGGCCGGGGTGTCGACGACCACCACCGTCGCGTTGGCCGGCAGCCGCATCTGGAAGCTGCGGGTTGTGCGGCTGTCGCGCTCGAACGCAGCAATGGTGTGAATCGGCGGCTGGCTGGGATGACGCTTCTGCACCCAGCGTATCGAGGAGCCCTGCGGATCGTAGTCGATCAGAACGGGCCGCCCGCCCTGGGCGGCGAAGAAACTCGCAAGATTGATTGCGAGAGTCGTCTTGCCGGACCCACCCTTTGGGTTCAGGACGACAATACGTTGCATGCCCTGAGCCTACGTGGGGGAGCGGTCGGCCGCAAGGTCGTGCGCCGCACAAGACCCGTGGCTGCGTCATGCGTGATGCTAGGAATCCGCCTTCAGCAAACGCTGTGAGTCGGCTCACGCCCGCCGTTCAAATGAGCCGCTAGCATCTGCGGCATGGAATGTCTGCTGCGTTTATGGGACGAGTTTGACGATGTGGTCGCCGCTTCGCGACACGTAGCGAGCATGGCACTGGATGAGATTACGGTCGCAGCCGGACCGGTGGCCGTCCTAGCCACCGCGCTCGTGCTCTGGGTCCAGCGCAGCAGCTGAGCGCTGGCTCGCCCGCTGCCGCGAACGGCAGCTTGAAATCCGTCCCCCAAGACCTTATGAATCGCGCGCCCCCTGGCCATTGCAAGGCAGCGATTTATGAAAGCGACCGAGCCCGCGCGCGAAACCCGTAGTTTCCAGGCCGAGGTGCGTGAGCTGCTGAGGCTCATGATCCACTCGCTGTACAGCCACCGGGAAATCTTCCTGCGCGAGCTGATCTCGAACGCCTCCGACGCGAATGACAAGCTGCGCTTCCGGGCGCTCGGCGCGCCCGAGCTGCTCGGCGGGGAAAGCGAGCTCAAAATCTGGATCGACTGCGATGCGACCGCCGGCACGATCACGGTGCGCGACAACGGCGTCGGCATGACGCGCGAGGAGGCGATCGAGCACCTCGGCACGATCGCGCGCTCGGGCACCGCCGAGTTCTTCAAGAAGCTCACCGGCGATCAGCAGAAAGATTCGCAGCTCATCGGCCAGTTCGGCGTGGGCTTTTATTCCGCCTTCATCGTTGCGGAGCGGGTCGAGGTGTTCTCGCGCGGCGCGGCGGTGCCCGCCGCCGAGGGGGTACGCTGGGAATCGCGCGCCGATGGGGAGTTCACGGTGGAGACCATCGAGCGGCCGGAACGCGGCACGAGCATCGTGCTGCACCTGAAGGATGACGCGAAGGAATTCGCCGACGCATACCGCCTGCGCGGGCT